>JAZUAF010000010.1:0-142229 GCA_045637865.1 Christensenellaceae bacterium
CCTGAAAATATACCATTGCGGTGACGTTAGCGATGAGGTCCCACCTGTTCTCATACCGAACACAGAAGTTAAGCTCATCAGCGCCGAAAATACTTAGCTGGCGACGGCTTGGGAAAATAGGTAGTTGCTGCATCCAAAAAAGACCAACAAATAAGTTGGCCTTTTTTTTTCTATTTAGCAACGTATTTTTCCAAGGCAACCGCTTCGCTATTGCGGGAAAAAGTCGCAGATAATATCAAACTAATTTTAGCAAATAACCTTTTATAACATTGCTATTAATATTATATAACACGTTGCGACGTGTTGCTAACGCAACGAATAGTAGTTGCTGCATCCAAAAAAGAAAGCATTCATTTTTATGGGTGCTTTTCTTTTTTGTGCAACTACCGTATCCCAAGCCGATAATCGTTCCAATTATGCTTGGGAAAAAGTTGCAGTTGATAGGGCTAATTACGTCTAAATTAAGCTATTTGTCGAAAGTTGTCAAAAACGTGTAAAAAGCATGTGAAAAACGCATTATTTTTTTATTATTAAAAACATTTGGTCTTGACGGAATAGTGCATTAGTGATATAATAAATTATGTATAATTATGCCCTAATGTGGATTATTATACATAATTATAACTTTTGGATAGGAAAAAACAATGAAACCTTTTGAAAAGAGAGTATACTTATCAACTCCAACGATGCATGGTGAAGAAATTAAATACGTTAACGAAGCGTATGAAACTAACTGGATGTCAACGATAGGCGAAAACATAAACGAATGTGAGAGGCTTTTATCTGAAAAGGTAGGGTGTAAATATGCTGTTGCCCTAGCTTGTGGAACGGCTGCGCTTCATTTAGCAATAAAGCTTGCAGGGGTTAAGGAAGGAGATAACGTTTTTTGCACAGACATGACTTTTGCGGCAACCGTTAATCCCGTATATTATGAAAAAGCAAACCCCATTTTTATTGATACTGAGTACGACACTTGGAACATGGATCCTAAAGCGCTTGAAAAGGCTTTTCAATTGTTTCCAAACACAAGGGTTGTTGTGGTTGCAAACCTTTACGGTGTTCCAGCCAAGCTTGACGAAATAGTTAATATTTGTGAAAAATACGGCGCGATACTTATTGAGGATGCTGCAGAATCTCTAGGCGCAACTTATAAGGGCAAGCAGACGGGCTCGTTTGGTAAGTTTAATGCAATATCCTTTAACGGTAACAAAATTATCACTGGTTCGTCTGGTGGAATGCTATTAACAGACGATGAAGAATGCGCTAAATTGGCACGCAAATGGTCGACTCAAAGCCGTGAAAACGCACCTTGGTACCAGCATGAGGACCTAGGGTACAACTATCGTATGAGCAACGTAATTGCAGGTGTGGTTCGTGGTCAGATTCCCTATCTAGAAGAACATATTGCGCAAAAAAAGGCAATTTACGAGCGTTATAAGGAGGGGTTTAAGGACCTTCCCATTAAAATGAATCCATTTGACGGAAAAACCTCAGAATCAAACTACTGGCTCTCTTGTATGATTATTGATAAAGAGGCTATGTGTGAGCAAAAGAGAGGTGAATTAGTAGCAGAGTTTAAGACGGAAAAGGGAAAATCTTGCCCAACACAGATACTCTCTGAGCTTGCTAAGTTTAACGCCGAAGGTAGACCGATTTGGAAGCCTATGCATATGCAACCCATTTATAGAGACAGGGTGTTCGTAACTCGTGACGGTGCTATGAACGGCTATGAAAGTATAAATGACGTGGGTGCAGACATTTTTGAGCGTGGCTTATGTCTTCCAAGTGATAATAAAATGACCGAAGAGGAACAAAATATTATTATACAAATTGTAAAGAGTTGTTTTAACTAATGAAAGAGTTTATTGAGTATTTATTTTCCCAGTGGTGGGGTATAGTTGCAACGATAATAGTAGGGGTTGCGCTTTTAATACTTATTTCAGCACTATTATATCGTCCTTTTTTCAAAAGGTTTTACGATATACTCTTATCGGGGCTTGCGATAATTATAATGTCTCCATTACTTCTTGTGCTAACTATTGTGGGTGCGATAAAAATGAAGGGGAATCCGTTCTTCACTCAGGAAAGACCAGGGAAAAAGGAAAAAATATTTAAGTTAATAAAGTTTCGCACAATGACGTGCGAGAAGGACGAGAATGGCAATCTCTTGCCAGACGAAAAGAGGCTTACAAAGTACGGCAAGATGCTTAGGAGTACTTCTCTTGACGAATTGCCCTCTCTGATAAATATCTTTATCGGCAATATTTCCATAGTTGGTCCTAGACCACTTTTAGTAAAGTATCTTCCGTTATATAATGAAGAGCAAAAGCATCGTCACGACGTTAGACCTGGACTTACGGGGCTTGCACAGGTGAACGGCAGGAATGCTATTTCTTGGGAAGAAAAATTCGATTTAGATATTGAATACGTAAGAGAAGTTTCTTTGTTTTTAGATATAAAAATAATATTCAAAACGGTTTTTTCCGTGCTAAAAAGAGAGGGAATAACCTCGGAAACGGCAGCAACAATGGAAGAATTTAAGGGAAGTAATAATGAATAAAAGGCTAGTAATTATCGGTGCAGGTGGACACGGAAAGGTGTGTGCAGATATTGCCGATAAAATGCAAAAATATAATGAGATTATATTTCTTGACGACGGTGACGTTAAAACCTGTTTAGGTTATCCTGTTATGGGAAAGGTTTGTCATGCAGAAAATTATGTTACTGATTCCGATTTTTTCGTTGCGATAGGAAGCGCAGACGCTCGCAGAAAAGTGCTGAAGGCTATAACGCAGTTTGGTGGAAGTGTTGCAACACTTGTTCATCCTAGTGCCGTTATTGGAAAGGAAGTTGAAGTTGGCAAGGGCACTGTAATTATGGCAGGGGCAGTAATAAACCCCTCGGTAAAGATTGGTGAGGGAGTAATAATAAATACCTGTGCCTCGGTTGACCATGATTCCGTGATAAATGATTACTCTCACGTATCTGTTGGCGTGAGATTAGCTGGTACAGTTACGATAGGAGAGAGTAGTTTTTTAGGGACAGGAGCTGTTGTAAAAAACAATATTAACATTTGCGCAGAGTGCATTATAGGTGCAGGCGCAGTGGTGGTGAAGGATATAACGGAAAAAGGAACTTATGTAGGAGTTCCGACAAGGAAGAAAGATTAAAATGTCAAAAATTTGTTACGTTACAACCCTTTCGGTTTCTATAAAGGCTTTTTTTGTTCCACAGCTTAAATTCTTGGCAGAAAATGGATTTGACGTTACCGTTATATGTTCGAATGACGATACGCTCAAAGATATTTTGGGTGAGAATATTCGTTACATACCTATTGAAATTCCTAGGGGAATTAGTTTCTTAGGGTCGCTTAAGGCAATAAAAAAGCTTAAAGCGATATTCAAAAAGGAAAAGTTTGATTTAATACAGTATTCCACTCCTAACGCTGCATTTTATGCTTCAATAGCCGCGAAAAAGGCTAGGACGAGGGTGAGAAATTATCATCTGATGGGTTTAAGATATTTAGGCGAACAGGGAATAAAGAGGAAAATACTCTATCTACTCGAGAAAAAGGCGTGCAAAAACTCTACCCATGTTGAATGTGTAAGTCCTTCAAACCTTGCGCTTGCCGTTAAAGAGAAATTGTTTAAAGAGGAAAAAGGTAAGGTTGTTTGGAACGGCAGTAGCGGAGGGCTTGACCTCAACCGTTTTGACGTTTCAAGGAGAGAAGAATTTCGCAAGGAAATTCGTGAGAAGTATCAAATAGTAGACGAGGAATTCGTTTACGGCTTTGTTGGAAGAATTACTAGAGACAAAGGCGTTAACGAGTTGCTTGAAGCTTTCTTAAAGACGGAAAACGCTAAACTCTTAATGGTTGGACCCAAAGAAGGGGAGGAGACACTCAATAGAGAAGTTTACCAGCAATCACTTGAGGATGAGCGTGTCATATACACAGGCGCTGTTAGTGAGGTGGAAAAGTATTATTGCGCTATGGACGTGCTTCTCTTTCCAAGCTATCGCGAAGGGTTTGGCAATGTTGTAATGGAGGCGGCGGCAATGGGAACTACGGCTATAATCTCCAATATCCCAGGTCCAATTGACGAAGTGATAGACGGTGAAACGGCACTTGTCGTTGAACCTAAGGATAGCCAGGCACTATATGAGGCAATGGTGAAAATTGCAGACAAGGATTTTGCTATGCGCCTTGCAAAAAAAGCAACAGAGCACGTTAAAAAATCTTTTGACCAAGAAATTTTGCTCAAGCATATTCTTGAAAACAAACTTAACTTATTAAAAGGTTAATAATGAAAAAAGTAGCAGTAATAAATAGGACAAACTTAAAAAACTTCGGTTCCGTTTTGCAATGTTTTGCTCTTTGTGAGGCAGTAAAATCTTTAGGGTACGAAAGTGAAATCGTTTGGGAAAGGGGAAATTTATCAAAAAACTTTGATTTTCGCCCTATGAAGATTATTTCTTCCCTTCTTAAACTCGTTTTTCATCCTAGTCTATGGTCTTCTACAATGGTCAACGTTAACGATATGAATTCAAGAAAAATAACGGAAGAAACCATAAAGAAGTTTAATGAGTTCGTTAGTGAAGAAATTACACAGAAAACTTCTTCTCATTATGGGCTTAAAAAAATAGCAAAGAGCGACGAATATTATAAATTTATTTGTGGAAGTGATCAAATTTGGTGTTCAACGACGCTTTACGTTGATCCACTTATGTATCTTCGATTTGCTCCAAAGGGTAAGAGAATTGCATACGCGCCAAGTATAGGTAGAGATTTTATTCCTAATTATAACAGGCGTAAAATGAAAAAGTTTATTTCACAAATCCCTTATTTGTCGGTTAGGGAAAACGAAGGACAAAGGCTAATAAAAGAACTTACCGGTAGAGATGCCTTAGTTGTTTTAGACCCCGTGCTTTTGAGAGAAAAAAGCGCTTGGGACAACGTGAAAAGGGAGTGTAGTGAACAAGACAAATATTTGCTTTGCTATTTTCTTGATGCGCCTTCTACTGATACACAAGAAAAAATTTCTTCCTACGCTAAACTAAGGGGGCTAAACATAGTGGCGCTAGGGGCAACCCTTTCAAAGTGTGAAGAAGAAGGGGTAAAGGTGACCTACCCTGAAATCGGGCCAAGAGAATTTATAGGCTATATAGAGAGTGCGGAAGAAACCATTACCGATTCTTATCACGGAATGTTGTTTTCTATAATATACGGAAAGCAGTTTTGGTCAATAGAGAGAGAATATCAACAATACGACCAATCCTCTCGCCAAAAAACAGTTTTAGATTTGCTTAAACTAAACGTAAGATATCTATCTAAGGGACAAGATATTCCACATGAAGATTCAGATATTGATTACATTAGTGTTAATACAATAATAGAGGAAGAAAGGGAAAAATCATTAAATTTCTTAAAAGAGTCAATAGAAAGCAGTTTGTAAAGGAGTGAAAATGCAGGAAAACAAGGTTAAGTTTGAAGTGTTAATGTCAGTAATGCATCAAAAAGATTTTTCAATTGCATATAAGACCAAGGTTAATAGCGACCTACTTATAATTAACCAGTGCGATGAAGATAAGTACGAGGAAATTAAGGTCGGCGAATATACTTGGAGAATGATTTCCACTTCCACTCGTGGCTTATCAAAAAGTCGTAATATGGCACTCGATAATGCTAGAGGCGAGATTTGTTTGTTTTGTGATGATGACGAGGAGTTTAGTGAAAACTATAAAGAAAACATCATAGAAGCATACGAAAAATTACCTAAAGCTGCTACAATAGTTTTCAATGTTAAACGAATTAATTATAAAATGAAAAAAACTTATTATCAAATAAGTAAAATAAGAAAGGCTCCATCATTCCGAGGATATAGTTCACAAATGATAACAGTTTATTTGCCTAGGATAAACGAGCACGGGATTCGTATGAATGAAAACTTCGGCTCGGGTACACAGTGGGGAGGTGGCGAGGAAATTTTATTTCAGGACGATATTAGAAGAAAAGGAATGAAAATTTACGAGCATCCCTTTGTTATCGCTACCGTGGATTATGGTGGTGGCTCTAACTGGTTTACAGGATATTCTGAAAAGTATTTCTATAATTTAGGTGCCTTTATTCAGTATAAATATAAGTGTAACTTTATATTAAAGGAGCTAAGATGTTTATTTACTTGCTATCGCTTAAGGCGTGAAAAGAAGCTAAGCTTTTGTAAGAAAATGAAGTGGATGCATAAGGGAATGAAGGGCATTAAAAAAGGCGTAACTTATGCAGAATACGTGGGAGAAAGAAATGGCTAATTATTTAGCACAAAAAAACGATTGTTGTGGTTGTGGGGCTTGTGAAAACGCGTGCCCTAGCAGTGCAATCGTTATGGAATATGACAGTGAGGGATTTATATATCCTAGCCTCCTAGAAGATAAGTGTTTAGACTGCAAAGCTTGTGATAGGGTGTGCCCTGTAAAAGAGAAAAACATAGGTGAATACAAGCCTTATTTAAAAACTTTTGCCGGGTATTCGTTAAAAGATGAAATAATGAATTCGTGCACTTCCGGTGGTTTTGCAACAACTATTTCTCAGCTAATAATAAAAGAGGGTGGCGTTGTTTTCGGTGTTACCTACGCTGAAGATTACGTAAAGGCAAAGTACGTTTGCGTAACGGAGAGCGAAGAACTTAAGGCGTTAATGAGCTCAAAATATGTGCAAAGCGAAAAGGGAGACGTTTTCAAGGCTGTTAAGGAAGCGCTTAAAAAAGACGTATCCGTTTTGTTTGTCGGTTGCCCGTGCGACGTTGCGGGGTTAAAACTGTTTCTAGGAAATGAATACGAAAATTTATATACTTGCGAGCTTGTTTGTATGGGTGTAACCTCGTATAAAATTGCTGAAGAATATAAAGCTTATTCGGAGAAAAAAAACAAATCAAAGCTCACCTATATCAATGCGAGAAGCAAGAAAAACGGTTGGTTTGTTCCTCACCTAGAGGAGAGGTTTGAAAACGGAAAAACTAAGCTTACCACTCTTTTCGGGTCATATTATGGTTACGGTTTTCAGGTTTATAATAGACATAGCTGTTTCAACTGTAAATATAGGGATATAAACGGTGTTGCAGACATAAGAGTTGGTGATTTTTGGGGGATAAAGGAGACGGATGAGTTTTGGAATCCTAACGGAGTTTCCTGTATCTTTGCAAGAACGGAGCGAGGGTTAGAGCTCATTAGCCGTTTAGAAAAAGAAGAGTTTAAGTTGTTTGAGACTAGCTATGAAAAGGCAACGAAAAACAACATGAGCTCAACTCAGAACAAACAGGAAAAATACGTTAATCTCCGTGAGCGTTTTGCGACTACATATCAAAAACACGGGCTCATTAAGGCGTGCAAAAAGACGGAAACGTTCAGCGTTAAATTAAAAAGAATTATGCCCAAAGGGATGAGGGCATTTGCTAAGAAGCTTTACCATAAGCTTCACGATAAAAAAACCCATTAAAGGGAAGGTGCTATGAGAGTTTTGCTTTTAACCAGTGAGGAATGGAATGATAAAAAATACGGCAACAATAATATGTCCAACTGGTTTACAAACTTTGAGGATATAGAACTTGCGCACGTTTATTGCAGTGGAGGGAAGCCCTTAAATCAATGTTGCACAAGATATTTCCAAATTTCTGATAAAGCGATGGCTCGTAGTCTTTTCTCGTGCAAAAAAGCAGGCAAACAGTTTGAATACCTTCCTGAAGAGAACGCGTCTCCAGCATCTGGTGAAAAAAAAGTTTCTCCACTTCTTAAAACTGAAACTTTTAGAGCAATTAGGGATTTTGTTTGGAAGCACGGCAAGATAGATAGGCAAAAGCTTAAGGAATTTATTGAGGAGTTTAATCCCGATATTGTTTTTTCGCAGAGAAAAGCTTCAATAAGAATTTGTAGGGTAGAGAGAGAAGTTCATAAGCTTATCCCAGAAATTCCCTTTATCGTTTACACTGCAGACGATGAGTATTCTTTAAAGCAGTTTTCTCTAAGTCCTATGTTTTGGCTAAGGCGTTTTGCTCTTCGACCGTACATGAGGAAAAACGTTAGGTTTTATTCTAAATATTATACGGATGCAGAGGCGCAGGGTGAAGAATATAAAAAACTGTTTAAGGTGGATACCGATTTCCTTGCTAAGTGTGGAGAATTTGATTTAGCTAAGGCGCATAAAACTATTAATAAACCTATTAAGTTTGTATATACTGGCAAGCTTTATTGTAATAGATGGAAAACTCTTGAACTATTAGCAAAAGCAATAGCAAAAGTTAACGGCAATGAGCAGAAATTTAAGTTAGATATTTATACTCAAAGTCCGTATAAAAAAAGATATTCAAAATGGCTTGATAACAAGGCTCACAGCGAAATTAAGGGGAGAATCCCAGCAGAGGAGGTGCCAAAGGTGTATGAAAATGCTGACGTTGCACTTCACGTTGAAAGCTTTGATATAAAAAATCGCTTGGTAACGAGGTATTCTTTTTCCACAAAGCTTATTGATTGTATGGCGACGGGGTGTGCCGTTATGGCGATTTGTCATGAATCGCAAAACGCTCTTCAATATTTAAAAAGAGAGGATGCGGGGATAACTGTTTCCAATTCCAAGGAAATAGAAAAAGTGCTTTTAAGCCTCCATACTAATCCTGATATAATATTGGAGTACGGTGAAAAGGCAATAAGGTGTGGAATTCTTAACCACAGTAAGGCAAGCGTTCAAAAACAACTTTTAGACGATATGATTGCATTAACTGATAAAAAGGAAGATGTAGATGAAAATTGTGCAGATTAATGCCGTTTATGGCTTCGGCAGTACGGGAAAAACTACCGAACAACTACATAATTATCTATTAAAAAAAGGGCATGAAGCCTACGTTTTTTGGGCTTCTAAATCCACTAAGAGCGATGATAAAATTTTAAGAATAGGGAGTACTTTAGACCATAAAGCACACGCACTTTTTAGTAGGATTTTCAATAATCAAGCTTTTTATTCAAAAGGAGCAACTAGAAAGCTTGTTAAAAGGCTTGTAAAGATTCAGCCAGACGTCGTTCATTTAAGAAATTTGCATAGTAATTATATTAACTTGCCAATTCTTTTTAACTACCTTAAAAAAAACAACATACCCGTTGTAATTACCTTGCACGATTGTTGGTTTTTTACAGGTGGGTGTTTTCACTTTATATATCACGATTGCAAAAATTATATTTCCAACTGTATAAATTGCCCTAAGTATAAGGGTAGAAGTGCAAAAAAGCAAACGGAAAGAATTTTCAAGAAAAAAAGTGAACTATACAAAGGTTTAGATTTAACTGTAATCGGCGTTAGTAAGTGGGTTAGTGAATGTGCAAAAAAATCAGCACTGTTTGGCGAAAACGTTAACCACAACTATGTTTATAACTGGATAGACTTAAGCGTGTTTAACCCTTGTGGAGACCCAAATAAGTTAAGGGAAAAATTTAATTTAAAAAAAGATTCTAAAATAGTTTTAGGCGTTGCACAAAGCTGGAGTTCTTCTAAGGGGTTTGAAGTATTTAAAAAGCTCAGCGAAAGAGCTGACGACAACACCGAGGTGGTGCTAGTTGGAAACTCAGGTGGCAGAGAGAATACTGATAAGCTAAAGTTTATTGGTAGAACGGAAAACCAAGCAGAACTTGCAGCACTATATAGTATGGCAGACGTGTTTGTAAATCCTTCACCTGCTGAAACCTTTGGCAAGGTTACTGCAGAGGCAATGGCGTGTGGGGCACCAGTTGTTGCTTATAATAATACTGGAACTGCTGAAATTGTTTCAAGTGGTTGTGGGTATTTGGTTCTAGATGGTGACGGAGATGCGCTTATTGATAAGGTGCTTGAGGTTTTAAGTGCAGAAAAAGGCGACGTTCAAGGTAGGCTTGATTTTGTGAATGAAAATTTTGAAATAGAAAAACAGCTTGGTAAATACGAACAAATTTATTTAGACTTATTAAAGAAAAGAGAAAAGTAACTGTATGAATAACTTAAACATTAAAACAGGAGAGGAGAATAAAAAAATCATATCTGATTTTGAGATAGGGTTAATTGCCTTTCTTCTTATATACTATCTGTTGCCATCAGCATCAAACAGCGTTCCGTTTGTTTTGTCGGTGGCAATAGGTTTTGTTTACATTTTTTATATTCTGACTACTTCTGTGCTTACAAAGGACGTTGCCGATAAAATGTTTAAGATGCTTATTGCAATTGTTTTTGTAACTTTTTGTTATTATTTTCTTACGGTAACGCACACGGTTGGCACACAAGTTTCAAACTATGACCTAAAAAGATTTGCTTCAAAATTTCAGCAGTTGTTTTTTACCTTTTTGCCTATTATTGTAAGCTATAGAATTTTTAGCTTTGCTAAAAAGGGTCAAATAAACTTTTTAATAATCGTATCGTTGATTATAGTAGTTTACGTTATGATAAGGTCACTTGGGGAACTTTCGGTGAACGACACTGCATCAAGAGTATGGTCGGATTTTAACGAGATGGCTGAAAAGAACGTTGGTACCTATAACTTTGTTTACGCAGTATCTATAAGTCTTCCCGGTATGTTTGCACTCTTCTTTCATACGGAATCACGATTGAAAAAAACTGCTATAATTATTTATCTAATAATAGGATTTGTATTCTTAGTTGTTGCAAAATACACCTTGTCTCTTTTGATATCCGTTGCCTTTTGTTACGTGGCGATTTTAATTTGTGCAAAAAGCAGAACAACTAAGGTTTTAACGCTAGTAATTACACCACTGTTGCTTGTTCTTTTGCCGATGATAATTGAGTTTTTTGCATTGAACGTTGCAAGTGGTAGCATGTCGATAAGACTTTTAGAGGTTGCAAGTTTCTTTTCGGGAGAAAAGATGGGCTACAATCTCGGGGGAAGAATTAAACTGTATAAGGATACGCTAGAGGCTTTTGTAAACAGTCCGCTAATAGGAAACAGCTCTATGCAGTTTGATGGGCACGCAACTTTCTTAACTGTGCTTTCAGATATAGGCTTAGTTGGCGCAATTCCCTTTTACTGGTTATATTTTTCTTCTCGCACTAAAATAAACGAATTTTTACCCGAAAAGAAAATGAAAAACTGTTTCTTGGTGACTTTTCTTTCGGTTATAGCAACTGGGTTTGTTAACCCGATACACGCGGCACTTCCACTTCCAATGATGGCATTTTTTATCGTGCCGATGGTGGTGTTTGCCTTTATGAAAAAAGATTAAGGAGTGACTGTAAATGAAAAAGTGGGAAATAGACGTTGGCGTACTTTTAATATTCTTTGCTAGACCTGACACCTTTAAGCAGGTTTTTGAAAGGGTTAGAGAAGCTAAGCCAAAAGTTCTATTGCTTTGGCAGGATGGGCCTAGAGAGGGCAATGAAAAGGATATAAAGGGCATAGAAGAGTGCAGAAAAATTGCCGAAAATATTGATTGGGAGTGTGAAGTACATAGAAACTATCACGAAAACAATATGGGCTGTGACCCTTCTACTTTTCTATCTCATAAATGGGCTTTTTCTATAGTAGATAAATGTATAGTTTTAGAGGATGACCAGTTGCCAGATTTATCATTTTTCCCATATTGCAAAGAGCTACTAGACAGATACGAAAACGACGAGAGGATAAACCACATTTGTGGATATAATATGCTAGGGGAATCAAAGGATTGCAAGAGTGACTATCTTTTCTGGTATAACGGTTCTGGTGCGTGGGCAAGCTGGAGAAGGGTTGCTGAAGGCTGGGATTCAACCTATTCCTTCCTTCACGATGAATATAATATGAAGAACGTGAAAACTCGCCACGGCAAGCTTTTTGACGAGTGGTATAAATCGGGTATAAAACACGAGAAAAGTGGCAGAGAGTTTTGGGAGAGTATTTTAGGTTTTGATTGTATTCTCAACAACAGAGTTGCTATTATTCCGAGAGTTAATCTCGCTTCTAATATTGGGCTTACTGAGGAGTCAACGCACTCCAATGCAGAGTTAAAGCTTTTAACCAAAAAGCAAAGAAAAATGTTTAATAACCCTTTAAGGGAAATGCATTTTCCTATGAAGCACCCTAAATACGTTGTACCAGATTACGGTTATTTTGATGAGCTTACAAAGATTACCGGAAAGGGCAGACCTGGGCTTCGTTTTGCAAGAAAAATTTCCTATTTATTTAAATGCATTATATATGGGAAATGGGGCAATATCTTCGGTGCAATTAAAAGAAGAAAATCGAGGAAGATTATATAATGGAATATACAGTCTGTGGATATGATATGAAGGTCCTTCACGCAAGGCAGTTAGAGATTGCTAAGGAGGTCGACCGTATATGCCGTGAGCACGGATGGAAGTGCTCTTTATACGGTGGCTCGATAATTGGTGCCGTTCGCCACAATGGCTTTATTCCTTGGGACCACGATATAGATATGGCAATGCCGAGGAAGGACTACGATAAGTTCGTAAGATATATGAAAAAGAACCCTAGCGAAAAAATCTTTTTCAGCAATATGAAATCGGAAAAACGTTATCCAAATAACTGGGGCAAGGTTAGACTTAACGGCACGGTCTTTCAAGAGCCGGAGCTTGTTAAACTTTCAGAATTGCATAACGGTGTTTTTATTGACCTTCACCCTATTGATAATATTGTTCCGTGCTTTTTAAAGCTTCAAGTAAGGCTTGCGCTTTTTTGGTCCTGTGTAGGCAAGGTTAAAAGTGGCATATATACTGGCTCAAAGAAAAAGAGAAGATTTTATAAGCTTTTTTCTTGGCTTCCGTATTCATTTATTAACGCCTTTCGTAGCGGAACGATGAAGTGGTTTAAGAACTTTAAGACAAAGTACGTTTATAAAGTTTCTCACCCAAATAACGGAGTGTATCCTATACCTAGAGATACCTTTGAAGATTTAATAGAACATCAGTTTGAAGATACTAAATTTTTTATCCCAAAAAATTACGACGAGTTTTTGCGCAAGAGATACGGGGACTATATGGAGCTTCCACCAGAAGCTGAAATCAAGGAATGCTGTGGTGGAATAGTGGAGTGTAAATTATGAGTGTTTCCACCGGTAAACAACTAAAAATCGGTGCGATATTGTCCTATCTAGGGATAGGCCTAAGCATACTGTCTGCGCTTATTTATTCGCCGTGGATGCTATCGAAAATTGGTAAGAGTGATTACGGGCTATATACCTTAGCTTCCTCTCTTATCAATATGTTTTTGATTGACTTTGGTATTAGCTCTGCCGTATCCCGTTTTGTGTCTAAGTATAGGGCAGAGGGAAAGCAAGAGGAAATAAACAACCTTTTAGGCGTTGTTTATAGGCTTTTCATTATAATTTCAGCGATAATCAGCGTAATTTTAATCGGCGTATTTTTCTTTATTGAACAAATTTATACGGCGCTCACTCCTGAAGAAATTGAAAAGTTTAAGATTGTTTACATAATTTCTGCAACGTACAGTGTGGTCGCATTTCCTTTTTCAACCACGCTTAACGGAATAATGAATTCCTATGAGAAGTTTATTCAGTTAAAGCTTTGCGACGTTTTGCATAAGCTTACGACCGTAGGTATGATAGTAGCGGCACTTCTCTTAGGGTACGGGCTGTATGCCCTTGTTGCGGCTCACGCAGTATCGAATTTATTATTCTTCTTTATCAAGTGGGTAATTATCAGAAGCACCACGCCTGCAAAAGCTAATATGCGTTGCTTTGATAAGGGGCTACTTAAAGAGATATTCTCTTTCTCCGTTTGGGTAATGCTAAATGCAATTTGTTCACGCCTTATTATGAATATTTGCCCAAGCATTTTAGCAATAACCGTAAGCTCGGCTGCAATAACCATATTCGGCTTTGCCTCAACGCTAGAGGGCTACGTTTATACTTTTGCTAACGCGATAGACGGTATGTTTATACCTAAAATTGCAAGAATTGCCTATAAGGACAAGGATACTAGTAAGCTTCTGCCACTTATGACCAACGTCGGCAGATATCAGTTTGCTTTTATTTGCTTAATTGTTGTGGGGTTTGCTTGCGTGGGGCAAGATTTTATCACACTGTGGATAGGGGCAGAATATATCGACGTGTATTATTGTGCTCTACTTCTTATGTTGCCTGCACCTTTCTATCTTTCTCAACAGGTTGGCAAAAGCGCAATGGTTGTTACAAACAACGTAAAGTATTTAACTATAGTAAACATTATTAAGGCTGTAGTTAATATTGCTCTCGTTGCAGTTCTTTCTAAATATTTCGGCGTAATTGGGGCGTGCGTTTCCATTTGCGTATCCTATTTTGCTAGAAATATAGGGAATATGATTCTTTACAAAACTAAACTAGGCATTAATATTGGAAAGTTCAGCTTTGACTGTTACGTTAAGCTCGCACCTGCAATTATAATTGGTCTTGCGTTCGGTTTTTTATTGAACTACTATTATCCCTTTGCAGGTTGGTTACATTTAGGCGTTAAAGCTATCTTAATAATTGTTATCTATTTAGTTTCAATTTGGTTTATTGGCTTTAATAAGGAAGAAAGGTCGCATATTCTATCAAAGCTTAGAAGAAAAAAACAATAGAATTTCAAACGAGCAAAAGGTTAATATTATTTATGAAGAAAATATTAGTTGTAGGGGATTCTAATTCCATATTCATTAAACAATATATAGAGAACGTTTTAGTGAAAAACGGCTATCAAGTTGTTCTTATTAAGGAAGGCTTTATTAGTGAGGAAAGAAAGCAAGAATATAAGGATTTAGGCGTTATTCTAGAAGATAGAAACGTTGGCTTAGTAAGTAAAATTCCCCTCGTTAGAACACTTTTGGGCGCAAAAGCTTGGTGTAAAAAGATAGCTGAGAAATATGGTGAATTTTCAGTTGTTCACGTGCACGGGGTCAATAAATTTAGGGGCTCTGTTGGAAAGATTATGCGAGAGCATTGTAAAAAGCTTGTCGTTTCGGTTTGGGGTGACGAGGTTTTAAGAGGCGATGAAAAAAGAAGAAAAGCCTACGCTAAATTCTATGAAAAGGCAGACGTTATAACTACGGCCACTTCACATCTATATAGTAATTTTATCAAAGCGTACGGGGATAGGTTTAAGGATAAAATAATGACTTGTCGTTTCGGCTTGTCAGTGTTTGATAAGATGGATGAAATGGAGAAGAAGTTCACTAGGGATGAGCTTTTTAACTATTTTGGCTTAAAAGATTCTTCAAAAATAACCGTACTTGTAGGTTATAATGGAAGAGATTGCCAAAACCTTATTCCGCTTACAAAAACTCTTCAAACACTGCCAAATGAATTGCTAAATAAAATAATTGCCGTTTACACCCTAACGTACGGAAAGCGCAGTGAAGAATACGATAGGGAATTAAAAGAAGAAATAAGTAAATTAAATTGTGAAAAGCTTATTCTTACCAATTATATGAACGAAGATAAATCTGCAAAACTTAGGCTTATATCAGACGTTTTGCTTCACGCACAGCCAACAGATGCGTTTTCTGCCTCAGTGCAGGAGTGCTTGTATCGTGGGGCGATAGTGTTTAACGGAGCGTGGCTAGTTTATAATGAATTAGCAGAGATTGGTGCAAAAATAGTTGCCTTTAACGATTATAAAGAATTAGCTAATATCTTGCCAGTATATCTTGGA
The DNA here is from genome assembly GCA_045637865.1 of Christensenellaceae bacterium. Lineage (GTDB taxonomy): Bacteria > Bacillota > Clostridia > Christensenellales > Borkfalkiaceae > UBA1259. The sequence continues at coordinate 15,644 of JAZUAF010000010.1, forward strand.
GACTATCAAAACAAAAGAAAAGAGTTCGCAAATAATAAGGAGGCTTTAAGGGGGCTTTCCTCTCAAGAAGCGACGGAAAAAGCTTGGCTTAAAGCAATAGAAATATAATAGGGACGAAAGGAGATAAAAAATGTCACTATATCTTGATATAATAAACGGGAAGGAAAAATTATCCATCGTAGGCTTGGGGTACGTTGGTATGCCTATAGCTGTGGCTTTTGCAAAAAAGGGAATAAAGGTTGTCGGCTTTGATTTAAATAAAGCTAAAATCGACCTTTATAAATCGGGTATTGACCCTACGAAAGAAGTAGGTGATGAAGCTATTAAGGCATCAACTGTAGAATTTACTAGTGAAGAAACTGACCTAAGGCAAGCAAAATTTCATATTGTTGCCGTTCCTACTCCCGTTAATCTTGACCACACTCCCGACCTTACGCCCGTTATTGGCGCAAGCACGATTGTTGGAAGAAATCTTGTTAAGGATAGCATAGTTGTTTTTGAATCAACCGTGTATCCTGGAGTAACGGAGGACGTTTGCGTTCCTATTCTTGAAAAAGAATCGGGACTCAAGTGTGGGGAGGATTTTAAGGTCGGCTATTCTCCAGAAAGAATAAACCCTGGCGATAAGGTGCATAGGCTTGAAAATATTAAAAAAATCGTTTCTGGGATGGACGAGGAAAGCTTATCCGAAATAAAAAAAGTTTACGACATAGTAATTGAAGTGGGCACTTATCCCGTTTCTTCCATAAAAACGGCAGAGGCAATTAAGGTCGTTGAAAACAGCCAACGCGATATAAATATTGCCTTTATGAACGAGCTTGCTATGGTGTTTGACAAAATGGGTGTTGATACCAACGAAGTTGTCGATGGTATGAATACAAAATGGAATGCATTGGGCTTTAGACCTGGTCTTGTAGGTGGACATTGTATTGGCGTTGACCCCTATTATTTCACTTATGAAGCAGAAAAGCTTGGTTATCACAGTCAAATTATTCTAAACGGTAGAATGGTTAACGACGGTATGGGTAAGTTTATTGCCGATGCTGCAATTAGAAAGATGATTGAGGTGGGACAAGCTCCAAAGAAGTCAAAGGTTGTTATTCTCGGTTTAACCTTTAAGGAAAATTGCCCCGATACTAGAAACAGTAAGGTTAACGATATTGTTAAAAGGCTTAACGAGTTTGGTATTAATCCGTTAGTGGTTGACTCCTGGGCAAGCGAAAGAGACGCTATGCACGAGTACGGTATTACTTTAACTAAGTTAGATGCCGTTAAGAATGCTGATTGTGTTATTGTCGCTGTTGCGCATAAAGAGTTTAGAGATATGGGGCTTGATGAGGTTAAGAAACTCTTTAAGAACGTTCCCGACAATGAAAAAGTTTTAATTGACGTTAAAGGCATATACAAAATGTCAGAGTTAAATGCTTCAGGGATGAAGTATTGGAGGTTGTAATTATGAGTTTGTTTACAGATAAAACACTTTTGATAACGGGGGGAACGGGGAGTTTTGGTAATGCCGTTCTCAATAGATTCTTAGATACCGATATCGGTGAGATTAGAATTTTTTCTCGTGATGAGAAAAAGCAAGATGATATGCGCCACGAGTTTCAATCAAAAATGCCTGATGTCGCGGATAAAATTAAGTTCTATATAGGTGACGTTAGGGATATTTCTTCCGTGCGTAACGCTATGCACGGCGTTGATTTCATTTTCCACGCGGCGGCGTTAAAGCAGGTGCCTTCTTGTGAATTTTTTCCAATAGAGGCTGTAAAAACTAACGTTTTAGGAACTGAGAACGTACTCACTGCGGCAATTGAAGCTGGAGTTAAAAACGTGGTTTGCTTATCTACCGACAAGGCGGCTTATCCCGTTAACGCAATGGGAACTTCTAAGGCTATGATGGAAAAGGTTATCGTAGCAAAATCGAGAACGGTTGACTCTAAAAAAACTAAAATTTGTTGCACTCGTTACGGCAACGTAATGTGTTCGAGGGGTAGTGTTATTCCTCTTTGGATTGAGCAGATTAGAGGTGGCAAACCAATAACCATTACCGACGGCAGTATGACAAGATTTATAATGAGTCTTGACGAGGCTGTTGACCTTGTACTCTTTGCGTTTGAGCACGGGGAGAGTGGTGATATTCTCGTTCAAAAGGCTCCTGCTTGCACTATTCAAACTCAGGCAGAGGCAGTTTGTGAGCTTTTTGGTGGCGACAAAAATAATATCAAGGTTATAGGTATCCGCCACGGAGAGAAAATGTACGAAACACTTCTTACCAACGAAGAGTGTGCACACGCTATTGATATGGGTAACTTCTACCGTGTTCCTTGCGATAACCGTGGGCTAAACTATGATAAGTATTTTAAGGACGGCGACATCGAAAGAAATACCTTAACTGAATTTAATTCTAGCAATACAACACTTTTGACGGTGGAAGAAACTAAGAAAAAGATTTCCAGCCTCAAATATATTCAAGAGGAACTCGGTAAATAAGTTATGAAAATTCTAGTAACGGGGGCAAAGGGGTTTGTAGGAAAAAACCTTTGTGTTGCCCTAAAAAATATAAAAGACGGAAAAGATAGGACTCGCCTGAACATAACAATTGAGGAAGTTTATGAATACGATATCGACGGTACGGCAGAGTTTTTAGAAAATGCGTGCAAAGATGCAGATTTCGTGTTTAACCTTGCAGGGGTAAACCGTCCACAAAACGCAAGTGAGTTTATGGAGGGGAATTTTGGATTTGCATCCACCCTATTAAACACGCTTAAAAAGTATAACAATACCTGTCCTGTAATGCTTTCTTCTTCCATTCAAGCTACCCTTATCGGTAGGTACGACAGTGACTATGGTAGAAGTAAAAAGGCAGGGGAGGATTTATTCTCTTCTTACGGCAACGAAACGGGGGCGAGGATTTGCGTATATCGTTTTCCCAATCTTTTTGGGAAATGGTGCCGTCCTAATTACAATTCTGCTGTGGCTACCTTTTGTTATAACACGGCAAACGACTTGCCAATAACCGTTACCGATGAGAAAATTGAACTTGAGCTTTTGTATATAGACGACCTAGTTTCAGGTATGCTTGACCTGTTAGAGGGGAAAGAGCGTCGTTGCGAGTTTGATGGGTTAACTCCCATAGAAAAAGAGGATGGTGCATACTGTTATATCCCCACAACTCACAAAGTAACACTTGGCGAGATAGTTAATCTTTTAAATACTTTCAAAGAGCAAACCTCTACGCTTATAATACCTGAAATTGCAGACGACAGTTTTGCAAAAAAACTTTATTCCACTTATTTATCCTATTTGCCGAAAGAAAAGGTTTCTTTTACGCTTAAAATGAATGAGGACGCTAGAGGTTCTTTTACCGAATTATTAAAGACGGAAAAATGTGGACAAGTTTCTATAAATATTTCTAAACCTGGCATAACTAAGGGTGAGCATTATCACCACACTAAGTGGGAATTCTTTATAGTAGTTAGTGGTGAGGGACTTATTCAGCAGAGAAAAATTGGCTCTGACGAAGTGTTAGAGTTTAGAGTTAGTGGGGATAAAATACAGGCAGTGCATATGCTCCCCAGTTACACGCACAATATCATAAACCTATCCAAAACGGAAAATTTAGTTACCGTTATGTGGGCTAACGAAAGGTTTAACCAAGACAAGCCCGACACCTTTTTTGAAAAGGTGAAAAAATAACTTTTTATAGGAATAACGAATGGAAGAGAAAGAGTTTTTGTCAATATCTAAGTCAGTGGCATTAAAGGGAATACTTGCCGTTATGGTACTTGTTTGTCACTTGCACGCAGAGGTTGACCTATTTAAATCGTCAATACTTGGCACGTTGTTTACAGCGTTTGGATATTTGGCAGTTGCAGGCTTTTTCTTTGTCTCTGGTTATGGATTAACTGAACAAGCGAATAAAAAAGGGAAGGAATATGCTAAGAGCTTTGTAAAACGAAAGATTTTACCTTTCTATTTGCTTTGTGTTTTTTTAATTTTTATTTATTTGCTACGAGATTTAATTATCTATAAGCAAGTGAACCTAGGAGATACACTTTGGTCATTTGTTATCGGAAAAACGATAGTAGATAAGGGTTGGTATCTACAAGTACAGCTATTAATGTACTTAATCTTTTATCTATCTATAAGGTTTTTTGATAGGAAAATAATCTGGGGGGGAGTAGTATTTTTAGCTTCTCTCATATATATTGTAGTTTGTTTTGCAGTGGGTTTATCATCAACGTGGTTTGAGGGCGTGCTTTGCTTTTCACTTGGTGTAATAGTGTCGCAAAACAAGGAATGGCTTTTAAGTTTGTTTGAAAAAAAGCTAAGAGCGTGGCTCATAGCGTTGGCGATTTTTTCGTGCTTTATGGTTGCATTTTATTTCGGCAACACGATTGACAATTATTATATAAGGGTCTTTATTAAGATAGTATCTTGCATCTTGTTTTCTTTTTTAGCAGTGCTTTTATCCTACCTTATAAAAATTGAAAACCCCGTAACAAAAGGCATAGGCGCTATCTCTCTAGAAATATACGTTTTGCAAGGTCTCGTATTGAACTTGTTTTCAAAGACGATAGTTATTAATAACGATATTTTATACATAGCTACTGTAGTAATTCTTACCGTGTTGCTTTCGCTTCTTTTCCATCCGTTAGTTAAGGTTATAAACCGGCTTGGAAAGAGAAGGGAAAATTGCAACGAGGCAATAGAAGTTGCTACCGAATACAAGGAGAATTAATTATGGAAAAAAATCTTAAACTTGATTATTCTAACGTAAGTTTTAAGAACGACGGCAGACTAAAGCTTTTAATTATCGTGGGTACACGCCCTGAAATTATTAGGCTTTCTGCCGTTATAGATAAGTGCAGAAAATATTTTGACTGCATATTAGCTCACACAGGGCAAAATTACGATTATAACCTAAACGGTGTATTCTTTAAGGATTTGAGCCTTGAAGCACCCGAGGTTTATATGGATGCAGTTGGCGATGATTTAGGGGCAACCGTTGGCAATATTATAAATTGCTCGTACAAGTTAATGGCTGAAATTAAACCCGATGCACTTTTAATTTTGGGGGATACTAATAGCTGTCTTTCTGCAATACCTGCAAAAAGACTTCACATCCCTATTTTCCATATGGAAGCTGGTAACCGTTGCAAGGACGAGTGCTTGCCTGAGGAGACGAATAGAAGAATCGTGGATATTATTTCCGACGTAAATTTAGCATACTCAGAGCATGCTAGAAAATATTTGCACGAATGTGGGCTCCCAAAAGAGAGGGTATACGTTACTGGTTCTCCTATGGCTGAAGTTTTGCATAAAAATCTTAAGTCTATAGAAAAGAGTGACGTTTTGAAAAGACTTGGCTTAAAACCAAAGAAATATATGCTCTTATCTGCGCATAGAGAGGAAAATATTGATACCGAAAAGAATTTTATAAGTTTATTCACGGCAATAAATAAGCTTGCCGAAAAGTACGATATGCCTATTTTATACTCCTGCCATCCGAGGAGCAAAAATCGCTTAGAAAAGAGTGGCTTTAAACTTGATGGTAGAGTAATAATGCACGAGCCTTTAGGCTTCCACGACTACAACAACTTGCAAATGAATGCTTTTTGCGTAGTCTCTGACAGTGGAACACTACCTGAGGAGAGCAGTTTCTTTACTAGTGTTGGGAAACCCTTCCCTGCAGTATGCATAAGAACTTCCACCGAACGCCCAGAAGCGCTTGACAAGGCGTGCTTTATACTTGCAGGCATTGATGAAAAGAGCTTGCTTCAGGCAGTTGATACGGCAGTAAATTTAACCCTTGACGGATTTGATGGCATTCCTGTGCCCGATTACGTTGAGGAAAACGTTTCAACAAAGGTAGTAAAAATAATTCAGTCATACACCGGTGTGGTAAATAAAATGGTGTGGAGAAAATTCTAAGATAGGCAAAGAGGTTTTTAGCGTTGACGGTCACTGAAAAATTTTTTGTAGAGTGCGTAAAGAAAGGGATTAAGGGTGAAAAAATAGGAACCCTACCCGATGAGCTCGACTATAAACAACTTTATAGGTTATGTGCCTCTCACTCAATGAGTGCGCTTGTTTTGACTGCGCTAGGGGAAGTTAAAGATAAGCTCTATGAAAAGTTTTTAGCTTCTCTTACTCACCTTGCTAACAGACAAGTTAAAAAGGATATCCAGGGTGAACACGACGTGCAATCGGTTTTGTCGGCACTAGAGAATAACGGGTTAAAGTATATGCCATTAAAAGGGTATTATCTTAAGAAACTGTACCCTTCAACTGAGATGCGCTATGCTTCGGATTTTGATATTCTAATTGATAAAAACCAAATTAACGAGCTTCGCACTTTAGCAGAGAATTTGGGGCTAAAGGTTAAAAGATACGACGAGCATCACGATATACTATATTATCCCGAAACTAAAACGGTTTTTGAATTTCACAAGACCTTATTTGTTGGCGAGCTTGAAAAATATTTTGGCGTAGGTTTTGAAAAGGCTAAAATAAAAGATGGTTATAAACATTTTTACGAGCTCTCAAAAGAAGATTTTTATATAACTATTCTCGCTCATTCTGCCTACCATTTTGCTGAAAGTGCTGGGGTTGGGATAAGGCATTTAACGGATATTTATCTCTATAAAAAAGCTTATAATTTAGATTATATTTACCTAGATATTGAGCTTGAAAAGTGTAATCTTTTGCAGTTTAAAAATGAATTTGAAAAGCTTGCGAATTACTTCTTTGAGAATGGTGAAGCGAGTGATTTTACCATAAAGCTTGCCACTCACGTGATAGAGTCGTCAATTCTTGCAAACGAAGAAAAACAGTCTGCTTCTCTAGTTGCGTCTAGTGCTTCTTATGGTGACGAAAAGAGGGCAAAAAAGCGTACCTTTTTAAGAAAAATTTTCCCCAAAAAGGAGCATATGCGCTTTTCTTATCCCGTGCTAAAAAAAGCTATATACTTACTGCCGATTTTTTATGTGATAAGGTGGTTCCACGTGTTGTTTACTAGACCGAAAAACGTGGCTAAGCTAAAAGAAATAAGCGAGGCAAATACTAGCGAAATTAAGCTTATGAAAGAGATAAGGGACGGGCTTAATATCAACAATCTTTAGGTGAATAAATGAGAGAACATAACGGAAAAATATTTAAGGAAGAGGGGTCGCACGATTTTAACGAATTAAAGGAAATAGTGGCTATTCTAAGAAGCCCAAACGGGTGCTCTTGGGATAGAGAACAGACCTTTGACAGTATGAAAGACTGCTTAACTAACGAAAGTGCAGAGGTGATTTCTGCAATTGATAAAGGCGACTATGAAAATTTAAAAGAGGAACTTGGAGACGTTTTGTTGCAGGTCTTGTTAAACGCAGAGATTGCAAAGGAGATGGGGCTGTTCACTTTTGACGACGTGGTGCAGACCTTGTCTGAAAAGTTAATACGCCGTCATCCCCACGTTTTTGGGGATATTAAACCACCCGAAACGCCAGAAGAAGCACTTGCACTTTGGCGTTCTGTTAAACAAATGGAAAAGGAAAGAAAAAATAAAAAATAGGGAGAAACAACTATGATTTTTGATAAGATGAGCAATTTTGGAAAATACGTATCTGTAAACGAAGGCTTTAAGGAGGTTTATGAATTTATGAAAAAGACCGACCTTTTAGCTCTTCCCTTAGGCAAACAACCTATCAGTGAAAGAGTTTATCTTAACCGTCAGCAGTACGTAGGGAAAGAAGAGGTTGATAAAAGATATGAAAGTCATTTAGATTATATCGATATTCAAATTGTACTAAAGGGAGTGGAGAAAAATAATTATTCGTTTAAAGCTCCGATAGAGTCTGAAATCAACGCTAAGGATTGTTACTTTACAGAAGCAGAAAAGGATACTGTTTTAACCCTCGATAGCGAAAATTTTGTTATTTATTTTCCAAACGAGTTGCATAAGCCCTGCTTAAAGGTGAATGAAGAGACGGTGGATAAAATCGTATTTAAGGTAAAAGCGTAAAACAAAAAGCTTGCAAACGTAAAATGGTTTGCAAGCTTTTTTAACTTGTATAAAGCTTATTAAATTATTATGCCTGAAAGCAATACTGCTAGACAAGATACCATTGCAACAACAAGCAAAGGCTTTTTGAAGAATGCTAGCAAAAGGGCAATGATAGAGCCTATTAAAGCTGTGTAAAAGTTTCCAGTTGAATATAGGATGTAGGGAAAGGTCATTGCCGATAAAACGGAATAAGGGATATAATAGAGCACGCTTCTAATATACCTTGATTTTATTTTTTTCTTAAAAAAGGTCAAGGGGAGCATTCTTATAACGTAGGTAACCATTGCCATTGCAAAAACGCAAATAATCATCTGCAAATCACTCATTTGCCTCTACCTCCTTGATTGGGAAGAGGTAGGCTATGATAAGCGAGGTAATTACTGCGCTAATTATGACAGCCATACCTGTTGAAATAATAGAAAGCTGAGGAATAAAATAAAACGCACAGCTTATTCCTGCACTCAAGAAAACGGCAAGCAACACGCCACGTTCTTTTTTTGCAGGTGGTATTATTATCGCTATAAACATAGCGTAGAGCGCAATGCCTAGAGCAGAGGTTATAAAGGTTGGCATAAAGTTTCCAAGGATTGAGCCTAATAACGTTCCAAGAGTCCAACCGATATAGGGCATAAGAGCTAGACCGTAAAAATACTTTGCGCCAAAGGACTTTGGCTTTGATGCGGCTACTGCAAAGATTTCGTCAGTGATGAATGTTGAAGCAAAAAGCCTGTTACCTATGTGAAAGCTATCGTCAGTTTTTTGTGAGAGAGTTAGGCTCATAAGGAAGTATCTAGAATTAATTACCAGCTGTGTCAAGATGACCTCGATTATGCTTCCTGTTGCCGCAATAATTTCAACGCCTGCTAACTGACCGGCAGAGGTGAGGTTGGTCATTGAGATAAGAAGAGTGATATAGAGTGGAATACCCAAAAGGCTTGCTTTTACACCAAAAGCAATGGATACCGATAGATATCCCAGACCTATCGGAAGCCCGTCCTTTACACCCCTTTTGAATTTTAAATCGGAAAAATTTCCACTCATAACCTGTTTCTCCTCTCTTAAATTTATTCTAACACATTTATAATCATTAATCAAACGAATATGGGCGTGAGAAAATATGAAAAAGAGAATTTTTCGTTACTTTTTTTATTGCTTTTTTTTTCCGTATATACTATAATTATTTTTAAGAAATATTATAAGAGGTAATTTATGATTAAAGTTTTACAATTTGGTGAAGGTAACTTCTTAAGGACTTTCGTTGACCACTACTTTAACACTCTTAACGAAGAAGGTGGAGATTATAAGGTTGATATCGTTAAGCCCATTACCTTTGGCACCTTGGAAAGATTTGTTAAACAAAACAACAAGTACCATATTGTGCTCCGTGGCGTAAAAGAAGGAAAAGCAGTTGAGGACGTTTATGCTATTAACGTTTTAGACAACGTTATTTGTCCCTTTGAAAATTACGATAAATATATTGCTATAGCGAAAGACGAAAATTTAAAGCTTATCGTTTCAAATACGACGGAGGCTGGTATCTGCTATAACGGCAATGATAAGTTTGATGATTTTGAAGGAATTACTTTCCCTGCAAAACTCACCAAATTCTTGCTTGAAAGATTTAACGCTAAGCTTCCCGGTGTGTATATGATGCCCGTTGAACTTATCGACAACAATGCAGACGAGCTTTATAAGTGCGTTACTAAATATATCGAGCTTTGGAATCTCGGTGCAGATTTCAAAAAGTGGATTGATGAAGAAAACTATTTCTGCAACACCTTAGTTGACCGTATCGTATCCGGCTATCCTAGAGATGAGCAGACTAAAGCTCATTTAGCTGAACTTATCGGTGAAGTTGACGACCTTGTTTCTGTTGGCGAGCCTTTCGGTCTTTGGGCTGTTGAAAAGAAAGGGGATATTGCTAATTACGTTAAAGAGGGTTTCCACGGTATCGACGTAGTATTGACGGAGAATATCAAATACTACAAAAAGAGAAAGGTTAGAGTTCTTAACGGTAGCCACACTAATTTAGTTCCTGCAGGCTTATGGCTCAGCGCAAAAACCGTTGACCAGTGTATGAACGATAATAAGCTTTGTGCTTTCTTACAGAACACCTTAAAAGAGGAAATTATTCCTTTTGTTTCTGACGATATTGCCGCAACTACCGAGTTTGCTGACAGTGTTACCGAAAGGTTCTTAAATCCCTATCTAAACCATCAGCTTATTAGCATTTCCTTAAACAGCATCAGTAAGTGGCGTGCAAGAGATTTGCCTTCCTTTACCGATTACTATAACGCTAACGGCAAGATTGCTAAGTATTTAACTATCGGTTTTTCTTACCTTATGTGTTTATATTCGTCTCTCACCGAAGAAGATGGAAAGTTCTATGCAAACCTCCCATCTGGCAAGGTTGAGTATAAGGATGACCTTCCTTATCTTCAGTACTTTGCTAACGGTGGCGATATCGTTGAATTTATGAAAGACGTTAACGTTTGGGGCGAAGATTTAACTGCCTACAAGGGTTTTGCTGAAGAGGTTATCGCTAATGTTAATAAAATTAAAGCAGGCGAAGTTTTACTCTAATATATAAGGTAATTATGAAAGAACAGATTATTATTAATGAAAAGGATAACGTTGCCGTTGAACTTAAGGGTAACGACAAAATTCCCGCAGGACATAAGTTCGCAAGATGTGATATTAAAAAAGGTGAGTTCGTTATCAAATACGGTGAAGTTATTGGTAGGGCTAAAGAGGATATCAAGGCAGGGGACTGGGTGCATACCCATAACGTTAAATCCCACCTTGACGAGGCTTTTGAATACGAATACAGTCCAAAATATCCCGAAGTGGAAATCAAAGAGGGATATTTTATGGGTTTCAAAAGGGCAAACGGTAGGGCAGGTATCAGAAACGAAATTTATATTATTCCTACAGTAGGTTGCGTAAACAACGTATGTATGCGTATGGAAAAGCTTGCACAAAAATTCGTTACAGGCAGTATTGACGCGATTTTCACCCTTCCTCATCAGTTCGGTTGCTCTCAGCTTGGCGACGATAATGAAAATATTAAAAAACTCCTTTGTGCCATTGCGCTTAATCCCAACGCTTCCTACGTTTTATTTGTAGGGCTCGGTTGCGAAAACAACGGAATGGACGGCATTAAGGAATACTTAAAGCCTTATAACAGGGACAATATCGAGTACTTCAACTGCCAAGAGGTAGAAGACGAAGTTAACTACGGTCTTGAAATTATTGAAAAGTTTGCCGAAAAAGCGAAAGACTTAAAGAGGGAAAAAGTTTCCATTACCGAGCTTTGCATTGGCTTAAAGTGTGGTGGTAGCGACGGATATTCTGGTCTTACTGCTAACCCATTGGTTGGTAGAATCTCCGATAAAATCGTGTCCTTTGGTGGTAGCGCAATTTTAACGGAAGTTCCCGAGATGTGCGGCGCAGAACAGCTTTTAATGAACAAGTGCGAAAGTGTAGAAGTGTTCGAGCGCTATAAAAAGATGATAGTTGACTTTAAGGACTTCTACATTTCTCAAGGCTTCCCCGTGTACGAGAACCCAAGTCCCGGCAATAAAAAGGGTGGCATCACTACGTTAGAAGAAAAATCGCTCGGTTGCGTTGAAAAGGCTGGCTCAACTAAAATTGTTGACGTGCTTGGTTACGGTGAACTAGTTAAAAAGGCTGGCGTTTCAGCACTTGATGCACCCGGGAACGACCTAATCGCGGCAACAGCACTAGCATCTTCTGGTTGTCAAATAGTTCTCTTTACTACCGGTCGTGGAACTCCATTTTCCACCTTCGTTCCTACTATGAAAATAGGAACTAACGACTACGTTTCCTCCCACAAAGATAATTGGATTGACTTTAACGCTTTTTCTATGGATGAGGACGGACTCTTCGACCTCTTAATGAAAACCGTTAACGGCGAATATAAGGTTAAGAGCGAGGATATAAGGGAAATCGCATTCTACAAAAAGGGAGTAACACTTTAATCTAACCAAAAATAAACGGCTTTGAATTTCTTCAAAGCCGTTTTTTGTATATGGTTCGTTTTATTGCTAACTATCTATCATTTCGACGTCAAGAACGGTTAATGTGTCAGCAAGAACCTTAAAATTAATATTGAAATTTTCGTAGACCATTCCGTAGATTCTGCCGTCTTCGTGATAGGAGGGGCGAGGGTCATCTGAAAGGCATTCGATGAACGTTTTGAGCGTTTCTTTAGGGAGCTTTTTCGTTATTTTTTCATTTATCTCCACTTTAAGCTTGTAATCTTTAACCTCGTCTGCAAAGCCACCAACTGCATCTTCTATTCTATCTGAGGAGGGAAGGTAGGGCTTAATATCGTAAACAGGGGTGCCGTCTAAAAGGTCAGCTCCACTGACTATTAGTGAAATGCCGTTATCTTTTTTCACCTCCAAAAGTTTAACGCAGGATAGCCCTAGTCCGTTAGGGCGAAAAGGGGAACGACTAGCAAAAACGCCAACCTTCTCGTTGCCACCGAGTCTTGGTGGACGCACTGTTAGGGAGTCCGTTTCGGGGTTTTCTGAAAAGCCGAAGATGAGCCAAAGGTGAGAGAACTCTTCTATGCGTTTTATTGCCACCTCATCGTTAAACTTGTCTAAAAAAACGATTTCGCCAATAGAGGAGGGCGCTCTTCCACTCTGCCTCGGAATGCCGAATTTTTCCTTGAACCCCGTTTTGATAACTGCAACGGGTTTTATATTTTTTTTCATCATAAAAATATTATAATACAGCCTTAAATAAAAAGCAAGAGCCTTGAAAAAATAAAAAAAATGTGGTACAATTACTTTAATCTGAATTTGGAGAGAAATTATGATTCATTCCTTTTTAATGCTAGGTCAATCTAATATGGCGGGCAGGGGTTTTTTTGAAGAGGTTAGCCCCATCGACAACACCAACCTTTTGGTTTTAAGAAACGGCAGGTGGCAAAAGCTTTTTACCCCCGTAAATCCCGATAGAAGATTTTCCGGCGTTTCCCTTGCCGAGAGTTTCGCTTTAGAATATTCTAAGGCGCACGAAGGGGTTTTGGTTGGGCTTATTCCCTGTGCAGACGGTGGCACCGATATAGACGATTGGGTAGAGGGAGGTGTGCTCTTCGATAACGCAATTTATCAGGCAAGGCTTGCCGATAGAACTTCTAATATTGCAGGTATTTTATGGCACCAAGGGGAGAGTGACTGCAAAGAGGGAAGAGTAGAATTTTACGAGGAAAAACTAAAAAAGGTAATTTCAGCCTTTCGCAAGGAAAAATGCTTAAGAGATATTCCCTTTATAATGGGAGAGCTAGGAAAGTGGGAAAGGACGAACGGACTTGTGGATTATTATAAGAGGGTTAACGAGATAATTAAAAAGGTTGTCTCTACTACTCCAAACGCCTCGTTAGTGAGTTCAGATAACCTTAATTGTAACGAAGATAAGTTGCATATAAACGCTAAATCCTTAAGAGAGTTTGGCGCAAGGTATTTCGAGGCTTTCTCGCAGATAGAAGATAAAAATAAAGTTTATTTAGATAAGCCGAGAGAGGACGGGGCGGTGAGAGACGCAATTTCCGAGCTCTAATTATATTTCGGTTTATGGTTGGGAAATATAGATTATATGAAGGAAAAAATTTATTGCTGTATCGACTTAAAAAGCTTCTATGCGTCGGTGGAATGCGTGGAGCGTGGGCTTGACCCGTTCAAGGTTAATCTCATTGTGGCAGACCCTGCGAGGACTGAAAAATCAGTTTGTCTTGCAGTTACGCCAGCTATGAAAGCCTTAGGGGTTAGAAGTAGATGCAGAGTTTTTGAGATTCCTAAAAATATAGAGTATATCACGGCAAAGCCTAGAATGAAACTCTATATGAAAAAATCTACAGAAATATATTCTATATATTTACAATACATCAGTAGCGAAGACATCCACGTTTATTCTGTAGACGAAGTATTTATAGACCTAACCGATTATGTCAAAATTTACAAAAAAACGGCGCATCAGGTTGCTAAAATGCTTATTGACAAGGTGTTTGAACAGACGGGCATTACGGCAACCGTAGGTATAGGCACAAATCTTTTTCTAGCGAAAATCGCGCTAGATATCACTGCAAAAAGCTCTCCTGATTTTATGGGGTATTTAGACGAGGTTCAGTTCAAAAAAACTATATGGTACCATAGACCGATTACCGACATATGGAATATAGGTCCAGGTACTGCAAAACGCCTTGCCGAGTATGGAATATTCGACCTCTACGGGGTGGCACACGCTAGTGAAAAGTTAATGTATAGGCTTTTTGGCATAAACGCTGAACTTTTAATTGACCACGCTAACGGCATAGAGCCCTGTACGATTAAGGATATTCACGCCTATAGGTCAAAGCACCATTCCTTAACGAACAGTCAAATACTTTTTTGTAATTATAATTTTGAAGAGGCCTTTACAATCGTCAAGGAAATGGTGGAGGGGCTTCTTATGGAATTGATAGATAAGTCTCTTGTTACAGATGGTATCATTTTATCCATTGGATACGGTGATAGAACCCACAAAAAAACTGGTGGCACAATGAATATCGGAGGGTACACTAACTCAGCTAAAAGACTGATGCGTTTTTTTAAGGATTATTATGAAAAAACCACCGATAGATACACTCCTATCCGTAAGGTTACCGTTGGTTTTAACAACGTGGTGAGAGAGGAGTATTCTTCGCTTGATTTATTTTCCTCGGTAGAGTCGCAGGAAAAGGAAAAAAATCTCTTAAAAACGGTGGTTAATATAAAGAAGAAATATGGAAAAAACGCTCTACTTAGGGGAGTGAGCTATTCTGACAGGGCAACTGCAAGAGAACGAAACACAATGGTAGGAGGGCACGCTGGTGGAGAAGATGAAGATTAGCGATAGGGCAAAACAGTTTATGCCTTTTGCCTCCCTTCGTGGGTTTGATGAGCAAATAAGAAAAAAAGAACGGGTGGAGATAGATAAAAAAACTCTCACCGAGGAAGAGCAAAGAGTACTTAACGAAAAAGTCCTTTCCCTAAAAAAGGGGGATTTAGTTAAGGTGGTTTATTACCTTTACGGAGAATATAAGAAAACTACCGGAGTAATTACGGCTATTGATTTGACCTTGAAAAATATAACCGTTGTAAAAACCAAGCTTGAATTTGAAGATATTTACTCACTTGACAAAGTATCTGTAGGAGACGTATGGAATTAATTTTAGCAAGCAATTCTCCAAGGAGGAAAGAGATATTAACGAGAATGGGATATTCCTTTAAGGTTATTCCCTCCCTTTTTGACGAAAGTGGAGAGGAAAGCCTAGGGGAGAACACTGCAGAGAGTCTAGCTTTTTGCAAGGCTAGCGAGGTTTTTGAGCGCCTCGAGAATAAGGAAGATAAAGCTGTGCTCGGTGCAGACACCATAGTTTTTTTTGAGGGTAAAATCCTTGGAAAACCGAAGAATAGAGAAGATGCATTCGATATGCTTAAAGCATTAAGTGGAAAGGTTCACGATGTTATTACAGGCTATGCGATTATAACAAAGAATAAGATATATAGAGGTAGTGTAAAAAGTAAGGTCGTTTTTAATAATTTCGATGATGATTTTATAAACCGATACATAGATGAGGCTAAGCCGTTTGATAAGGCAGGAAGTTACGGTATTCAAGACGGGTACGATTTGGTTAGTAGCTTATCTGGAAGTTTTGACAACGTAGTGGGTTTGCCGAGTGAAAAAATAGGTGAGATTTTAGGAGAAATTTTTTAAAAAACGGTTGCTATTTACATTAATTGTATGATATAATCTACGGGATAGAAAAAAGGAGAAGCAAGATGGCTTTGTACGGATGTATTTCAATGGAATCTGAAAGTTTCACCCCTAAGGCGTCTTATTTCCTTTTAAAGTCTAACTGTCTAAAAAAATCAATTTGGTAAGGAGTCCTATTTTTGGGCTTCTTTTTTTATAACAAGGGTATAAAGAATGGATTTAAGTGCGTTAATAGATGAATATTTAGCTAGTGATAAACTTTATCTAGAGAGAGACGGATATCTTGTTATGCCTGGTTTTTGTGACGTTCACGTACATTTTAGAGAGCCAGGTTTTTCATATAAGGAAACGATTGAAACGGGTAGCAAGGCGGCGGCAAAGGGTGGATATACAACCGTTTGCACAATGCCAAACCTAAACCCTGTCCCCGACAGTCTGGATAATCTAAGGGTACAGCTAGAATTGATAAAAAACAACGCTGTTATAGAGGTGATACCTTACGGTGCAATCACCGTGGGCGAAAAGGGTGAAGAGCTTTCTGATATGCAGGCTATGGCTCCATTCGTTTGTGGGTTCTCTGACGACGGCAGAGGGGTTCAAAGTGTGGAAATGATGGAAAAGGCTATGCTTAAGGCAAAAGCCCTTTCCAAAATGATTGTAGCCCACTGTGAGGAGAATTCCCTTCTTAAAGGAGGATATATTCACGACGGAAAGTACGCTAAAGCGCATAATCACAGGGGAATATGTTCGGAAAGTGAGTTTCTGCCTATAGCAAGAGATATAGAGCTTATTAAAAAAACAGGGTGCGCTTATCACGTTTGCCACATATCCACTAAAGAGAGCGTGGATATAATTAGAAAGGCAAAGAGCGAGGGTGTTGATATTACTTGCGAAACTGCGCCTCATTATCTTATCCTTTCCGATAAAGACTTAAAAGAAGAGGGGAGATTCAAAATGAATCCTCCACTCAGGGGAGAAGAGGATAGGCTAGCGCTTATTGATGGAATAAAGGACGGCACCATTGATATGATAGCTACCGACCACGCACCACATTCCGAGGAGGAAAAATCAAAGGGGCTAGAAAAAAGTGCGTTCGGGATAACGGGTATAGAAACGGCGTTTGCGCTTCTTTATACTCACCTAGTCAAAAAGGGAATAGTTACCCTTGACGAGATAATAAGAAAGCTAAGCGAAAACCCAAGAAAGAGGTTTAATATCGCTGAAAATAGAAAAGATTACACCGTTTTTGAAATTGCAAAAGAGTACACGATAGATTCTAAAGAGTTTATCTCAAAAGGAAAGAGTACACCGTTTGAAGGCGAAAGTGTATTTGGAAAGTGTGTGCTTACGGTAAAAGACGGTAAAGCTGTTTATAGAATTTAAGGAGAAAAATAATGGCTAAAAGAAAAGACCTCAAAAAAATTATGATCATCGGTTCAGGTCCTATAGTTATAGGACAGGCAGCAGAGTTCGACTATGCTGGAACGCAAGCCTGTCTTGCGCTTAAAGAGGAGGGCTATGAGGTAGTGCTTTGCAACTCTAATCCCGCAACCATAATGACGGACACTACTATTGCCGATAAGGTTTACATGGAGCCTTTAACCCTAGAGTATATTGCAAAAATTTTGCGCTATGAAAGACCTAATGCAATTATTCCCGGTATCGGTGGACAAACGGGCTTAAACCTTGCTATGCAACTTGAGAAGAAGGGCGTTTTAAAAGAATGTCAGGTAGAGCTTTTAGGTACCAGTAGCAAGAGTATTGAAGAAGCTGAGGATAGAGAAAAGTTTAAAGAGCTTTGCAAGAGAATAGGCGAGCCTACTATTCCTTCGGAGATTACTTATAGCCTAGAGGAAGCTAAGGAGGCTGCAAAACGAATTGGTTATCCTGTTGTATTGCGCCCTGCGTTTACCTTGGGTGGAACTGGTGGTGGTTTTGCTTATAACGAAGAAGAGCTTATTGAAATTGGCACGAATGCATTTAAGCTTTCTCCCGTGCACCAGGTTCTTATTGAAAAGAGCGTAAGGGGCTTTAAGGAAATTGAATTTGAAATGATGAGGGATGGCACCAATAAAGTCATAACCATTTGTGGGATGGAAAACATTGACCCTGTTGGCGTGCATACTGGTGACTCTTTAGTAGTTGCGCCCATTTTAAGCCTTAGTGAGCACGACCATAAAATGCTCAACGACAGTGCTATTAAGCTTATCGAAGCTTTAGAGATTGAGGGTGGATGTAACGTTCAGTTTGCACTTTCGCCCGATTCATCTGAATATTATTTAATCGAAGTAAACCCAAGAGTTTCTAGGTCGTCTGCACTAGCAAGTAAAGCGAGTGGATATCCCATTGCAAAGGTTACTGCTAAAATTGCCGTTGGCATGACCTTGGATGAAATTGATATCGCTAATACAAAAGCGTCTACTGCTCCGAGGCTCGATTATATCGTTGCTAAACTTCCTAGGTTCCCGTTTGATAAATTCACTCAAGCGTCTAACGTTTTAGGTACTCAAATGAAGGCTACCGGCGAGGTAATGGGCATCGGCTCCAATCTTGAAGAATGCTTGCTTAAATCAGTACGTTCTTTAGAGACTGGTGTAGACCATTTCTACCTCAAAAAGTTCGACAATTTCTCATTAGAGGAACTCTATTCCTACGTTGAAGTGTTCAAAGACGATAACGTGTTCGCTGTGTGCGAGCTTTTGAGAAGAGGGGAGTCAATAGAAAGCATCAACAAGGTAACAAAAATCACGCCTCTTTTCCTTGAAGCGTTTAAAAATATTTGCGAAATGGAGAAGGTGCTTAAAGAAAACAAAGATACCGAAACGCTTAAGAAAGCCAAGAAAATGGGTTTTGCCGATAAGGTTATCGCTAAATTCTGGGGCGTAAGTGAATTAGAAGTTTTCGATAGAAGAAAAGCTGAGGGAATCATCCCCGTATACCGTATGGCAGATACCTTGCATACTGGAGCGTATATTCCTTACTTCTATTCTTCGTATGAGGGGGAAAACAAATCTAAACTCACAAACAAGAAGAAACTTGTGGTGCTCGGTGCAGGGCCTATCAGAATCGGTCAGGGTGTAGAGTTTGACTATTCTACCGTACACGCTGTTCAAACCATTAAAAAGGCTGGCTATGAGGCTATAATTATCAACAACAATCCCGAAACTGTTTCTACCGATTATACTACGGCAGACAAGCTTTACTTCGAGCCTTTAACTCCAGAAGACGTTATGAATATTATCGAGTACGAAAAACCAGAGGGTGTGGTTGCTTCGCTCGGTGGTCAAACTGCTATCAACCTCGCTAAGCCCTTAATGTTAAGGGGCGTAAAAATCGTTGGTACCGATTGTGACGCTATTGACAAAGCAGAGGATAGAAAGCTCTTTGAAAAGTTGTTAAAATCCTTAAAGATTCCTCAGCCAACCGGTGTTGCAGTTACTAAGATTGAGGACGGTGTTAAGGCTGCAAACACTATCGGATATCCTGTGCTCGTTCGCCCCTCCTTCGTTTTAGGTGGCAGGGCAATGCAGATAGTTGCTAATGAAGCTCAACTTCGTCATTACCTCAAAACGGCCGTTGAAATTGATGCTGATAAGCCCGTTTTAGTTGACAAGTACATTATTGGTAAAGAAGTGGAGATTGACGCTATTTGTGACGGAAAGGACGTGTTTATTCCCGGTATTATGGAGCTCGTTGAAAGAACGGGTATTCACAGTGGCGACTCGATAAGCGTTTATCCCTCCTTCAGTATTTCTCAAAAGGTTAAAAAGCTTATCATAAAATATGCTAAACAGTTAGGTCTTGGCATTGGAATTAGAGGCTTATTCAATATTCAGTTCATCGTTGACAAGGAAGAAAAGGTATACATTATTGAGGTTAACCCAAGGTCTTCTAGAACGGTTCCCTTCCTGTCTAAGGCAACGGGATACAGTCTTGCTGACATTGCTACCGAAGTTATTATGGGTAAAACCCTAAAGGAACAGGGAATAAAGGTTGTATATCCAAAGGAAAAAGAGCGTTGGTACGTAAAGGTTCCTGTGTTCTCGTTCAGCAAGATTAGGGGACTTGACGCTTACCTTTCTCCCGAAATGAAATCCACCGGTGAGGCAATCGGCTATGATGATAAGCTTAATAGAGCACTTTATAAGGCTCTTCAAGCATCGGGCATGAAAATTCAAAATTACGGCACTGTTTTAGTTACCGTTTGCGATAATGATAAAGAAGAGGTTCTTCCTTTAATTAGGAGATTCTATAACCTTGGATTCAATATTGAAGCGACCTCTGGTACTGCAGTATTCCTCAAAGAACACGGCATTAAAACTAGAGTGCTAAAGAAGATTTCCGATGATGCCGAAGAAATAACGACGGCACTCCGTCAAGGACATATTGCCTACGTTATCAACACGTCAGACGTTTCTAATATGGGAAGCAGTAACGACGGATATCAGATAAGGGCGCTCGCAACGGAAAACAACATTACTATGTTTACTTCGTTCGATACCGTTAAAGTTTTACTTGACGTTTTAGAGGAAACCACTCTCTGTGTTTCCACTATCGACGCATAAGGAGAGAAATGACGCAAGGTTTTTTTAAGATTATAAAAAATATCCCCTTAACCGATTCTGTTTATAAAATGGAACTTAAAGGGGATACAAGTGCAATAACTCGCCCCGGTCAATTTGTTAATATAAAGGTTGAGGGGGAGTTTTTGCGCCGTCCCATTTCCGTTTGCGATTACAGTGAAGATTCACTTACACTCCTTTACAAGGTGGTGGGAAAAGGCACGGAAAAAATGAGCAAGCTTGAGGGGGGAGAGTTAGACCTCCTCATTGGGCTTGGAAACGGCTACGACACTGGCAAGAGCGGGGATAATCCCCTCTTAATCGGTGGTGGTGTTGGCGTGCCTCCTATGTTCAATCTTGCAAAGACGCTCCTTAAGGAGGGGAAAAAACCTACTGTAATTTTAGGTTTTAATACAGAAAGTGAAATTTTCTATGAAGAGGAATTTAAAAGCCTCGGCATAAAGGTTTACGTTACCACGGTTGACGGAAGTTACGGCGTTAAAGGTTTTGTAACCGACGTTATGAAAGATTTAGAATATTCCTACTTTTACACTTGTGGACCTATGCCTATGTTCAAAGCTATTGAAAAAACTGCAAAGGGCAGTGGGCAATTCAGTTTTGAAGAGAGAATGGGCTGTGGCTTCGGTGCTTGTATGGGCTGTTCTTGTAAAACAAAATACGGAAGCAAGCGTATTTGCGTTGACGGGCCCGTTTTAGAAAGGGAGGAAATTATATGGTAGATACTAAAGTTATCTTATCTGGGCTTACCCTTGACAACCCTGTAATTCCTGCCTCCGGCACATTTGGATACGGCAAGGAGTTTTCCGAGTTTTACGATATAAATATTTTGGGCAGTTTTTCATTTAAGGGCACAACGTTTGCCCCACGTTTTGGAAACCCAACGCCAAGAATTGCAGAATGTACGGCAGGCATGATAAATGCCGTTGGACTTCAAAACCCAGGGGTGGAGCACGTAGTTTCCCACGAGCTTCCCGAGATGAGAAAGTATTTTAATAAAAAGGTTATCGCTAACATTGGTGGCTTTTCTATTGACGAGTACGCTAAAACGGCTGAAATTCTTGACAAGGAAGAACAGGTAGGCATACTTGAAATAAACATAAGCTGTCCTAACGTTCACAACGGTGGTATGGCTTTCGGCACCGACCCAAAGAATGCCGAAGCAGTAACTAAGGCTGTTAAAAAGGTTACGACTAAGCCCGTCTATATTAAGCTTTCACCAAACGTTACCGACATTGTTTCCGTTGCAAAGGCAGTGGAAAACGGTGGGGCAGATGGTATTTCTATGATTAATACTATGCTCGGTATGAGAATTAATCTCAAAAACCGTAAGCCTATAATTGCAAACAAAATGGGGGGCTTCTCAGGAAGTGCAATCTTTCCCGTGGCAGTTAGAATGGTTTATCAGGTTTATGAAGCCGTTAATATTCCGATTATCGGTATGGGGGGCGTAAGTACTGCAGAGGACGTGATTGAAATGATGCTTGCAGGAGCTTCTGCCGTTCAGATTGGTGCAGCAAACTTGGTTAACCCCTTTGCCTGCAAAGAAATTATTGAAGCATTACCCATCGTTATGGAGAAATACGGAATAAAATCTTTAAAAGAAATAATAGGAGGAGCGCACAATGGCTAAGGACGTTATCGTTGCACTTGACTTTTCAAGTAAGGAACAGGTTATAAATTTTTTAGATAAATTCGAGGGAAGAAAACCCTTCGTCAAAATCGGTATGGAGCTCTTCTATGCAGAGGGGCCCGAAATCGTTAAGGAAATTAAAAAGAGAGGACACAAAATCTTTTTAGACTTAAAGCTTCACGATATCCCAAATACCGTTATGAAAGCGATGAAAGTTTTATCATCTTTGGACGTTGATATGACAAACCTTCACGCTTCGGGCACTGTCAATATGATGGAAGGCGCAATAAAGGGTTTAACCCGTGAGGACGGCACAAGACCTATTTTAATTGCCGTAACCCAGCTAACTTCTACCGACCAAAATTCTATGGAGCAAGACCTCTTAATTAAAGAGCCGATTGATAAGGTAGTTATGCACTACGCTTCAAATGCTAAGAGGGCAGGACTTGACGGTGTAGTTTGCTCGCCTTTAGAGGCTGGCAAAGTTCACGAGACTTGTGGTGAGAGTTTTATTACAGTAACTCCGGGCGTTCGTTTTGCCGATGGCGAAAAGGGTGACCAAAAGAGGGTTATGACCCCTGAGGAAGCTAGAAAAATAGGTTCCGACTACATTGTTGTGGGTAGACCTATTACTGCGGCTGAAGACCCCGTTAAGGCATACGAAAGGTGCGTTAGGGAGTTTTTAGGTTGCTAAAATACGTTTTCTTTGACCTTGACGGAACACTCTCGGATTCCTCCAAGGGTATTATGAAGGCAATAAGATATGCACTCTTAAATTTTGATATAGAAATAGACGACGAAAACTATTTAAAACGTTATATAGGCGCGCCTCTCGTTGACTGTTTTATGGAGTTTAACGGTTTTTCGCTTGAAGATGCTAACTTAGCCTTGAATTATTATAGGGATTATTATTTGACCGTAGGTAGGTTTGAGAATGCCCTTTTTGATGGGATAAGTGAAATGCTTAATTCCTTAAACGAAAGGGGGATAAGGTGTGTTATAGCAACTTCTAAGCCAACTGATTTTGCAGGTAACGACATAGAATATTTAGGCTTAAATAAATATTTATATTCTTCGTTTGGGGCAACGCTTAGTGCTGAGAGAAGAAAGAAAAAGGATATAATTAAATATGCCGTGCGCAAATTAAACGTTCTACCTTCAGAGTGTATAATGGTTGGTGACCATCATAACGATATAATAGGGGCAAAGGAAAACGGCATAAAATCAATAGCGGTTACCTATGGCTACGGGGAAGAAAAGGAACTAAAAAAAGAAAACCCCGATTATCTCGTAAACACTGTAGATGAATTAAGTAAACTTCTACTCAGTTTAATATAAAATCAAAGGAGAAATGAAATGAAAGAAATTCAAGAACTTATTGCAAAGGACCTTTTGTCTATAAAGGCAGTATTTTTCCGTCCCGACGAACCCTTTACGTGGGCAAGTGGTATTAAAAGCCCCGTGTATTGTGATAACAGATTGACTCTCACTGCGCCCAAGGTTAGGTGTGACGTTGAGGAGAGTCTTGCAAAGGTAATTGCAGAAGAATATCCAGAGGTTGAGGTTTTAATGGGTACCTCTACTGCAGGTATTGCGCACGCGGCAATTACTGCACACATAATGAATCTCCCTATGGGCTACGTTCGTTCAGGTGCAAAGGACCACGGCAGGCAAAATCAAATTGAAGGCAAACTTGAAAAGGGGCAAAAGGTTGTTGTCGTTGAAGACCTTATTTCCACCGGTGGTAGCTGTATTGAAGTTGTTAACGTTTTAAGAGAGGCTGGTGCAGAGGTTTTGGGTATCGTAAGTATTTTCACCTACGGTATGAAAAAAGGACTTACAAGACTTGCTGAAGCAAACGTTAAAAACGTTAGCCTCACCGATTTTGATTGTATTGCAGAAATTGCGGCAAAAGAAAACTATATTAAAAAGGAAGACGTTAAAAGGCTTATCGCCTTTAGAGATAATCCCTCTGACGAGAGTTGGATAGGAGTTAAATAGTATGAGACATTTAATAAACATTTTAGACCTCTCTACTAACGAAATAGAAGAGCTTATCGCCCTTGCAGACGATATTATTGCAAATCCAGATAAGTATAACGAGGCTTGCAAGCATAAAATTCTTGCAACTCTCTTCTTCGAACCGTCTACTAGAACGAGACTTAGCTTTGAATCGGCTATGCTATCGCTCGGTGGAACGACTTTAGGCTTTTCTTCAGCTAGCAGTTCTTCGGCAGCGAAAGGGGAAAGCGTTGCAGATACAGTTGCAGTAGTTTCAGGGTATTCTGATATTTTAGTTATGCGCCACCCTAAAGAGGGCGCTCCATTCGTAGCAAGAAAACACGCTAACGTGCCAATCATTAACGCTGGTGACGGTGGACACAACCACCCCACTCAAACACTTACCGATATGCTCACCATTAAGCATGAAAAGGGCAGACTAGATAACCTTACTATCGGTCTTTGTGGTGACTTAAAATACGGCAGAACTGTTCACTCTCTAATCGAAGCTATGTCTAGGTATTCTGGCATTAAGTTCTGCTTAATTTCACCAAAAGAGCTTGCGCTTCCCAGCTTTATTAAAAAGAATTTCCTGGAAAAAGATGGTGTTAAATACGAAGAATTTACCGACCTTGAGGAAGCAATTCCACAGCTAGATATCCTTTATATGACTAGGATTCAACAGGAGCGTTTCTTTGATAAGGACGAATATATTAGACTTCGTGATTGTTACGTTTTAACAGCAGAGAAGATGAAGCTTGCTAAAGAAGATATGTGCGTTCTTCATCCACTTCCGAGGGTAAACGAAATTTCCGTTGACGTTGACGAGGATAAGAGAGCTTGCTACTTTAAGCAAACTAGATATGGCAGATATATGAGAATGGCTCTTATCATCAAGCTTTTAGCTTCTAGAGGAGAAGAGGACGTTGACGACGGAAAGGTTATCACCTTAAGTGATAAAAAGTGTGTAAACCCACACTGCATCACCACTTGCGAACAAGAGATTAAATCCTATACTTATACAGATTCTCAAGGTGTAGAACGCTGCGCATACTGTGATAATATGATAAAATAGTATTTGTTTAGTAGTATATTATTCAAAATTATGGCAATAAAAAAATAATCGCATTTACAATGCGATTATTTTTTTAATTATTAGTTGGATTGTTCTTGACTATCAATTACAATTGCACCAAAGGTTTCAATTATGTCGTCAATTTCTTCTCTATCAAGAGTTACCTTGAGTTTAGCTTTGTTGTTTTTTATCTTATATATGTGGCTAGCACCGAAGCACATTGGTGTGCCTTCCTGACCCTTAGTATTTATTTGCATAATAAACGAGCCCTGGTCTTTAAGCTTAAGTCCTATAACAATCAAAAATATACCAACAGGAATTCCAATGAGCGTGATGCAAGTAAAAATACCGAATGCAATCATTAATATAGCTGAAAAATTTGATTGAAAATTTTTATTGAAAGAGACTCCTTTTACGCTGTCTAACGGAATTTCATCGCGAATTGTTTCGTTTTTGCTCTTAGAAGAGTAAATAATACGTTTGCTTGTTAGTGTTAAGGATGCAGAAGTTTTTACATTCCCTTGTTTTGAACGCGCATAGTCCCAATTTTTAATGAGTTTTTCATTTTTTGCTAATAACATTTTATTTCTCCTTTCGTTTGTATTTGTATCTAACTATATTAGCCCATAGTTAATTACATAAGTACAAGTAACTTGTACATTTAACATTATTGTACAAGAATGTTGTACATTTGTCAAGTATATGAAAGAAAAAATTGCAGAAAACATTAAATTTTATAGAAAACAAGCAAATTTAACACAGTCGCAACTTGCTGAAAAATTGTGTGGGAAGAAAAGCTTAATTTCAAATTATGAAAATGGATATAGTACACCAGATATTTTTACTCTGTGTAAGTTAGCGGTTATTTTTGATATTACGCTTGATGAGTTAGTTGAGTTTGAAAGAAATAAATAAAAAAGTGGGGTAGTGAAATAAATCGCTACCCCATAAATTTTTAATAATTTAATAATCCCAGTTGGGGATATAGGTTGTGTCAGCACTCTCAAAGTCTTGATAAAAGGCTTTATCTATCCCTAAGGATAGGGCGTAGTCAATAACTGAATCGTATTCTCTTTTAGTAATTTTTCGCTTTAATTCGGGGAAAGAATCAATATCCCCAAACGGGGTGTACTGACTCATTATATTTATATATGCTTTGTTTTTAATCCCAGTAAACCAATCGAGAATCTTTTTGCTGTCAGAAGTGCAGGTGGGGAGCACTAAATGGCGAACTATAGTTCCACTTTTAATAAGCCCCTTTTCATCTATAACGAGTGGTTTGTTTGCCATAAATTCTATAACTGTGCTTGCCTTTTCAAAGTAATTTTCTTTTCCACAATACCTTTTAGAAAGGAGGGGAGAAAAGAACTTTATATCTGGCAAATACACGTCGATATATCTATCTAATTCCCTTATGATATCAACATTTTCGTAGCCGTGAGTATTATACACTATCGGCACGTTCGGTTTATATATTGACAGTGCCTCAACAATTTTGTCGGAATAGTGGGTGGGGCTAACGAGGTTAATATTATGTGCCCCCATATCCTCTAGTTTTTTGAAAATGTCAGCAAGCTCTTTTACGCTTATTTCCTTGCCTCTTAAATTTCTTGAAAGTTCAAAATTTTGGCAAAAAGCACACTTTAGCGAGCAGCCACAGAAGAATACGGTGCCAGAGCCTTTATTTCCGGAAATTAAAGGCTCTTCAAAGGGGTGTAGATAGTATTTTGCAATTTTAATTTTGCCGTTAGTGCCACACGCGCCTTTTTCTTTAGTTTTATCCACTCTGCAAAAATTGGGGCAGAGGTTACAGGTATTATTCAAGTTCAAACGCTCCCGTGTAGAGTTGATAATATTTGCCTTTTTTAGCAATTAATTCTTCGTGTGAGCCACGCTCTATAATTCTGCCACCGTCTAAAACCATAATCACGTCGGAATTCTTTACGGTGGAAAGTCTGTGGGCAATAACGAAAACAGTTCTGCCCTCCATAAGTTTATCGGTGCCCTTAGAAACGAGTGCTTCCGTTCTCGTGTCGATAGAGGAGGTTGCCTCGTCTAGTATCATAACGGGTGCATCTTTTACTGCAGCTCTTGCGATGGATATGAGCTGGCGTTGACCTTGTGAAAGGTTGCCACCGTCGGCAGTTAGCATAGTATTATATCCGTCGGGAAGCCTTGTGATAAAGTCGTGTGCGTTGGCAAGCTTTGCAGCCTCTATGCATTCTTCATCAGTAGCTTCTAAATTGCCGTAACGGATATTTTCCATAACCGTTCCAGTAAATAGATTTGTGTCTTGCAATACTATGCCGAGAGAGCGCCTCAAATCGTCCTTTTTAATCTTATTGATATTTATTCCGTCGTAACGAATTTTGCCGTCTGCAATGTCGTAAAAACGGTTGATAAGGTTGGTTATGGTCGTTTTTCCTGCACCCGTTGCACCAACGAAGGCAACCTTTTGCCCAGGCTCAGCGTATAGCGTAACGTCGTGAAGAACGATTTTATCCTGTGTGTAGCCAAAGTCGACGTTAAACATTCTTATATCGCCCATGAGGGGAGTATAGGTAACAGTGCCGTCTGCCTTGTGGGGGTGCTTCCACGCCCATTTGCCAGTACGCTCGCTAGTTTCGGTGAGGTTTCCATTCTCGTCAATTTTTGCGTTAACAAGGGTTACGTATCCTTCATCTGTTTCCGGCTCTTGGTCTAGTATATCAAATATTCTGCTAGCACCTGCAAGACCCATAACGATAGAGTTTATTTGCTGGGAAATTTGGTTTACGTTGCCTGTAAATTGCTTGCTTATAGGTAAGAACGCCATAATCGTTGCAAGGAATGTAAGTCCATTTTTTCCCGATTCAGTTGTGGTGTATAAGTCTTCAAAACCGATTATCGTTAAGTTTGGAATATTGAAAACTACGAGTATTCCACCAACAAAGGCAATTAAAACGTATAAGAAGTTCCCTAGGTTGTTCATTATGGGACCTAGTACGTTGGCAAAAGCGTGTGCTTTTTCTGCGTCGTGGAAAAGTGCGTCGTTTTTCTGATTGAAGTCTTTTATACTTTCCTCTTCGTGGCAGAAAACTTTAACGACCTTTTGACCGTGCATTATTTCTTCAATAAAACCCTCCGTACTTCCTAAAGCTTTTTGCTGGCTCATAAAGTATTTTGCACTGTTTCCACCAACGAACCTAGTAACCTTAAACATAATAAATACGCCAATGAAAATAACTAGGGTTAGCCAAATGCTCGAAGTGAACATTATTATAAGCAAAGTAACAAGGCTTATGGTTACTGAGAAAAATTGAGGGATACTTTGAGATACTAATTGACGGAGCGCATCGGTATCGTTAGTGAAAGAACTCATTATATCGCCCGTTTTATTGGTGTCGAAAAATCTGATGGGGTAGGACTGCATTTTGTCAAATAGGTCCGTTCTTATTTGGTGAAGGAATCTCTGCGTTAGCACTGCCATAAGCCTAGTGTAGAAGAAGGAGGCTAGAATTCCTGTAAGATACACTGAGCCCATAGTGATAAATATAGTTAAAAGATTTTTCCAAACAGCGTCTAACCCCTCGGTAATCCCTAAGGTTATTTGTGTGATGAGTTGTTTTAGGAACACAGAGGAAGCAACGCTAACTACTGCGCTTATTGCGAGGCAGACTAGTATGATTATAATAAGTTTTGTATTATTTTTGAAAAGGAATTTAAGAAGCCTTTTTAGGGTGCCTTTTTTTGCTGTCGGTTTACCGTGTGCACCTTTCATTCCCGGCCTCATTGCGCCCCTTGGCATTGCTCTACTCATTGTTGTCACCTACCTTGTTTTGAGAAGTGTAGAGCTCTTGATAAATCGGGTTATCTTTAAGGAGCTCTTCGTGTGAGCCTATAGCTGAAATAGTGCCACCCTCCATGATGATAATTTTATCAGCATCTTGAACGGAAGCAACTCTCTGTGCGATAATAATTTTAGTCGTCTCGGGAATATATTCCTTGAAAGCCTTTCTAATGAGGGAGTCAGTCTTGGTGTCAACGGCAGAAGTAGAGTCGTCTAAAATTAAAATTTTAGGCTTTTTAAGTAATGCTCTTGCAATACAAAGCCTCTGCTTTTGACCACCCGAAACGTTAGTCCCACCTTGTTCAATATATGTGTCGTATTTATCGGGGAAGTTTTGAACAAATTCATCTGCCTGAGCAAGCTTGCAAGCTTCTATAATTTCTTCGTCCGTTGCGTCTTTATTGCCCCAACGCATATTTTCCTTTATCGTTCCAGAGAAGAGAATGTTCTTTTGAAGAACCATTGCAACGGAATTTCTTAAAACGTCTAAATCATATTCCTTTACGTTAACGCCGGCAACCTTAACTTCGCCCTCTGTTACGTCGTAAAGACGGGGGATAAGCTGAACGAGAGTGGATTTACTACTTCCTGTGCTACCTAGAATGCCTATTGTTTCGCCACTATTAATATTAAGGTTTACGTTATTTAAGGCATATCTGTCAGCCTTTGCAGAATATTTAAAGCTTACGTTTTCAAATGAAATGCTACCGTTTTTAACTTCGGTTAGTGCGCTTTGAGGCGAGGTGATTGAGCTTTGCTCGGTTAAAACCTCTGCAATACGCTTTGCCGATGCTATGGACATCGTAATCATTACCATAATCATAGATAGCATCATTAAACTCATAAGCATTTGGAAGGAGTAGGTCATAAAGCTCTGAAGCTCTGCAAGTTTTAATAATTCTTCATTAGAGTTTATTATCATCATTGAGCCGAAAACGTATATTGCAATTAGCCCAGCATATATTGAAAAGTTCATAAGAGGGGAATTCATTGCAACAATTTTTTCTGCTTTAGTGAAATCGTTTTTAACGTTTTCAGAGGCTTTGTTGAATTTCTCTCTTTCAAAATCTTCTCTAACGTACGATTTAACTACGCGCATACCTCTTAAGTTTTCTTGTACCGATTCGTTCAATGCGTCGTACTTAGGGAAAATTCTATTAAAAAACGGAATAGCCTTTGTCATAATCAAAACCAAGCCTATAGCAAGCACTGGCACGGTGCAAAGGAAGATGAGCGCAATACGGCTGTTGATTAAAAAGGACATAACGAGGGAGAATATAAGCATAAACGGTGCTCTAATTGCCGTTCTTATAATCATTTGATAGGACATTTCCACGTTGCTGACGTCGGTGGTGAGCCTAGTAACTAAGCTTGAGGTGGAGAATTTATCAATATTGGAAAAGGAAAAGCCTTGAATTTTACTAAAGATATCCTTTCTCAAATTTTTTGCAAATCCACTTGAAGCAGTTGCGCAAAATTTACCTGCCAAAACACCAAAGGTCAGGGATACGAGTGCTAGAACTATTAAAATTAACCCATATTTTAATATTTCAGACATAAGGTTGCTCGTGTCACCCGATTCGGAAATGCTTTTAATTCTGTCTAAAAGCAAGGTCATAATGAATGGAATAAGGCATTCACAAACAACCTCCATCGCAACGAATATTGGAGCGAGGAGAGATGGCTTTTTATATTCCCTAATGGAGCCCGATAACACCTTTATCGGGGACAGCTTGCCGTTATTTTTTTGTTTCTTCATTTAGTCCGTCTCCTTTTTGAACATATTAATAATAAATTCCACGTCAGGCAATTCCATTTTCTTTCTTACCTCTTTTGGTGCAATAATGTAGCCTAGTGTTGCGCCCTGTATTATGGAATGAACCAACCTTGCTAATTCACGTGGGGTTTTTTTGGCGGTGAAAACACCAACTTGTTGCCCACCCTCAAAAATTTCTTCAAACAAAACGAATGGGGGTTTTCTAGATGGAGCGCTCTTTTTACGTGGTGCCCTTTCGTTATCTCTATGCGTGAAGCACTGAGTTATAAAAAAGAAATAAAAGTAGGCAAAATTCTCATCGTTTTTTAGGTTTGAAAACAGTTTGTTAATTACGTATTTAAGCTTATCTCGATAATCTATTATTGATTCAAGCTTTTTTGATATATCTTCTTCAGAAGCCCTTCCTCGAAGGTTTACGGCTTGGTTAAAAAGCTCTTTCTTACTCTTAAAGTAATGGTAAAAAAGTCCGTGGCTACACTTTGCTCTCTTGGTTATATCATCAATAGTTGTGCCTTCATAACCCTTTTCGCAAAAGACTTTTAGACCGGCAAGAACAATTCTGTTTCGCCTTTCTTCTTTGAGATTTTGTTTGATTTCTTCCATTTTTTCTCCTAAAAATTGACGCGAAAGTCAACCATTTTCTATTATAATATTTTTAAGCATTATTGTCAACGAAAAAAGTTGGATAAAAGGAAAAAATTGACACAAAAGTCAATTATTTTCGTCATTTTTTTTCGACAAATTACGCGCGTAAAATAGGTGAAAATTACTAGGTTAATTTATATATATAATTGACAGAAAATTTTATTTAGTGTATAATACCTTGGTATAATGAAAATTATGTCTTACGGAAGGAAAAGAATATGAAAAACTTTTTTACTAGTGAAAGCGTAACGAAAGGGCATCCCGACAAGGTGTGCGACTGTGTTTCCGACGCTATTTTGGATAAGTTTTTAGAGGGTGATAAAAATTCAAGGGTTGCGTGCGAGGTTTGTGCATCGTCTGATTTCATGCTTATAATGGGAGAAGTTACTTCCACTGCCAAGGTTGACGTTAAAACTGTAGCTAAAGAAGTTATTAGAGAAATTGGCTACACGGAGAAAGGAACGGGTTTTTCTGCAGATAAAGTGAAGATTGTTGTTAAGTTAAACAAACAAAGTCCTGATATTGCGCTCGGTGTAGACAATTCTTCAGAAGCAAAAAATGGGGGAGCTGATGTTTACGATAAAATAGGCGCAGGGGACCAAGGTATTATGTTCGGTTACGCTTGCAATGAAACGGCAGAGCTAATGCCTCTTCCAATTATGCTTTCGCACAAAATGTGTGCTAAACTTGAAGAAGTTAGAAAATCTGGCGAGGTTAAGCATCTTCGTCCAGACGGTAAGGGTCAAGTTACCGTACAATACGAAAATGGTAAGCCCATTAGAATAGAGGCAGTTGTTTTATCCTCTCAGCACGATGAAAATATAACGACGGAAGCGCTGAGAAAGGAATTAAAAGAAAAAGTAATAGATAAGGTTATGCCTAAAGAATATCTTGATGAAAATACCAAGTATTATATTAACCCCACTGGCAGATTTGAGATTGGTGGTCCGGCTGGAGATTCAGGGCTTACTGGCAGAAAGATTATAGTAGATACTTATGGTGGAAGGGCTCCACACGGTGGGGGTGCGTTTTCAGGAAAGGACCCAACTAAGGTAGATAGGTCGGCAACCTATATGGCAAGGTACGTTTGCAAAAACGTCGTTGCTTCTGGGCTTGCAGAAGAATGTCAGGTTCAGTTTGCCTACGCTATCGGCGTTGCTAGACCAGTATCAGTGCTTGTAAATACCTTTAATACCGGCAAACTTTCAGACGATAAGCTAGCTGAAATTATCCTAAAGGAGTTTGACTTAAGACCTTCTGCGATAATTGAAAAATTAGGGTTGAGAAATCCTATATACAAAAACACAGCCTCTTACGGACACTTCGGCAAAGAGGAGTTTGCGTGGGAGAAAACGGATAAGGTAGAGGATTTAAAGAAGTATCTTTAATGGAAAAGGCGAGTTTTATTAAAAGACTTAAGAATTTTTTCAGAGAGCATATCTTTAACCCCAAGTGGCGATGTGTTAATTGTGGCAAGGAAATTTTTTCGGGCAAGTATTTTTGTGATGAATGTGAGGGTAAGCTTCCTATAATTGATAAGTATTATTGCGAGCACTGTGGTAGAAAACTTAAAGCGCCGTCATCTTATTGTACCTCGTGTAAAGAAAAGATGCTAAACGTCGATAAGGCGAGAAGCGTGTATGATTACCAAAAGCCGATAAGCAACCTTATTATGCAGTTAAAGTATTACGATAGGAGATACCTAGCACGTTTCTTTGGTGAAGAGCTTTCCAGCGTTTATCTTAAAAATTATTTAAACGCTGATTACTTGTGCTTTATTCCGATGACGGAAAAGTCAAAGAAAAAGAGAGGCTTTAACCAAGGTGAACTCATCGCAAATGCGCTATCCGAAAAGATTGACGTTCCTGTAAAGCAAGTTTTAATTAAGACGAAAGATACGCCACGTCAAGCAAAGCTTTCGAGAGAGGAAAGGCTTAAAAACCTTAAGGGAAGTTTTAAGGCAACTTCAAAAGGGGAAATTGAAGGGAAAACTTTCGTTGTTGTGGACGACGTTTTGACAACGGGTGCAACGGGCGAAGCAGTTGCTGAAATTTTGAAGAAGAAAGGCGCAAGGACCGTTTATTTATTGACGGTCGCAAGCGTAACCTCAAAAGAGGGATATTAAAAAGACAAATCTCAAAAGGAGAGAAAAATGGGATTATTTAGATTTTTACTAGGTGGAGAAGCTAGAAGAAACTTAAAGAGAGTAGACGCTATTGCAGATAGAATTCTAGAACTAGAACCAAATTATGCAAAGCTTTCCGACGAGGAGTTGAAGGCTCAAACGGAACTATTTAGGGAAAGGCTTAAAAAGGGTGAAACGCTCGACGATATTTTAGTTGAAGCCTTTGCAGTTGTTAGAGAGGCTGCCGCAAGAGTGCTCAATATGAGACACTATAAAGTGCAATTAATCGGTGGCATTACCCTTCACCAAGGCAGAGTTGCCGAGATGAGAACTGGTGAAGGTAAAACCTTAGTTGCAACCCTTCCTGCATATCTTAACGCACTCCCTGGAGAGGGCGTGCACATCGTTACTGTTAACGATTATCTTGCCGTGCGTGACGCAGAATGGATGGGTAAAATTTATAAATTTTTAGGGCTCACCGTTGGTGTTGCCGTTTCGGGTATGGAGGACGACGATAAGAGAAAGGCTTATGCTTGTGATATTACTTACGGCACAAACAACGAAATGGGCTTTGACTATCTTAGAGACAACCTTAAGAGCAGGGTTGAGCAAATGGTGCAGAGAAAATTAAACTTTGCTATTGTCGATGAAGTGGACTCAATTTTAATCGACGAAGCCAGAACTCCTCTTATTATCTCTGGAAGAGGTGGAGAATCAAGTGATAAGTATTTTAAGGCAAATAAGTTTGTTAAAACCTTAGTTGCTGATAAAGATTTCACCCTTGATATTAAGGAAAAGACCGTTCAAATTACCGAAACGGGCGCAAAGAAAGCTGAGAGTTTTTTTGGGCTCGCAAACTTTTCCGATATTGAAAATGCCGACCTTTCGCACAATATTCAGCAAGCGTTAAAGGCAAACTTTATTTTCAAGAGGGACAGTGATTATCTCGTTTCTGATGGTGAAGTAATAATTATTGACGAATTTACCGGACGTCTTATGATTGGCCGTCGTTATTCCGATGGTTTGCATCAAGCTATTGAAGCTAAAGAAAACGTTAAAATCAGAAACGAAAATAAGACCTATGCTACTATCACCTTCCAAAACTATTTTAGAATATATTCTAAGCTTTCTGGTATGACCGGTACTGCCAAGTCTGAGGAAGAAGAATTTAGGGCAATTTACGGGCTTGACGTTTTAGAAATTCCCACCAATAAACCTGTTGCAAGAATTGATTATCCAGATATAATATTTAAATCGGTAAAGGGCAAAAACAAGGCTATTATCGAGGATATCGAGGAAAAACACAAGACTGGTCAGCCTATACTAGTAGGTACTGTCACCGTAGAAAAATCTGAAGAAATCAGTAAGCTTTTAATAAAGAAAGGCATTAAGCACAACGTTCTTAACGCTAAAAACCACTCAAGAGAAGCAGATATCGTTGCTCAAGCAGGTAGACTTGGAGCAGTGACCATTGCAACCAATATGGCAGGTCGTGGTACGGATATTTTGCTCGGTGGTAACCCCGAATTTATGGCAAAGAGAAAGCTTCGCGAAGAGGGGGTTGAGCCGGAGACTATCGAACTTGCAACCTCGTTTGCTGCAAACCTTCCCGAGGAAATTGAAAAGGTTAGAGAGCATTATAGAGAAGTGTACGAAAACTTCAAAAAGGTTACCGACGCTGAAAAGGAAAAGGTGTTAGAGGTTGGTGGTCTTCACATCTTAGGTACGGAAAGACACGAGTCTCGCCGTATTGATAACCAGCTTAGAGGTCGTAGTGGTCGTCAGGGGGACCCTGGTTCTTCAGTATTCTTTATTTCTCTTGAAGATGACCTTGCAAAGCGTTTTGGTGGCGAAAAGATGGAGAGAATTTACGATATGATGGGTATCGACGAGTACGAGCCTTTACAATCTAAGATTCTGTCAAGAAGCATTGAAAACGCTCAAAGAACAATTGAGGGAAGAAACTTCGGAATCAGAAAACACGTTTTAGAATATGATGACGTTATGAACAAACAGCGTGAAGTTATGTATGCTGAAAGAATGAAAGTTATCAAGGATGAAAACGTTCACGAGGATATATTAAAATTAATTCCCGACTTTGTAGAGTATACAGTTAGCACGGTAATTAATAATCAAAACAAACCTGAAACGTGGGATATAGATGCATTAAACTCTGCAATCGAGCTAAAGCTTTTACCTAAGGATACCCAGTTTGTAACCAAGGAAAAGATTGAGAATTGGGATTATGAATATTTCGTTTCCAAACTCACGATGGAAACTATCAACGTTTATAACGATAAAATAGATAGATATAAAGAAGAAGGCATTAACTTCTCTGAAGTGGAAAGAATGGTTCTCTTAAAGAACATCGACACCAAGTGGATTGACCATATTGATGCTATGGACCAGCTCAAAAAGGGCATAAGCCTCCGTGGATACGGCAACGTTGACCCCGTTGTTGAGTATAAGAAAGAAGGCTTTGAAATGTTTGAGGACTTAACTGCTTCTATTCAAGACGATACGGTAACTCTACTTCTTAAGGCAGAGCTTAAAAAGATTCCCGCAATGCAGAAAGAGGAAAAGAAAGATTTTGTAACCAATCAAACTGGTGGAGAAAACCTCGTTAAAAAAGCAAAGCAGGAAATTGGCAGAAACGACCCCTGTCCCTGTGGCTCAGGCAAAAAATATAAAAACTGCTGTGGTGTAAAGTAAATTAGATATTTAATAAAATGAAAGTTTTACAAAATTTACACACTCATACGGAATTTTGCGACGGAAAAAGTAGTTGTAGAGAGCTGGTTGAAAGGGCGATAGAACTTGGCTTTAAATCAATAGGCTTTTCAGGGCACGGCTACACCCCATTTTCTCTTAGTTACTGCATGACCGAAGAAAAAACCGAAGAGTATATCAAAGAGGTTAATAGACTTAAAGAAGAGTATAAGGGGCTAATCGACGTATATTTGGGTGTTGAATACGACCTTATGTCGGCAGGGAGCCTTGCTCCATACGATTACGTTATAGGCTCGGTGCACTACTTCAGAAAGGAAAACGGTGAGTATTACTCTCTCGATATTAAAAGCCCTGAAATGCTTAAAACCACCATTAATGAGCATTTTAATGGTAACCCTATGGAGATTGTTAAGTGCTATTATGAATTACTTGAGACTCTTCCTGATGTTTTAGACAGAATGGACGTTGTTGGGCATTTGGACCTTATAACAAAGAGCAACGACCTAGAGGGCATTATTAACACCGAGTGTGAGGAATATCGTTATTATGCTAGCAAGGCTATATCGAAGCTAGTAAAAACCGTTGGTATTTTCGAAATAAACACGGGCGCAGTCGCCAGAGGTATTAAGAAAATGCCTTATCCCGATAAGTGGCTCTTAAAGGAAATTAAAAGGCAGGGTGGAAAGGTTATAATTTCCTCAGATTGCCATATTAAAGACTATCTTGACTTCCTGTTTTGCGAGTGTGTTTCTCTTGCAAAAGAGTGTGGGTTTAAGGAAATAATGTATTTTAACGGTAAGGATTTTATTCCTCAGCCCATATAAACCTTTGGAGGATTTATGTTAAAAACTGAAGAGTATAAGCTCAAAATTAAGGAATTAAAAGGTATCCTAACGGAGACGGGGCACTCTCTTTGACGTTGAAGGTTTAAATAATCAGTTAAAGGAAAAAACGGAATTATCTGAAAAACCAGAAATTTATACTAATCTTGAAAAATCTCAACAAATATCTAGAGAAATTGCTTCTCTAAGCAATAGAGTAACTACCTTTTGCAGGGCAGAAAAGGCACTATTAGATGCTTTGGAAATAGTTGAGCTTGCCGAAATTGAAAACGATGAAAGTATTTTAGAAGAGATAGAAAGTGAGCTCTCTTCCGTCTCTAAAGTTGTGGAAGAAATTAGGCTCTCTTCACTTCTTAAGGGTAAATACGATAGACTCAACGCCCTTTTGACACTACACTCAGGTGCGGGTGGAACTGAGGCGTGCGATTGGACGGAAATGCTTTACAGAATGTATATCTGCTATGCTGAAAAAAATGGTTTTACCATTACCGAACTTGACCGTTTGGATGGGGATGAAGCAGGGATTAAGAGTGTTACTTTTAAGGTGGACGGTGAGTTTGCCTACGGATATTTGAAGGCTGAAAAAGGTGTTCACAGGCTTGTGAGAATTTCACCGTTTGATGCAAATAAGAGAAGACACACTTCCTTTGCATCCCTAGAGGTCATGCCGGAAATTGAGGACGATAACGAGATTAAAGTAAACCCTGAAGAAATTAGAATCGACACGTTTAGGGCAAGTGGCGCAGGTGGTCAGCACGTTAATAAGACTGACTCGGCTATAAGAATTACCCATTTTCCAACGGGGATAGTTGTTTCTTGCCAGAACGAGAGAAGTCAAACGCAAAACCGTGAAATGGCTATGAAAATGCTAATTAGTAAGCTTCTTGAAAAGAGAGAGGCAGAAAGGCTCGAACGTGACCAAGATATTAAGGGTGAAATAAAAAAAATAGAGTGGGGTAGTCAAATTCGCAGTTACGTTTTTTGTCCGTATACAATGGTTAAAGACCATAGAACAGGCTTTGAAACGGGTGACGTTCAGTCGGTTATGAACGGCAATATTCAGGAGTTTATCAACGATTATTTGAGAAAATCACAATGAGTTATATAGATAGGATAAAAACTGTTCCTATAAAAGAGGACGCCGTTATTTTGGGTATTGAAACCTCGTGTGACGAAACGGCTGTAGCAGTTATAAAAAATGGAAGAGAAATCCTCTCAGACGTTATAATAAGCTCGGCAACCGAGCACGTTAAATTTGGTGGCGTTGTGCCGGAAATTGCATCGAGAGCACACACCACGGCAATTTTAACGGCAGTCGTTAGCGCACTAAAAGAGGCTGGGCTTAGTAAAGACGGAATCGATGCGATTGCTGTAACCGAGGGTGCAGGTCTTATGGGTGCGCTACTTGTTGGAGTTTCTTTTGCAAAGGCGCTTGCCTATGCGTGGGAAAAGCCACTTATTCCCGTTAGCCATATTAGGGGGCATATAGCGGCATCTTACCTTGCAGATAAAGGCTTAGAGCCGCCCTTTATCACCATTTTAGCGAGTGGTGGGCACACGGCTATAGTTGAGGTTAAAAGTTATTATGAAATGAACGTTTTAGGCTCTACTATAGACGATGCAGTTGGCGAGGCTTTCGATAAGGTTGCAAGGGTTTTAGGCTTGAAATACCCTGGTGGACCCAACGTTGAAGCGCTTAGCAAGGAGGGAGAAAAAGTCGTTCCTCTACCCAAAATGCTATCTCATTACGAGGGTGGAGAATATGACTTTTCGTATAGTGGACTTAAAACGGCAGTTATAAACTACGTTCACAATAAAACGGAAAAGGGTGAAGAAGTAAATAGGGCAGACGTTGCTAAGAGTTTTCAGTGTGCAGCGATTGACGTTCTTATTGATAAGGCGCTAAAGGCTGTCGATGAAACTGGCTATAAAACGCTAACTTTATCAGGTGGCGTTGCAGCAAATGGCTACCTAAGGACAGAAATTGAAAGAAGAGGCAAGGAAAAGGGCTTAAAATTAGTTATCCCCGAAAAGAGATATTGTACCGATAACGGTGCAATGATAGGTGCAGAGGGGTATTTGCAATATAAATTAGGCAATTTTGCAGATTTATCGTTAAACGCAAAGGCAGTTATTCCATTTAAGTAAAAAATAAAATCAACTAACTAGTTGATTTTTGTGCGAGTATGGCGGAATTGGCAGACGCGCTAGATTCAGATTCTAGTGGGAGACCGTGCAAGTTCAAATCTTGTTACTCGCACCATTAAATAAATTATATTAGGAGAGGGAAATGAGGAAAATTGTAACAGATAAAGCGCCAAAAGCAATAGGCCCGTATTCTCAAGGGATGATAGTGGACAATTTGGTTTTTACTTCTGGGCAAATTCCATTAGACCCCAGAAGTGGCGAGATTGTTGGTGCTAACATCAAAGAACAAGCAGAACAGGTTTTGAAAAATCTTTCAGAAGTTTTATGTGAAGCAGGCTCTTCTCTAGACAATATAGTTAAAACCACTTGTTTTTTAAGCGATATGTCAGATTTTTCAGCTTTTAACGAAGTGTATGCAAAATATATAGTGAATGCACCTGCAAGGTCGTGCGTCGCAGTAAAAACGCTTCCTAAAAACGTTTTATGTGAAGTAGAAGCAATAGCTGAAATTAGATAGTGATATAAAAAAAGCTAGTCTACTAGGGTTAATATAAAAAAGGATAAATATATAGGTTATGGAAACTACATTGCTTTTGATTAGACATGGGGAAAGCGAAGCAAATTTAGAAAAACGATTTGCAGGGCATTGGGATATTCCGTTAACGGAAAGAGGAAAATTGCAAGCAAGGCTTACGGCTGAGTATATTAGCAAAAACTATTCCATTGATAAAATTTATTCAAGCGATTTAATTCGCGCCTACTACACGGCTAAAGCCGTTGGCGAATTGACTGGACTTGAAGTTATAAATGATAAAAGCCTTCGTGAAATAGACGCTGGTGAGTGGGAGGAAAAAACGTTTGAGGAGCTTGCAAAAGAGTATCCTGAAACCTTTCTTAAGGTGTGGAAAGAAGATATCGGCTCAGCTGTATGCGACGGGGGCGAATCGGTAGCGCACGTTGGAGAAAGGGTATATAATTTCTTGCTAAAAGTTGCAAAAGATAATCAAGGAAAAACGGTGGTTATAGCTACCCACGCAACGCCTATTAGAATGGCGCTTTGCTTAATGGAAAAAAAGGACGTTGGTAGGGCGAGAGAAATTGTTTGGGCTTCTAATGCTTCAGTAACCGAAGTTAAATATAGCAATGAGGAATGGCAGATAGTAGACTTTAGTCACGACGAACATCTATCTAGTGCTAAAACAGTTCTTCCACCAAACGTATAAAGAGACAAAGGAGAAAGCAATGGTTAAAATTTTAGTTGACACTCTGGGTGGTGACAATAGTCCTAAGGCGAATATTGATGGCGCTATAACTGCGCTTAAGGAAAATAACGATATACACCTTATATTGGTCGGTGATGAGGAAATTATCAAAAAAGAAATCGAGGGCTCTAACGTAGATATGCAAAGGGTATCTATCGTTCACGCACCAGACGTTATAGATTGTAACGATAAACCTACCGAAGCGATGAAATTAAAAAAGGAAAGCTCCCTTTATAAATGCTACGAGCTCTTGAGGAGTGAAGAAGATATTGGTGCAATGGTTAGCACGGGTTCTACCGGTGCAATCTTAGTTGGTGCAGTTCTAAAGCTTGGCAGAATTAAGGGGGTAAAAAGACCAGCTTTTTGTCCTGTGCTTCCCACTATGGACGGCAAGATTGTTGGGCTTACTGACAGTGGTGCAAACGTCGATTGCGATGCAGAGCTTCTTCGCCAATTTGCCGTAATGGGTAGCCTTTATATGCAAAAAGCATACGGAGTGGATAATCCTAGAGTACAGCTCTTAAACGTTGGTGTTGAGGAAGAAAAGGGTGACCTTTTGAGAAAGGAGGTTTATCAAGTTTTAAAAGAAGAAAGGAAAATCAACTTCACCGGAAATATGGAAGCTAGAGATTTCATCACCGGTTGTTGCGACTTAGTAGTTGCTGACGGTTTTTCTGGCAACGTGCTCTTAAAGTCCACAGAGGGCGCTTGTATGGAGGTTATGAAACTTATGAAAGGCGCTTTCTACAAGAACTTCAAAACCAAGTTTGGTGCTCTTATGCTTAAAAAAGAAGTTATGTCGATTAAAAATCGTATGGATTATAATAACTATGGCGGGGCAGTTCTTCTCGGTACTAAAAAGACGGTTGTTAAAGGGCACGGCTCAAGTAAGGCAAAGAGCGTTAGCGTTTGCATTCAGCAAGCTTATAATATGGAAAAGAATAATTTAAGAGAGGCTATCGCATCTGCAATGGCGCTCAGTGAATAAAAAATTAAGGTCGTGCTTTTTAGCACGACTTTTATTTTTTGTGTTAAAGTTAATAAATTCTTAAATAGAGGTTAAAAATCACTTTATTTTAACTACTATTCTACCATTGGTAGAGAAAAATTTACGATTCTATTTTTGGGAGAAACGGGGTATCTTAATCTTCAACCCCAAGTCTTTTTTCTGTAGAGGGAAAACGGTTGTAAACACTGTGAGATAGTCTTATAATGAATCTAGTAAGGCAGGGGGCTGCTATACGGGAGGAAGAATAATGGCTGAAATTAAGAAGGCTCAAGACAAAAAAACAATTCCCATTTTTTATGCGTGTGACGATGCGTTTGTAAAATACACTATAGTTTCAATTAAATCGTTAATGGAAAATGCGAATAAGGATAATTTTTATAAAATTTACATTCTTAATACAGGTGTTTCTTGCAAGATGAAGGAGGAGGCAGAAGAGCTCTCTTTCGATAATTTTGAAGTAATGTTCGTGGATATAAGGGGGCAGGTAGAAATGACGAGCAAGTCTTTGCCTCTCCGTGACTATTACTCTAAGACGACATATTTTCGCCTGTATATAGCAGACCTTTATCCCGAATACGATAAGGCAATCTATATTGATAGTGACACGGTTGTTTTAGGGGATATTTCCAAGTTTTACGATATTAATATTGGCGATAATTATGTTGGCGCTTGTCTTGAGCAAGCTATGGTTCAAACGGAGGTTTACGGTAATTACGTTGAAAAGGTTATGGGTATTGACCGTAATAAATATTTTAACGCAGGGGTGCTTTTAATTAACTGCAAGGCGTTTAGAGAAAATAAGGTGCTAGAGCAGTTTTTGTCATTGCTTGGCGTTTATTCCTTTGTGGTAACACAGGACGAGGACTACTTAAACGTTATTTGCAAAGATAAGGTGCACTTTATTTCTTCTGCGTGGAATACTGAGGTGTACGGCAAGCTCCCCGTTCCAGAGGATGAAATAAAGATTATTCACTACATTATGGTGGCAAAACCTTGG
Source organism: Christensenellaceae bacterium (assembly GCA_045637865.1). Lineage (GTDB taxonomy): Bacteria > Bacillota > Clostridia > Christensenellales > Borkfalkiaceae > UBA1259. Next base: position 58,120 of record JAZUAF010000010.1, read on the forward strand.
CACTTTCACGATTGCAGATTAAAGGAATATTTTTGGAAATACGCTGAAAAAACCTCTGTTTACGAGGAGATTTTAGAGGTGCTTAAAAACTATACAGACGAGCAGAGGGCAAAGGATTTCGAGAGTGGAGAACGCCTTGCAGAAACTGCTAGGCAGGAGGCTTTAAGAATTGACACCTATATCAATCTTGTAAACAGCAAGGCGCCCGATAGATTAAAAATTTTAGAAAAGATTAGAAGATTTGAGCTCGAGGGCAAGTTTGACGTTGACGTTGAAGATGACCCTGAAACTATTGTCCTAACACCCGATAAGGTGGATTATCTAGCTGAAAAATTTTCTACTAGAATTTGGACAAGGGTGGCAAACCACATAGCAGTAAATTATTATGAAAAGCAGATAAAAAAGGGAAATTTTATAATCAAAGAAGTTAAAGGCTTAGAAAATTACAAATCTGTAACAGGAGGAGCTTTTATAACCTGTAACCATTTTCACCCCAACGATAACTATGCTATTTGGCGTTCTATCAGAGGTGAGTTTAAGAGAGGTAAGCGCCTTTATAAGGTTATTAGAGAGGGTAACTTTACAAACTTTAAGGGGCTTTTTGGGTTTATGTTCCGTCATTGCAACACCTTGCCGTTATCAAGTAATACTGAAACGATGAGGAAGTTTTTAAAAGCCGTTGAAACACTTATAGCTAGGGGTGAAAAAATTTTAATTTATCCCGAGCAGGCTATGTGGTGGAATTATAAAAAACCAAGACCATTAAAGAATGGAGCGTTTAAGTTTGCAGCTAAATATTCTGCACCTATCATTCCTGCATTTATAACTATGGAGGATTCTGGAAAAACGGGGGCTGATGGATTTCAAATTCAAGAGTATACCGTGTGGTTTTTACCAGCAATTTATCCAAAAAAAGAGCTTTCGGTTAAGGAAAACATTAAATACTTAAAAGAGGAAAACTTTAGGGCGTGGAAGGAGCTTTACGAAAGAGTTTATAATATTCCACTTAAATACGGAGAAGAGTAATGTTTTATATATTTACAATTTTAATATGTATGGCAGTTATAGTTGTATGCAACGCCGTTTGGTTGCCAGCTTCACTTGGATTCAGCGTGTGGAGGTTAATATTGTGGACTTTTATTTGCACGATATCTGCTATCGTTATAGACGGACTCTCTGCCACTATTGTTAGAAGGCTTTTGCCGATGAAGTGGTTTTCTGTAAGCAAAAAGGGTTTTGTGGCGAGTAAAAAAGAGTGCTTGTTTTATGAAAAAATAGGCATAAAAAAGTGGAAGGATAAGGTTATTGAACTTGGCGCGTTTACTTCCTTTAGAAAAAACAAAATTGCAGAGCCAAACAGCGTAGAATATATTGAGAGGTATATTATTGAGGCAAACTTTGGAATAGTTTGTCATATTGCAGGTATAATATTTGGCATCTTGGCTATGTTTTGTTGCCCTATGGGGCTTTGGATATCAGTTGGTCTGCCCGTGGTTGCCGTCAACATTGTTTTAAGCGCATTGCCCACCTTTATTTTAAGATATAACTTATCTAAACTTCACGTTTTGTATAAATATAATCTTAAAAGACAAAATAAAGTAAAAATCGATAACGCATGATAAAAGCCACCGCGTTCGCGGTGGCTTTAACCTTAATCCCTTAAAAAATATTATTATTACATATTACGCTTACGGTAACGGCTACTGTGTTTTCTTTAACGAAACGAGCAATAAACCCATCTTCACTCTTTTTTATTCTTATAGAGAGTTCGTCTCCTTCAAAGCATTGGCTCTTGTAGTTTAATTCCACTTGTTTAATGTCAGCGTTTGCAAGTTGCGAAGTAGTAAATGCCGAGAGTAGGGCGCGAACGTATGCAACGTTATTCATATGATTGCTTAGGTCAATATCCGTTGATTTTACTTTATACAGAACTTCCTTGTCGAAGGAGGAAAAATCATCGCTAATTTTTTGCCACGGCTCGTCTAAAACAGTGTCTCCAGAAAAAACCAATCTGTCTGGATATATCCCCGTCGTCCTAGAGGGACGGAAGTTATCTTTGTTCAGCATAATCCACTCGGTTTTTCCTTCAGCAATAATGCCATTTTCGTCAAAGAAGGTGCAAAACCTTAACGAGCGCAGAAGTTCAGGAGCTATCGGCCAAGTGCGAAGGTTATATTTTTCTAGCATTATCGGTTTGCGATAGAATCTAATTTTGCTTCTCGTAACCACCCAAAAAAGGTTGTGCTTAGCTAGTTCTGGAGTGGAAACGCCCATTTCCTTTCCATGAACGGTTGCAAGGTCCATAAAAGCATCAAAAAATGCAGGGATTGAAAGATTTGATAGGTGGTCACAATCGCTCATTTCCACTCTTTTAATTGTTTCTAAAAGTTCCATAACTATATCCTTATATTTAAATTATAGCACAATCTTTTGAAAATGCAACCGTTAATAAAAAACAAAGGGGTTGATTTTCTGCAAAATGTGTCTTATCTTAATTGACTTATTATTTTAATAGTGCTAAACTAATAAACTGAAAGGAATAAAGGTATAATTATGTTAGTTACAATCTCGGAAACAGCAAAAATTTTATTAACGTTATCTTTAGCATTACTAATTGGGCTTTTGCTTACTAGAATTGCTACAAAAATTAAGCTCCCTGCAGTTACTGCGTATCTAGTTGCAGGTATTTTAATCGGTCCATCTCTTCTAGGTGCTCTTGGCATAGACGGTATTGGAATAACTGGAAATATGATTGAGGGGCTAACTATTATTTCAGAGGTTGCGCTAGGGTTTATTGCCTTTTCAATGGGCAATGAATTTAGGTTGGCTCAGCTAAAGAAAATAGGAAAGCAAGCAACCGTAATAGGTATTGTGCAGGGTCTTGTGGCGGCGCTAGTTGTAGACGTTGTGCTAATTGGTCTTCATTTATTAATGCCTGAAACGTTGTCATTACCGGCTGCTCTTGTTCTAGGAGCTGCTGCAACGGCAACAGCGCCTGCGGCAACTTTAATGGTTGTAAAGCAGTATAAAGCGAAAGGTAAACTTACCGATATTTTAATGCCGGTTGTTGCTATTGACGACGCCGTGGGTTTAGTTGTATTTGCTATCTCCTTTGGCGTTGCAAAGGCCTTGGGAGATGGGGTAGTAAGCGTTCCCGCGATAGTGATTGAGCCACTTCTTGAAGTTGTACTATCCCTTGGCTTAGGCTTTATAATGGGCTTATTATTTAACTTTGTTGAGCAGTTCTTCCATTCTAGGTCAAAGCGTATGGCAGTTACCGTAACCTTCGTTTTAATGACTGTTGCAATCTCTTCGTTGAAGATTGATTTTTTAGGAATACACGTTGGTTTTTCCTCCCTTTTATCCTGCATGATGCTAGGCTCGGTATTCTGTAACCTTTGTGACGTTTCAGAGGAGCTTATGAATAGGGCAGACAGGTGGACAGCTCCCATTTTAATTCTTTTCTTCGTTATAAGTGGTGCTGAGCTAGATTTGTCAGTTTTCAGCAGTATTGGTATAGTAATAGTAGGTCTTGTATACATTCTTTCAAGGTCGGTTGGCAAATACTACGGTGCAGGGCTCAGTGCGAAATTCACCGGGTGTGACGATAACGTGGTTAAGTATTTAGGTATTACACTTCTTCCTCAAGCCGGTGTTGCACTTGGAATGGGGCAAAAAGCTATGGAATTAGGACCAGACGGAGCAATTGTTAGAAACATCATTCTCTTTGCAGTTTTGATTTATGAATTATTTGGTCCCTTCCTCACAAAGGTTGCACTTACAAAAGCAGGGGATATTAAGCCTGAAGAAAGAGTTAGCTCCCGTGGTGAAAAGGTTCACGGTGGTAGAATTCACCATCATCAGCCGATAACAAAGGTCGAGGAACAAGAATAATAATTGTATATTAGGAGAGAATAATATAAAAAACGCCTTATTCTCTCTTTTTTATTTCTTAGATAAATGTTGACTTTTTTCCATATTGTGTTAAAATAAAAGAAAAGAGGGTGAATATGGAAAATAATAAAATGACCAAGGGTGTAAAAATTTTTGCAATAATAAGTGGTGTGGTTTTAGCACTAACGGTGTTTTATTGCCTGTACTGTTTCTTTGATATAATTGCAACAATCACCCTAGAGGCGGGAAGTTCATTTAACAAGATAGGGTACGTTTTTGTTATTATATTCGGATTATTTGGTGGAGGCATATCCCTAATTATGTCTATAATAGGCTTATTTATAGGCGTATCAAAGACGCAAAAATCAACCATTATAACCTTTGCAATTTATGCCTTAATAATAATCCTGTTTGCAATATTCGTATGCGTGATAGGACCTAATATCTTAAACAGTATATAGTTATTATGATTAACAAAAAAATGGCTAACGATTTAGTTAGCCATTTTTTAATTTTTTTGTTTACTGATTAACCTCTATACCCGAGGGGGAGAACATAAAGATATTTTTCTCCATTTCATATACACCACCACCTAGTGCGTAGATAGCGCCAGAAAGCATGTCTAGAATTCTAATCGAGGTTTCAGGCTTTAGTTCAGTTAAATGAACAATTGCCGTCTTATTTGACCTTAAAGCATCAATGATTTTTTCCACGTCGTTATAGGAGGTGGGGGAGTATATAGAAACGGGGCCCTTATTACCCTCTGATTTAGCGCCAGTCCTTAAGTTCAGGCGATTATCTTCCTTTTCTTTTCTCGTCTTTGGTTCTCTGCCGAATAAATCAAATACACCCATTTTAGTTTTCTCCGTAATCTCTTTTTCCAAATATTTTGGAGCCAAGTCTTATAGTGTTACTGCCGTTTTTTATTGCAATCTTATAATCGCCACTCATTCCCATTGAAAGAGTTGTAAGCTTAAGCCCTTTATCAATTAGCTTGTCGTATATGGCTCTAACATTTTGGCAGAGGGATGAAAGATATTCTTCATCTTCCGATTTAGGTAGCATTGCCATTACTCCAACAAGTTTTATATTCTTATATCCGTTTATTTCCAATGCGCATTCAATGGCATTTTCGGGGGTGAAGCCACTTTTTGAAAGTTCTCCACCAATATTAATCTCGATTAAAACCTTTTGAACTACCGAGAGTTTTTCTGCACGTGAGGAAACTTCTTGGGCAAGTTTTAAGCTGTCTATCGAGTGGATTGTATCAACCTTGCCAACGAGATATTTGACCTTATTGGTTTGAAGGTGACCAATAAAATCCTGCCTTGCTCTAGCGTCAATTAATTGGTTTTTTTCGCGAAACTCTTGAACACGGTTTTCTGCAACAACCTTAAGTCCTAAACTAATTGCATCATTTATAATCTCAGCAGGGATTGTCTTTGTTGCTCCGATTAAGGTGATATCTTCACCTTTGTTGTTGCCAAGAGAAATTTCATTTAAGATATTTTTTAAGTTTTCTTTATACATTTGCACCCAAAACGTCGTCCATATTATATAGACCGTTTTTCTTATCTTTCATAAAAATTGCAGCTCTAACTGCACCGAATGCGAAAACTGAACGGTCCGTTGCTTGGTGGGATATGGTAACAGTTTCATTTTCACCTGCAAATATAACGTCGTGCTCTCCGACGATGGAACCTCCACGCACTGCGTGAATACCAATTTCCCTTTCATCACGTTTACCAGTGATTCCCTCTCTGCCGTAAACGTAGAATTTTTCGGGGGAAACCTCTTTAACGGCATCTGCAAGCATTAAAGCCGTTCCACTAGGTGCGTCTACCTTGTTGTGGTGGTGTTTTTCAATAATTTCAATATCGAAGCCACAAAGCTTTCTCGTTACTTCCTTTACTGCGCTTATTATAGCGTTTACACCTACCGACATATTAGCAGACCTAAAGAGAGCTACTTCTTTGCTAGATGCATATATCTTTTCTATCTGCTCCTCTGAAAACCCTGTAGGACAAAGCACGACAGGGGTAGTGGTTTTTATAGCCCACTCAAGTTCTTTTTCTAAAGAGGAGGGGGAGGAAAAGTCAATAACAACGTCAACTTCCTCGTTAATTTTGTCAAATGAAGAATAAATGGGGAAGCTAGCGTCAGATAAATTTTCGATTAAGTCTACACCACAAACAGCTTGTACTTCTTTTAGAGAAATGCAAATTTCTCTAACCTTTTTACCCATTCTTCCGTTTGCGCCGTTAATAGCAATTTTAACCATTAAGGTTACTCCTTGATTTTAAGACCGAAATCTTTAAGAATTTTTTTCATTTCCTCAACTTGATGAGGTTCAAGCTCGGTGAGGGGTGCTCTCAACAAACCACTTCCTAATCCGATAAGCTCGGAAGCTTTCTTTACAGGGATAGGGTTAACCTCGCAGAACATAGCGTCGATAAGAGGTAAGAGTCTTTCTTGAAGTGCAGTTGCTTCTTCGTTTTTGCCAGCATAATAAAGTCTTGCAACATCGCCGACTTCTTTAGGTGCAATGTTACTTGCAACGGATATAAGACCGAGAGAGCCAATTGAAAGCATAGCTAGGTTAAGGTTGTCGTCACCAGAATAAAGTGCCGTTTTTCCTCTTATAAGCCTTGCAGTTTCGCAAATTTGTTCCATGTTTCCACACGCCTCTTTCACGCCACCAATGTTTTTGTGTTCGGCAATTTCAGCCATGGTCCTAGGAAGAATATTTACGCCCGTTCTTGCTGGAACGTTGTAGCATAATACGGGAATGTCAACGCTATCGCAAATATCGTAATAGTATTTTACCAATCCTTTTTGAGTGCATTTATTGTAGTATGGGGTAACAACCAAAAGTCCGTCAGCACCCACTTTTTGAGCGAGTTGACTCTTTTCAATAGCTTTTTTAGTACAGTTGGAGCCAGAGCCCAATATGTACTTTACTCTCCCTGCGATTTTATCGTAAGCAAACTTAGCAATACTATCGTATTCTTGGTCGGTAATCGTGGGTGCTTCACCCGTGGTGCCAAGAATACAAAGTGCATCTATGCCGTTTTCAATTTGAAAATCTATTTGTCTGCCGAGTGCTTGATAGTCAATACCATCCTCTGTGAAGGGGGTAATTGCAGCCGTACAAGTACCCTTGAAAATAGTTTTATTCATAACGATTCTCCAAAATTATTCGTGCTGGTCGCAAACGGCACCGAGTTCTATCGCCTTTTCAGCAATTTGAACGGCATTAGTTGCCGCACCCTTTCTAATATTATCGGCAACAACCCAAAGGTTTACACCATAAGGAACGGTGTCATCCATTCTAACTCTACCAATGAAAACTTCGTTTTTGTTTTCAGCAGTGATGGGCATGGGGTAGAGAAGGTTCTTTCCGTCGTCTTGTAATACAACGCCCTCTGCATTTGCTAAAACCTCTTTAACCTGCTCGAGAGTGCAGGGCTTTTCAAATTCTATGTTGATTGATTCGCTGTGGCCAAAATACACGGGAACACGAACGCAAGTTGCAGTAACTTTTATGTTTTGGTCGCCTAAAATCTTTTTGGTTTCAAAAATCATTTTGTCTTCCTCTTTGGTGTAGCCGTTATCGAGGAATACGTCGATATGTGGCAAACAGTTGCCGAAAATAGGATAGGGGAATTTTTGAGGTGCTTCACCACAAATTCCACCCTTTAGGTCGTTAAAGCCTTTTACGCCCGCACCAGAAACTGCTTGATAGGTTGAATAAATTACCCTTTTAACACCGAATGCTTCGTGTAAGGGCTTTAGAGCAACAACAGCTTGAATAGTCGAGCAGTTGGGGTTAGCTATAATATTTTTATGCTTTTTAATATCGTCAGGGTTACATTCGGGAACTACTAGTGGAACGTTTTCATCCCTTCTCCAAGCGCTAGAATTATCTATAACGAGGGTGCCTTTTTTAGCAAAAACGGGAGCGTATTGTTTACTTATGTCTCCTCCTGCTGAAAAAAGAGCGATATCTGCATTACATTTTTTAATATTTTTTTCGTTTAGTTCGATTACGGTGTGGGGTTTGCCCATAAAATCAATAACTTTGCCTGCAGACTTTGCTGAAGCAAATAAAAAATATTCGTTTACAGGTAAATTTTTTTCAGATAAAACTTCTAGAAATTTACTACCAACCATTCCGGTTGCACCTACTACTGCGATGTTGTACTTCTTCATGTCAAAAACTTCCTTATTTATTAATTAATAAATAGTCTAACAAAAAAAACAAAAAAAGTAAAGTTTTTTCCGATAAGTAGTGGAATTTATTTGTAAATTTTTGCATTTTGGTATACACTATATGTGCAAAGTAAAATTTTTTGTCCGTATTTGGGCTTTTGGAGATAAAATTGGGTAAGAGAACTAGTAAACTCATAAATAAAATGCTTATGGGGGCAGAGAAGTCTGAGGACTTTGCAAGAAATTCGCTTCCATCAAACAGGTGGGAACTTTTTTGGGATATTCTTAAGGGAAGCTTTTGGAAATTAGTGCTTGTCAACCTTTTAATGCTCCTTTTCTTTTTGCCACTTTTATTTTTGTTTTATTTTCGTTCGACTTTAGGTGCGTCTTATTCTACGCTTTATCCCTACACTCAAGGTTTTGGCGTGGGATACCAAGCATCTTTTTCCATGACTGGATATGCTGAGAGCATAACCTTTACCTCTAATCTTATTTCCTACCTATTAATGCCTATCGCGATGATGATTGCAGCATTAGGTGTTTCTGGTGGCGCATATTTAATTAGAAATTTGGTGTGGAGTGAAGGCGTTTTCGTCTCCAACGATTTTTGGAAAGGTATTAAACAAAACTACAAACAAATAGTTATAATTTGCCTTTTATATTCGTTAATTTTCTACATTACAAACGCCACGGCGTCCTTCGCTTCTTTGAGCATTGTGCAAGGTGCGCCTATGAAATGGCTTTATTACGTTGGGGAAGCTCTTTCCTACGTGATACTAGTGTATTTTACCATTATGACACTATTTATGATTACCATCTCGGTAACGTACGATATACCTGTCGGCAAAATAATTAAAAACTCCTTTTATTTTGCCCTTGTATTCTTGCCACATAGCATCATATTTTTAGCACTTGCATCAATCCCGTTTGTTTTACTTGCTATTAGTATGGATATTGCAATGTTGCTACTTATAGTGATTATTTTAGTTGTGTTTATAGGTTTTTCCTACACTACTCTCGTTTGGACAAACTTTTCGCAGTGGACCTTTGATAACTTTATTAACGACAAGGTGCCAGGTGCTAAGAAAAATAGGGGTATGTATCAGAAAACTCCCAAGCAGTCTGATGATAAGGCAAAGCTTCAGCATAAGGCGCAGTATGCAGTTAAAAACAGCCTCAATTCTAGACCTATTAAGCCGATTGATGATGAGGAAATTCAGCTTGCAGAGCTTCCTGAAGCATTTAGTAGGGAAGACCTCTTAAAGCTTAGAGAGAGCAAGCAAAATATGATACAAGACCACGAGCGTTACGTTGAAGAGCATATAAACGACGAACAGTATAAAAAGACTGATGACGAGCTTGCTAAAGAGAAGGAAGAAAAGGAACGCTTAAAGAAAATTGAACAGGCTAAAAAAGCTTTAAGAAAGCACGAAAAATATAACAAATAACCAAATAACGCCGAGTCTGATAACGGACACGGCGTTTTCAAAAAATAGGTTTTTACGAAAAGGTGAAATTTTGAACAAACTATATAAGACGTTAATTTACGACAACCAGTTTTCCTTGTCCGTTCTGGACACGACGGATATGGTGAACGAAGCGATTAGAATACACAAGCTAACGCCCACAGCAGCAGCTGCGCTAGGTAGAACGATGACCGTTTGTACCTATATGTCTTCAGGCCTTAAAAGCGTAAGGGATAAACTTTCAGTAACGATAGCTGGCGACGGTCCTATCGGAAAGATTACCGTTTGTGGAAACGGTGAGCTTGAGATGAGAGGTTCAGTTGATAATCCCTTTGTGGATATTCCCCTAAAGGCAAACGGAAAATTGGACGTAGGTGGCGCAGTTGGAAGGGGCAGACTTACCGTGGTTAAAAGCATGGGGCTTAAGGAGCCCTATTCCGGCAGTGCAGAATTAATTACTGGAGAGATTGCCCAGGATTTTACTGCTTATTACGCTTATAGTGAACAGCAACCTACAGCCATAGCATTGGGGGTTAAAATCGGTGTTGACGGCAGGTGCATTGGGGCAGGTGGCGTTATCCTTGCAGCGCTTCCGTTTGCAGAGGAGAAAAACATACAAAAAGCAGAAAAGGTAATGGAAAACTTTAAGGATATTTCCTCGAAAATAGAAAGTATTGGCATTGAGGGTGTAATTAAAGAATTTTTTCAAGATGAAATTACTGATGAAATAAACAAGTTTTATCCGAAATACAAGTGCCTTTGCTCAAGAGAATACGTCGAGGGAATTTTGCTTTCGCTCGGAGAAAAAGAGCTTTGCGATATAATAGAAAAAGAGGGGAAAATTAAGGTTGACTGTGAGTTTTGTGAGAGAGAATATATCTTTGACATAAACGACGTGGTGAATCTTTTCAAGAGCACGAAAGATTAATGGAAGACAAGGTTTTAGCCTTTACAAAAAACGTAAAAACATATCGCGAATTGGCTAAGCGCAGTATGATTAAGGGCGATTACGAAAAGGCTTTCGGCTTTTTGTTTTCTGCTCTTTCTATATGTAAAAACCCCTATGAAATTTACGGTGATTTAGCTGACGCGTATTCGGAGACTGAGCAGTTTGAAAAGGCGACCGAATACTGGTTTAAATATATCGACCGTGCTCCAGAGGACAAGGTGTCTATCGCCTATGAGGAGCTTGCCGTTAATTTTTTCTATCAAGATAAAATTTTTGAGGCAGGTTATTATTTCCATAAGAAAATCTTGACAGACGGCTTTGTATCAATAGAGGGGTTAGGAGAGGAAATAGCAGAAGTATTAAACTATTCCGGCTTCGACAAGGGGGCTTATCATATCGCATATCCTTATGATAGGGCTGATTATTCCTATGAAAAAAAGCTTGCGAAAAGGTCGTTTGGCTTGGGGGATTATAATTCTGCAACAAAGCTGTTTGATAAAATCCCCTCCGAATGTATGGAGGCAGATGCTTTTGGAGAAAAGGCAGTTGCACATTTTCTTCAGGGGGATGATGAGAAAACGCTTGAGTCGTGCAGAGAATCTATTAGAGTGAACGGCGAAAACTTAATAGTTTATTGTAATCTCAGCACCTACTATTTTAGTAAGCACGACGATGAGAAGTCGGCATATTACTATAACAAGGCTTTAGAATACTTTGAAAAAACGGCAGAGCAGAGCTATCAAATGGCATCTTGCGCCATTGAGCAGAGGGACCATAAAACGGCTAACGAGTGTTTAAGCAAGATTGTTGCCGAAAGAAGATACGACGTTATTATGCGCGTTTATTACGGCATTTCATATATCAACCTCGGAGAATATGAGAGAGCAGAGGAAGAGTTTTCCTTTGCACTGAGATTAAATCCTTTTGATAGGGTTTTAAGTTTTTACGTTGACCTTGCTAAGAGTCTTCGCCTTGGAGAGGAAAAGGCACAATCCCTTTTGCCAGTTAAATATAATAAGGAATACCCTGATAAGGTGGCGAGAAAGTTTAAAAGGCTAATTAAAGATTTGATAAACGAAAGGCGTGAACTTTCCATACTGAAAAAGCCTGAAAATTTGGACGCTCTGTATTGGGGAATTTATTCAAACGACGAAACGCTAAACAAAGAATGTGCCATACTTTTGTGGTTTGCAAAAAACGTTAGGGGAGATAAAATTCTAACTTCACTTTTGATGGACGTAGAGTTGAGGTCAGGGGTAAAAAGGGTAATTATTTACACTCTCATAATCTTCGGATATAGGGAAAAATTCGGTGTAATTGCAGGCAATAGATTTAAGAAGATTAAGAGGGCAAAGCTTCTTTGTGACAAGAAAAAAGATGGAGATGTTCTTGTATCGGCATACGCAACCGTTCTTGCTAGAGTTGCCTTTTGGGAAGTCGATGCAGACGAGGGTATTGCAGAGGCAATAAATAATTTATACGAGAACCATTTAGAGGAAATTGAGCGATTAGCTCTTAATGCCGAGGAAATTGCTGTTATAGCAATTTGTACTTGTGGCGCAGAGGAACTTAAAAATGCAGATGAAATAGCTATGGTTTTTGGTGTTAAATATTCTAGAATAAAGGACGTTATAAATAAGGTTAGAGGAGAAGGAAATGCTTAAGGTAATTGATATTGACGCTTTGTTTGATAAATATATTTCAGATTACGTGTATCAAAATATAGGCAAGGTTAAGCCTGAGGAAATTGAAAACAATATGCCGATTTTATATGAAAAATTCGGCAAAGAATCGCTAAAGGAATTAGGCGGAAAGACGCCTGAAACTTATTACGAGGGGTATTCGGCAAAAGAACTTTTAGCAGTTTTGAGAGACCATATAAATAAAGGCGTTTCGGTATCTGATTTTCTGCCCGAAGCACTTGCAAAATTGAAAGATTCCGAAAAGGATTTTGCCCTTGCGCTAAACGAGGACGAGAGCGATGAGTTTATCGCATACGTTATGAATATCTTATCCGATATGGGCATCGTTTTAACAAAGAAATATATGGAATTTATTACTCTCGATTATCCTGAAAATATAAGGGAGCTGGCTACAGAGCTATTGAGCAAAAAAGCAGATGAAGTGAAAGAAGATATATTTGCCGTGTTTGACGATTCTGATGAAGATAGAAAGGAGCTTTTTTGTGAGATTTTATCTTATTCTTCTAAGGATGATAAAACCTTTGATATCCTTACCCTTCAGTTTGCAAAGAGGCGCGACAGGACTCCTCTTTATGCTGGATATTTAGCTAGGTTTGGCGATGAAAGAGCGCTTCCATTTTTAATGCAGGCGATAGAGGAAGAGAAGATATCCTATGCTGATTTTGAAGAGCTTCGCTTTGCAATAGAATCACTCGGTGGGGTTTACGATAAAATAAGAGATTTTTCTTCGGATAAGTCATACAAAAAAATTAGAACTAAAAGACAATAGTTCATAAACGATAAGTGTTTATGAAAACTTAATACTAAAAAAATCATTTAGGTTGTAGATTGTTCATAAAATAAAGTGTGAAAGTTTTTTATGAAGTGGTTACAACCTTTTTTTTAATGCTCGGTGGAATTGTTGGGGCGGGCTTTTTATCCGGCAAAGAAATAGTCGTATATTTTAGTGGTGGATTAGTGCCTATAGCTATTGCGTCGATAGTTTTTTTCGTGGTGTTATTCGTGGTATTTTACGGGGGTGAAAGGGTAAAAGAAAACACTTTTTTTAAAGTGCTATTATCTACTTGTAATTTTATATTCTTGGTCGGTATGGCATCAGGACTAAATGCTCTTGAAGAAAGCCTGTTCGGTAAGTGTTATTATCTCTTTTTAACAATGGCGTTAATTGTCTCGCATTTTCTTTCTTTGAAGGGAATAGACGGGATAAAAATATTAAGTTTAATATTGATGCCAGTTTCATTAATTATCGTTAACGTCTTACTGTTTAGTAGCGAACAAAGTTTATGCTTAAATGTTGTGACTCCGACAAAGAGTTCTATTGTAAATGCTGTTTTATACGTTTTTATAAACGTTTTTCCTCTGTCGCCTTTTCTAAAGAAAACGGCTGAAAGAAAAAGGATAAAAGACCTTATTTTTCCTACAGTTTTTTTCTGCGTGTTTTTCTTTGTGCAGGCGAATTTTATCCTTGGGAAAGTGGGGACTAAAGGGAATTTTTCTCTGCCGATATTACTCTTGGTGGATATGGGGGGTTTAAGTTTCTTCGTTCACCTTGCACTAATCCTTGGAACATTAACCTCGCTTATTAGTTTTTATTACCCCTTGCATGACAGTGCGAAAAAGGGTGGAGGGTTTTGTGAAATAATTCTTCCTCTTATGACTTTTTTTCTATCCTTATGTGGTCTGGATTTTGCAGTTAAATATTTATATCCTCTAATCGGTGTGTGTGGCATAATTTACGTTTTCTCAATAGCTTTAGCGTGTATGAATAAAAAAACTCGCAATAGAAATAATAGCAATAAGGAGGAAAAAATATGTCCAAGAAAAAAAAGAACAAAATAAGAAAACTCACTGAAGAGCAATATAACGAATACTTGATGGCGTTGAAAGACGAAGTGCCCCCTGAAATAATAAGGGAGACTGAAGAATAATATTACGAATAGGGCGAAAATGTAAGAACGGAAATTTTGAACAAAAAATTTTTCCGTTTTTTTATTGCAATGAAGTGGTGAGTTATAGTATAATAGTGAGAGTGAAAAAGTTACTTTTGAGGAATAATTATGATTGAAATTAAAGAGGTCATAACGAGAAAAGACGTTAAGAGCTTTGCTGAGTATCCTATAAAATTATACAAAGATTGTCCCTATTACGTCCCCTCAATGAGGTCGGACGAGCTTATTACCTTTGACACCAAGAAAAACCTGAGTCTAGAAGGTAACGAGTGCAAAGGATATCTCGCATACAAAAACGGAGAATTGGTAGGTAGAATTGCCGCAATTATTAACGACAATGAAAATTCTAAAGGGGAGAAAAAATACGTTAGATTTTCCCGCCTAGAATGTATTGACGATATAGAAGTTTTTAAGGCACTATTAGGTAGAGTAGAAAAGCTCGGCAAGGAAAGGGGGATAGAAATTATTCACGGACCTTGGGGCTTTACCGACCAAGATAGAGAGGGAATGCTTACATATGGTTTCGATAGGCGCAGCACTTATGCGACAAACTATTATTACGAATATTTCCATAAAAATCTTGAGGCCCTAGGCTTTGAAGATGAATCTAAATGGGTGGAATTTAAGTTTGACATTCCTAAGGAGCCATACGAGAGAATAACCAAGTTTGCCGAAAGGATAAAAAACAAGTATAAATTTAGAGACGTGGCAGATGAGATGCCGGTTAAAGAAATTATTAAAAGATACGGTGTGAAGCTGTTTGATACCGTCAATGAATCTTACGGGCATTTAGACGGATATGTTCCTTTGACGGAAAAGATGAGAAACAGTGTGCTTTCACAGTTTGGAGCCATTGTAAACGCTAGGTACATAAGCGTTCTTGTTGATGAAAATGACGAGGTTGCTGCATTCGGAATATGCTTGCCATCTATTTGCGATGCGCTTATTAAGAACAAAGGTAAATTGTTCCCAACAGGCTTTATCGGTTTGCTTAAGTCTATTAAAAAACCGAAAGAACTTGAAATGGCGCTTATCGGGGTGAAAAAGAAGTATAAAAACCTTGGCTTAAACGCGATAGTTATTTCTAGGATTATGAGTAACCTCGTTGAGGACGGTATTGAAGCTATAGAATCTAATCCTATGCTGGAAACGAATTTTGATATTCAACAGCAGTGGAAGTTTGCAACCTCCGAGATTGTAAAAAGGCGTCAAACCTATAAAAAGGAAATTGGTTCGCTTATAAACTAATGAAAAAATAAAAAAAGAGGAGTTCTTTTTTAATGAAAGGCTTCTTTTTTTGTTTAAAAACTAGATAATACCCTTGAAAATGAAAGTAAATTATGGTATAATATTTCGGAGTTAAGTACACTTAAAAAGAGAATTTGTGGGTATGGGCAAAATGATATTTGATATAAGCGAGATTGAAAACAAAATAGGGTATTCCTTTAAGGATAAAATGCTCCTTAGGAAGTGCTTTACCCATTCGTCCTACACCAACGAGCACCGTGGCGAAGATAACGAGCTTTTGGAATTCTTTGGTGATGCAATAATACAGCTTATAGTTACTGAATACCTTTTTAACAATGCGTATGGTGACGAGGGAAAACTCACCGAAAAAAGAAAGCACATAGTGTCTAGGGGACCGCTCAGTTCTGCTGTCAGAAAGCTAGGGATTTTAGAATATTTGTTAGTTGGCAGAGGGTTAGAAAATCGATTAAGCGAGGATGAAAAATTTATATCAAACCTTTATGAAGCAGTGTGTGCAGGCATATATTTAGACGGTGGAATAAGAGAGGCTAAGAAGTTTATAAAAAGAACTATTATCGCTGATTTTGAGGCTAATAAAAAGCGCGAGGAGATAGCTAAAATTCAAGACGATTCAAAGAGTGTCTTTCAAGAATACGTTCAAAAAAGAAAGCTTGGCACAATATCGTACGAGACGCTAACGTGGTCGGGACCAGCGCATCTACCAGAATTTAGGGTGGCTGCACTACTTAACGGAGCGAGGTTAAGTGAGGGAAAGGGTAAATCAAAGAAGGAGGCAGAAAAATCTGCCGCAAAAAAAGCTCTTACATTATTAAAGAAACAGGAAGGTAAAAGTAAGTGAATTTTGAAAAAGTAGAACTTTACGGGTTTAAGTCGTTTGCCGATAAGGCAGAAATTAGATTCGGCAACGGGATTACGGGTATAGTTGGACCCAACGGATGTGGAAAAAGTAACGTTTCAGATGCTATTAGATGGGTTTTAGGCGAACAGTCTGCGAAGAGCCTTCGTGGTAGCAATATGCAAGACGTTATATTTTCCGGCACGCAAAACAGAAAATCACTTTCCTATTGTGAGGTTTCTTTATATTTCGATAATTCTTCTAGAATGTTTTCTCTCGATTATAACGAGGTTATCATCACCAGAAAGCTATATAGAAGTGGTGAAAGCGAGTATTTTATCAATAAACAACCTGCCCGTCTTAAGGATATAGTCGAGTTGTTGCACGAATGTGGTATTGGCAAGGAAGGTTACACCATTATCGGGCAGGGCAAGGTTGAGGAAATTATGTCAGCAAAGCCCGAGGATAGGAGACTAATATTTGAAGAAGCAACGGGTATTGCAAAGTTTAAGACTAGAAAGAACGAGTCCGAAAGGAAATTAGAGAGAACTCACGAAAACATCGTGAGATATTCTGATATTTTAACTGAAATAGAAAACCAATTAGGACCTCTTGAAAAACAGGCTGAAAAGGCAAGAGAATTTAACGCTTTATCGGAGGAGTTGAAACATCACGAACTCAATACCTATATAGCTAAGGTCGAGGGTGTTGCTTCAGCAAAGGAAAAGGTCGGCAAGAAGATTAAGGCGTTAGAGGAGGAGACTGCACTTCGTCAATCAGAACTAGATGGTGCGCAGAGTGAATATGAGAAAATCTTTTCCGATATTAACCTTGCTGATGAAAAGCTTAGGGGTTTAAACGATAAGCTTATGGATAAGCGTGTAGGAATGGAAAAATCCCTAGGCGCAAACAAGCTTTTTGAAGAAAAAATTATATATATGCAGAGCCAAATTGCGCGCTCCAAGAAAGAAATTGAGGATAACTTAACGCTTATAGCAGAGAGTTCGGATTCAATTTCAGCTAACGCTAGCGAGATGCAAAAAAAGAAAGAAGAGCTCACTCTTCTTTCTAGAAAAGCTGACCAGCTTTCCAGTCGTTTCATGACCGTTTCTGAAAGGATTTCAGTTGGCGAAGAAATTGCTAACGTTAATCGCAGAAAGATTATTGAGTCTATTGAATCTCTTTCCGATTTCAAGCTAAGCAAAGGGGCTAGAAGCGTGGAGAAAACTGCTCTCACCGAAAAGCTTAACGAAATTGACGACAAACTTGCAAAGCTTTCGTTTAGCAGGGAAGAACTCTTTAGGTCCAAAGAGAGAAGCGACAAAAAAATTGACGAGTTAGACCGTTCTGTTTTTGATTTTAAGAATAAAATTTCCGAAAAGGAAGACGAAGTTCGTGCTTCAAACGAAAAGGAAGCAGGGCTTGACAACATAATTTATTCGCTTAATTCTATCATCACCTCTCTCGTTACCAAGGATAATTTTTATAGGGGGTTAAAAGAGAATTACGAAGGCTATTCCAACGCAGTGAAGTTGCTTTTGACAAAAGGCAAAAGCGACACTAGGGTTGGTGCAAAGATAAAGGGAGTTGTAGCTGAACTTATTAAGAGTGACAAGAAGTTCGATATAGCCTTAGAAACTACCCTTGGTGCGGCTGCTCAAAACGTAGTTACTGCAGACACTGACGATGCTAAATTTTTAATTCAGTATTTAAAGGAAAATCGAATGGGAAGACTAACTTTTCTTCCTTTAACTTCCGTTAAGCCAAGGGTTCAAAACGTTGAAATTACCAGTGCATTAAAAGAGCAAGGAGCATTAGGCGTTGCCAATAAATTGGTGAAGTATGACTCTCAGTTTGAAAACGTTATTTCCAACCTTTTAGGCAACACCTTAATCGTTGATACCATTGACAACGCAACTAAAATTGCAAACAAGTACCGTTTTGCATTCAAAATGGTTACTTTAGAAGGAGACGTATTTTCTACTCAAGGTGCAATGAGTGGTGGCTCAAGAAGAACGGACGTGGTTGGGCTATTATCTGCCGACAGAAAGATTGAAGATAATGCAGAAGAACTAAAATGTAAGCGTGCAGAAATGGAAAAATTAAAGTCTGAAAAGGCTGAAATTAACGCTAAGCGTGATAAGGCGTTAGATGAACTAGGCATGCTTAACGACGTTTATAACGGCAAGAGACAAGAGGTCGTTATAGAAAGAGAAAAGCAGAGTACAACTGAAAAATCACTCTCCGAAATAGGCAGAGAAATTGAAGCTACGGAGACGGTAAGAGCAGACATTGTAGAGAAAATAGAAAAAATTACTGCAGAGATGGAAAATATTTCCGTCGGTGGTAAAAAACTTGAAGAGGATAAAGCAGAGGCGACCTCGAGCGCCAATAAACAGCAGGCTGAATACGACGCTTTGAGAAAGGAGAGGGACGAATTAAGCGCAAATCTCACCGAGGTTCAGGTTAAAATTACCGAGCTTAGGGCTAGCGTTGCTTCCTTAGAGGGTGATAACGAGCGCTTGAGAAGTGTTAAAAGCGATTCGGAAAAATCAAACGAAGCGCTTAAAATCAGCATTGAAAATGCTGAACAAATTATAGAAGAGCTTAGGCTCCAGCAGGAAAAGGTTGCTTTTTCTAAAGAAGAGCAGGAAGAGGTTAACAAACTTCGCGAGGATATCGATAATATTGAAGTTTATAAGAGAGAGCGCCGTGGAAAGCTTGAAAAAAACGCAGAAAAGAGGGAATATCTAACAAGCGAGCTTTCCATTCTTTCTGAAAAACGTCACGCAGAGGAGATTAATCTCACCAAGATTGATTCTGATTTAGAACACATGGGCGAAAGTATTTACGAAAACTATGGTGAAGATTATCAATCTGCCCAACAGTATCGTGTGGAAAATTACGATGCTAAAGAGGGAGAGTCTGAAATTTCTAGGATTAGGAGAAAGCGCTCTTCGCTTGGTGCGATAAACGGAGCGGCAATTGACGATTGCATTGTCTTAAGACAGCGTTTTGAGGAGATGACTGCACAAAAAGAGGACCTTGAAAAGGCTGAAAGCGACCTTAAGGAGGCTATTGCTAAAATCAAGGGTGAAATGCTTACGCAGTTTGACGAGGGTTTTACCAAGATTAACGAAAACTTCCAAAAGATATTTAAAGAACTTTTTGGTGGTGGCAGAGCTATGCTTCAAATGGACTACACTCAGACGGATGATAAGCTTGAGGCTGGCGTAGAAATTATCGCTGAGCCACCGGGAAAGAAGCTTCAGAAACTTTCCCTTTTATCAGGTGGCGAAAAGGCGTTAACGGCAATAGCAATATTATTTTCAATTTTAAGGCTCCGTCCTATGCCTTTCTGTGTGCTTGACGAAGTTGAGGCAGCTCTCGATGAGGCTAACGTTGATAGATTTGCAAGATATTTGCAGAAATTTAGTGATGAAACGCAGTTTATCGTTATCACTCACAAAAAGCCGACTATGGAAAGGGCTGACGCACTATTTGGCGTAACAATGCAAGAAAAGGGCGTAAGTAAACTCGTTTCCGTTAAGCTTTCGGATATTGCAGAAATTGGCGACGGAGATATTGCATTATAACTAGTGTGACTGTTAGAGGTTTGAATGGGAATATTTGCAAAAATTAAGAGCGTACTTTCAAAAACAAAGGACGGTCTGGTAAAAAAATTAAACGAACTTTTTGCTAAAAATAAGCTTGGCGAAGAATTTTACGAAGAATTAGAGGATATCTTAATTTCTTCCGACGTTTCCGTTAACACTACTATGGAAATAGTGGAGGAAATTAAAGATAGGGCAATAAAGGAAAAGTGCAAAGATAAAGAGTACGTTATAAATCTTCTCAAAGAAGAGCTTTACGACACTTTATCCTTTGCGGAGCCTCTGGATATGAAAACGCCCCTTATCATAATGCTCACTGGAGTTAACGGTGTTGGCAAAACTACAACTATTGGAAAGCTTGCCAATAAATTCGTTAAAGAGGGAAAGAGCGTTACTATAGCTGCTGCAGACACGTTTAGAGCAGCAGCTGCCGACCAACTTTCCGTTTGGGCAGAAAGGGCAAAGGTAAGAATTGTTAAACATACGGAAGGTGCAGACGCTTCAGCCGTTGTTTACGATGCAGTTTCTTCGGTAAAGGCAAAAAATACCGACGTGCTTATAATAGATACTGCAGGTAGGTTACACGTTAAGGTCAACCTTATGGAGGAGTTAAAGAAGATTGACAGGGTTATAAAGAGGGAATATCCTGAGGCTAACTATAAAAAACTGATCGTTTTAGATGCTACCACTGGTCAAAATTCTTATAATCAGGTTGAAAGCTTTAACGAGGCTGTCGGCATTGACGGTATAGTTTTAACTAAACTTGACGGAACTGCGAAAGGTGGGTTTATAATATCTCTCTCATACGAGTTAGAAGTCCCCGTAGTTTACGTTGGCGTAGGTGAAAAGATTGATGATATCGAAGACTTCGACGCTAAAGAGTTTATTGAAGCAATGTTTTAAGTAATAATGGTTAAAAAACGCTTGACAAAGGGGAAAATAATCTATATAATACTGGGTGTAAAGTAAATTATCTTTACACCTTTTGTTTTGATTATGGAAAAAGATTTGGAATTTATAGAGCTTTTTGAGGTTTATAAAGGGCTTTTAACGGAGAAGCAGAGAGAACTTTTTGCTTCGCACTATTTGTTTGATTTGTCTCTTGCTGAGATTTCTGAGCAAGAGGGTGGCACAAGGCAGAGTGTTTACGACCAGATAAAGAAGGTTAAAGCAAAGCTTTCCGAATATGAGAGGGTGCTTGGAATTAAAGAAAAACACAGTGAGCTAAAGGCTCTTGCAGGGCAAATTCCCGATGGGGAAATTGCTGACAAAATCGTGGAAATTATAGGTAGATAATGGCATTATTTTCAGGGTTATCCGAAAAACTTAATCATATATTTTCAAAGCTAACAAAACACGGTAAACTCACCGAGCTTGAGATAAAAACTGCTATGAGAGAGGTTAGAATTGCTCTCCTCGAAGCAGACGTAAATATTTCGGTGGTTAAAGAGTTTGTCGCTAAAGTATCTGAAAGGGCTGTTGGACAGCAAATATTAAAGAGCTTAAGCCCAACCCAACAAGTTATTAAGATTGTAAACGAAGAGCTTATTGCCCTAATGGGTTCGGCAAACTCTAAGTTAAACTTTACTTCAAGTCCTTCGGTTATAATGATGGCAGGCTTGCAAGGTGCAGGTAAAACCACGCTTGTTGGAAAGCTTGGTATGCTACTTAAAAAGCAGGGAAGAAAACCACTCCTAGTTGCTTGTGACGTTTACCGTCCTGCAGCGATAAATCAGTTAAAAGTGGTTGGCGAAAAGGCAGGGTGTCAAGTCTTTGAAAAGGGACAGGGTAACCCCGTTAAAATTGCAAAAGAGGGTGTAGCGTACGCTAAATCTTACGGTTTTGATACCGTTATAATAGACACTGCCGGTAGACTTCAAATTGACGAAGATTTGATGAAGGAGCTGGAGAAAATTAAAGAGGAAGTTAATCCTGCTGAAATTCTTTTAGTTGTCGACAGTATGACGGGTCAGGTCGCAGTAGAGGTGGCAGATACCTTTAATAAGCGCCTTGAGGTAACCGGTTTAGTTTTAACTAAGCTGGACGGTGATACTAGAGGTGGTGCAACACTTTCGATGAAAGCTGTTACTGGCAAGCCGATTAAGTTTTGCTCGGTTGGTGAAAAGCTTGGCGATATTGAGCCCTTTCACCCCGATAGAATGGCAAACCGTATTCTCGGAATGGGTGACGTTTTAACGCTAATCGAAAAGGCGCAAGACGCAATCACTGAAGAAGATGCGAAAAAAATGGAGAAAAAGTTTAGGGAAAACTCCTTTACACTTGACGACTTCTTAGTTCAGTTTGAAACGATGAACAAAATGGGTGGCATACGAGACATTTTAGCAATGCTTCCCGGAGTGGGGTCAAAAATCAAGATTAGGGAAGAGGATATCGACGAGAAGAAGATGATATCCATGAAAGCCGTAATCCAGTCTATGACGAAAAAAGAAAGGCTTAACCCACAAATCATAAACTCTTCAAGAAAGCAGAGAATTGCTAAAGGTAGTGGCACCAGCGTTCAAGAAGTAAACAGGGTGCTTAAGCAGTTTGAACAAACCAAACTTATGATGAAACAAATGAAAAACAATAAAATGTTTAGATTTTAATATATACAAATAAAGGAGAACAAAAAAATGGCAGTAAAAATGAGATTAACCAGAATGGGCGATAAGAAATCTCCCTTCTACCGTATCGTTATTATGGACAGCAGAGTAGCAAGAGACGGCGCTTATATTGACAAAGTTGGTCACTATAATCCCACTGCTCAGCCTGCAGAAATTGTAATTGATGCTGAAAAGGCTAAGGATTGGATTGCTAAAGGCGTTCAGCCCACTGACACGGTTAGAAACATCTTAGTTAACCAGGGAATTTTACCCAAGCCCACCAAACTTTCACCTGCAAAAACTAAAGTCCGTAAATCTAAATAATTAAGATTTAAGGAGAAAACCAGATGATAGAACTTATCAAATTCGTGGTCGGAAGTTTTGCAGAAAAACCCGAACTCATCGAATATGACGTAAAGGAGAACGGCAGGGAAATTACCGTTACTATTACGCTTGACGAAAGCGATATGGGTAAGGTGATTGGCCGTCAAGGTAAAATTGCTAAGGCTTTAAGAACTCTTGTTCGTGCCGGTTCGCAAAAAGAAAACAAAAAATACGTTATTGAAATTAAGGAGCGTGGGGAAATTTAATTTCCCCCTTTTCCTATTTGTAAAAATGCAGGAATATTTGAAAGTAGGGCTTATAGTTAAGCCTCAAGGCGTTAGAGGGGAAGTTAAAGTTCAGCCCTTAACTGACAGTATAAGCCGATTCAAAAAACTGAATAACGTTGTAATTGACGGTGTGCCTCATAAGGTTGTAAACGTTAAAATTGCCGACGGTTTTTGTATACTGTCGTTTTTTGGCATAGCAGACAGAAACACTGCCGAACTTTTTCGTGGAAAATTTATCGAAGTGGAAAGGGCAGATGCTGAAGAGCTTGAAGAGGGCAGATATTTTATAGCCGATATTATAGGCTGTAGCGTTATGTTTGATGACGGAAAGCTTCTTGGTGAGGTCGTGGAAGTAACCAATGCTAAAACGGATATTTTCACCGTGAAAACCGTAAGTAATAAGACGGTTAGATTTCCCTTTTTAAAAGACCTTTTAGTCTCTGTTGACGTAGAGAAAAAGGTTATTGAATTAAAGAGGAAACGCTACTTGGAGGTGTGTTGCTATGAGGATTGATATTTTAACGCTTTTTCCTGAAATGTTTACCCCTCTTGCAACTAGCATTATCGGCAGAGCAGTTAACAGCAATAAGCTTGAAATTAACGTTTACGATATTAGGGAATACACTTTAGACAAACATAAAAAATGTGACGATGCCCCCTTCGGTGGTGGGGCAGGAATGGTTATGACTCCTCAGCCTATAGCTTCTGCTATTGACGATATTGATTCTAACCACGAGGCGCATAGGATTTTTATGTCCCCAAGGGGCAGAGTGTTTAATCAAAAAATTGTGTTAGAGTATGCTAAAAAAGACAGGCTTTTGCTTCTTTGTGGACATTACGAGGGGGTTGACCAAAGGGTTATCGACCTTTATATCGACGAGGAATTATCCGTTGGCGATTACGTTCTTACGGGTGGTGAAATACCTGCAATGGCTGTTACTGACGCCGTATCAAGATACGTTAGTGGAGTTATTAAAGAGCAATCGTTAGAGCAAGAAAGCTTCTCTTCGGGACTTTTAGAATATCCACAGTACACTAGACCTCAAGAATTTAAGGGGATTAAAGTTCCCGAGGTTCTAACTAGTGGAAATCACGGCGAAGTGGACAAGTGGAGGCTTAAGAAATCTCTAGAAATTACTAAGAAAAATCGTCCTGATTTATTAGGGGGAAGATAAGGGAAATGCAACATCTTCAATGGTTCCCAGGGCACATGACGGCTGCTGTACGAATGATGGAGGAAAACCTAAAGGCTGTTGACGGAGTTATGATGGTTTTGGATGCGAGAGCGCCGAGAGCATCTATAAACACCAAATTATCTAAGCTTTTTTCTGGGAAGAAAATTTTATACGTTTTGAATAAAAGCGACCTCATTTCGCAAGCAGACGCTCTTCGCACCGTAAGGGAATTTGCAAGCGAGGGTAAAACTGCCGTTTCCGTTTCTGCAATGGATAAACGTGCAGTAGATTTGTTGTATTCTGAAATTTTTAACCTATTGAAGGACAAGGTGGAAAAATATAAAAACAAGGGCATTTTTAAGCCTATAAGAATTATGGTAACAGGCATTCCTAACACGGGAAAATCCACCATAATAAACGCCCTCTGTGGTGGCAAAAAAGCCGTTACGGGCAATAAAGCAGGGGTAACTAAGGGAAAGCAATGGGTTAGAATTAAAGAGCTCGAGCTACTTGATACCCCAGGTACTATGCCCCCTGCTTTTGAAAACCAAACCTTAGCAAAGCACCTTGCCTACATCGGTTGTATGAACGACGCTAATATTGATTTTAACGACCTTGCTTACGAGCTTATTGCAGAGTTGAAAGAGAAATATCCAAACCTCTTAAAAGAGAAGTATTCTATTGACGATTTAGATGTTGAAACGATTGAAATTTTCGATGCTATTTGTATACGTCGTGGCTTTTTAAGAAGGGGTGGAGAGTATGATTATGAGCGTTGCTCGGCAGCTATAATCGATGACCTTAGAAAGGGAAGAATAGGAAAAATTATATTCGACTAATGGATAAATTTACTTTTGAGAAAGAATTAAAAGAAAAAGGCTATAAGCTAATAGCAGGAGTAGACGAGGTGGGGAGAGGTCCCCTAGCCGGTCCCGTTGTGTGTTGCGCTGTTATTATGCCCGATGACGACGTTATTGATGGCGTTGACGATAGTAAAAAGCTTTCGGAAAAAAAGAGAGAATCGCTTGCAGAGCTCATTAAGGAAAAAGCTTTAGCCTACTGCATTGCCGAGATTTCCCAAGAGGAAATTGACGAGATAAATATTTTAGAAGCAGTAAAAAAGTGTATGGTAAAAGCCGTTGAGGGGTTAAAAATTACTCCTGACGTAACGTTGGTTGACGGCGTTGATACAGGCTTAAAAATTAACGCTAAATACGTTATTAAAGGTGATTTAAATAGTTATACGATAGGGTGTGCTTCAATCGTTGCCAAGGTGTATAGAGACAATCTTATGAAGGAATATGCAAAGAATTTTCCAAAGTATGGCTTTGAAAAGCATAAGGGCTATGGCACCAAAGCGCATATTGATATAATAAGGGAGATAGGACCTTGCAAATTGCACAGAAAAACTTTTATAAAAAATTTTTGGGTAGAAAGGGCGAAATAGCCGCGGCTAAATTTTTAACCAAAGAAGGTTACGTTATTTTAGAAAAAAACTATAAAACCCACGTTGGGGAAATAGATATTATAGGAGAAGATAACGGCGTTATCTGTTTTATTGAGGTTAAGACTAGAACTAGTGCAGATTATGGCGCTCCATCTGAAGCCGTAACTGCAAGGAAGCAGGAAAAATACTATAAGGTTGCTTCAGAATATCTGCTTAAAAGGGATAAAACTGACAGTGCTTGTAGGTTTGATGTTGTGGAAATTGAAGATGGAAAAATAAATTTAATAAAAGACGCATTTTCGCGTTAAAAACAGTTGCTAAATGTCAAAAAATATGATATTATAATAGACGCTTCGGACGTTCCGCTTGTAAAAACAATGAACGTTTAGTAATTAGGAGGTACAAGAAATGAGCAATATTATCGATGCAATCAATCAAGAGAACTTGAAAGAATCGATCCCCCAATTCAATGTTGGTGATACCGTTAAAGTAATGGTAAAAGTTATTGAAGGCGAAAGAGAAAGATTACAGGCTTTTGAAGGAATCGTTATCGCTAGAAAGAACGGTGGAATTTCCGAGACCTTTACGGTTAGAAGAATTTCCTTCGGTGTTGGCGTAGAAAAGACCTTCCCAATCCACTCGCCCAAGGTTGCTGACATTCAAGTAGTAAGACGTGGAAAGGTGCGTCGCGCTAAACTCTACTACTTAAGAGAAAGAACGGGTAAAGCAGCTAAGGTTAAAGAAGTAACTAGATAGTAGAACGAAGAGAACTTACCAAAATACGGTAGGTTCTTTTTTTACTTCAAAATTTCCCAATAAATGAGTTTACTTTTTATTTAAATTATTATATAATAAACTAATATAAGAGTAATAATGGGGGATGAATATCCCGAACTGGAAAAAGGAGCACAAATGATTTCAAAAATCAACAGCTTTGCGCTATATGGTTTAGAAGGCAAATCGGTAGAAATTGAAATAGATATCAACAACGGTCTCCCGTCCTTTGAGATAGTTGGACTTGCTGATACAGCCGTTAAGGAATCGAAAGAGAGAGTTCGTTCGGCAGTCAAGAACAGTGGTCGAAACCTCCCAACGAAAAAAATTACGGCAAACTTTGCTCCTGCAGACCTTAAAAAGGAGGGGTCAGCTTTCGACTTACCACTCGCTATCGGATTATTAAAAGCATCTGCTCAGCTCGTCACCGAAACGGACGGCATCGTATTTTTGGGGGAGCTTTCACTTGACGGTAGATTAAGAAAAATTAACGGAGTGCTTCCCATTTTAATTGCGGCAAGAGACGCTGGCTTTAGGACCTTTATTATTCCCTTTGAAAACAGTGAGGAAGCTTCTTTCGTAAACGGTATCGACGTTTATGCTTTTAGAACTTTAACCGAGGTTGTTGACCATCTTTCGGGGCTTAAAATTATCGAAAAGGTTGTGGCTAAGGAATATTCAAAACCTTACGAAAAAGACGTTTATGATTCGGATATGGCACTAGTGAAAGGACAAGCCGTTGCAAAGAGGGCCTTGGAAATTGCAGTGTCTGGAGGGCATAATATTTTATTTGTTGGTGCGCCCGGCACGGGCAAAACTATGCTTGCAAAATGCATTCCAACAATTATGCCCGATATGACCTTTGAGGAGGCGCTTGAAACTACGAAGATTCACTCCGTGGCAGGCACTCTAAAGGCGTCTGATGGAATCGTGTATAAAAGACCTTTCCGTTCGCCTCATCATACGGCAACGACTCCGTCGCTTGTCGGTGGAGGAAGTAATTCAAGACCTGGCGAAATTAGTCTTGCGCATAACGGAGTGTTGTTTCTTGATGAAATGCCAGAATATTCAAGGGCAACGTTAGAATCCCTCCGTCAACCACTTGAAGATGGTGTTATTACCGTTTCAAGGGCTGCAGGTGCGGTAACTTATCCCGCGAACTTTATGCTTTGTGGAAGTATGAACCCCTGCCCCTGTGGAAACCTTGGCAGTGAAGAAAAGGAATGTGTTTGTACTCCCTCTCAAATAGCTAAGTATAAGGCTAAACTCTCTGGTCCTTTGCTTGACAGAATAGATATCCAAGTTACGGTTGATGAAGTTAAGTATTCTGAACTCACTTCTAGTGAGAGTGGGGAGAGTAGTGCTGAAATAAAGAAAAGGGTTAACAGGACTAGATTAATTCAAAAAAACAGATTTATAAATGAAAAAATTCTAACTAATAGTGATATGGGGGAAAAGCATATTGCAAAATATTGCAAGCTCTCTCCTGAATGTGAAAAACTTCTTGAGACTTCGTATAAAAATTTACACCTATCACCACGTGCAAGAAGCAGAATTATCAAGGTGGCAAGAACGATTGCAGATATGGACCTTTGTGACGATATAGGCGTAAAGCACATATTAGAAGCTATAAGTTATAGGCACGGTTGATATGAAATATAATGAAAAGGAACTTTGTCTTATTTGGCTAGATAGCTTTATCGGGCTAGAATATAAACACAAAGCAAATCTTTACGGAAGCCTCGGGGAGGTCAAAGGGATAAAGGCGTTTATAGAAAATAATGCCGATTATATCAAAAATGAAATAGGGGAAAACAACTACAAAACCCTACTTTCTTCGGCCAATTCGGAATATCTAGATTACGTGCTTGCGCCTTTAGAAAAGAATGGCGTTGTAGCTATTACCATTGACTCAGATAATTATCCTTGCGAGCTATTATCTACCGATATTCCACCTCTTGTGCTATATGCAAAGGGAAATATAGGTCTTTTAAGAGAGGAGAAGTTTTCCATTGTAGGCAGTAGAAAGTGTTTGCCACTTTCCGTTAAGACTGCAGAGAGGTTTGCGGATGCTATATCCGGCGCAGGGTTAACGCTTGTTACCGGTATTGCCGAAGGTATTGATAAGGCAGTAATTTTATCAGGACTTAAAACGGGAAAAATTATTTCAGTAATAGCAGGTGGGTTTAATCACATATATCCAGCAAGTCACTTAGGGCTTTTCGAGGAAATTTGTGAAAAAGGCTTAGCTATTTCCGAACACCCGTTAGACGTTGCTCCTCAGCCATACTTCTTTCCAATAAGGAACAGAATTATAGCAGGGTTATCTAAGGGCACGCTAATAGCTAGTGGTGGTAAAAAGAGTGGGACTAAGTATACGGCATCCTTTGCTGAAGAGTACGGTAGAGACCTGTTTGCAATTCCATATAACGTGGGAGTAGCGTCTGGTGAAGGTTGTAACGAATTAATTAAGCTAGGTGCCCATTTAGCCGATACGCCTGACGACGTTTTATCATTTTACGGGCTTAGTGATAAGGGCGAAGAAGTTTCTTTTACCAATGAGGAAAAGGAAATTATAGAGGCGCTCTCTGACGGAAGCCTACATATAGAAAAATTGAGTATTATGACGGGCAAAAAGCCCTTTGAGCTTACGGCAACGTTAAGTGCGCTTGAAATTAAGGGCGTAGTTGCAAAGGTCGGCTCAAACGTCTATTCTAAGATATAGATGACTTGGAGGAATAAATGCAGTTAATTATTGTTGAATCGCCACATAAAGCGAAGACTATTGAAAAATTTTTGAAGGGCGATTACAAAGTAGACGCGTCTAAAGGACACGTTAGAGACCTACCCGTAAACCGTATGGGTATAAAGATAGACCAAAACTTTGAACCATTTTATGAAATTTCACCCGATAAAAAGGCTGAAATTAAAAGGCTTAAGGATTATGCAAAAAAAGCTGATACAGTTTATCTAGCAACCGACCCTGATAGAGAGGGGGAAGCTATATCTTGGCACCTTGCCGAGGTTTTGGAGTTGGATAAAAACAGTATTCACAGGATAGTTTTTAACGAAATTTCCGAAAAAGCAGTTAAAAACGCTCTTGAAAATCCTAGGAAAATAGATATGTCGCTTGTTGACGCGCAACAGGCTAGAAGAGTTTTAGATAGGCTAGTTGGTTACAGTATTTCACCTGCGGCAAGCTCAAGACTAAATGAAAATCTTTCGGCAGGAAGAGTGCAGTCAGTAGTATTAAAAATGGTTGTGGATAGAGAGCGTGAGATTATGGCGTTCAAACCACAAGAGTATTGGAATCTAAAGGCTGAGGTTTGTCCAGAGGGAAAGAGCTCTTTTAAGGTGCTTTTAATTGAAAAGAACGGTAAAAAGTATAAGCCGTCTACAGCAGAGGAAGCAAATGCTGTTGAAGAAATATTAAAGTCTACGCCATTCTATGTTTCAGCCGTAAAAAAATCAGTTATTAAATCACATGCGCCTGCACCTTTTATAACGAGTACGCTTCAACAAGACGGCTCTATTAAGTTAGGTATTTCTGCACCGAAGGTTATGCAGATTGCTCAAAGGCTTTACGAGGGTGTGGAAACGCCGAGTGGCAACGTTGCGTTAATTACTTATATGAGAACGGACTCGGTGCGTATTGCTAGCGAAGCTCAGCAAGAAGCACTCTCCTTTATTCGCAAGAATTATGGCGAAGAATATGCTCCTGCAAAGCCTAACGTTTATCGCTCCAAAAAGGACGCGCAAGATGCGCACGAAGCAATTCGACCTATAGATATAAACAAAACTCCCGAAAGTGTAAAAGGATTTTTGGATAGAGACCAGTATAGACTTTATAAGCTTATCTACGATAGGTTTGTTGCTTCACAAATGTCTGAAGCAAAATACGACAGTGTGACTGTCGACGTAAAGAGTGGAGAATATTTGTTTAGAACAAGTGGGAAAACCCTTCTATTTAAGGGATATACCATTGTTTACGATGATACTAAAGTTGATGATGAGGATGAGGGCAATGCAATTCTTCCTCCATTGACAGAGGGAGAGGCGTTAAAGTTATTAAAGCTTTTAAAAGAACAAAAATTTACTAAGCCACCCGTTAGATACACTCAAGCAACGCTCGTTAAAACTATGCAGGATAAGGGCATTGGTAGACCTTCTACCTACGCAACCATTATCGGCAAACTCACCGATAAAAAGAGAGAGTATTTAAGGGAAGAGAAAAAGCATCTTATTCCAAACGATATAAGCTATTCTCTAATTGATTTTCTCGTAAAATATTTCCCTGATATTATGCAAATTACCTTCACTGCAAAAATGGAGGACGACCTTGACGAAATAGGAGAAAACGGCAAGGACTGGCATAAGCTCATTGCAGATTTTTACGAACCTTTTGAAAAACAACTACAGGAATCAAAACTTACCGACGTGCTTTGTGAAAAGTGTGGAGCACCTATGATTATCAATACTGGTAGGTATGGCAATTACTATGCTTGTTCTAATTATCCCACCTGTAAGAATATTAAATCAGTAAATGAAAAGGTGGCTATTCCAACCGATATGATTTGTCCTAAGTGTGGAAAGATAATGGTTGAAAGAGAGGGCAAGTTTGGTAAATTCCTAGCTTGTTCAAACTATCCCAAGTGTAAACATACGGTGAGCAAGTCGGAAAACGTTGGCACTTGTCCCGAGTGTGGAAAGCCTACCAAAAAGATGACGAGTAGAACGGGAAAGGTGTTTTATGGATGCTCAGGATATCCGGGGTGCAAGTTTATGAGCTGGGATATTCCTACTGGGGATAGATGCCCTGAATGTGGAGCATATCGCATAGTAGTAGACGGCAAGACAATTTGCTCTAACAAAAAATGTAAAAATGGTGAAAATGAAAAGAGTTAAGGTAATAGGTGCAGGGCTTGCTGGCAGTGAAGCTGCTTATTATCTCGCAAGAAAGGGCGTAAAAGTCGACCTTATTGATATTAAGCCCAATTCCTTTACTCCTGCACATAGTTCAGAAAATTTTGGCGAGCTTGTTTGTTCTAATTCTCTCAAGAATAACGACGTTTACGGTAACGCCGCAGGACTGCTTAAAGAGGAGTTGAGGCTTCTAGGTTCACTCATAATGGAGGCTGCAGACAAGACAAAGGTTCCTGCCGGTGGAGCTCTTGCAGTTAATAGAGAGGAGTTTTCAAGATATATCACCGATAAACTTAAAGGGCAAGAAAATATAAATATTATATCAAAAGAAATTGAGGAAATTGACTTTGATGAGTACACGATAATTGCAACGGGTCCTTTAACGACGGATAAGCTATCAAAACATATTGCCGATAAAATAGGTGGTGGATTGTATTTCTTTGATGCATCTGCTCCGATAGTCGAGTTTGTTTCAATAGATATGAACGAGGCTTTTTTTGGAGATAGGTACGGCAAAGGTGACGGAGACCATATTAACTGCCCTATGAATAGGGAGCAGTACGAGGAATTTATTTCCCTTCTTGAATCTGCTGAAAGGGTGGAATTAAAGAGTTTTGAAAAGACTGCAGTGTTCGAGGGGTGTATGCCGATTGAGGTTATGGCTTCGAGAGGAAAGGATACGCTTAGATTTGGCCCACTAAAGCCCGTTGGACTTGACGACCCAAGGACAGGCAGATGGGCGTACGCAACCTTGCAACTCAGAAAGGAAGACAAGGAGGGAACTATGTATAACCTCGTTGGCTTTCAAACAAACCTAAAGTTTGGCGAGCAGAAAAAGGTCTTTTCGGTTATACCTGCCCTAAAGAATGCTGAATACGTTAGATACGGCGTTATGCACAGAAACACCTTTATAAATTCCCCAAAAGTTTTGAATAAAGATTATTCAATGAAAGAATGCCCTAAGGTTTTCTTTGCTGGTCAAATAACGGGAGTTGAGGGATACGTTGAGAGTGCAGGGAGTGGGCTTGTTGCTGCAATTTATCTTGAAAAAAAGCTAAATGGCAAAAAGGCAATTCCTCTATCTGAAAAGACGGTTTCAGGGGCACTTATAAAGTACGTTACGACGGAGAATGAAAATTTTCAACCCATGAATGCAAACTTTGGTATTTTGCCTTCACCTGGAATTATTACGCGTGATAAGGCATTAAAAAAGAGAATGCAGGCAGAACAAAGCTTAAAAGAAATTTCTAGTTTTATTAAGGAGATGAATATATGACGGAATTTAAGGGAACTACAATTTGTGCCGTTAAAAGGGAGGGAAAAACGGCAATAGCAGGCGACGGACAGGTTACGATGTCCCAGTCGATAATTTTTAAGAACAATGCCGTTAAGGTTAGAAGAATACACGGTGGAAAGGTGCTTTTCGGTTTTGCCGGTGCCGTTTCCGATGCTTTTGCTCTTTCTGAAAGGTTTGAAGAAATGCTAAATAAATACTCTGGCAATCTTATGCGCAGTGCAGTTGAACTTGCAGAACTTTGGAGAAGCGATAAAATGAGAAAACTAGAGGCGATGATGATAACTGCTGACAAAGATACCCTTTTAATCGTTTCTGGTACTGGCGAAGTTATCGAGCCTGAAGATGGTGTTTGTGCTATCGGAAGTGGTGGAAATTATGCGCTTGCGGCGGCGAGGGCTCTTATGAAAGAAACTAACTATTCTGCAGAAGATATTGCAAAAAAAGCTTTGCACATAGCTAGTGAAATATGCGTATTCACTAACGACCACATCACTTGTGAAGTTTTATAAGGAGGGGAGTATGAATTTAACGCCAAGACAAATAGTAACGGAACTTGACAAATATATTATCGGTCAGCACGGCGCAAAAAAGGCAGTTGCAATTGCGCTTCGTAACCGTTATAGAAGGAGTATGCTTCCCATTTCGGAAATGGAAGAGATTACCCCAAAAAATATTATTATGAAGGGTCCTACAGGCGTAGGTAAAACGGAGATTGCAAGAAGGCTTGCAAAGTTGGTTGGAGCGCCATTTATTAAGGTTGAAGCAACTAAATATACCGAGGTTGGTTACGTAGGACGTGACGTTGAGTCCATGATAAGAGACCTAGTAGAATGTTCTGTTCGTCTGGTTAAAGAGGAACGCTTCAAAAAGGTTACCGAAAAAGCTGGAGCTACCGTTGACAAAAAGATTGCTAAAATCGTTGCTGAAGTGAGAAAGGCAGATAGGGGCGAAACGCCTGAGCAACTCTTTGAAAACAATATTTTAGAGGGGCTTAAAAAAGGCTACTATGATAACGAGCTTATTGAGATAGAAGTCAACGACGCACCGAAATCTATGGAGTTAGTTCCAGGTGGTGCAGAAATAAGCATTGGCAGTATATTTGGCGATATTATGCCAAAAAAACGCAAAAAGAGAAAGCTCTCTGTAAAAGAAGCTAGGAAACTTTTGCTTGATGAAGAGGCAGATAAACTTATCGATAAGGATTCTGTAAACGAAGAGGCTATTAGAAGGGCTGAGCAAGAGGGCATAATCTTTATTGATGAAATAGATAAAATTGCTGCAAAGGGCACCACTAGTGGTGGACAAGACGTTTCTAGAGAGGGCGTTCAGAGGGATATTCTTCCCATAGTTGAAGGGTGCACCGTTATGACGAAGTACGGTTCGATTAAAACGGACTATATTCTCTTTATTGCTGCAGGCGCGTTCCACGTTTCAAAGGTGAGCGATTTAATCCCCGAACTTCAGGGTAGATTCCCCATTCTCGTGGAACTAAACAGTCTTTCAAAGCAAGATTTTGTTGAAATTTTAACTACGCCTAGAAACGCTATTACTCTTCAGTATGCGACGATACTTAAAGTCGACGGGGTGGAATTAAAGTTTACCGAGGACGCTATTGAATCAATCGCAGCGCTTGCAGAGGATATGAATGCTACAAGCGAAGATATTGGTGCAAGGAGACTTCACACCGTTATGGAAAACCTCTTAGAGGACGTTTCTTTTGAGGCAGACGGAGAGGAAAAAGAGGTTGTTATAAACAAAAAATACGTTGAAGACAAGTTCGGTAAAGACTTGCAGAAAAAGGATTTCAAAAAATATATTCTTTAAGGAAAAGTGAAATGATTAACGTACCAAAAGGAACAAAAGACATTCTCCCAAGAGATAGCTATAAGTGGCAGTATATAGAGGCTGTGGCAAGGGGAACGGCAAAAGAATTTGCCGTATCTGAAATTAGAACGCCTACCTTCGAGCATACTGAGGTTTTTTTAAGAGGTGTTGGTGAAACAACGGATATTGTAAATAAGGAAATGTACACCTTCCTTGATAAAGGAAATAGAAGCATTACCTTAAAACCGGAAGGGACGGCTGGCGTTGCAAGAGCGTTTGTGGAAAACGGACTGTATTCTGGTGCAATGCCGGTTAAACTTTTCTATATTACGCCTTGTTTTAGATACGAGAGACCTCAGGCAGGAAGGCTTAGAGAGTTCCACCAATTCGGTGTGGAAGTTTTAGGAAGCACGTCGCCCGTTACCGATGCAGAAACAATAATTCTCGCAAAGACTTTTTTAGATAAGCTAGGGGTAAAAAATATCACGCTTTATCTTAACAGTATCGGCTGTGCAGAATGTAGAAAAAAATACGGTGAAGCACTTAAAAAGTATTTGAGCGATAATTTTGATAACCTTTGCGACCTTTGCAAGGATAGGTTTGCTAAAAATCCGATGAGGGTGTTAGATTGCAAGAACCCTGAATGCAAAAAACTCACGGAAAACGCACCAAAGATTTTAGATTATATTTGTGATGATTGCAAAACCCATTTTGAGAACGTTCAAGAGCTTCTGAAGATTGCAAACGTTGAATTCACAATTAATCCGAACATCGTTAGGGGACTTGATTATTACACGAAAACGGTGTTTGAATTTGTTTCCGAAAACATTGGCGCACAAGGTACCGTATGTGGTGGTGGTAGGTACGATAAGCTCGTTTCTGAGTTTGACGGGCCGGACGTGCCCGGTATCGGCTTTGCGACGGGTATCGAAAGATTATTGTTGCTTCTTGAAACTTCAGGCGTGCAAATACCTAACGATAATGCAGTTAAAATTTACTTTGCTCCAATGGGTGAAAATGAAACTAAAAAAGCTTTTGAACTTACTGCACTTCTTAGAGGTCAAGGGATTGTTGCAGAGACTGACCACGTTGGAAGAGGAATAAAAGCGCAATTTAAGTACGCTGATAAAATCGGTGCAAAATTTGTTGCTGTTATCGGTTCAAACGAGCTTGCGTGTGGCGAAGTAAAGGTAAAAGATATGAATGACGGCAGTGAAGAAACTGTTAAATTTACCGAGCTTTGCGCCTATATCAAGGGAAAATAATGAAAGAGTTTGCAAAGGTAAAGGAAGTTAATGAGAACACAGCCATAGTGTATATGGAAAAAAGGGACGAATGCAGTAAGTGTGGAATGTGCATTTTTCCAAAGGACGCAAAGGGTGTGGATATAACGGCTAAAAATGAAGTGGGCGCAAAACAGGGTGACACGGTAATTATCGACGTTAAGGACAGTGGAAAATTACTTGGATTATTTTTAGCATTTGTCGTTCCACTACTTTTAATAGGTGCAAGCGTTATTATGAACACATTGTTTATACACAATGAGCTTTTGACGGTTTTTATAGCAGTTGCCTCTATTATAGTTTGGTACGTGATACTTTCCTTTATTGATAAAAAACTGAAAATAAACGATAAATACGGCACGGAAATACTTTCCGTAATAAAGCCTAAAAATAAAGAAAACCAATTAGAAAAAAATGATGAACAGGAGATAAAAAATGATTGACTACAAGATGATTAAAAACACTGACCCCGAAGTTTACGCAAGCATTAAAAAGGAGCTTGCAAGACAGAGAAACAACATTGAGCTTATTGCAAGTGAAAACTTTGTTTCAGAAAGCGTTTTAAACGCTGCAGGAAGCGTTCTCACCAACAAGTATGCAGAAGGTTATCCTGGACGCAGATATTATGGTGGTTGTCACTGTGTTGACGAGGTTGAAACCTTAGCTATCGAACGCGCAAAGAAACTTTTTGGTGCTGACCACGTAAACGTTCAGCCCCACAGTGGTGCAAACGCAAACTTTGCAGTGTATTTTGCCGTTCTTCAGCCGGGTGACACAATTCTCGGTATGAGCTTAGCCCACGGTGGACACCTCACTCACGGTAGTCCCGTAACCGTATCAGGTAAATATTTTAATAGTGTTGGATACGGTGTCGCAAGGGAAACTGGCACGATTGACTATGATGAGCTAGAAAAAATTGCTTTAGAGGTTAAACCTAAAATTATCGTTTCAGGTGCATCTGCATATCCAAGGGTTATAGATTTTAAGAGAATTAGAGAAATTTGTGATAAGGTTGGCGCATATATGATGGTTGATATAGCGCACATTGCAGGT
Organism: Christensenellaceae bacterium; assembly: GCA_045637865.1. GTDB lineage: Bacteria > Bacillota > Clostridia > Christensenellales > Borkfalkiaceae > UBA1259. The sequence goes on from JAZUAF010000010.1 coordinate 95,001, forward strand.
TTGGTTGCAGTTGGCTTGCATCCATCTCCCGTTCCTTATGCCGATTTTGTTACGACCACTACCCACAAGACGTTGAGAGGTCCTAGAGGTGGTATGATTATGTGTAAGGAAGAATACGCTAAACTCATAGACAAGGCAGTATTCCCAGGCACTCAAGGTGGACCTTTAATGCACATAATTGCAGCTAAGGCAGTTGCGCTTGGTGAAGCATTAAAGCCTGAATTTAAGAAATATCAAGAGAAGGTAATTGCTAACGCTAAGGCGATGAGCAACAAATTCTTAGAGCTTGGCGTTAACCTTGTTTCAGGTGGAACGGACAACCACTTAATGCTTCTTGACCTTTCTAATACCGAAGTAACTGGTAAAGAACTTGAGATTATGCTTGACCAAGTTAACATTACACTCAATAAGAATGCAATTCCGTTTGACGAGAGGAGTGCGTTTGTAACCAGTGGTGTTCGTATCGGCACGCCTAGCGTAACGAGTAGAGGGTTTGACGAGGGCGATTGCGAAAAGATTGCAGAACTCATTACTATGATTATCAGAGAGAAAGAAGCTGCATTCGATAAGGTTAGAGAAGAAGTTTCTAAATTAATTGCAAAACACCCCTTATACGAGGGCGAAGAATAATAATTAATAAATTCGTGGGAGGAAACTTAAGTGGAAGCCTTTGATAGAGTAAAACTACTGATTGGCAAAGAGAATTATGATAAGCTTAATTCCTCTCACGTTGCTATTTTTGGCGTAGGAGGAGTCGGTGGATTTACTGCCGAAGCACTCGTTCGAAGTGGCGTGGGAGAAATTACTCTTTTTGATAACGATACCGTTGCAGAAACAAATCTAAATCGTCAGATTATATCTACAAGTTCGGTTGTTGGAAGAAATAAGACGGAGGTTGCAAAGGAGAGGCTTTTATCTATCAATCCTATGCTAAAAATTCACGTGAACGACGTTTTCTATCTCCCCGAAAATGCAGATAAGTATCCCTTCAATGATTTTGATTTTATAGTTGATGCAGTTGATACGGTAACTGCAAAGCTTGAAATTATAGAAAGGGCAAAAAAGCAAGGTATTGAAGTGATTTCCTGTATGGGCACGGGGGGAAAACTGAACCCGAGCTTATTAAAGGTTACAGATATAAAAGGCACTAAGGTTTGTCCCCTTGCAAGGGTTATGAGGCGCGAACTTAGAAAGAGGGGGATAGATTCACTCAAGGTTGTGTATTCCGAAGAGGAGCCTAAGGGAGATTCATCAAAAGAAAAACAACCTCCTTCCATGATTTTTGTTCCGGGGAGTGCCGGCTTGCTTCTCGCAAAAGAGGCTGTTGAGTATTTAATAGGTAGGTGATTTTATGAAGTTTTTAATCGCATCTGACGTGCACGGCTCACTTTATTATGCCGAAAAAATTGTTTCTATTATGCAGAAAGCCCAAGCAGAAATGTTAGTGCTTCTTGGTGACGTGTATAATCACGGACCAAGAAATCCTTTTCCCGAGAATTATAATCCGGGTGGGGTTGCTAATCTTTTAAACGGAATTAAGGACAAGCTTATTGTAGTTAAGGGCAATTGTGACAGCGAAGTGGATAAAATGATTTCCGAGTTTGATTTTGTGGAAAATGTTGTAATCGTAAGTGGTGGAAAAACTGTGTTTTTAACGCACGGACACGTTTATAATAAAGACGCTATGCCAAAAACCAATTACGATGCAGTAATTTACGGGCATTTTCATACTGGGTTTATTGAAAAAATGGGGGGAACAGTCGTTGCTAATGCAGGTTCTGTTTCACTTCCTAAAAACGATACGCCGTCGTCGTATATGGTTTTAGAGGACGGAGTTTTAAGCTTGTACGATATTGAGGAAAGGCTTATAAAAGAGGAAAGTCTGTAAGGAGTATTTTATGCTATCGGTAAAAAATCTAGTAAAGGTATACCAAACTAAGGGAGGCGTTGCAGTTCGTGCGCTTGACGGAGTTAATATTGATTTTGCCGACAAGGGGATGGTGTTCCTGCTTGGAAAGAGTGGCTCAGGTAAATCCACTCTCTTAAACGTCACTGGTGGACTGGACGTGCCGACCGAGGGAGAAGTAGTCGTTGAGGGAAAGAGCAGTAATGATTTTCATTCACAGGACTGGGATGGCTATAGAAATACTTTTATCGGCTTTATTTTTCAAGAGTATAATATTTTAGAAGAATTTACTGTAGGTCAAAACATTGCCTTAGCACTGCAACTGCAGAATAAACCGAGTGACGAAAAGGAAGTTGATAAAATTCTTTCAGACGTTGATTTAAGTGGGTATGCAAAGAGGAAACCTAACACCCTTTCAGGTGGTCAACGTCAAAGGGTTGCTATTGCCAGAGCGCTTATCAAGAGTCCACGAATTATTATGGCAGACGAGCCTACTGGTGCGCTTGATTCAGAAACGGGCAAGCAGATTTTTGAAACGCTAAAAAAACTATCTAAAGAAAGATTGGTTATAGTTGTTTCTCACGACAGAGATTTTGCTGAAGCTTATGCAGATAGAATTATTGAGTTAGAGGACGGCAAAATTATTTCAGACGTTACGAGGGAGGCTGTAGTTTCCAACGAAGATAACGTTTCTTTCCACGATAACGAAACTGTTACCGTTAAGAGCTGGAGTGGACTTACTAAAGAGGACCTTGATAAAATCATTTCCTTTATGAGTAAATCAGATGGGGAAACGGTTATAACTAAAAACAGAGAGGGGCTTTCGGAGGTTAAGAAAATTGTAGGCGTGAAGGACGGTGGAAAAACCGTGTTCGGCGCTACAAAACAAGTGGATAATAGTGAGAGTGGGAATAATGGAGAAAGTCTTACTCTTATAAGGTCTAAGCTGCCAATGAAAAACGCTCTTAAAATGGCGTTTGGAAACATCAAGGCAAAACCAATAAGATTAGCTTTTACTATTCTTTTGTCGCTTGTGGCATTTATCTTGTTTGGCGTTAGCACTACGCTTATGCTATACGACGTTGATTATTCTATTGCAACAGCTATTAACGCTTCAAATTACGATAGTTACGTATTGCATAAAAAGTATAACGTAAAGGCAACGGAGAATTATTATAAAAACGGTGAGCTTCAAGAAGGTAAATCATATTTTACTGATTTAAGAGCTCTATATACTGAAGAAGAGATTGACGAGCTTAATGAAAATAACGTCGGCTTAAATTTTGTAGGCGTTTTCCAGTTCGGTCAGTATAATAATTATCTCGATAAAGTTAATGGCTATACGGCTTCGGTTAAGAACGTTAATGCTCCAGATAGCTGGAGTACTAAGAAATACTATTTCCCATCTAAAACAATAAACGGCTATGTGGACGCAGGCGAACAGTTCTTAACGGAAAATGGGTTTGTGTCGTTAGGTGGAGGCAGATATCCTGTAAATGCAAGTGAGGTTGCAATTCCAAAGTATATCTATGATATGTACAGATATGCTACTTGGTATTATAATCCAGAACTAGGTATAGAAGAATATAAATCTCCAGAGGACTTTATTGGTCAAACTATAAAAATCGGTAGCAACAAGCAAATTGAATTAACTGTTACTGGGATATACGACGTTGGCACCATTCCAGAAGAATATCAAGTATTGTTTGATTCTATGACCTCAGGTCTTTCACCATTAGAAAACCGTGAGCTCTCGGAGAAGTTTAACGATTATTTAAGCTGTAGCTTCCATAGAATATTATTTGTTACCAAGGACTTTTACGAACTACATAAAAACGACGGCGTTGCCGTTGGTGTGCGAAACTGTAGTGGAATGGGCTTAAGTACAACTGGCAGTTTTTACGGTAGCATAGAGGGTAGCAGTGTTGAGCCGGTGTTTACAAGAAAATCTATTTGGCAGTATGATAGCATTGTAGATTTCTACGACATAAATGGAAATCCCGTTACTTATGAAGGGTTAAATCTTCAAAAAATGCAAGGTCTAGTAAGCGTACAAAGACTCTCTATGCAGGCATATGAGTTGAAAAATAAAGTTGAAGATAACCCTGATTTTGCTGAATTCTGTAGTGCAGTTGATAGAAGGCTTAATAATAAATCAGTTTTCAATAAGGGCGATATGGCTATAATAATAAAAACCCTCGTTGAAAGCTTTGAACAGGTTGTAGGTAGGGCTTTAAGCTACGGCAGTACTATATATGCAAAGAATGCAAGTGGTGAAACTGCTGAGCTTAAAGTGATAGGTTTTTACGATATTACAAACGCAAGCACAAGCAATGTTGGTACGCAATCTAGTCTCTTCTTAACCGATGAATTCTGCGATGAGTTTGAAGTGGTTAAATATAGAGAAGGTGATGAAAATATTGTTTTCACCTATGAAACGGAATACAATATTGACCTTTCAAAAGAGAAATATGCTAAGGTTATTTCTATAGGTGATAGAAGCGTAGAACAAACGTATTTCGTGCTTGAAAAAGACGGGGTAGTTTTCAATATCATTGACAATAATACCTACGTTGAAAGTTTAAATATGGCTAGAATGATTGACAATACAAAGCCTTTGTTCTATATTTTGTCGGGGCTTTTCGGTATTTTTGCTTCACTTATGATGTTCAATTTTATCACCGTGTCAATTTCTTCAAAAACTAAAGAAATAGGTATTTTAAGGGCTGTAGGCGCTAGAGGGCTTGACGTGTTTAAGATATTTATCACCGAAGCATTGATTATAACCGGGATATGCTTTATCTTCTCGGCAGTGCTATCTGGTGTAGTTTGCGGGCTTGTTAACACCTTCCTAATGAACGACGTAATAAGAATTTCAGTGCTCAACTATGGCGCAATCAACGTAGTATTGCTCTTCCTTGTGTCTTCCTTAGTTTCATTTTTTGCAACGGTATTCCCAGTTGCCAGAATTTCTAAAAAATCTCCTGTTGATAGCATTAGGTCGCTATAATAAAAAAACTAAAACCACCGTTATCGGTGGTTTTTTTATGCATTGTATTTTGTTTTATATTCAGAAGGGGTGCATCCGTTTAATTTGCGAAACAGTTTGATAAAGCTTGACATATTGTGAAATCCTGAGTTTTTTGCAGTGTTTTCTACGCTTTCGCCCCTTTTTAAGTGCTCGGTTGCGTTTAGCATTTTTCTGCCGATAACGTACTCGTAAATAGGAGTGTTAAAATACTTTTTAAAACTCCTTGAAAGATATTCGCGGCTGTAAAAAAACTTTTCTGCAATTTCTTCAACGGAGGAAATAGATAGGTAATTTTCATCTACGTATTTTTTTACATCGTGGATAAACTGTGGCAGTATTGCGTTAGCCGTTTCATTGCTCGACGAGGTGCTTGAAAGATTTAAGAAAAGCTCACATGTTTTTAGTTTTGCCTTAGCGTAAGAGTAGGGAGAGTCTTCTTCAAGACAGTTTTTAATTTCATTTGCAAGGTTAATTACCTTTTCCATATTCTGAGAAAAAAGGGCAAAGGAAGAACTTCCCCTTTTAGTGAAATCGGCAATAGTATTATCGGGGAAAAAATCCTTTATATCCCTAAAATAGAAAATAAACCTTTTATATCGCAGAGGGAGAGAGAGCTTTATCATGTGAAATCTATTCGGCTTAGTTAAAATAGCCATTCCGTAGTCAAAGGAAATGGAGTTTCCGTCGGTAACGTATTCCGTTCCGTCTACCGTTAAATTAATAGCTAATTCATAACATTCGTGAGCGTGTAATTTTTCCAAAAAATCGCCCTTAGAATATTCGTTATCGCGATATGAGAAAATTATTGTATCAGACAACAAATAGTCTGACCAACCTTTTTCTCCGTTAAAATAAATCGCCCCACTGTGTGAGGGGATTTTTTTGTATTCTTTGTATTTTTTTAGATTTTCGCTAATTTTACTCTTCATATCAACTCAAGGTCACAAAAGCATAAAATATAATCACAAACGACACTTTAATTATGTAAAATTTAATGTTATAATAAATATAACATAGAAGAAATTTTTTGTCAAGGGAGTTTTTATGGTTTGGATTGAAGAGGGTATAGCAGAAGTTGAATTTAAGTGTAGCGAAGATAAAAAGAACGTCTTTCTTATAGGTGATTCCATTAGGCGTGGATATTGCCCCACGGTAAAAGAAAAGCTTTCTGATATTGCAGAGGTTTATTATCCTAACGATAATTGCCGTAACACTCAGCACGTTGTAACAAGGCTAAAAAAATGGGCAGGAATGATTGACAAGTGCGAAGAGATTGACTTAGTTCATTTTAATTGTGGGCAGTGGGACGCTGCGCACTGGAACGGCTATGATATTTCCTTAACGAGTGAAGGGGAATATGAAAGGAATATTAAAATGATTATTGACCTTTTGAGAAGATTTTTCCCAAACGCAAAAATAGTGTTTGCAACCACCTCACCAATGAACCCTGTTGGTGGCTCTACCGGGGGAATCAATCCACGTTCTAACGACGAGATTAAAAGATACAATAAGCTTGCAGTAAACGTTTGTGAAAAAGAAGGCGTTGACGTTAACGATATCAACGGTTTTATGATGGATTGGGGTGAGGAGCATTTTACCGATACCTGCCACCTAAAAAAATCTTCATTTGCCATTTTAGGTGAAGAGGTTGCTAAAAGGTTGAGAGAATATCTACAAGGAGAGGATAAAAAATGTTTGAGTATAAAAAAATAATTAATACGGATAGTGCAGACGTTTTAGTCGTTGGTGGTGGTCCCGCAGGGCTTTGTGCGGCTATCGCTTCGGCAAGGGCTGGTGCAAAAACTATGCTTATTGAGCAAGGCTCTTTTTGTGGTGGAATGGCAACGGCAGGACTCGTCGCTCCTTTTATGACCTGTTACGATAGTGGTGGAAACACTATGCTTATTCGTGGTCTATTTGAGGAGATTGTTAACCGTTTAGTGGAAAGGGGTGGTGCAATTCATCCGTCAACCGTTCCAACGGCTTCTGCATTCACATCTTACATTACTGCAGGGCATATTCACGTTACTCCTTTCAAGGCAGAAGAATTAAAGCTCCTTGCAGACAGAATGCTTAAAGAAGCTGGAGTTAAGGTTTTATATCATACTTCGTTTGTTGATTCCGTCGTTGAAGGAGATAAAATTAGTAGGGTTATCGTTGCCAAGAAAGAGGGGCTTTCGGCTATCGACGTTAAAGTTGTGGTGGACTGCACGGGTGACGGTGACGTTTCCGCCTTTTCGGGTGTTCCCTACACAATGGGTAACGGAGAGGGCAGAATTCAGCCTGCTTCAATGTTTTTTCGTATTGGCAACGTGGACAGTGCTAAAATCGACGAAGATATTGAAAAAAACTGGCAAAATTTCTATAGAAAGGATGGTGTTAACTATCGTTCACTGCACTGGTGGGTTTCTAAAGCACGTGAGGCTGGGGATTGGACGCTTAATAGAGTTTCCATCGGACTTTTCCGTGGCGTTGACGAGGACGAGTGGAGTATAAACACCTCTCGAATTATGGGGGTTGACGGAACTAATTCCGAAAGTCTCACTATGGGCGAAACTGTTGGCAGAGAACAAGTAGACGAGATTTTTGCTTTCCTTAAAAAATATGTGCCCGGTTGTGAAAATGCTAAGCTTTTACAGTCTGGCTCAACTTTAGGTATAAGGGAAACGCGCCATATTCACGGCATAAAAACTATGGTACTTGACGATGTGCTTAATTGCGTAGTGCCTGAAGATTCTATTATGATTGCGGCAAACTCGGTTGACGTGCACGGAAGATTCGGCCCCACGAGTAACGAATATATTACAATTCCTGAAAACAAGTTTTACGGTGTGCCTTACGGATGTTTAGTGCCTAAGAACCGTTCCAATCTTTTGGTTGCCGGCAGGTGCGTTTCTGCAGAGAGCGAAGCGGCAGGTGCAATTAGGGTTATGCCTCCTTGTATGGGTATGGGTGAAGCGGCAGGTACTGCTGCTGCAATGGCTTGTATAGAAAACGTTGACGTTAGAGAATTAGAAGTTAAACGATTAAGAGAAAAGCTTGTAGAAAACGGCGTAGTTTTAAGCGTCTAAAGGAGAATGAAATGAGTGTATTTAAGACGATAGAACATAGTTGTGATTTTTGTGTTGTCGGTGGAGGGCTTGCAGGTACGATTGCAGCACTTTCTGCAGCTAGAAAGGGGCAAAAGGTAATATTAATTCAAGATAGACCTGTTCTCGGTGGCAACAGCTCCTCTGAAATCCGTATGTGGGTTAGAGGTGCTAAGGGCAAGTTCAATAGAGAGAGTGGAATTCTAGCTGAGCTTGAAGAGGAAAATATTTATAGAAATCCAACTCTTGCACCAACTCTCTGGGATAGCGTTTTGTATGGTAAAATCAAGGAAAACAAAAATATAACGCTTATTCTCAACGCCTCTTGTCTTGACGCAGAGTGTGGGGAAAATAAAATTCATTCGGTAACCGCTTGGCAGTTAACGACCTATACTTATCACAAAGTAAAAGCTAGGTACTTTGCCGATTGCTCAGGTGACGGAATTTTAGCCCCTTTGAGTGGTGCAGAGCACCGTCTTGGAAGAGAATCAAAGCTCGAGTTTAACGAGGATATTGGCCCCGAAATTGCTGACCAAAAGACTATGGGCATGAGTCTTTTACTTCAAGCAAGGGAAAAGGATACTCCCGTGAAATATATTCCTCCAACGTGGGCAAATAAATATGAAACAGACGAGGATTTTGCTATTATTCCTTACCTCGCAGGTCAACACACCACCTTCCGTGACCATAAAATTGGCACGAGTGGGTGCAACCTGTGGTGGATGGAATTAGGTGGAGACACTGGCATTCCCATAGAAAATGCTGAGGAAACGAGAGATGAACTTATTAAAGTCGCCTTCGGCATTTGGGACCATATTAAAAACAAGGGTGACCACGGCTACGATAACTGGGAGCTAGAGTGGGTAGGTTTCTTACCGGGAAAGCGTGAGAGCAGGCGTTACGTTTCCGACCATATTTTAACTCAGAGAGACATTGAGGGTGGTGGAAATTTCCCCGATGTAGTTGCCTACGGTGGTTGGCCGATGGACGACCATAACCCTAAAGGTATGATGGCGAACAAGAGCACCGATGCGCCCTCTTATTTCTATCCTGCACCATCTCCTTATGGCATACCTTATAGGTGCCTTTATTCTAAAAATATTGAAAACCTGTTTTTTGCAGGCAGAAATATAAGTGCAACTCACGCTGGGCTTAGCTCAACTAGAGTTATGGCAACCTGCTCTCTATTAGGTCAAGCAGTGGGTAATGCCGTGGCAATTTGTCTTTCTAAAAACTGCTCTCCAAGAGGGGTTTATGAAAAATATATAAAAGAGCTTCAGCAGGAAATCTTAAAAGACGGTGTTTTTCTGCCCGGTGTTAAAAGGGAAATATCAGAGCTTTCTAAAAAAGCAAAGTTAAACCTTTCGGATAGCGATAGGGAAATTCTTTTTAACGGCACGGATAGACCACGTGAAGATTACGGCGAAAACGGAATATGCTTGGAGGTGGGGGAGAATATAACCTTTACCTTTGAAAGGAAAGAAAAGGTAAACACTCTTAGAATTGCCTTCGACCCCGATTACAGTAGAATGAGCATATCTCCTAACCGTAAAATGAGAATTTTTGCTCAAAAACTTCACCAAGGCAAAGATTTTGAGCCTACGAAAACGGCAAACACTATCGTTAAAGATTTAACCGTTTATGGAGACGGAGAGGTGATTTACTATAACGATAACAACTATTACTCGCTATTAAATATTCCACTTGATAGGGAATATAAAGAGATAAAAGTTGCGTTTAATAAAACGCACGGTGCAGAGAATGTAACAATATTTGCGTGTGATTTATACTAAAAAAGATAAACAAAAAGACAGGTTATCTAAAGCCTGTCTTTTTCAGTTTTAAATTAAATTTCCCAAATACATTTTCTTGGGCACTTTTGTGAACAAAGTTTACAACCCGTGCATTTTTTGTAATCAATTACAGGAATATTATCCACCATAGTAATTGCGCCGACGGGGCAGTTTTTAGCACATATTCCACAAGCAATACAGCCTTTTTCACAAGCCCCCATAACTTCCTTGCCTTTGCAGTGGGTTGAACAAGCAACGTATACTTTTGAAGATTTCGGAATTAGCTCGATAATCTTTTTAGGGCAAGTTTTAACGCAAAGTCCACAAGCCTCGCAAAGCGCTTTGTTTGCAATAGCAACGTCACCGACTACTTCTATAGCGTGATATGGGCAAACTTCCACGCATGAGCCACTGCCAAGACAACCTGTGGGGCAAACCTTTTTGCCACCTTGGAAGGTTGATTGAGCAATGCAACCACCGTTTCCAACGTATTCGAATTTATCTTTGCATTTTTCGCCACCTGCACAGTGAACGACAACGTACCTTTCTTCCTCTGCAGAAAAGGGAACATCTATAATTTCAGCAATTTTAGCCTTACTGTCGTTAGGGGTGGGGCCACAAGCTGAAAGTTCGGCTCTACCCTCGGAGAGAGCCTTAGCAAAGTCAGCACAACCTGCAAAGCCACAGCCACCACAGTTAGCGCCTGCAAGGTTTTTGACTATTTTTTCTGCCTTTTCATCGGGCTTGACGTAGCACACTTTAGATACAATTACGATAAGAACTGCAAAGATAACAGCAACTACTGCTACTATCGCTATTACCAGGAGGAGTCTATCAATGTTTATTTGATTTGTTGAGTTAAGTAATAAATAATTCATACAAAGCCCTCCCTAAATTAGCGCAAACACGTAGAATGCCATTGCGATAAAACACGCTGAAATCATTGCAATAGGGAACCCTTTTAAGTGCTTATTTATCGGGAGCTTTGCAATTTTTTCCCTTAAGCCACTCATTAGTACTATTGCAACGGTAAAGCCGAGCCCCGCAAAGAGACCGTATAAAACGGCATATCCAAGCCCCATTTGTACAGGTGAGCTAAGCCCGATTAGGCTTGCCATTTGCTCGTGATTAATAACTAATTCTGCAACACCAAGAACGGCACAGTTAGTTGTGATAAGGGGGAGATAAATGCCCATAGCATTATATAGCGTAGGGGAGTATTTCTTTAGTGCCATTTCAATCATTTGGACGAGTGACGCAATAACGAAAATAAACACTATAATCTCTAGGAATGCAAGACCGTTTGGTTCTAATACTAGCGTGTAAATGGGATAGGTTATTAGGCAGGTAATAGTCATAACAAAGGTTACTGCTACACCCATGCCTAGCGCGCTCTTGAAATCCTTACTAACGCCGAGGAAGGGACATATTCCTAAGAACTGTACCACAACGAAGTTGTTGATAAAAACCGCCGAAACAATTAACATAATAAATTCAGCCATATTATTTATCCTCCTTAGTTGCCATTACAGAACTTAATTTTTTGCTTTCGACGAGTTGGGCATATTTGTTTATTTTATTTTTCTTGTTAATTTTCCCTTCTATAAGGCTAAAGATTGCAATAAATAAACCAAAAGTGAAAAAAGAGCCTGCACTAGATGTGAAAAAGCCTATAGAGAAGTTCCAAATTTTTACACCGAAGATGGCACCACTTCCTAAAAATTCTCTAAAAGCACCCATTACGGTTAAAGCGAGGGTAAAGCCAATGCCCATAAACAAACCGTCAAGGGCTGATGCGAAAACACCGTTTTTACTTGCAAAGCTTTCAGCCCTTGCTAATATAATACAGTTAACAACAATTAGGGGTAGATAGATTCCTAAAACCTCGTAGGCGGCAGGAAGCAGTTTATCGAGCACTAATCTAACGATTGTAACGAAGGTTGCAATGATTAAGACAAATGCGGGAATTCTAACCTCAGAGGGGATAACCTTTCTGAGTATAGAGACAAGTACGTTGCTAAATATAAGAACAAAGGTAACTGCAAGCCCCATATAAATGCCGTTCATAGCTAAGGTTGTGAGCGCTAAAGTGGGGCAGGTGCCGAGTACTAATTTTAAGATGGGGTTTTGGGCGATAATGCCGTCAGAAGCTATTTTCTTGAAATTTGTTTTCATTAGATAACCCCTCCTAGCTCGTAATTGTTTATAAAATAGATAACGCTGTTTACAGCGTTGCAAGAAGCTCTTTTTGAGTTCGTTGCTCCAGTTGTAGGAACTAGTGAATAATTTTGGTCTTTCTCAGCGACTTTGCTGTAGGGGGTAAGATATTTAGAATTTTCATCGATATTAACGTAAATGGCTGAGTGCCAAGTTTCATCAAGATTACCAATAAAGGATTGGTCAACGTCCTTTTCTATAATCATTTTGCCAATGGAGAGCTCTCCGTTTATCGATGATAATTTTATCCAATAGGTTATAGAACCGTTCTTAAATCCCTGCTTGCCGATTGTATGAAAAAGTAGGTCGAATTCGTTTGCACTTTCGCCCTCAATTTTATAAATTTTATCAATCGAGCCAAAGTTAGCGCAATCTATAAATTCTTCATCGGGGTTTGCAGTAGGTAATTCTATTTCAGTAAATTTCTTTATTTCACCATTATATATTGAAGCAATTGCTCTCTCAGTTCTCTCCACATCTGAAACGTATAAAAGGTCGCTGAGTATTGATAAAAGTCCACCCGATATAACTATTATGATAAGGAGGGTTGCAATGCATTTAAACCAAAGGCTTGATAAAAACTTTTTCATTCTATTTAGCCTCCCTTGCCTTTTTGGTTTTTTTATAACCGAAAGGCCTGTTGATAATAAATTTATCAATTAGGGGAACTACGAGGTTCATTAAAAGAATTGCAAAGGAAACGACCTCCATTTTGGTTGCAACCCTTAAACCGGCAGTAATTAGACCTAATAAAACGAAGTAGATTATGTTGCCAAGAGTTGTGTTTGGAGAGGTGGTGTAATCGGTTGCCATAAAGAATGCGCCGAGAATAAGTCCACCAGAGAGGATGCTAGGCAAGAAGTATGCAAAATTGAAATTCATTAAGCAAACTGTAAATAAGCCTGTTATTGCAACGTAAATTAGAGGATATATAATATTGATAATGCCAGAAATACTAAGGAAGATAGCGCCTGTAATAAGTGCAATTTTGCAAGTTTCACCAATACAGCCCATAACTCCCGTACCAAGCAATAGGTCGAGAAATGATATTGAGGGGAGCATATTTTCTGAAAGCATATCAGTAAGCACGGTAGCGCCTGTAATTACAGTTTCCGTGTTTACAAATATTGCCTTAATTGATGGCTCTATCCAGCCACTTGTAACTAGCGTTGCAAAGGACATAAAAGCAAAAATCCTACCGGTAATTGCTGGGTTAACAAGGTTTTTACCCGTCCCACCAAAAATCATTTTTACAACGATAATTGCAAACGCACTTGCAAAAACGGGAACGTATAGGGGTGTTTGAGAACCCAAACACATTGCGATGAGCATACCCGTTACGCAGGACGTGAAGTCAAATTTTCTAGTTATTTCCTTAAATGATTTTTTCATTACAAGCAGGTATGCGTATTCACTTGCTACGGCAGACAGCGTCGATATCAGAAGCAAAAGCAATGCGTTTAATCCAAAGTAAACAACGCCCATAATACATGCGGGAAGAAGTGCTATGCACACTCTAAGCATTATGCCTCTCGTCGTTCTTGGAGCCTTTATGTGAGGAGAGGGCGAATATGTAAGCATTTTATCCATTTTTCTTCATCTCCTTTATCTTTCCTTTTGCATAAGTAATGCTTTGAACGAGAGCTCTCTTTGCAGGACAGTTATAGGTGCATAGACCACATTCAATGCAGTTCATTGCTCCGTATTTTTCAGCGTTAGCGAAATCTCCTGCAATGGCGTTTGCCTCAATATACATAGGCATAAGCCTCATTGGACATTTTCTTGCACACATGCCACAGTTTATGCAGTTAGAGGATTCACTTCTATCCGTTTCTGATTCGCAAAGGCAGAGTATGCCGGAATCGGTTTTTCTTGTGTAATGGTTTAAGGTTACAAGTGCTTTGCCCATCATTGGACCACCTGCAACAACCTTTACAACGTCGTCACTATTTCCACCACAAAATTCTATAAGCGATTGGAATGGAGTTCCTAGTGGCGCTAAAATGTTTTTAGGCGTTTTAACGCCCTTTCCACTTACAGTTAAAACGGTTTCAGTAAGGGGTTTGTTATGTTCAATAGCTTCATAACAAGCTATAAGCGTTTTAATATTCTGCACACAACAATCAATATCAAATGGCATTTTGCCTACAGGAACCTTTCTGCCTGTAGTAACGTAAATAAGGTGCTTTTCACTTCCCATTGGATATTGTTTCCTTAAAACTACAACGTCAATATCGTCATATTTTGAAAAAGCTTCAATTGCTTTTGGCTTGTTGCTTTCAATACCAATTATAACCCTTTCAATGCCAAGTGCTTTGGCAACGTATTTGATTCCCTTGTAAATATCTTCCGTGCGCTCAATCATAAGTCTATAGTCGCAAGTGAGATACGGCTCGCATTCTGCACCGTTAACAACTAGAGTGTCAAGCTGGTGATTTGGGCTAAGCTTAATGGCAGTAGGGAAGCCTGCTCCACCGAGACCTACTATTCCCGCAAGCCTTATTCTTTCAATAAGTGATTTAGCGCTGAAATCAGTAAGGTCGTCAAGGAAGATTTCCTCATTGCTAAAATCGTTTTCAATTACAACGTGGTTTAGGTTTTGCCCTAAGCCGTTAACGATATTTTTAATCTCGGTAACGGTTCCAGCCACCGATGAATACACGTTGGCAGAGAGTGCGCCACTAGCTTCGCCAATGAGCTGCCCCTTTTTTACCTTGTCGCCAACCTGTACTACCGGAATAGCCGGTGCACCGATATGTTGAGACATGGAAATATACACCATCTTCGGTGGTGTAATTTTTTCAATAGGGGAATCTTTTGAGAGTTTTGTCCCCCTAATTTTACTACCGTAAGGGTAGTATTTAGCCTTTAAAAAACTCAATTTTATTCTCCTTTTCTCCATTGAGATGATTAGTTTTTGTTGAGATTAATGGAATCTGGCATGCGTTTGATTGCAAGGTATACTGCTAATCCCGTAACCGTTCCACCTATAATGCCAATTAAAGATAAATATGGAAGGTAGGTAAGATACAAAGTCGTGCCCGTCAACAAGCAGAAAAACACGTTTTGTACCGTAATATTTACAACTGCTCCAGCAATGCTTGCAGAAACGACGCTTGTCCTTTTTATGAAATAGATAACCAACAATTCCACCGATAACGCAAGTACACCTGCTGGTAATGAATATATTATTGCAGAGGGGTTGCCTATAAATAAACTTCCAAGCGTAACTTTAATAAGTAAGGTTGCAAAGCCGTATATAGAACCGAGAGACAACGTTGCTAATAAGATAAAGATGTTTGATAGCCCCATTTTCGCCCCTGGAATAATTAGTGGGGGGAATAAGCTTTCAACGTAAAAGGCAATGAGCGATAGCGACGAGTACAAAGCCGTCAGTATAATTTTTTTCAGTGCTAAATTACTCATAAGCCACCTCCTATAGTGGGAGGAGGAATTTCCTTTCCATCGCTAATTGGTATAACGATAAGCTTGTGAGGAGCACAGTATATCGCCCCGTTTGATGAAATCTCCGGCTCGTAAATACAGTCTTTCGATAGGGAACAGGTTGAATCGAGCATGGAGACTATATGTTTATCTGTATCGTACGATAAAACGTTATACTCAGTTTTATCTGCATTGTGATATATGGTAATCGTGCCGTTTTCTTTGTTGTGATCTATTAACGCCCAGCTGTTTTCAGCTAAAACGCAACTTTC
Organism: Christensenellaceae bacterium; assembly: GCA_045637865.1. Classification (GTDB taxonomy): domain Bacteria; phylum Bacillota; class Clostridia; order Christensenellales; family Borkfalkiaceae; genus UBA1259. Next base: position 110,753 of record JAZUAF010000010.1, read on the forward strand.
CGTTTCATAATAAAAGGACAGGAATTCTTTATCGTTCACAATTACCTTGAAGCCACTAGCTACGTTAGTTTTAGGCAGAATTACGAAAAATAAAAAAAGCAACGTAACCAAGACTAGAAGAAATAGATATACAATAACATCGTTAACTTCAAAAGGTTTACGTGCCTTTATTTTTCCATAGATATCATTTTTCAAAATTCCCTCTTATCATATTGGTGTTAACCGTGTTTTTTAAATAAAGCACCATATATACTCGTATAAAAACAAGAGGCGAAAACCTATTAGTCTTCGCCTTTAATTTGATTCTTTATTCAAGGAAGACTTATCATGCGATTAAGTCTCATCATAAATGCAAACCAGGCAAATATGCCGAAATGTTGATTTGCAAACACGCTTTCTACGTGTTGATTACTCCCTTGTTCTTCGTTATTATATCACTGACAAACAAGGGTTGTCAAGCGAAATAGCAATGCTCAGATAAAATGTTTATGTGGCGATTACTTGGTTAGAGTAAATGTATAAAAAATTTATCGGTTAAATTAATCAATTTTTTTGGGGCTAGCGCGAAGTATTCTAAAAATTGTCATTGTAAGGGAGAAGACGAATAGTGCGCTGAGTAAATAAATTCTCCAGTCAATGGTTTTTTGAAGTGCGAACACTATTGAAGCGACGATAGAAAAGATTAAGTTTGCTAGCATTAGAAAGTCTGCAAAGGTGATTTTTAGCGCTTTTAGATTAACGGCAGTTAATACTACGCCCATAAGAATCCATCCGATAAAAATGAGGTTGATTATGGCGGCGGGGAGGAGATTAAAGGTTATTTTTAGTGTGCCGTCTTCAAATTTAAAAAACCTCGTTACGTCAGCAAAGGTGAGCATTAAGAATAGAATTACTGCAGCTGCAAACGCAACCGTAACTATTATTCCTATACCGTATTTGTGTGATACCTTCTTAAAGTAGTTTGCTATTCTTGCGTCGCTAAAGTCCTCTGCTGTGTTTTTGCCGATTTTTGAGATGTCGAAGAAAATATATCTGAGCAAGGTGAGAATTATAACAATCCCTAAAATTATTGCCCAGTAGCTAAGATAAACGTCTTTTTTAAGCGAATCGGTAACCAAGAATATTATTTGTGAAAATATTGGGGGAAGACTTAGCGTTGCGCCTAGTAGACCAGCGTCGACCACGCTTATTTTTTTTGATATTGAGGTAAAGATTAAAAAGGATAAGAATAAGCCGGCAACGATAAGTGGGATAATTATTTTTGAAGATTTAAGATTTAAGGTGAATCCACTTTTTATTATTAAATAGGAAAGGCAAGTTATTCCGAGTGCAAAGAGATAGATTGCAAAGAAAGAATGGTTTTTTGTTAGCGTGTGATAGTATGCGTTAACTGAATGCTTTGTGTAGTAAACTTTTCCTTTTTCGTCGTATGGATTGAAATAAACCGTTCTCATTACCGTAACAAAAATCATTATTAAAAATAATGCTCCAGGAATAATGAACTTTAGTGGGGACAACTTTTTGGTGACCAAAACAACGAAAAGCACGTAAGCGATAGAGGTTATCAAAATAGCCATATTAGTTGCGTCAACAACGGTTAGCTTTTTATTTTTACACTCTGCAAGAGAATAAGTAATATAAATAAGCGTGAAAAACCCAGCCGTTGAAATTAGGTAGTAGGAGAAATTCCCCTTTATCAAGGAATCAAAAATTCCAAACCCCTCACAGCCAATAAACAACGTGCAAAGTATGCTGGTTATAAATAGTGACGGAATAAAGTATAAATCCTTAAAAAATTTCGCTATATATCCGTTTCTAAGGTGATTCATCGCTTACCTCATATTTACTAAAATTTTGTTAAGTATTATTATAATACATATCATGTTTTTTTTCAAGTACTTTTTGTAAAAAAAGAAGAGCAAAAAGCAAGAAACACTTGATTATTTTTAGTGGTTGGGATATAATTATTTACAGATGAAAACTAACGAGGAACAGTGAAAGTGCACACGAGGGTAGATTTTCCAGATAAATTAAATATAACTCTTACGGTTGCCTCAGGTGTGGAGGGGGTGCTGAAAAAAGAGCTTGCTCGTCTAGGCTACCCGTCTGCTCCAGCAGTGAACGGTGCAATAACCTTCAAGGGGGATGTAGAGGCTGTTGCAAGGTGCAACGTGAATTTGCGCACTGCAGACAGGGTGTATATTAAGCTCTCTGAGTTTACTGCTGAAAGTTTTGACCAGCTTTTTGAGGGCGTTAAAAATATAGCTTGGGAAAATTACGTTGACGTTTTCGGTAAAATTCCGGTAAACGGAAAGTGTGTTAAAAGTAAACTGTTTTCTATATCTGATTGCCAAAAAATCATAAAAAAGGCAATAGCCGTTAGGCTCTCTGAAAAATATAAAATGAAAACTCTCCCAGAAACGGGCAGTTTATATAGGGTGGAGTTTTCAATATTTAAAGATATCGTTTCCATTCTTCTCAACACCAGTGGCGAAGGGCTTCATAAGAGAGGGTATAGAGATATGGTGGGCATAGCTCCGATAAAAGAAACGCTTGCCTCTGCAATGGTTTTGATGAGCGATTATTATTATCAAAAGCCTTTTGCTGACCCCTTTTGTGGTTCGGGCACGATTGCAATAGAGACGGCAAGAATTGCTCTCAATATCGCTGGAGGCATAGGTAGAAGATTTGATTTTAACGATTGGAAAGGCTTTTCTTCCTCTGCTTTCGACAACGCTTTTACCGAGGCAAAGGATAAGGAAATTAGAGATAGAAAGGTGGAGATTTTTGCTTCCGATATAGACAAAAAGGCTATTGCGCTAGCAAAACGCCACGCAGAGAGAGCAGGGCTTAAGGATAAGATAAATTTTTCTGTATCCGACGTTAAGAATTTTCGCTCTAACCTCTCTAACGGAACTATCGTAACTAACCCTCCATATGGAGAAAGGGTATACGATAAAAAAGAGGCAGAGGAATGTTACAAGAGCCTTAGAAAGGCTTTCGACACCTTAGATAACTGGTCAATGTATTTAATCACCTCGGAGAAGAGGTTTGAAAAAATCTTTGGCAAAAAATGTGATAGAGATAGAAAACTTTATAACTCCAACAAGGAGTGCAGACTTTATTATTACTACAAAAAAAGGGAGGAAAGATAAAATGGTAGACGGCAAGCTTTTGGTTGAAAAACTTATTAGATACGCCCTAATGCATTTACACATGGAAAAACGAGACGAGATATATTTTAGAAATCTTTTACTTCGTGAGTTTAAGCTTTCACAGCCTTATGACGGAGATGAGAATTTATCTTTTATCGATAGCCTCTCAGTTCCCGACCTTTTAACTAAGGAGATAGAAGAATACGCCATTGCTAACGGGCTTTGTGGTGAGTTTGAAGAAGGGCTTTATTCTACCTACATATTCGGCTTGATTTCGCCCTTACCTTCAGTTGTGAACGCTGGGTTTAACCGTATAAAGGAAACGGAGGGAGAAAAAGAGGCTTGCAAATATCTCTATGACCTTTCGGTTAAAAACAATTACGTTCAAAAAACTGCTATCGGCAGAAATCTAAAGTGGGAATATTTTGACGGAGATAAGTTTTTAGAGATTACCATAAACCTTTCTAAGCCTGAAAAGGATAATAGGGAAATAGCAAAGCTATTAACGGCAAAAAAATCTGATAAAAAATACCCTGCTTGCTTTTTGTGTAAGGAAAATGAAGGTTTTGCAGGCACCTTATCGCATCCTGCAAGGGAAAATATAAGAACAATTAGTTTAAATATGGGTGGAGAGCCTTGGTTTATTCAGTATTCGCCCTACGCTTATTATAACGAACATTTAATTGCTATTTCGGAAAATCATACGCCAATGCACATTGCAGAAGATACCGTGGAAAAGGTGCTAGATTTTGTTGATTATTTGCCTAATTATATGATAGGCTCAAACGCTGCACTTCCTATTATAGGTGGCTCCATTCTCAATCACGAGCATTTCCAGGGTGGCGAACATCTTATGCCTATGCACTATGCAAAGATTAAAGAATATTTTATTGCCTCAGGGTATGAAGACGTTGAGGTTGGCATTGTTGATTGGTATAATAGCGTTATCAGACTCAAGAGTGAAGATAGGGAAAAAATTGCTTCCCTTTCCAAAAAGATTATTTCTGCTTGGGCTACTTTTACCGATGAGGCTTGTGGTATCTTTGCAGAAACAGACGGAGTGCCACATAATTCGCTCTCCCCGGTTTGCAGAAAAGATGGTAAATATTACGTGATGGATATGATTCTAAGAAACAATATCACGAGCAAGGAGTATCCTGACGGTGTTTTTCACGCTCATCCCGAATATCATAATATCAAGAAAGAGGGCATAGGGCTAATTGAAGCGATGGGGTTATTTATTCTCCCCGGAAGACTTAAAAAACAGCTCCACTCTATTGCGGAAATTTTGTGTGGAAGAGTGCCGTTTAATAGGGAAGATGAAACGCTTTTAGTACATAACGATATGATTGAGGAGCTTCTTGGTGAGGGGCTTTCGGCTAATATGGAGGAAGCTGAAAAACGAGTTACCGACAAGGTGAACGTCGTTTGCAAGAACATTCTTTACAATACAGCCGTTTTCAAGGATGATTCCATTGGAAAGAAAGGCTTTATTAAATTCTTAAACAGTGTAGACATTAAATAAAAGGAGAGAAGAAATGAAGGTTTTAGTTACAGGTGGTGCAGGTTATATAGGGTCTCATACTACGGTTGAATTATTAAATGCCGGGCACGAAGTAGTTTGTATAGACAATTTTATGAACAGCAAATTTGAATCTATCAACCGAGTGGAGAAAATAACTGGAAAATCCGTTAAATTTTATGAGGGAGATATTCGCGACAGGAAAATTTTAGACAAAATTTTTGAGGAAAATGAGATTGATGCCGTTATCAACTTTGCTGGCTTAAAAGCCGTTGGTGAATCTTGCGCAAAGCCTCTAGAATACTACGAAAACAACATTGAGGGTATGCTTGTTTTAGCTTTTGCTATGCGTGACCACGGCGTAAAAAATTTAGTATTCTCTTCATCGGCTACAGTTTATGGAAAACCAAAGTCAGTGCCAATTAGAGAGGACTTTCCCTTGTCTACCTCAAATCCTTACGGGAGTACGAAACTATTTATAGAGTATATCTTAAAAGATTTATATAAGGCAGACCCTGAATTTAATATTGCTATTTTGAGATATTTTAACCCCGTTGGTGCGCACGAATCGGGGCTCATTGGTGAAGACCCCAAGGGTATTCCAAATAACCTTTGCCCATACATTACTCAAGTTGCCGTGGGTAAGAGGGAATATCTCGGTGTGTTTGGTGATGACTACGATACTCCTGACGGAACGGGCGTCAGAGATTATATTCACGTTGTCGACCTTGCAAAAGGACACGTTCTAGCAGTTAACAAATTGGCTGAAAAACCAGGCTTATTGATAGTGAATTTAGGCACTGGTCAAGGATATTCCGTTCTTGATATGGTTAAGGGTTTTGAAAGGGCAACAGGAAAGCCTATTCCTTATAAAATTATGCCTCGTAGACCGGGGGATATCGACGAGTGTTATGCTGACCCTGCTTACGCTTACGAGGTGCTAGGGTTTAAGGCTGAAAAAACCTTAGACGATATGTGCAAGGACGCAATGAATTGGCAAACTAAAAACCCCAACGGTTACGATGATTAAAATCTTATGTCAAAAAACGGTTTTTTGCAAAAAACGGCGAAAAATCGTTTTTTATTTTTGTTAAATTATTGCAAATTTGATAAAAATAGTGTATTATTGTTTATAGAAAACTTGAAAAAATATTAAAAAAGGAGTTTTTATATGAAAAACGGGTATTTAAAAATTGGCGCTTTTACACCAGAAATTAAGGTTTGCGACGTTGATTTTAATAAAAAAAGCATATTAAACGGAATTAGCCTTGCCCAAAAAGAAGGGGTAGAGGTTTTGGTTTTTCCAGAGCTTTCTCTAGTTGGCAGTACTGCAGGGGATTTACTTTATTCTTCGATTATTTGCGAAAAGTCTTTGAATGCATTGAAAGAAATATGTATCGAAACGCAAAAAATCAAGCTTTTATTCTTTGTTGGTGTTCCACTTAACTTTAACGGCAGAATTTATAACACCCTTGCAGTAATGAACGAAGGAAAAATCTTAGCTTTCATTCCAAAAGAAAATGTTGACGGTAGCCGTTTTTCGAATGTGATAGACGGGATAGTGGTAACCGTTTTTGGCGAGAAAATTCCACTAACTAATAAGATTATTTTTGTCGACTCCAAAAATCAAAAGGTTAGAATTTCTGCCGAAATCGGAGAGGATATTTTATCGGTTGTTTCACCCTCTTCACATCATTCCATTGCCGGTGTAAACATTGTGGTTAATGCGGCTTCTTTTGCATACACTATGGATGGGAAAGTGAGAATTAAAGAGAAAATAAAAAGCCAGTCAAAAAATTGCAAGGTTGCGTACGTTTTATGTAATTCTGGTGAGGGTGAGTCGACGGGAGACGAGGTTTTTGCCGGCTACAATTTAATTGCTGAAGACGGTGAGTTGCTAAAAGAGAGCACGCCCTTTAAAACTAGTCTAACAACTGCTTTAATTGATTTAGATTACCTTGAAACAAATAGAAATAATTGTGAGGAAAATTATAACGATTATATGGTGTTAGAGTTCTCTTCTTTTTCCGAAAGAGAAGAGGGACGTATTTTCGAAAAATATCCATTTATTCCTAAGGGGAAAAGCCAAAAGGAAGTAATGGAGGACGTGATTGAAATTCAAGCAGAGGGCTTGAAAAAAAGGCTAGTGCATACAGGTGCTAAAAAGCTCGTATTAGGGTTATCTGGGGGACTTGATTCTACCCTTGCACTCCTTGTTGCGATAAAGACTATGGCAAAGCTTGGGAGGAGCAATAAGGACGTTGTAACGGTTACAATGCCTTGCTTTGGCACCACTTCTAGAACGCTTGAGAATTCGATAAAGCTCGCAAGAATAACGGGTACGACGCTAAAGAAGATAGATATTTCCAAAGCCGTAACAAGGCACCTTAAGGATATTGGACATTCGGGCAGTAAATATGACGCGGCTTTTGAAAATGCTCAAGCAAGGGAACGCACTCAAGTTTTAATGGATTTAGCCAATATGGAGGGTGGGATTGTCGTTGGTACCGGAGATATGAGCGAGCTTGCGCTTGGCTGGGCAACCTATAATGGAGACCATATGAGTATGTACGGCGTTAACAGTGGAATTCCTAAAACGCTTGTAAAATTCTTAGTTAAAACTTACGCTGAAAATTCTAAACCAAAGCTTAAAGCCGTATTATTGGATATTGTAGGAACACCGGTAAGTCCCGAGCTTATCCCCGTGGAGGGCAATGAAATTAAACAAAAAACAGAGGACCTTGTGGGACCTTATGCTCTGCACGATTTTTATTTGTACCACGTAATATATAGAGGATTTGAGCCTAAGAAAGTGTACGAAATGGCAAGGTGTACCTTTGAAGATGAGTTTGATAAAGAGACGATAAAAAAATGGCTTGAAGTATTTATAAGAAGGTTTTTCTCCCAACAGTTTAAGCGTTCTTGCTTGCCTGACGGTGCAAAAGTGTTTGATTTTTCCCTTTCGCCAAGAGGAGGGTTTAAAATGCCGTCAGACGCGCTAGCTACGGTATGGCTAGAGCAAATTAAAAAGATATAAACTTGCTTGACAAAAATATTCGCACAGTGTATAATTAAGCGTACAAGGAGATTAAAATGATTGCTTTATATATTATTTTGTCTATTTTAGCAGTTGCAATTTTAGTATGTGGTGGCATCGTTTGTGGTAGGATTTGTGCTACCATAATTAGGACTAAAAACCCTGAAATGAACGAAGTATTATGGTTTTGGTATGGGTTTATTTTCCAGTGGATAGCCGTTATATCCACCATCGTTGTCAGTGCTAAAAAATAAATAGTCTGCTATTTTCGTTGACAATAAATAAATTTAATGGTAAAATAATTAAAAGCGTTGATGAAGAGGTGGCTTTGCCGTAACCTTTCAGAGAGTCGGTGTTTGGTGGAAACCGATAGGGGAAGTAATGCTATGTAACTTCGGAGCAGAAAGGAAGAAAGCCTAAATTGGTGATTAGAACCTTTCCGTGCGTGCTACGATAGTGCAAGGGGATTGATAGATTCCTGTAAAGTGGCGAGTATTCGCAATTTGAGTGGTACCGCGGGCAAAGAATTAACCCGTCTCAAAGTCAAACCTTTGAGACGGTTTTTTTTATACCATAGGAGATATTATGGAGTTACTTGATTTAAAAATCAAAGAAATGGCGGAGCGTATTCGTGAGCTCCGTGAAATTGAAGGTAAGAGCAGAGAGGAAATGGCTGAAAAGACGGACGTTTCCTTAGAAGAGTACGTTGCGTGCGAAGAAGGTAGAAGTGACCTTAACTTTGCATTTATTTATCGTTGTGCAAATGCGCTCGGTGTAAATGTAACTGATATTATCGAGGGTTTTTCGCCTAAGCTTACTTCATACACCGTTACTAGAAAGGGGAAGGGGCAAGAAATTGCTAATGCTCACGGCATGACCTACTATAATCTAGCATATGCGTTCCAAAATCGTATTGCAGAACCTCTTTACGTTAAAACCGTTTACGACCCTGAGGCAGAGAGGAAGCCCATTGAGTGCACTACTCACGCAGGTCAGGAGATAGATATCGTTGTTTCTGGTAAATTAATGGTGCAAGTTGGCAAGCATAGGGAAGTTCTGAACGCTGGCGACAGTATTTACTACGACAGTAGTACTCCACACGGAATGATTGCCGTTGGTGGTGAGGACTGCGTTTTCTATGCAATTGTATTAAATCCTTCTGGGGAGCCCATCCCAGACCTTGAGGGCGCAGGCACCGTTGCTGGAAAAACTATTAAAGCCGTTGCTAAAGACAGTGGGGATAGAATATATAAAAAATATATCGACGTTAAGAAAGATGAAAACGGCTATCCCTTAAAAATAAAGTTTAAGAATATTGAAAAGTTTAATTTTGCTTTCGATATCGTTGACGCTATTGCAGAGCGTGAGCCTGATAAACTTGCAATTTTGCATGTTTCTAAAGATAAAACGGAAAGAAGAATAACCTTTGCCGATATTAAGAAGGAATCAAACAGATGTGCAAACTACTTTAAGTCAATAGGAGTTAAAAAGGGCGACAAGGTTCTTCTCGTATTAAAAAGGCACTATCAGTTCTGGCCGATTATGATTGGTCTCAATAAGTTAGGTGCAATAGCAATTTTGGCATCTAACCAGTTGCAAGAGCACGATTTCGAGTATAGATTTAAGTCTGCAGGTGTTTCTACCATTATTTGCACGGCAGACGGAGACACTTCTCGTCAAGCAGACCTTGCCGCTACCAAATACGGCAGAATGCAAAGAAAAATCTCCGTTAACGGAGAAATCGATGGGTGGCGCAATTTTGACGAAGAGTACAAAGCCTACAGCACCCACTTTGATAGAACTGAGGATTCTCCCTGTGGAGACGACCCGTTGTTAATGTTCTTTACTTCGGGAACTTCAGGCTATCCCAAAATGGCAATGCACAACCATAAATATCCGTTGGGGCATTTCCATACTGCAAAATATTGGCATTCTGTTGATACTAATGGATTACACTTTACCATTTCCGATACGGGATGGGCAAAGTCAATGTGGGGTAAACTTTACGGTCAGTGGCTTGCAGAGGGTGCGATATTCGTTTACGACTTCGATAGATTTGACGCAGGTGATATTCTTCCTATGTTCGCCAAATACAAGATTACTAGCTTCTGTGCTCCACCCACTATGCTAAGAATGATGATTAAGCAGGATTTATCTCAGTATGACTTATCCTCAGTTAAGCATATGACTACGGCAGGCGAAGCTCTTAACCCAGAGGTTTATCGTCAGTTTGAAAAGCTCACAGGGCTTCAGATTCACGAAGGTTTCGGTCAGTCTGAGAGTACAATGATTCTCGGAAATATGATTGGAGCGCCACATAAGATAGGGTCAATGGGCAAACCAGCGCCAATTTACGACGTTTCTATTGTAGATGCCGATGGCAACCCTGTGCCTGTTGGGGAGGTCGGCGAAATTGTTGTTGACGTTTCTAAGGGGGCGCCCTGTGGTCTATTTACCGGTTACTATGACGACGAGGAAAAGACTAAAGAGGTTTGGCACGACGGATTCTATCATACCGGTGATACTGCCTGGATGGATGAGGACGGCTTCTATTGGTACGTTGGTAGAGTGGATGATGTTATTAAGTCTTCAGGCTACCGTATTGGACCTTTTGAAATCGAATCGGTTATTATGGAGCTTCCTTATGTTTTAGAGTGTGGCGTTTCTGCTGCACCCGACGAGGTTAGGGGACAGGTTGTTAAAGCAAGCATAGTTCTTGTTAACGGCGTTGAGGGGACCGAGGAATTAAAGAAGGATATCCAAAAATACGTTAAAGAAAGAACGGCTCCTTACAAATATCCTAGAATTGTCGTATTTAGAAAAGAGTTACCCAAAACCACAAGTGGTAAAATTCAAAGAAATAAATTATAATATCAAACTTAATAAAACAAAAATTCCCACGGACAACATCAGTGGGAATTTTAGTTTGTTTTAGTGATTATTCGTTTTCGTATATAATGTCTGTATCAAGTGACTTATTTTTCTTTTTATATCTGATTTCTGCAACGATTATTGAGGACATAACGAATATTTCGTTAGCTACACCCGAAAGGGAGAAATAAAGGGTGTTATATATTAGCCATAAGGAAGAGGAGGGAAAGTTCAAACACCTTAGCTTGTGTGCGTCTTTAAGCCCGTAGGCAATAGTCGTTAGAGATTTTGCGATAATAGAGAAAATACTTAAAGTTACTGCAAGTATTAGCATAACGGTATAGTTATTCGTTATTGAAGCCATATTACCAACTAATTTATCCCAAGTGAAAATTATTGTAAGAATTCCAATAATTATGGTAAAGATGGTAAAGCCTATTATCCACGGCTTATTATCCCTGCCTTTTTTAACGTTCTCGGCAAAGATAAAGTTTCTAACTATGCCGATTAAATCTAGAATCATCCCCGTGTACGCACCCAAGAAAAAATATTGGATAACGAACATAAGCGTGCCTAGCGTTTTAAAAAGCATAATTTTACCGTGTGAGTTGAATTGCACGGATATAGTCATAAACAGTATACCGAATATGCCTAATCCCTGCACGAATATTTCCCACCAGGGCATACTTTTTCTCCTTAAAAATAATTAAAATTATTATAAATTTTGGCGTTTTTTTTGTCAAGCAAAAACCACGCTAAAAAACTTATTTTCGTGGGGCGAGAAAAAAGTTAAAAAAAGGCAATAAAAAATTAATTAAAATGATTGACATATCGTTAACTATTATATATAATAGTTTCCGTCACAAAAGTTTAGATTTATTAAACTTTTTGTTAAAAATGTCTAAACTTGATGACGGGTGACGGAGAGAGAAATGAAAATTGGCGAAAAAATAAAAAATTTAAGGCTGTTTTGCGATATGACGCAAGAGGAGCTTGCCGACCGTTGTGAACTGACTAAGGGTTATATATCTCAACTAGAGAACGATTTAACCAGCCCATCTATTGCAACGCTTATTGATATTTTATCAGCCCTGAGAACGGACTTGAAAGAGTTTTTCTCAGATATTGACGGAGAAGATAAAATCAGTTTTAACAAAAACGATTATATAGAAAAGGTAGCAGACGGATACGTGATAAACTGGCTTGCACCGAATGCGCAAAAAAACACTATGGAGCCTATTCACTTAAGGCTTGAGCCTGGTGCTTCAACAGACGAAGATATACCCCACGAAGGGGAGGAGTTTGGCTACGTCGTCAAAGGGGAAATAGTTGTAGTGTTAGGCAAGAGAAAGGTTAAGGTAAAAAAGGGCGAAAGCTTTTATTTCACCTCAAAATCAGTGCATAAAATCGTAAACAATTCAAGTGCTGTTGCAGAGATAATTTGGGTTTCATCCCCACCATCTTTTTAAGTTAAGGAGAAAGTATTATGGCAGAATATACTAATGAAAAGATAATTGAACTTGTCGGTATTAATCGTACGTTTGACGACGGTGTCGTAGCCGTTGATAATTTTAATTTTTACGTTAGGAGAGGTGAATTTGTCACCTTTTTGGGACCGTCTGGCTGTGGCAAAACGACTACTCTTCGTATGATTGCCGGTTTTGATAAGCCAACGGAGGGAAAAATATTGCTTAACGGAAAGGATATTACAACCCTTCCTCCAAACCAACGTCCGGTAAACACCGTGTTCCAAAGGTATGCTCTTTTTCCACATCTTAACGTTTACGAAAATATTGCCTTTGGCTTAAAGCTTAAAAAATACAAGGTTACCTATCAAGATGAGAACGGAAAAACCTTTGATAAAATTGAAAAGTTATCTAAAAAAGAGATTGATAAAAAGGTTGAAAAGGTGCTTCATATGGTGGACCTTGAGGGCTTTGAAAAAAGAAGTGTTGCAACCCTTTCTGGTGGTCAGCAACAGAGAGTTGCTATTGCGAGGGCACTTGTTAATGAGCCGGAAATTCTACTTCTTGACGAGCCTTTGGGTGCGCTCGACCTTAAAATGAGAAAGGACATGCAGTTGGAGCTTAAGGAAATGCATAAAAAGCTCGGTATTACCTTCATTTACGTTACGCACGACCAAGAGGAAGCGCTTACTATGAGTGATACCATTTTAGTTATGAAGGATGGTGTTATTCAGCAAATCGGCACGCCCACCGATATTTATAACGAGCCGAAGAACACTTTCGTTGCTAACTTTATAGGGGAGAGCAATATTTTCTCCGGCACTATGGTTGGAAATAAAAAGGTTAGGTTTATTGGCACTAATTTTGATTGTGTTGACGATTTCCCTAAAAATGAAAAAGTGGATATAGTAGTTAGACCTGAGGACGTTGTTATCGTTAACGAGGGTGAAGGTCAGGTTAAAGGCAAGATAATTAGCTCCATTTTTAAGGGAGTCCATTATGAAATGGCAATGGCTGTCGGCAAGAACGAAGTGGTTATTCAATCTACCGTGGAGAGAAAGGTTGGGGAGACTGTTTCTATTCGTATCGAGCCCGATAATATTCACATAATGGAAAAGGAATTCTCCTCTAACAAATACGACGGATACATTACAAAGAAAAACACTGTCGTGTTTGGTGACGGTGAATTCGATTGTGACGTTACTCAGCTTTATCCTGGCTCTATTCTTGACGAGGAGGGCTACCTTATTACTGCCGAGGGTGAGAAAATTGACCTAACCGACGTTGATGTTAACGTTGAAATCGGTTTAAAGGACATTGAAATTTCAGACGATGCTGACGAAGGTGGAGCCATAGGCAATATCGTTTCTATAATTTACAAGGGTGACCACTATCAGGTTATCGTTAGAACGGACGAAGAGGAAGAAGATTACGTACTTGATACTGAATATACTTGGAACGAAAACGATAGGGTTTCGGTTATTATTCCCAAGGAAAAAATTAAACTCAGCTTAAAGCAGGAGACAAAGAGATGAAAGGGACAAGGGTTATTGGAAAAACGCCGTTCGAGAGAAAGATAAAGCTGAACGGCAAGGGTTTTTCAAGAAAACAGCTCTGCATTCCTTACGGGCTTTTCTTGGTGCTCTTTGTTGTGTTACCACTTTTGCTTGTGGTGTATTTTGCATTTACCGGAGAGGATGGGAGCTTAACGTTTTTAAATTTTCTTAATTTTTTTAGTGACACGACTAAGCTTTCCACTCTGTTTATAAGCGTACTCGTTTCGATTGCAGTTACGATAATTAGTCTATTAATTGCTTATCCCGTTGCCTTTATTTTGTCAAAGATGAAGGGCACCGTAGCAATGATTTTTTTACTCTTATTCGTAACGCCAATGTGGATAAACTTTGTATTAAGGGCAATGGCTATGAAGGAGCTCTTGTCTCTTATTGGTATTCCTCTCGGAACGGGCGCTAGTTTAATAGGGTTAACGTATGACTTTTTGCCCTTTATGATTTTGCCAATCTATTCTACACTTATTAAAATGGATAAGAGTTTAGAAGAAGCTGCTCTTGACCTCGGTGCAAATAAGGTAAAGGTTTTTACCGATATTACACTGCCTTTGTCTATGCCAGGAATTATTAGTGGCGCAATGATGGTTTTTCTTCCGGTAATGAGCTGTTACGTCGTTACCGATACCTTTAGTGGCAGTACTGGGTTTACCGTTATCGGCAAGCTTATCGCTTGGTGTTTCCTTGGAGAGGGAGGAACGCGTTCCGACGTGCACGGTGGTGCGACAATTTCACTTGTAATGCTTATAATTTTATTTGCTACTATGATTTTGACAGGTGGCTTTAAGAATGAAGAAAACGTTAGGGGGACCAATATATAATGAAAAAATTCCTTTCAGTTTTATATGTTGTTATCGTTCTTGCTTTCGTTTACGTTCCCATTCTCTTGCTGGTTTTTTATAGCTTTAACAGTGGCAAAGCGATAGGCAACTTTGAGAAGTTCGATTTAATATGGTACGCAAAGCTTGGAGAAATTAAAGACGTTGTATTAAACACAGTGGTTCTCGCAATTGTATCTTCCGTTATTGCAACTATTCTTGGAACTCTTGGCGCAATAGGTATATTTTATAGCAAAGGGAAGCTTGGAAAGGCAGTAAAAGGAATGTCTCAAATCCCAGTAGTTAACTCTGAAGTGGTTACTGCGTGTGCTCTTGTAATGTTGTTTATGGCTCTTAATTTTTCGCACAGGTCAATGTTTGGACTTTACATAGGACATATAATATTAACCACACCTTTTGTGGTGCTTTCGGTTATGCCAAAGCTCAAGCAGATGGACGGAAGCCTTTACGAGGCGGCTTTAGACCTCGGTGCAACGCCTACTCAAGCTCTGTTTAAGGTTATTCTTCCTGAAATTCTGCCTGGAATTTTATCTGGTTTTATGCTTGCGATTACACTTTCGCTTGACGATTATATAGTAACTGCAACCCTTTCTCCGTTAGATTTTGACACTATAAGTACGGCTGTTTATAAGGCCATTGCCTTGACAACCGATAAGGCTAGCGAGCAAGTGCCGATATATAGAGCGCTTACTACAATAATCTTCTTGCTTACGATTATCGTGGTTGTTTTTATGAATGTTTCTTCAAAAAAGAAACAGGAAAAGAGAGGTGCATAATATGAGTATTTTTAAGAAAACAGCATCTCTAATTATTGCAGTATTACTGCTTTTAACAAGCTTTCTTTGTTCAGGGATATCGACGGTGTTAGCAGAAGAAGAGAAAAAGGCTATAACCGTTTTCTCTGTTGAAGATTACATCCATGAGGCAGAGGACGATAGTGAGCTTGGCGTTCTAGATATGTTTGAGAAGATAACGGGAATTGAAGTAACCTATCTTACTTTTGCTACAAACGAAGATATGTATAACGAGCTTTCAAAAGACCCCGACGCTTGTGACCTTTTGTGCCCTTCTGAATATATGATAATGAAACTTATGTCAGAGGGAATGATTCGCTCCTTTGACACGCCCACTAACTTTATAGAGAACGGCTCTCCGTATATTAAAGAGGTGTTTAAGAATCTTAAAATAAAGGTTGGAGAGGAAGAGATTCCTTTTATGAGTGTAGATGAGAAAACCTCTTATGCCGTTGGATATATGTGGGGAACGGTTGGGCTCATATACAATATGAATCCGAAGAATGGTGGTAAAATCACTGCAGAGGATTTATCAAGCTGGAAGAATATTTGGACTAATTTTACCAAAAGAGTTACTATAAAAGATAGTATAAGAGATTCGTACTTTATGGCACTTGCCTACGTTTATCAAGACGAGCTATTAAGCGCTAAAGAAGAATACGCTAACAAGTTAGAGAGTGGAGAATACGATAAAAAACTCATAGAGGCTGAGTACAACGCAAAGCTCACTGAAATCTTTAACCGTACTGATGCAGAGAGTGTGGCTGGTGTAGAAAAAGCACTTCTAAATCTTAAAAACAACCTCTATGGTTTTGAAGTAGACGCAGGCAAAAACGATATATTATCAGGCAAAATCGACGTTAACGTGGCGTGGAGTGGAGATGCAGTTTGTTCTATTGACGAGGCGCTTTTCGATATGGAAGGAAACCTCAAGGATAATCCTATGTACTTAGGCTACGCCGTTCCCGAGGAGGGCTCTAACATTTGGTTTGACGGTTACGTTATGACTAAAAATGCCGATTACGATAGTGCAATACAGTTTCTTGATTTTATCTCTCGCCCCGAAGTTGCCGTTCTAAATATGGACTACACGGGATATACTAGCTGTATAAAAGGTGAGGAGGTCTTTGAATACGTTTTAGAATCCTATCACTCTGACGATGGCGTAAGGGAATATGACTTAAAATATTTCTTTGACCCCGATTGTAATGACGATAGTTATGTTATAAACGTTGAGGAGTTATATATTCCTATGTTCGAGGCGCAATATCCCACTGAAGAAATTATTACTAGATGTGCCGTTATGCAGAACTTCCAAGACGACGACCTTGAAAGGGTAAACGAGATGTGGAAAAAGGTTAAGTTGATAACCTTATCTGATACAGCGATAATCTTGATAATTATCGGAGTGATTTTAGTCGTTGCACTGATAGTGTTTATAAAGTTTAAAGAGCCAATCTTAAGTAAATTAGAAAAGCTTATTCCTGCAAAAAAGGATAACGAAAAGTTAAAGGTTATTAAGGTTGAAAGAATAAAATAAAAAAAGGCGACGCTAACTTAGCGTCGCCACCTTTATATATAGGGTAGGAAATGGTAAATAATAGGATAAAAGCACCATAACAAAAGTTACGGTGCCCTTTTTTAATCAAAAAAATAATTAAGCTCTTTCTACTTTGCCGCTCTTAAGGCATCTAGCGCAAACGTATTCTTTAGAGGTGCTTCCGTTTTCGTGCTTTACGGTTACCTTCTGAAGATTTGCTTCATATAACTTGGGTGCCTTACGGTTAGAGTGGCTAACGGTGTTGCCAGAGAGCTTACCTTTTCCACAAACGCTACATACTTTACTCATATCTTTATCCTCCACTGTTTGGAATCACTAATTTATTTGCTTAAAATACTCTACCACATAATTAAAGAAAAAGCAACAATTTTTAGTAGAATTTCCGAAAATTTATACTTTAAAAATTTTTTGAGAACAAAAATTTAATTAATTTAAGTTAAAAGGTTGCAAAAAAGGAGAATATATTGTAAAATAGGAACAACGATAGAAGATGGGGTAGTTATGTCTGTTAAAACAAACAACATTTACGGAAAGATAGTTATATCCGATAAAACGGTAGAAAAGTTCGTTTATCGCGTAGCGCTTGATTGCTATGGGATAGTTGAATTTATTCCCGTTAACTTATGGGATTCCATAATAAGTTTTTTCAGATTCGGTTCAGAGGTAAAGGGCGTTAAAGTTCGCACCTCGGGAGACAGGATAACTATAAACGTGTCCGTAATCGTAAAATACGGCGTTTCTATCAAAGCTGTTGTCGAAGCTTTAAAGGAATCAATAAAATACAAAGTAGAAAGATTTACCGGTATGATTGTTGACACCATTAACGTTAATGTTATGGGTGTTAAGAGATAATTAGCCAAAGGTATTGATATAGAAATCTTTTTCATATAATTGGAGTATAATATTCAAAAAACCATTAATGGTCGAACATAAAAATCAATGATAATAACGGGAGCAAAGCTTCTTGACGTAAATAAGGTCAACGTAGATGCTCTTAATGTATTCCCGGTACCTGACGGTGATACGGGTACAAATATGTCCTTGACCATACAATCTGCAGTTAAAGAGGTTGTTAATTGCAACAGCAATAAAATTGCTGATATTGCAGAAGCAGCTACCAAGGGTGCATTGCGTGGTGCAAGAGGTAATTCAGGCGTTATAACTTCTCAAATTATTAGAGGTATGTTCTCAGTATTGAAAAAGGCTGAGGAGATTGACGTTAAAACGTTTGCGCAAGCTATTATGACGGGTGCAGAGGTTGCTTACGGTGCAGTTACGGCACCTAAAGAAGGTACTATGCTTACCGTTATCAGAATGATGGCAGAGCACGCTTCCTCTTGTTATAGAAAGCAAAAAGATTTTGAAAGCTTCTTTACTGAAATTTTGAGTGCTGGTAACAAAGCAGTTGATTTAACTCCAAGTCTTTTACCCGTGCTTAAGAAAGCCGGGGTTGTTGATGCTGGTGGTAAAGGTCTTATGTTTATATTCGAGGGTATGAATAAAGCCCTCTTAGGCGAATCTGTTTCGGCTGAAAGCGTAGTAGGTAGCGCACCTTCTGGCGACACGCTTATGGAACACGCCGATATTATGAGCCTTGGCGACATAGAGTTTGCATACTGCACTGAGTTCTTTATTATAAACTTAAAGAAAAAGACTACTACTGCAGATATTGAAAGGCTTAAACAGTACCTAATGACCATTGGTGATTCAGTTATCGTTATAGGTGACCTTGAGTTTGTTAAGGTGCACGTTCATACCAATAAGCCTGGTATGGCGCTTACCAAGGCGTTGGAGCTTGGCGAACTTGACAAGCTTAAAATTGAAAACATGTTAGAGCAGAACCGTGCTTTAATGAAAAAATATGAAGAAGAAAAGAAGGAAATGGGCATGCTTGCTATTTCTGCAGGCGAGGGCATTTCCAACATTTTCAAAGATATTATGGTTGACGGTGTTATTGAAGGTGGTCAGTCAATGAATCCCTCGGCATCGGATATTGCAGACGCCGTTGCTAGAATTAACGCTGAAAATGTGTTTGTTTTTCCAAACAACAAAAACATAATTCTTGCAGCAGAACAGGCAAGGTCTTTAGTAGAGAATAAGCTTCTGCACGTTATTCCTACTAAAAATATTCCTCAAGGCTTTGCTGCAGCCCTAGCATTTAATCCCGAACTTTCGGTTGACGAGAATAAGGCGAACATGATTCACGCTCTCGATACCGTTACCGTTGGGCAGGTTACTTACGCCGTGAGGAATACTTCGGTTAACGGCTTCGACATAAAGGTGGGGGACGTAATTGGTCTTGACAACAAAAAGATTGTCTCTTCTGGAAACGACGTTGGCTTAGTTACTATCGACCTCATTGAGAAGCTTAGAAGTGATGAAGAGATTATAACTATCTACTACGGCTCGGACGTTAAGGAAAAGGACGCTGAGGTTGTAAGGCAGGTTATTGCAGATAGATATCCCGATTGTGACGTTGAACTTCACTACGGTGGTCAGCCCATTTACTATTACTATATAGCATTAGAATAAACGGAGGGGAAGAGCAATCTTCCCTTTTTATCATTATGGAACTTTCTAAAATTCGTGGAATAAGTGAAAAAAGACAAGAGGACTTAAATAAACTCGGCATATTTGATACTTTAGATATGACGAGATTTTTTCCTCGCGCTTATCTCGATTTGAGAAGTGTTCAGCCCTTAAAAGACGCATACCATAACGACGTTGTTTTGACTGTTGGAAAGGTGGTTTCAGAGCCCATTAAAAGATATTTTCGCCGTATCGACACGGTGAGGATTTCTTGTGAACAAGAGGGGCTCTTTTTTAGTGTAATTTGGTTTAATCAATCGTACGTTGCAAGTAAGTTAAAGGTGGGGGAAGAGTATCTGTTCTACGGCAGGGTGAGAATTGAAAACGGCAGTATACAACTGACAAATCCGTCCTTTGAACTTTGCGAAAAAGCCTTTAGGTTAAAAGGGATTGTGCCCCAATATAAACTAAAGGGAAATCTTAACCAAAAGGTAGTAAGAGACGCTTGCAGGTTGTCTGTCGACCTTGAAAAGCCTAAAACGGTTATTCCCGAAAGTTTAGTGAAAAAATTTGAGCTTTCCGACCTTTATTCTGCATACCGAGAAGTGCATAATCCCTCTTCGTTTAACAGGCTAAAAAAAGCGTCGGAGAGAATTGCTATCGAAGAATATTTTGCACTTATTTCTGCATTTAAATATATTAAGGGTGGGCGAGAGCAGGTTAGAATTAATAAGTACAGCTGTACTTCTAGAGAGCTAGTCGAATTTATCGCAACGCGTTTCCCATTTGAGTTTACCGACGGGCAGAAAAAGGCAGTGAATGAAATTTATTCAGATTTAAGTTCTGAGAAGGTTATGAACAGATTGGTACAAGGTGACGTTGGCAGTGGAAAAACGGCAGTTTCATCTTGTGCAGTTTTTGTTGCCGTTGCTAGTGGATATCAAGTTGCAATGCTTGCACCTACTGAGGTTTTGGCAAAGCAAAACTTTAAGATTTTACAAAAAACCTTTCCGGAATACAACGTTGCACTACTTACCGGCTCTCTCTCTGCTAAGGAAAAGAGACAAGTTAAAGAGGGACTAGCTAGTGGATATATAAACATAGTGGCAGGAACACACGCCCTACTTGAAGGTGACGTAGAGTTTAAAAAGCTTTCGCTCTGCATTTGTGACGAGCAACAACGCTTTGGTGTAGCTCAAAGAAGTAGCCTTTCTGGGAAGGGAATTGCTGCCGACGTTTTGGTTATGAGTGCAACACCTATTCCGAGAACGCTTTCTCTTATTTTCTATGGCGATTTGGATATAACGACGATTGCAGATAAGCCAAAGAATAGATTGCCCGTACAAACGGGAATTGTTCCAACCGAAAAGTATGGCGATATGCTCAAATTTATCGAAGGAGAAGTTAAGAAAGGGCGTCAAATATACTTTGTCGCGCCTAAAATTGATGGTGATGAAGAGGGCGAAGTTATAAGTGTAACCGAACTTTTTGAGGAACTTAAATCCAAACTATCCACGCTAAGAATTGGGCTATTGCACGGCAAAATGAAGGAAAAAGAAAAAGCCGAGGTTATGACGGCATTTAAGGAGGGGGAAACGGATATTCTAGTTTCTACTACTGTAATAGAGGTTGGTGTTGACGTGCCTAACGCATCGGTTATGGCTATATACAATGCAGAACGTTTCGGGCTTTCTCAACTTCACCAGTTAAGGGGCAGAGTAGGAAGGTCTGACATAAAAAGTTATTGCTTCTTATTGTCCTCTAAAACGCAAGGAGAGGCAATAGAAAGACTTAAAATAGTTCGGGATAACCAAGACGGATTTAAGATTTCTGAATACGACTTTAAGATTAGGGGTTCAGGAGACTTTATGGGGGAAAAACAGAGTGGAAAATTTATGAGCGAGCTTGGTTCACTCTCCTACACTACCGAGTCTATTTTCCTTGCAAAAAAAATCAGTGACGAGGCTTTTGAAAGGGGCATGGATAATGAGAGAATCAAAGATATGGCGATAAGAAAATACGCAAAATTAAAAGACGTTATATTAAACTAGAGAAAAGCCTTGATATTTCAAGGTTTTTCAACTTTTTATACAAAATCATACGCTTTTTTCAAATATTTAAACTAACAACTTAAAAATTACTTTACAAGTTTTTCTAGTGTGTGCTAAAATACTCTAGTAGAAAAAATTGAGGGTACAAGATGATTGAATTAAGAGACGTTAGAAAAATATATACCACCAAAATTGGTGAGACGGCTGCTCTTGACGGTGTAAGCTTAACATTTCCTGATAAAGGGTTAATTTTTATTACCGGTAAGAGTGGTAGTGGTAAAACTACTATGCTTAACGTTATAGGTGGACTTGACGGTTTTGACGGTGGAGAAATTATCATCGACGGCAAAAGCTTTAAAGACTTGACGGCAAAGGATTACGATAATTACCGTAACACCTTTATCGGTGTAGTTTTCCAAGAGTATAATCTTCTTCCTGAGTACACCGTTGAGAAGAATATTAAAATCGCTACCGAGCTTCAGGGGATAGACGCAACTGACGAACAGGTCGATTCTCTCCTTAAACAGGTGGAAATTAGAGAGTATAAGAAGAGACTACCAAGTCAACTTTCCGGTGGGCAAATGCAAAGGGTTGCTATTGCCCGTGCACTTATAAAGGACCCACACATTATTTTAGCAGACGAACCGACTGGTGCTCTCGACTCTAATACAGGTATTCAAGTTATCGAAACACTTAAAAAGCTGTCTCTTAACAAGCTTGTTATTATCGTTTCGCACGACCTTGAGCTTGCAGAAAAATATGCAGACAGAATTATTTCACTAAAAGACGGTAAAATTATTTCCGACGTTACAGTTAACGAAGTTGACGTCGAGGGTGGCGTTTATGATGGCGAAGTGTTCTGCGTAAAATCAGGCGCAGTGCTTACTGAGAATGAAAGCAAACAACTCGTTGCCGCTATAGCAAACAAGAAAAAAATCGAGGTTACCGAAAGCCTTAAGGTAAGGGAAAAGAAGAATACTGGCACTATAAAAACTCCCGAGGGGGAAAGAAACGAAAGGGAATTAATTTCAAGCAAAATGAAATTTAAATCAAGCGCATGGCTCGGTTTAAAATCACTCAGCGTTAAACCTATTCGTTTAATAATAACCATACTCTTATCGGTTATTGCTTTTGGCCTTTTCGGTGTTATCGACTCTGTCGCTTCATACGATAGGCAAAAGATTATCTATTATAACTTAAAAGATTCAGGCTTTAACGCAATAGTTTCTTCAGCTAAGTACGTATCTAGTAGTGGCGATTCTAGGAATATTAAGTTTACTGACGAAGAGATTGAAAGTATTAATGATAGAACGGGCTACTCGTTTAAGGGTGTTCATTTTATTAACGATAGACAAGACACGGTAAATAGACCTAAGGGAAATCACGGCATCACGGAGATATACGGATATAGTACTGTGGTAAGACAGTCCTATTATCTAAAGGATATTTACGGTCAAATTGAATTTGACAGTAGTGATATCACGGAAGTGGAGAATGAGGACGGTACTAAAACCCAGTATATTGATAAAGATGGCTTTAATTTTAAGGTTCTCTACGGAACTTACCCTAACAATAAAAATCCCGACGGAAGTATTAATGAAGAGAAAATAAACGAAATTGGTATTTCCAGTTATATGGCAGAATGCATTTTGCAATACGTTGGGCAAAAAAGCTATGGTAAGGACAAGGTGTCTCAAATTAGCGACCTCGTTGACAAAGAGTTAAGCCTTGGAGATTCAGGAAAAGGTGATAAATATATCATTAAATGTATTATCGATTGTGGTGAAATTCCTGAACGATATAGCGTACTAAAAACTACTAACGAAAAGAAGCAGTTGGCAAGTGAATTCACCTCATTCCTCCATTCCGGTGCATATCTTTACATCTTTACAGACACAGGTCACTTTGATTTTTATCAGTCTATAAAGAACGGAGTACAGTATTACTACACTGCTCCCGGTACGACGAGTGTTACCGTTCTCGGTGTAGGTGATGGGGCTAATACCTCTAATGCTAATACTTGGTATTCAGTTTCGGATATTCCAAAAGATAATTATCTAACTTTTAAGGAATCTTCTACAACTCTTGAAAACGGCACCGTCGTTAAAGGCAACGTAGAGGTGAAAGATGGGGAAGTATTAATTGATTTAGCGAGATTTAGAATCTTTAGTGCTCCAGAAAGGGCTTCGTTAGTGGCACAAGATGCTGACTATGCAAAACAATTGATAGATAATCTTGAAAAAACTCTCAAGGATGCTAATATAAGTATTGAAGACAAAAGAGCTGCGCTTACCAATTATCTAAAAGAATTGAAAAAATATAATCCCTCTGGGACGAGTAAATTGCTTGACGAGAATATGAAACCAGCAAAGGTTGAGCAATTCTATGACCTTTCAAAGGAAGAAAGCATGACTGAGGTTAAGATTGTCGGCATATACTTTGGCATAAATACAGATGAAACTGCCGGGGAGTGGAGGCTTGCTGTTAATAAAGCTGACTTTGACCGTTTCGGTATTTATCCTAACCAGGGTGATTATGCGAGAATGATTTCGCCAACAAATTACTCAAATACGTCAAGAAGTGTACTGTCAAATATGATGTGTGCAGAAAACGGACTTGTACTTGACTGGTTTAACAATACTATAATTTCATCTTTAGAAAAATCAAAGGATGAAATAGAAGTGTTCTTTAATTTATTCTTCTACTTAGACCTCGTTATAGCAGTGTTTGCAGTGTTTATGCTCACCAACTATATATCGACAAGTATTATCCAAAAGAGGCAGACTATCGGTATTTTAAGGGCGCTGGGTTCTGGAGGCAAGGATATATTTATAATATTCATAATTGAGAGCTTGGTTATTGCTGTCATCAGTGGTATACTTGCCACAGTATTCGGCTTTGTCGGATGCTCGTTCGTTAACTTCTATATCAAGGAGTTTATGACAATAAACGTAAGCTTTGCAATCTTTGAAATGAGACAAGCACTTATAATTTTCTTCTCAAGTGTTATTACTGCCGTACTTGCTTCGCTCATCCCAATTATAAGAAGCTGTAAGCGTAAACCAGTTGAACTAATAAGAAAGAGTTACTAATCAGATAAAAATCCTTGGAGAGCAAATACTTCAAGGATTTTTTAAGAAAAAAGTTTTATAATATCCCTATTAAAAAGGTAAAAAAGGAGACAAAAATGAAACAGTTTAAGACGGAATCAAAAACAATTCTAGATTTAATGATAAATTCTATCTACACAAACAAAGAAATATTCTTGCGTGAATTAATTTCTAACGCTTCAGACGCTATAGATAAACTAAAGTTTATTTCTCTAACGGACACCACTGTTAATGCTGATTTTAAGATTGAACTATCCGTAGACGAGAAGGAAAGAACTTTAACTATTGAAGACAACGGCATTGGTATGGACGAGGCGACCTTGGAAAAGAATCTCGGTACCATTGCTGAATCGGGCACGCTTGCTTTCAAAAAGGAAAATGCTGAAAAGGAGAGCGAGCTTATTGGTCAATTCGGCGTAGGTTTTTATTCTGCTTTTATGGTTGCTGATAAGATTGAAGTGTATTCTAAAGCCTACGGAGAGGAAAAAGCTTACAAGTGGGAAAGCAAGGGGGTAGAGGGCTACACCATTACCGAAACCGAAAAGACAGAAGTGGGCACCAAAATCGTTCTAACATTAAAAGAGGACGGAGAAGATTATAAGTATTCGGATTTCTTGTCTCAGTATAAGCTTTCAGCACTTGTTAAAAGGTATTCTGATTATATTAGATACCCTGTACAAATGGCTATGGTTAGGAGTAAGTTAAAAGAGGGCGCAACCGAGGATAAGCCCGAGTACGAGGAATATACTGAAACGGAAACTTTAAATAGCATGATTCCTCTTTGGAAAAAGCAAAAATCAGAGGTTACAACTGAAGAGCTTAACGCCTTTTATAAAAATGAATTCCACGATTATCTTGACCCTTTAAAGGGCGTTTACGCTAAAATTGAAGGCACCGTTACTTACGACACCCTTTTATTTTTCCCTGCTAAAGCACCTATCGACTATTATTCTAAAGACTACAAAAAAGGTTTAAAACTCTACTGTAGTGGCGTTATGATTATGGATAAGTGCGAGGAACTCGTGCCTGATTATTTCGGCTTTGTTCGGGGCGTTGTTGATTCTGCTGATTTAAGCCTTAATATTTCGAGAGAAATTCTTCAGCAGGATAGACAAGTTAAAGCAATAGCTAATAGCATTGAGAAAAAAATCTCTTCAGAGCTTAAAAAATTGATGGAAGAGGATAGAGAAACTTATGAAAAATTATTTGCAGAGTTTGGTCTCTCCATTAAATTCGGTGTGTACGCTGGCTTTGGAATGAATAAGGATAAATTAAAAGATTTCTTAATGTTCTATTCAAGTAAAAAGGAAAAGCTAGTTAGCCTAGCAGAGTACGTTAAGGCGATGCCTGAGGGGCAGGAAGAAATTTATTATGCTTGTGGAGAAAGCTATGAGAAAATTGCTAAACTTCCTCAAATTGAAAGGGCAAAGGAAAAGGGATATGAAATTCTCTTCTTTAAAGATGGGGTAGACGAGTTTATTGCTAAAATTTTAATAGACTACGAGGGTAAAAAGTTTAAGTCAGCCTCTGAAGCGGACTTTTCCTTAGACACTGAAGAGGAGAAAAAGGAGCTTGATAAAAAGAACGAAGAGTTAAAAGATTTGCTTTCTGCAATTAAAGAAGATTTAGGAGATAAGGTAAAGGAAGTTAAGCTTACCACAAACTTGAAATCCTACCCCGTATGCCTAATCTCGACGGGTGATATTTCTATTGAAATGGAAAAGGTTTTTGCTTCAATGCCAAATTCTGACGGCAAAATTAAGGCAGAGAAGATTTTAGAAATAAGCGCAAATCATCAAATTGTTGATAAATTGAAACAGGTTTTTGCAGAAGATAGAGAAAAGCTTAAAACCTATTCATCCGTTTTGTACGAGCAGGCTAGACTTTTAGAGGGGCTTGCGATTGAAGATATTGAGCAGTTCGTTTTATCTATATCTTCACTGATTTCTTAAACTTTTACATCCGACTATTAAAAAATATTATATAAGGAGTTGCAATGCTTAGATTAAAAGATATTACCAAAAATTATAAAGTTTCTGGTGGGGAAATAAGGGTGCTTAAAGGGCTTAACATAAATTTCCGTAAAAACGAATTTGTGTCTATACTAGGACCATCCGGCTGTGGAAAAACTACCACTTTGAACATTGTTGGTGGACTTGATAAATATACCTCAGGTGACCTAATTATAGCTGGCAAAAGTACCAAAAATTTTACCGACAGAGATTGGGACATTTATCGTAATCACAGAATAGGCTTTATTTTTCAAACCTATAACCTTATCCCACATCAAACCGTTTTGGGCAACGTTGAACTTGCGTTAACTATTTCAGGTATTAGCAAGGAGGAGCGTGTTAGGAGGTCTATTGCAGCTCTTGATAAGGTGGGGCTTCAGGGAGAATACTACAAACGCCCGAATCAACTTTCAGGTGGACAGTGCCAAAGGGTTGCAATTGCTAGAGCGCTCGTTAACGAACCGGATATTTTGCTTGCTGACGAACCGACTGGTGCCCTAGATAGTAAAACCAGTATTCAAATTATGGACCTTATCAAGGAGATTAGTAAAGATAAACTCGTTATTATGGTAACCCATAATGCCGAGATTGCTAACGAATATTCCACGCGTATAATTCGACTCGTTGACGGAGAGGTGGTGGAGGATACTGCACCTTTTTCTGAGGAGGATGAGATTGCCGAGGTTGAAAACGATAAGGTAGAACTGAGTACGGGAAAGGCTAAAAAAGAGAAGAAGCAAAAGGCTAGAATGAGCTGGTGGACTGCGTTTAAGCTTTCTGCTAGAAACTTATTTACAAAACGTGGTAGAACGGCGCTCACCTCAATCGCAGGCTCTATTGGTATAATAGGTATTTCAGCAGTTTTAGCTGTTTCAACAGGTATAAAGAGCTTCATTAACAGTATGCAAGACGATATGCTCTCTGGCAACCCTATTCTCGTGCAAGAAACAGGTTACGATTTTTCTGCAATATCTGACGCAATGGAAATATCTGATGTGACCGAAATGATTAAAAAAGAGGGGTACGTTAACGTATCTTCAATGCTTGAATATCTTGCTGAGCAATATAAAAAGCTCGACACGTTTATTTCTACAAACGAAATTACCCAAGATTACGTTGATTACGTTTCGGCTATGCCTAAAGAATACGCAACAGTCGGCATTGATTACGGCATTGATATTACAAACAACATTTACACCGAATACGTTGTTACCCCTGAAATTGGCGATACCGTTTCGCTTACAGCAATTAGGTCTACTTTTACAAGTATTATGAATATGACTCAGTTTAAGGAACAATCTTCCTTAATAGCTTCTCTTTCGGAAACTTTTATGCAGTCAATTCCTGATAGTGATTACATTCTTTCGCAGTACGATTTAGTTGACGGGGGTAGGGTGGCGACCGCTAAAAACGAGGTAATGCTCGTTCTAAATAACGACCAAGCTCTTACCGATTTAACTCTTGCTCAACTTGGCTATTACACGCAAGAAGAGATTATGGAGTTAATATACGACGTTGACGGTAATGAAAATAATAACCCGGAAAATAAAAAAGATAGGTTTTCTTTTGAAGAATTAAAGAAAAAGACGTTTACCTGGTATGCAAACGACGTGGTGTACAATGAAAACTCTTTGCCACCTAGCACGATGTTTGAGAACATTCCTTTTACCTATAACGATAGCGCTTCAGAGTTTACTCAAGAACTTAACGAAAACAATAAAATTGAATTAAAAGTTGTTGGCATATTAATGCCTAAAGAAGGCTTATCGTTTGGCTGTTTAGAGGCTGGAATGTATTATACAGACGAGTTAACTAATCACGTTATAGAAAGCAGTGCAAATAGTAAAATTGTTGAATATATGAATAAAGATGGTGCAGAGATAGAATTGTTTAGGGGTACCGTTCAAGGTGATAAAGCTACAAATATTCCAGGAAGCCCTGCAATTACTTACGAGTACCAATATTATTATGAGGATTACGAAAATCCAATTTCTGCAATGGGAATAGTAGGCTCTTTGAACCTTATGTCAGGTCTTATGTCGGGTATGATGCCGGGCATGTCTGGGGGCTCAAGTTCGGGGGATATTTACGAGCTTACTTTAAGAGAACTTGGTGGAGTGTCCGTTGCTGAATCAATGAAAATTTACCCAATGGACTTTGACACGAAGGATTTGGTTACCGAGTATCTTGATAAATGGAACGAGGAGGGCACCGTTACTATTGGTGATAGAGAAATTGCCTTTGAGGATAGAACGGAAATTACTTATACTGATACGTTGTCGTTAATAATCGCTATGATTAATACAATGATTGATGCCGTAACGATAGCTCTTATAGCATTCACTTCACTCTCACTTGTCGTTTCGTGTGTAATGATTGCAATTATAACCTACGTTTCAGTAGTGGAGAGAGTAAAGGAGATAGGTGTGATTCGTTCGCTTGGTGGAAGAAAGAAGGATGTTGCAAACTTGTTTAATGCCGAAACTCTTATCCTAGGGTTTGCATCAGGTATATTTGGCGTGGGTATTACCTATTTTATTTCTATAATAGCAAACGCTATCGTTAAAAAGGCGGCAGGTTTTGCAATAATGATTTTACCCGTATCTACTGCTATAATGATGATACTACTAAGTGTTGTGCTCACTGTAATTTCTGGCATTGTTCCATCGAGGAAAGCCGCGCATCAAGACCCAGTGGTTGCTCTTAGAACTGAATAAACTTAAAAAGGAAACTAAAAAAACGCTCACTTAGGGCGTTTTTTTAATAAAAATTATACATTTACACAAACTTTAATTAATGAAAATAAAAGTAAGGCTCTTTTCGGTAATTGCGTTTTTTATTCTTGGCGTAACGCTTTTTAGTGGAATCTATCCTGTAAAAGCTGAAATGCCCTTTTATGATTTGAGACCAAAAGAACTGGTTTTAAGAGCACAATTTTATACAAGTTATTCATCCTCGCAGGAGGAGAGAAAAAGTAATATTATGCTTGCTTCTAAAGCCTTAAACAACACTTTTGTTGACGTTGGTGGTGAATTCTCTTTTAACAAGACGGTGGGGGAACGCAATGCAAAAAGAGGTTACAAAGAAGCGAAAATAATATTTAACGGAAAATTTGTAGAGGGCGTTGGAGGGGGAGTTTGTCAAGTATCGACCACGTTGTATAACGCTGTGCTCCTAGCAGGGCTCAAGGTTACAGAGGTTCATCCACACTCCCTTGCCGTTGGCTACGTTGCGCCCTCATTTGATGCGATGGTTAATTCGGGAAGTGCTGACCTTAAGTTTGTTAATAACACCTATAATCCTATTATAATTAAAACCTTTGCTGATGGTAACAAGCTTAAAATTCAAATCTACGGTGAGGAAATGGATTATAAAATTGAAAGAAAGAGCGTAACCATTTGTACTATTTCTGCACCTGCCGAAGACATCGTTGATGATGATAAGGGAGAATATCCAAATCTCCTTGAGGGAGAGAGAATGGTAGTTTCCTACAGCAAGGAGGGTTTAATAAGCGAGGGATACATTGTAAAAAAATATAACGGAAGGGAAGAAACGACAAAAATAAGGAGGGATAAATACAGTCCACTTAAAGGCTTAATTGTAATAGGTAAAACAAAGAAAGAAGGACCGTCAGAAACAGACGGTCCTTAAAAGTTACGCTTTTTTATGAAACATATTATCTATTATTGAGTTTAAGTTTTTCATAACTTCAGCAGTTGGGGTGGGGATATTTTTAAATGGAAAGGGAATATTTAATTCATCATACTTTACTTGGCAAATTTTCTTAAACGGAAGCAGTTCAATTTTGTCAACGCAAGGGTGTGCTTTCGCAATAGATACAAGTTTTTTGATATTATCTTCATCATCGTTTAAGCTGGGAATAATCACCTGCCTTAGCGTTACTGGTATTTTAAGTGTATTTACTTGGGATAAAAAGCTAATAACTTTATCAAAAGTACATCCAACGTATTTATTGTATTTTTCGTTATCGGTATACTTAACGTCAAGTAAAATTCTATCGGTAAATGACAGTAATGAGTTTACCTTATCGTTTAATATACACCCTGAAGTATCTAAACAGGTGTGGATGTTCCTTTCCTTGCAATGCTTAAACACTTCGTATACAAAATCAGCTTGGAGCAGGGGCTCGCCTCCGGAAATTGTTATTCCACCGTTTTTCTTAAAATAACTTCTATAGCGTTCTGCTTTTTCCACTATTTCAAGGGGAGAGTGTTCACTGCCACCAGAATAATCCCAAGTGTCTGGGTTATGGCAACAGCCACACCTAAGGTTGCACCCCTGAACAAATACGACAAAACGTATCCCTGGGCCATCTACTGTGCCTAGACTTTGAAAGGAATGAATTCTTCCTTTTAATTCTTTTTTTACAAGCATTCGTGGAAGGTCCTAGAAATAACTTCTTTTTGTTGTTCACGAGAGAGCTTGTTAAAGTTTACTGCATATCCCGAAACACGAATAGTCAAGTTTGGATAATCTTCGGGGTTTTCATAAGCCTTCATAAGAGTTTCACGATTTAGAACGTTAACGTTAATATGATGTGCCTTTTTAGCAAAATATCCATCTAAAATATTAACTAAATTATCAATTCTTTCCCCATCATTTCTACCAAGTGCTTCGGGAGTAATAGAGAAAGTGTTTGAAATACCACCTCTACAATCGTTATAGCTAATTTTGGCAACTGAGTTAAGAGATGCCAATGCACCAATTTCTTCTCTGTTGTGCATTGGGTTAGCACCGGGAGCAAAAGGCTCAGCATTTTTTCTTCCATCAGGGGTTGCACCTGTGTTTTTACCATACATAACGTTGCTAGTAATGGTTAAAACAGATAAAGTATGCTCAGCATTTCTATAAGCAGGGGTTTTTCTAAGCTCACATATAACTCTATGAGTAATATCCTTTGCAATAGAATCTACCCTATCATCATCATTTCCATATTTGAGG
>JAZUAF010000011.1:0-44490 GCA_045637865.1 Christensenellaceae bacterium
AAATCGGATGCTTTAGAGGTGTTCGCCACAGAAAGAACCTTCCCGTTCGTGGACAGAGTTCCAAGAGAAACGCAAGGACGAGAAAAGGTCCTCGTCGTACCGTTGCTAAGAAGAAGACGGCAGGTAGATAAGGAGGAATACTATAATGGCAGCAGCAAAGAAAATCGTTAAAAAACGTAAAGACGTGAGAAAGGTTGATAAAGGACAGGTTCACATTCAGGCTTCCTTTAACAACACTTTAGTAACTATCACCGATATGCAGGGTAACGCAGTTTCCTGGTCAAGTGCAGGAAGCCTCGGATTCAAAGGCTCGAGAAAGTCTACTCCTTTCGCAGCTCAGATGGCAGCAGAAGCTGCAGGTAAGGTTGCAAGAGAGCAAGGTATGCGTCAAGTTGAAGTATACGTAAAGGGCCCAGGTGCAGGCAGAGAATCTGCTATTAGAGCTCTTGCTAACTGTGATATGGAAGTAACTCTTATTCAGGACGTTTCTCCCATTCCTCACAATGGTTGCAGACCACCCAAAAAACGTAGAGTATAAGGAGAAAAACAATGGCTAAATATACAGATTCAAAATGTCGTTTATGCAGACGTGAAGGCGCAAAGTTGTTCTTAAAAGGTGAAAGATGCTACAAAGGTACCTGCGCTTTTGAAAGAAGACCCGTTGCTCCTGGTCAGCACGGTATGAGCAGAAAGAAGGTTTCTGAATACGGTTTACAGCTCCGTGAAAAGCAGAAATGCAAGAGAATTTACGGTGTGCTTGAAGGACAGTTCAGAAAGTATTATGAGAAAGCTGATAGAATGAAGGGTATCACCGGTGAAAACATGCTTTCACTCTTAGAGAGAAGACTTGACAACGTTATCTATAGAATGGGTATCGGTGCTTCTAGGGCTCAGTCTCGTCAACTTGTAACTCACGCACACTTCACCGTTAACGGCAAGAATGTAAATATTGCTTCTTACATTGTTAAGGTTGGCGATGAAATCGCTGTTAAGGAAAGCAAAAAGGACAACAAGTTCTTCGCAGAGATTAAGCAGATGAAGGTTGCAGCTATGCCCAAATGGCTTGAGTTCAATCCTGAAACACTTGTTGGTAAAATTATTGCTCTCCCAACCAGAGAGGATATCGACATCACTATTAAGGAACACATGATTGTCGAGTTGTATTCTAAATAATAGAGTGCGATAAAATAAAATTTAATAAAAAAATATAAATTTTCGGTGGGCTGTCCGAAGGGGAAAGAAAGGGAAATCCACGCCTTGTCTAAGAATTCTTCGGAATAGCCTATATCGAAACTATTAGGAGGTAATTTCTTATGATGGAAATCGAAATGCCAAAAATAGAAGTGGAAGAAAACGAAAACGGTAGTTACGCAAAGGTTGTTGTTGAACCTTTAGAGAAAGGCTTTGGTTTAACCCTTGGAAATGCACTTAGGAGAATTTTGCTCTCTGCACTTCCCGGTGCCGCAATTACCAACATTAAATTTTCCGAGGACCTTGGAATTAGACATGAATTTACTGCTGTTCCCGGTGTTAAGGAAGATGTAACCGAAATTATACTTAACTTAAAGAGCGTTGCAGTAAAAACCACCTCTCTTGATAAAGATTACAAGAAAACTGTAAGACTTTACAAGGAAGGCCCTGCAGTAGTTAAAGCAGGAGATATCAGTGCAGATGCTGAGATTGAAGTGTTAAATCCCGACCTTTATATTTGTACTGTAGACGAGGGTGCAAAAATTGATATGGAACTCACCATCGGCAGAGGTAGAGGCTATCAGGGTGCAGACGAGCACAAAACCGATATCATTGACGATATCGCAATTGACAGCAACTATACCCCAGTTAAGAAGGTAAGCTATAACGTAACTGCAACCCGTGTAGGTCAGAGCGTTGACTTTGATAAACTCACCCTAGAGGTTTGGACCAACGGAGCATTCTCCGGAAAGGACATTGTAAGCCTTGCTGCAAAGATTATGGAAGAACACATTAGAATGTTCGTTTCATTATCAGATGTAGGTAACATAGGCATATTGGTTCCCGCTCCTATGGATGGAATTACCAAGATTTTGGAAATGACCATAGAAGATATGGACCTTACGGTACGTTCTTATAACTGCTTAAAGAGAGCAGGCATCCACACGGTGGAAGATTTAACCAAAAAAACAGAGGAAGATATGCTTAAAGTTCGTAACTTAGGTAAGAAATCTCTCGACGAAGTTATTTACAAACTTGAGAGCTACGGCTTAAAGTTAATGGACAAGGAGGACTAAACAATGGCAAGAAAATTAGGATTAAACGCTACTCAGAGAATGGCGCTTATTAAAAACCAAGCAACTGCTCTTTTATGGTACGGCAGAATTGAAACTACCGAAGCTAGAGCTAAAGAAGTTGCTAGTTACGTAGCAAAAATTATTACTCTTGCAGTTAACACCTACGAAGACGTAGTGGAGACGGAAGTTACCGTTAAAGACGCTAAGGGCAAGGACGTTAAGAAGACCCTCGTTAAAGACGGAACCAAAAAGCTTAATGCAAGAAGAAAAATTATTTCTATGGTTAACGATATGCAGGAAGTGAAAGGCTTTAAGGAAAGCAAAGCTGATTTCAAGGCTAGAACTGCTGACGTTAAGAGCCCCCTTATTGAAAAAATCTTTGACGAGTATGCTAAAAAATATGCAGAACGCAAGGAAGAAAAGGGACAAGGTGGTGGATACACTAGAATCTACAAGCTTGGACCTAGAAAGGGCGATGCTGCAGAGGTTGCTATCATAGAGCTCGTTTAATGAACAAAAAAAATGACTATTAAAAAAACCTGGAAAATTTCCAGGTTTTTTTGTGTTTTAAATACTACATTGTTTTTTTATAAGTCTCAATATTTTGGTCAGTATTATAGGTTGGGTCGCCAGGATTAACTCCGACAAGACCTTGCATAACGTGGTAAGCTTCCTTATGCAATTTATTGACTGCTTCATTTATAGGGAGGCTTGTGTCTGGGAAAATCGGTTCACCAATGGTGAGTGTAGCACAGGGTTTTTTGGTGAACAATTTTCTTATACCTTTGCTTTCTCTAAAGGATATTCCCATTGGGATTATAGGTTTATTATAGCGAACGGCATATTTGAATACGGCTGGCTTTAGTGGGCGAATGTCAGGGTAGTAGAACCAAAGGGAGCCTTCAGGGAAGAAATGTAGCCATTTGCCTTGCTTTAGAACCTCTCCTATAGCTTTATGAAATTTTGCCATTGCCCTTATGTTGCCCGTGGGGATAGGTATTCCACCAACCCAACGGATGAGAGGACCGTCTGGACCCTCGAAGTTAGTTTTCCAGCCGGGATGATACTGTAGATGTGGGCGAATTGCCTTTAGCACGCAAATATAATCCCAAAACAAAACGTGGTTGCATATAGTAATTGCGCCATTCTTAAATTCTTTTTTGTATTTCTTTAATATTTTTCTTCCTTTAATTTTTAGCCCGTGTCTTAAAGTGCAAAGGGGAAAGGCAAAAATATTAAGCACTACAAAGAGAATTCCTCTTTTTATTTTGTGCCAAACTCCCTTTTCTAAGTATTGATAGTTTTCATCAAAATTAGTATCGCGTAGGTGACGAACGGTTATCATTTGCTCGTCACTACGCTTCGGATATTTGAAATTTAGATTATGCCTGTATTGAGTCATAATTTCCACCCTTCATTATTATATAGATATTATAACTTCTACCCTGCTGTTTTTCAAGTATTTATATTAATATTTTCATAATACGGTTAATAGTATAATAAAATAGAATATGAAGCTAACGGAACTTGAGTATAGCAGAATAGGCGTTATTGTAAAAATTAACCTCGATGTAAAATTTAAGAAAAGGCTATTTGAACTTGGAATATATGAGGGTGCTAGAATAAGACTTATCAAAGAAAGAGAAAAATCTTTCGTTATAATTGAGGTTTGTGGCGTTTATTACGCTCTTAGATATAATGATGCAAGGCAAATTGAGGTGCGAACCTATGAATAAAAGTATTTGTTTAATCGGTAATCCAAATTGTGGGAAGACAACGATTTTTAATCTGCTTACCGGTTCAAATCAAAGGGTGGGCAATTGGGCAGGTGTTACTACCTATAAAAAGGAGGGTGTACTTAAAAGCAAAAAGGACGTTTCTATCGTAGACCTCCCTGGGATATATTCGCTCACCCCAAACTCTCTTGACGAGGCAGTTGTTATAGACTATCTCAAAAAGTATAAAGATGGAATTATAATTAACGTTTTAGACGGCACTAATCTAAAGCGAAGCCTTTATTTAACTTTAAGTCTAATCAAGTTAGGGCTCCCCGTGGTGGTTGCCGTTAATATGATTGATGAGCTGAAAAGGGAGGGAATAAAATTAAACGAGAAAAAATTATCTTCCTTTCTTGGTGTGCCCGTTTTTCAAATATCTGCTAAAAACAGAGAGGGGATAAATGCGTTAGTTGACGGGGCGTTAAGTTTAAGACCACATAAATCTTCTATGCCATATATAGCAGAGGAAAAAATATATAGCGTTATTGAAAAAAATTTAAGTGATTTTTTGACAAAAACCAATACGGAATTAAAGAAAAGAACGGAAAAAATTGACAAGGTATTAATCCATACTTTTTTTGGAAGCACAATCTTTATTATGATAATGCTAATCGTTTATTTTCTTTCCTTAAAACTCGGGGGGATTATAGGTGATAAACTAATTGACGCTATTGATAAAATAGGTGTTTCCACGGCGAAATTTCTTCTTGAGAGGGGTGTAAGCAGTGCTTCTGTAAGTTTGCTTGTCGATGGCGTTATTAAGGGTGTGGGAACGGTGCTATCCTTTCTGCCACATCTTTTAATAATGTTTTTTTTAATGACTGCACTAGAGGAAAGCGGGTACACGGCAAGGGTATCACTTTTGTTTGACAAAATATTTTCATCCCTTTCAATGAGTGGGAAATCGGTTATTCCTTTCGTTTTGTCTTGTGGCTGCAGTGTTGCTGGAGTGGAGGCAACGAGGACTATTGGTAACAGTGAAGAGAGAGAATTGACGATTATGCTTTTACCCTTTCTACCGTGTGGGGCAAAATCGGCAGTCTTTGGCTGGTTCTCTTACGTTTTCTTTGGTGGAAGTGCACTTGTTGCGCTTTCTCTATATCTGCTTGGGATAGTCATTGTTTTTATAATTTCAAAAATCCATACGACGTTTAAGAAGAAAAAAGAAGCATCGGTATTCGTGCTAGAGCTTCCAACACTTAGAATGCCTAGGTTAAAGGATATTTTCTGTGTTTTAGGTGTAAAGGTTAGAGAATTTTTAATAAAATCGGGAACAATTATTTTAGCCGTATCTATAGCAGTGTGGCTCTTGACAAACTTTGGGTTTTGTGGCTATACAGAGGGAGAAGTTTCAAAGAGTTTTCTATATCTATTAGGAAATGGAATAAAATACCTCTTTTATCCATTAGGCTTTGGTAACTGGCAGGCTTCAGTTTCCGTAATAACAGGAATTCTTGCTAAAGAAGCCGTTGTGGAAACTATGCAAATTTTAACTTCCTATCCACAGACGCTTTTTTCCAGTGGTTTTTCCGTTTATGCGTTTATGGCTTTTACACTTTTATCGCCACCGTGTATCGCGAGCATTTCTGTTGCATTAAGGGAGCTAGGGGATAAGAAGAAGATTGTTAAAATGATAATGCTTGAACTTGTGGTCGCTTACGTTGTTGCTTTTTTAATTAATATTATTGGGGTGATATTATCTTGTGGCACGGGCTTGATTTTATCGCTGGTTATTGCTATAATAATATTGATAATATTTTTACTTTGCATAAAAAACCTATTGAAAAGAAAGTGTGGGGGGCTTTGTGCTTCCTGCAGAGGGAATAATTGTGAAACAAAAAACAATGTATGATTATATGAGAGAGGCTGACAATAGCGAAGAGGACGGATTCTTTCCAGAGGACTGGATGGAGGACCGTAAAAAATCGCAAAAGGAAGCTTACTTTGAGTTTTATGACGATATAAAGACCACACCGAAAGATGATTGGTGAGTTTTGTTTAAGTATTAACCAAAAAATAATGAAGAACCGTTCTTGATAAGAGAATGGTTTTTTATTTTATATATAGTTCTAAAACAAAAGCAATTAACGTATTAATTAGAAGGACGAGTTAGCAAATATTGTACGTTTAGTGCATAAAACGACTAATTTCTACTTTTTTCGTCAAAATTCTTCCTCGAGTAGGCAGTATAATGTATTGTGTTTTAATTTCAAAAAAGAAAAGTATCATCTGTCTTGCAGTTTGTCTACTTCTGACTGTTGTAATTGTTGTTTTAGGACTTACGCCAGCTTCTAGTGTGTTTTATGGTGGAAACTTAAAAAAGCTTCCAATATACTACGTTAAAACTGAGGCGAAAAAGGTTGCTATTTCCTTCGACTGTGCGTGGGGCGTTGATTACACGGATAGTTTGCTTTCCACTATGGCTAAAGAGAATGTTAAATGCACCTTTTTTATGGTGGAGTTTTGGACGGAGAAATATCCAGAATACGTTAAAAAAATTAGTGAGGCAGGGCACGAGATAGGCACTCATTCGGCAACCCATCCCTATATGAGTAAGCTCTCTAAAGAAGCTATAATTAAAGAGTTAAAGACATCATCTCTTGCCATTGAAGAGATAACTGGAAAGAGGGTGGAGGTGTTTCGCCCTCCCTATGGGGACTATAACGATTTGCTGATAGACACTGCCAAGGATTTAGGACTTTTCACTATACAGTGGGACGTGGATAGCTTAGATTGGAAGGACTTATCTAGTCAAGATATACAAAAAAGAGTGCTTTCTAAGGTGAAGAACGGTTCGATAGTTTTGTTTCATAACCAAGGAAAACACACGCACGAGGCATTGCCCGAAATATTAAAATCACTTAAGGCTTGTGGGTATGAGTTTGTTACTATTGGTGAGCTTATTTACCGTGACAATTATCAAATGGCAGTGGACGGTGCACAGTGTCCTTGTAATTAGAAATTCATTGGAGGAAAATATATATGAACAATCAGACAGAAAAAAACAACAAGGTTTTTATCAGTGGGGAGATTATAAGTGATGCAGAGTTTTCCCACGAAGTGTACGGAGAGGGCTTTTATGAGATGAGCGTATTAGTCAAAAGACTTTCAGGTCAAGGCGACGTTCTCCCCGTAACCGTATCAGAAAGGCTTATTGCTGACAAGGATTTAAAGGTCGGGGTGACTATAAACGCCTTTGGACAATTCCGTAGCTACAATAAGCTGGTGGATGGAAAAAGCAAGCTTATGCTCACTGTCTTTGTAAGGGAGCTATTAGATAGTCCCGTGGTGAAAAATCCAAACAGCATAGTTCTATCGGGCTATATTTGCAAGCCTCCTGTTTATCGCACAACACCTTTTAACAGGGAAATAGCAGACGTGTTGATAGCAGTTAACCGCTCTTATAACAAGTCGGATTACATTCCCTGTATAGCGTGGGGAAGGAACGCAAGATTTGCTAAGAACCTTGCAGTAGGGGAAAAGATTGCAATTTCTGGAAGAATACAAAGCCGTGAATATCAAAAGCGCATTTCTGATGACGAAATAAAAGTTTTGACAGCCTATGAGGTGTCGATTAGCAAACTTGCCGCATATGAGAATGCCGAGGTGTTCGATGTGGATGAGGAATTTGAGCTCTTAGGACTTTTGCCCGAGAAAGAAGAGTATTCACAATA
This sequence comes from Christensenellaceae bacterium, assembly GCA_045637865.1. GTDB lineage: Bacteria > Bacillota > Clostridia > Christensenellales > Borkfalkiaceae > UBA1259. The sequence continues at coordinate 7,720 of JAZUAF010000011.1, forward strand.
TATAGAAAACAGTTAAAATTTAAAAAAGTAAAGCCCCATCCAAGCAGGATAGGGCTTTAACTATTTTTGTATTTATTGTTTTGATTTCTTTAGGATAAAGAAGCTTGCCGTGCCACAAAGACTGGTGATTACTGCGAGTATGATTAAAACGTTTCTAACGGCATTCTTTGAGGTGTTGATTATTGCCGAGGATTTAATATATCCTTCCTTCCACGTATCATCTTGATAATATTTGATTTTTGCAGTAGAGCCATTAGTTTCGTAAACCCTTACTTCGGTGCTCTCAAGCTCTGTAATCTCCGTTGTTAATTCGGAATCGGAATACACTGTGGTGGGCTTGATTTTTTGAATGGTAAAAACTTCAAACGGTCTATCTTCTGCAAGCACTTCAACGGTAAAGTTTGCTGGAACGTAGCACGTTCTAGTTTCCGTGCCGTCGGTTATCTCTGCATAGTAGAATTCCATATCGAGAATGGTAAAGGTGCTCTTTGGCTTTATCTCACTATGTTTTGCTAGCAAGAACTTGTCGTCTCTATTTTTAAGAGCGTGTTCCATTTCTAAGGTGATTAGTGGAAGATAATAAGCGTGAACGGTGGTCGTGGTATAAACGGTTGTAGGTGCTTCGCTAAAGGTTAATGTTTTTTCTACACCGTCAACTTTGTTTGCTATTGCCATGCCGTTGTGGTTAGCGAGCACGAAAACGGTGAAGCCGCTGCTAACTTCTATTTCGTCAATGAAAAGATAATCTTCTTGTGGGCTTGCTAGGTTAATGTACTTAAACCCGTCGTCTACAAGATTTACTGAATATACGTTAGAGCTTTCCTTTATGTTGTATACCTTAAGCGAATTAACGTTTGCATTTTCTCCACTCAATGAAAAATCAGAGGGCGTTTTTATTGAAGAAATGGCAATATTGCCAAGCTCTTTCGTGCTGTATAAATACTCTGCGTCACTTTGAATAAAAAATGCTTCAGCTTCATCAATGGATATGCAGAAATCTTTTATATTATTAATGCTTAAGTCACACCTCTTAGGTCCAAAGGTTAGATTCTCGTAAACTAGTTTATATATCGATTTTCCGTTTCCAAAATAGAGATTGCCGGCAAGGTCGGTCATCATCTTCTCTGCACCGTAGCTGTCGGAATATGGGGTGTAGCCCGTACCCTCATCTCTATAGATAACACTGCTCGTAGCTAAGTAGTAGTTGCCGAACACGTCGACCTCAAGCATCGTGAAAACTTGGGTATAGTTTCTAGTTTCTAGTATTTCTCCAGAGGCTTGGTCAATTTTATAAACGGTTGAAGAGTTAGTTGTGCTCGATATAGCATAATAATATCCACACTTAAAGCAAACGTCCGTTACGTTGGTTGAAAGAGCTACTGAAATTTTTTCTTCCGTATCAGTGTCTAATATAAAGGCGCTTCCGTCTGTATTTGCTCCAAAAATAGTTTTTCCTGAATATGCGAACATGTCTGGGGCGCTTCCAACACAAAGATTTTTATAGCTTGACTGGTTATAATCAACTGTTTCGGAATTTATTAAGGTAATTTTATAATCTTGCAAAACGGCGGCGGTGTTGCCGGCTTTTTCTACCGATTTAGCTTTGGCGATTCTATTGTACGCCGTCTTGTTTTTAGCTATTGCAAAGCCTGTGAAAACTAGCTTTTCGCCCTCAATTTTGAATTCCTGAACACAATCGTTTTTCTCATCGGTAACTAAAAGATTGCCGTTGTATATGGTTAAATCCGTTGCCGATTGAATTTTGCCAAGGTCGTAATCAGAATCGGGGAGAACGAGTAAGTCCGTTCCCTTACCGTCAAGCCCGAGCCTATAGATTTTACCATCTAATATATAGAAAAGATATTCGTTGGTGGCAACAATTTTAGAAGGGGTAACGGAGTAAATTTCATTCACTTTATCAAACTCGGAAAAATCACGGCTGAAAAGTTTATTTCCACTAACGTAGAAAACGGAAGTGTCGTTCACGGCAATCGTGGTGTCGGTAACTCCCTCTAACGGGGCAAAGGGCATACTAGTTATAGTTCCGTTAGAAACTTCGTAGAAGAATGCTTTAACACCGTATGAGGTAACGAGATATCTTCCGTTATAATCAAAACTAGTCCCACCGATAAGCTCTGTGCCAAATTGTAACAAAGAAACGTCAAAGTTTGTTAAATTTATTCTATAAACAGAGCCGTTATCGGAAACTATTAACTCGTTTTGAGAAAACTTCTTTACTTGCTTTAGAGAAGTAAATTTCTTTCCTAGAGTAGAAAGATTTGTAAAGCTGTCCCCCTGATAAACGATTAGGGAGTTGTCTGCTTGGATAATCGCCGTAGTTTCATTGTCAGCATAAACGTTTACGGGGGAGGAAAGGGGATAACTTTCCAGCGTAGAGATTGGCAATATCTTTTCTGAGGGAATGGTGGCTGCGTGCACTGTTCGTGCCTCGGAAAGAGTAATTATCCCAGCCGTAACGCTTAAAAGTAATACGGTTAATAACGCTATTAAAAATTTTGAAATTATACTATCAGACCTCATAATACTTATTTTATCATAAAAAAAGTTTTTTGTCTATATAAAAACTTTTATTTTTATACTAAATCTTTAATGGGAGATAGGCTTGCCTGATAAAAATTCAAAAGTGTTAAAAAATTATTTTTTTTAACCATATATTTTAATTGAATTTAATTGCGAAATCAATTAAAATATGACAAGAAAACATACATTTGAACAAAAATAATTTATTTTGTACAAAAATAGTCATATAACTGTTGAAAGGATGAAAAAAATCTATATAATCGTATTCAAGAAACATAAGATGGAGGAAAAGATGAATCTTTTATATGCAAAAACTCTTTTGTACGCTTACACTAATCTTGAAGAGCTTGCAAAGCAAATTGATGAACTTGTGGAAAGAAAGGCAAGGTGCTCAATGATAAACTATACACCTGCAATGTTTCAATTTGAATCAATTATTAAATTGACCTTTGAAAAGGATATTATCTACGCTGTAAAACTTGTTTGCGATAAGGTGCTTTCGAAGTTTACAAAGGAAGAATTGGATTTTTTTAGGTACAAGTACTTTAAGAATATGCCGAATAGGGAAGCGTTGGTTTTTGATTCTTCTTCACGGTCGTATTTCAGAACTCAAGTAAAGCTTGCACAAGAGTTTGCCTTGAGAGTGGAGAGGTGTGGGATTGACGATAAGTTCTTTGAGGAGAAATGTTTAGAGCTTAATTACTTTAAGGAATTGTTAAGACAAACGGAGGAGCACGAAAGGTTAAGCCATAAAAACAAAAAGAAAACGCCGAAAGTTCAAAATGGAACCGAGGCGTTTTAATTTGGATTATTCGTATTCGTTTTCTTCAAAATAACCGTTGCTCACTTTGTTTTGCTTATTTTTTAATCCAACGATTAATGCAAATAAACCTGCTAAACCTAAGCACCCAATTATTATGTATCTGAGCGTTTCCGTTTGCGTGGTGCCAGTAGGGTTTGACGGAGGGGTGTCCTCTGTGTGTTCAGGTTCTTCTTGGGGTATAAAGGTTAGGGGGTTTGGGTGGTTTGGAATGGTAAAGGGAATAACGTCTGACTCTCTAACGTAACCTAAGCGATTGTTATAGCTAACAAAATAAAGTGCTTCCCCGTTAGAAGAATAGTGCTTGCCGTAAAAGTCAAGCGTTCTGTCTTGAAAGACGTATTGCTCCGAGCTAGTTAACTCACTATCATTATAAAGAAGGGTTGGCTTTGCCGTGATTATGTTTACGTTAGGAAATCTTGTTGAAGCAGAAAGTCTATCATCGAACAACATATCTTTAGGAACGTATCCGTCAATGCTAAGCTTACCATTCTCCCCATAGTATTCAACGTGATAAAAGTCTACGTTTTCTTTTATGATTTTAACGTAATAAGTGTAGGGGAGATAAAAAAGAGGAGTTTTTTCATCTTCGCTCAAATAAAAGGGCGTGTCCTCAGTTATTACCCTAAGATATAGTCCTTGAGAATTGGCTTTAGCCGTTTGTAAAGGGGAGAGGTAGATTATTAATATAATAGTTGATAGTAAAAACAACAACGAATATCGTTTCATAGAGTAAAGGGATTATAGAATGTGTAGCCGTGCGTATTGTGTAATAATTAGTCGCAAGGGGAAAAATGTTGTCGTAAATGCTGTTTATTAATAAATATTGCCTTGAAAAGCATACTTCTTTGTGTTATACTAAAAAAAAGGAGAGGGCAATGGATAAAAGTTATTTTGGCGCTATGCTTGATTGCTCGAGAAACGGCGTCTTGAGGGTGGAAAGGATAAAAGAATACGTAGATATTCTAGCAAAGTTCGGCTATAATGCCCTAGAACTTTACACGGAAGACACTTTTGAGGTTGACGGAGAGCCTTATTTTGGGCACATGCGTGGAGGATACACAAAAGCGCAGTTAATAGAAATAGACGCCTATGCTAAGGAAAGGGGCATAGAGCTAATTCCTTGTATACAAACGCTAGCACACCTCAACGGAATTTTTAAGTGGCACGTTTATAGCGATGTAAACGACAATAAGGATATTTTGCTTATAGGCGAGGAGAAAACCTATGAGCTTATAGATAAAATTTTCGCTACGCTTAGAGAGTGTTTCACCTCTAATATCGTTCATATAGGTATGGATGAGGCTGAAACGGTTGGACTTGGTAGATATCTAAAAAAACACGGTTTTGCTAACCGTTTCGATATGCTAAAAGGTCACCTTGAAAAGGTTATATCTATTGCAGAAAAATATGGTTTTAAGCCAAAAATGTGGTCTGATATGTTCTTTAAAATGGCTTCGGGGGGATATGAGCTTAAAGATTATGATAATCCTCCAGAAGATATGATAAAAGCAGTTCCTAATGGAGTTAACTTAATTTATTGGAATTATTATCAAGATAAGGACGTATTGTATTCTAAAATGCTTAAGGTCCACAAGGGGATTGATAATGACTGTTGGTTTGCTGGCTCTGCGTGGTCATGGCTAAGTTTTGCCCCTTGCAATCATTGGTCGATTAAGCATTTAAGTGCTTCGATGAAGGCGTGTAGAGAGCAGGGTGTTAAAAACGTTTTAATCACCGTTTGGGGTGACGATGGGCAAGATTGTTCGCACTTTGCCGTGCTATCATCTCTCTTTTATGCGATCAAGGCTTATAATGGTGAAACTAGCATTTCAAAGATAAAAGAGGAGTTTTTTGCGCTTACGGGGGAGAACTTTAACGCATTTCTCGATTTAGACCTTCCTAATGCGATAGGCAAAAATGCTAAAGAGTTTAGGAATTTCAACCCTTGTAAATATGGTTTTTACAGTGATTTACTTAATGGTTTTACTGATTTGCACGTGCCTGAGGGAAGTGGGGAATTATATAAAAAATATGCTAAAAGACTTAAAACTCACGCTAAAAACAGTAAAAACTACGGCTATATTTTTGAAGGTTTATCGGCGCTATGTGATTTCCTTTCGGTAAAATTCGAGCTCGGCAAGAGGCTGAGGGTTGCTTATCAAGCTGGGGAAAAGATAGCGTTAGAAGAAATCTACAAGGATATTAAAAGAGCAGAAGCTAAGCTTATTAAGTTTGAAAATGCACATAAAAACAGATGGGATAAAGATTGTTATCCACAAGGCTATGATGTTCAGGACGTAAGAATTGGTGCGTTAAAGCAAAGGCTTAAAACGGCAAGGGAAAGGCTTAGAAAATATCTCGACGGAAAGGAGGATAGGATTTTAGAGCTTGAAGCTAAGCTCTTGCCCTCGAACCCTTGGGGAGATGAGCTTTTAACTTTTGGCAAGTGGAAGGATATAATCACGGTGAATACTATCTCACATAATACTTAAAGCAAAAATTAATGCGTATACTTTATTAAGAAGGATACGCATTTTTTATGGGAAAAATTGGGAATATTATTGCTTGTGTCTTATTAACGTCATTATTTATATTGATTACTCTTTTGTTTTGCTTGCATCCGGCAGTTCAAAGGAAATTTATATATCCCAATAAATACGAGGATATAGTTCTAGAGTATTCAGGCGAGTACGAATTAAGTCCACACCTAGTCTTTGCTGTTATAAAAACGGAAAGTAATTTTAATAAGTTTGCTAAAAGCGAAAAGGGGGCAAAGGGACTTATGCAGATTACCGACGATACTGCAAAATACATTGCAAAAAAACTCAATGTGGAAACGTATGATATATATTCTCCAAACGATAATATAAGGTTTGGGTGTTTTTATTTAAGGTATTTGCTAAACAGGTTTAGCAAGGAGAAAACTGCACTATGCGCGTATAATGCAGGGGAGGGAAACGTACTTAAGTGGCTAAAAAAAAGTGAATATTCAAAGGACGGCGATAGCTTAATAATAATTCCGTTTAAGGAAACGGATGTATATATTAAAAAAATTTACAAAAGTTATGCAAAATATAAAAAATTGTACGGAGATTTTCTTGACAAAAGAAAAAAATTTGAGTAATATATAAAGGCTAAGCGCGTGAGGGTGGCGGAATTGGCAGACGCGTACGTTTGAGGGGCGTATGGTTATCCGTGTGGGTTCAAGTCCCATCCTTCACACCAAAATGGAGCATTTTAAGGCAGTCAGGCGTTAAAAATGCTCTTTTTTTATACTTTTTTTCCGAAAAAAGTGTCAAAAAAAGTGTCAATCTCCATCATAAAAGAATTTCTCTGCTTCTAAAAGCATGAAATCATCTATAGTAGTTATAAAATTTGTAAATTTATATAAAGTCTTTATTATACTTGCAAAAAAGTCAATGGTGTGGTAAACTTTTATAAAATAAAATGTTTAGGAGCGCAAATGGAAAAGATTATCGGTCAGTTTGATTTTAAGGGCGTACTTAAAGGCTTTAAGCCTTTTGGAGAGGGGCATATTAACGATACTTTTCTCGTTATGACTCTCGATGGGGATAAGGAGAGAAAATACATTGTTCAAAGAATAAACAAAAACCTTTTCCCTAACGTAGACAAGCTTATAAATAACATTAGGTTGGTTACTGATTTTGCCGTAAAAAATATTATCAAGCGTGGGGGAGACCCTGAGAGGGAGACTCTAAATCTTATCCCCTTAAAGGACGGAAGCAGTTTTTACGAAGATAAACAAACGGGATATTGCTATCGCGCATACGTTTTTATTGATAACGCAACCTCCTATCAAGTGGTTGAAAAGAGTGAAGATTTTTATCAAGCAGCGTTAGCGTTTGGTGATTTTGCTAATCTGCTTGCTGAGTTCGACGCAACTAGACTTTACGTAGTTCTGCCTGATTTTCACAACACCGTTAAGAGATTTGCTAACCTTGAAAGGGCAGTAAAGGAAGATAGGTGTGGTAGGGCAAATTCCGTTAAGGCAGAAATTGATTTTGCCTTTGCAAGAAAGAATATAACTGATAAAATAACATCCCTTTTAGACAGTGGCAAAATGCCAACCAAGGTTACCCATAACGATACTAAACTCAACAACGTTATGATAGACGATGCGACGGGGAAATATTTGACCGTTGTTGACCTAGATACGGTTATGCCGGGCAGTATTTGTTATGATTTTGGAGATGCTATTCGTTTTGGGTGTAACCCAGTAGCTGAAGATGAAAGGGACCTCTCTAAAGTAAACTTTGATATAAATCTTTTTGAAGTGTTTGTAAAAGGCTATCTCGAATCACTTGCAGATAGTGTTACCAAGGTGGAAAAAGACCACCTCGTTTGGGGCGCAATCTTAATGACTTATGAATGTGGCATAAGATTTTTAACCGATTATCTTGAGGGTGACACTTATTTTAAGACGCACCGTGAGGGGCAAAACCTCGACAGAGCGAGAACACAGTTTAAGCTTGTTTCCGATATGGAAAAGCTTTTTGATAAGCTTACTGCAATTGTAAACAAGTACTAAGGAGAAAAAATGAAGGGCTATAAAAATGCGCTAGTTTATATTACGGGCAAGGGGCTAATTAGAGCTTCGGTTGGCGTTACTGACGGTAAAATTGTATACGTTGGCAGTGACGAAAGTAAAATTACCGAGCCTTATCCTTATATCGAGGGGCAAATAGTTTGCCCTGGGTTTATTGACCAGCATATTCACGGGGCTTACGGCTCTGATGCGATGGACGGAAGTGATGAGGCATTAAAAACCATAGCAAAGTCAATTGCCAGTGAGGGGGTAACCTCTTTTCTTGCTACCACAATGACGGAGAGAAAGGAGAAAATTATAAGTGCCCTAAACTCTATTGGCGATTATATTGAAAGTGGCGAAAAAGAGGGGGCGAGAGTGCTTGGCGTACATCTAGAAGGTCCGTTCATCTCGAAAAAATTTTGTGGAGCGCAGGACCCACAGTACATCGTTAAGCCGAGCTCTCAGCTTTTTGCAGAATTTAATAAGGCTTCAAAGGGAAATATACGTTTAGTTACCATTGCACCCGAAGAGGATGACGAGGGACTTATTAAAGAACTTACGGCTATGGGAATTACTCCGTCTGCAGGTCACACTAACGCGTCTTGCGAGCAAATAGTTTCGGCAGAGGGTATGGGGCTTAAATGTATTACACACACATATAACGTGCAAAGCCCACTACACCATAGAGAGATAGGCGTAGTTGGAAGTGCACTTCTTCTTGATGAGCTGTACACTGAATGCATATGCGACGGCGTGCATATAAGCATACCTGCAATAAAGCTTTTATTAAAAAATAAACCTAGCGATAAATTTATTATCGTTTCAGATTCGATGAGGGCAAAGAATCTTCCCGATGGAGAAAGTGAGCTTGGGGGACAAAAGGTTATAGTTAAAAATGGCGAAGCAAGACTGGGAAATGGAGCTCTTGCAGGTAGTGTTCTTAAGATAAACATTGCCATTAAAAATCTAACCACACTTTGTGGAGTAGAGCTTGAAAAAGCTATTGATTTTGCTACTATTAACCCTGCAAAAAATCTTGGTGTAGATGATAAATACGGCTCGATTGACGTTGGAAAGGTTGCTGATTTTGCCGTTATAAATAAAGATTTCACAGTATCGCAAACGGTGAGAGACGGTGAAATAATTTTTAGTGTTTAAGGAGAGAATATGAACGATAAAACTGCAAAGGTTTTAGTTGATAAGGATTTATATCCTAACGGAGCCAACAGTCCCACAAGGCACATTGAATACGAGTGTCCTTGTGGAAAAGGAAAGGTTATTGAAGAACGTGTAGTAGGCTTTGGCGACTACTATGCTTGGATAGAATGTAAGAACTGTAAGAGTAAGTACGAAGTGAAAACTGGTTGTGGGCATTACTGGGAATTAGTAGAAAAATAGAAAGTAAAAATTATAAGCCTACAAAACAAAAAGAGCACGTTTAGTGCTCTAAAATATTATATTAAAAAGTAAAGCCCCACGGAGAAGCTCCTCCACTGTCGTTACGGAGGACTGCGTCCGAACTGGGAGCTCGATTGCGTTATAAGTCTACAAAACAAAAAGAGCACTAAACGTGCTCTTTTTGTTTTGGTAGCCCCACGGAGAATCGAACTCCGGATTCAGCCTTGAGAGGGCTGCGTCTTAACCGCTTGACCATGAGGCCGTGTCTTTAGCGTTAGTAGTATAACACAAAAAAAATCGTTTGGCAAACATTTTTATGGTATTTTTACAAAAAAACAACCTGCATCGGCCGACGGAACAGAAAATAATAACCCGTTTTGTAACAGGCGAATACCTCTCCTGCTGAGTCTGCATCTCTCGGAAAATGTTTGCGAATACGCCAAACGGAGAGCACCACTCGTCAGCAAGGAATACGGTTTTCTTTAATATAGACTGTGGATTTTTTTTGCAGTTCCTATCGCACCATGAAGGTTAACATTATTGTAGCAAAAATCCAAGCTTTTAGCAAGGAATATTTGACATTTTTTGTCTAATATTATAAAATTCTAATTGGAAATTTATGCTAATGAAAAAATTGGTTAATTTAAGAACGCCTTTATTTCTAGGCGCATCGCTAATAATTGGAATAGTTTTTGGCTATAGCGTATGCCTTAGTAAGGTTTTTTCTGCTATTTTTTCAGTAACGGTATTTCTTGCGTCAATTTTTCTGTATGGAATTTATTCGTTTAAGGAGGGTAAGAGAAGAAAGTGTTTCTTGCTGTCCTTATTTTTTATTCTTTTAGCACTATTCGGGTGTGTATCCTTTTGCGTTACGCTAGGCAATTTTGAAAGAGCTAGCCTCGGCAATCATATTTGCGACGTGACTGGCAGGGTAAACAAAATCACCGAGAATGACGATTATCGCACGATAATTCTATCAGACGTAAATATCGGCTATCCCGAAAACGTTAAAACGGGTTATAAAATTTCCCTTTTGGTGTATGGTGATGACCAGCTTGATTACGGCGACGTAATAAGTTTTACTGCGCTCTTAAACGACAGGTCTATAATTTATAACGGAAGATTTAACGTATACGACGTGGGGAACGGCATTAAATATTCAGCGATGATATATAACGATGAATATAAACTTCTAGAGAGTAAGCCTAACGCCTTTGAGAGCGTAAGAATTCGCATAAGGGAAACACTTAATAAAGGACTGGAAGGGGAGGAGTTTTCCGTAGTTTACGCCCTTCTAACCGGAAATTCCGACCAGATTGAGGATAAAACTATAACCAATTTCAGAGCCTCGGGTGTGGCACATATTTTTGCTGTTTCGGGGCTTCATATAGGCTTTTTAACCTCTGCACTTTATTTCCTATTCTCCAAGCTTAAAATGAATAAAACTGTAAGTGCAGTTATCGTTATTGTTTGCTCGTTGTTTTATTCGGGAGTCTGTGGCTTTTCGGCATCTTCTTTGAGGGCAACGATAATGTGTGCCGTTATGCTTATAGCCTCTATCTCTGGAGAAAGATATGACGGACTTAGTGCAATAGGAATTGCACTTATAATTTTACTTTTGTTATTTCCTCTGCAGTTGTTTTTTGCAGGATTTCAACTTTCCTTTGCCGTCGTGTTAGGAATACTTATTCTTTCTAATCCCATTGCGAAGATGTTAAAGTTCTTGCCTGAAAAGCTTGCTATATCTCTTTCTACAGTGTTGACTGCTCAAATTGTGAGTGTGCCTATAATGATAATTCATTTTGGAGCATTCTCCATTATTTCAGTAGTGGTGAACTTACTGTTCATACCGGTAGTTTCTATAATATTCATATTTTCCCTAATTTCAACGATACTTTCCGGAATTTTATTTCTTTCTTGGATTTTGTTCCCGTTAAATTATCTGATTAAGGCTGTTGTTTGGGCTATCAATATTATAGATTTCACCGTCTTTATGGTCGGTGGAATAACTTTAGGCTTTTTCGTTTTGTTTTACTATCTTTCCTTGTTTGTCTCGTCAGGAATGATTAATATAAAAAAGAAACTTAAAGTTATATTATCCATCTGCTTTGCTTGCATATTTGTTTTTGGCACGGTGGCAGAAAGTCTAGTAGAATTTTCTCGTTGCAAAATTTATTCTGTTACGACTAGTAGCCTAAGTGCTTCGCTTATTGACGTTAAGGGGGATAGAACTTTAATAGTTGCTTATTCTTCAAGTGGAATTGACGTTTCAATGGTAAAAAAGGTTGCAAAAGACAAAGGCATAGGCAGAGTGGAGAATGTGTTTATATTATCGGGAGAAGAGGGGACCGACGCTCAGGAAATTTGCTCTTCGCTTTATAACTTGTTTGAAATGAAAAACCTATATGTTTACGGGGAAAGGAGTGAAGATATGGTTAAGGTAATGCAAAAGAGTTTCCCCGAGATAAACCTCAATTACGTTTTTAACGGAGATATACGCTTAAACCGTATAATATGTCAGTATCTGTTGGATGGTAAAAGCCTAGAGATTAGCTATAATGATAAAGTTGGCTTAGTGTTTGGCGATATTGACGGAAAAGAAAACTACAAAGAGTTAAACGGAAAGAGCGTGGACTTTGCAATTTGTTACGAGGCACAAGAGTATTTATACTCTTTGTGCACTGTGAAAAACGCATATTGTTATCGTTATTCAAGTGAGTATAGAAACGTGCAAAGTGAGGGCACATTATTATATTATTTAAAATAGAGTAGTTAAAAGATAGTTTTTTCGTTGCAAAAAAATGTTTAAAGTGTTAAACTGTATAAGAGGAAGTTTGTATTGAATTTTTTTGAGTTTAAAAAAAATTTGGAAAGTGGAGAAATATTTCCAATATATTTGATTGAGGGCGAGGATGCATACTTTAGAAATCTTGCCTTAAATATGGCGAAAAGCCGATTTGTTCAAGAGCCATCGGTAAATTATGCAAGCTTTGAAGGAGAAGCGTTAAAAGACGCTTCGGTTTTTTCAAGTTTTATATCCTCCCTTTCAGCATATCCCTTTATGAGTCCAAAGAGAATGACCGTTGTAGCCGAATATTATCCAAACAGAGACTCAGTAAAGAGCTTATCAAAAGTTTTCTCAGACGGAATCGCAGTAGACACAATCCTAGTTATTGTAAATTCAAAGAGGGACGAAGGGGTAAAAAAACTTCCGTCCGTTTGTGTGGTTGACTGTAAAAAGGGAGATTCTTCTACACTTGCTAGGTGGGTTAAGGGTACTTGTGAAAGAGAGGGCGTACAAATCAGCCTTGAAACGGCAAAGATTCTATGCGAATACTGTCTTTCAGACATGTCGAGAATTTCCACCGAAACTTCTAAGCTTATTTCCTATGCATTCGATAAAAAAGTCATTGAAAATGAGGACCTAGACGAGCTCGTGTATAGGGATAGCGAGTATAAGATTTACGAGATGACGGGTTATATATCAGAGAGAAACATCGATAAAGCGTTAGAGGTTATATTTGAACTTCTAGCAAAGGGCGAAACGGAGCAAAGGCTTTTAATCAGCATCTACAATTATTTTAGAAGATTATTACACGTTGCCATAAGCTCTATGACTGATTCTGAGCTAGCTGAAGCTTTTGGCATAAAGGAAATTGCCGTAAAAAAGACGAGGGCACAGGCTGGTGCGTTTAGAATTATAGCGCTAAAAAAAGCAGTTGACGTTCTGCAGGACGCTGACTTCAACTTTAAGAGTGGAAAAACGGATATTACAAGAGAGTTTTATCTTTCACTCTTCAAGATTTTACTAGGGAAATAAAGGAGGATGATATGAATATAGGTGAAAGACTATCAGGTTTTTTTGCAAGTCTATCAAACCCGAACAACGTAATAGCCGTAGGCGTTATGGTTTTGGTTTTTTCCGTTTTATATTTCTATCTCATTAAATTTTATATGGATAACGGCTCGGAGATAATGGTTATATTATTTTCCACCGTTATGCTGATAAGTGCTGCTGTTGTATCTATGGCAGTGGAAATGAACAGTGCAATATTCCTTATTGTGCCAGCTATTTTCATAATTTTAACAGCTATTCTTTACTCGGTAGAGCTAAAGAGAATAATTTTGGCAAAGAGGAATTCTAAACTTTTGGAGAGTAAGCACGGAAATTCTAGGGCTGTTGACGAAGAAAAGGTAAACAACTGTATTACTGAAATTATTAAGGCATTGCAGAATATGTCTAAAAACGACGTTGGTGCAATCATCGTGCTCTCTACAGGGAACGTTCCCTCGCAGATTATAGACAGTGGCGTAAGGCTCGAGAGCGATATCTCTAGTGAGCTTATTGAAAGTGTTTTCTTCCCAAAAACTCCTCTTCACGACGGTGCAATGATAATTTCCGATACAAAAATTGTTGCAGCAGGGTGCTTCTTGCCTCTTTCTCAAAACGTGGATGGAATTCCTAAGGATTTAGGAACTCGTCATCGTGCAGGTATCGGGGTTACTGAAACTATTGACGTAATGAGCTTAATAGTGTCTGAAGAAACTGGTATTATTTCTATAGCAAAGGCTGGTAAAATTACTAGATATGCAGATTATGAAAGACTTAAACAAACTCTAAGCCAGTATTATTGGCAAGAGCTCGACAGTATAAGGAGGTAATTATGGATAAGGGTGTAAAAATCAAAACGGAAGGCGTTGAAAGTAAAGCCAAAGCTGTTTGGAAGCACATAGGCTATGCAGTGCTTTCGATAGCTCTTGCTTTAATTACCGTGATAGTTATAAATATGCCTTGTTTGTAACGACCAGGCGAATATAATTTAAAAGGCAGTAAAGGAGAATACTTTTAAATGAATAGTGGAATTAAGGCTAAAAAAATATTACTTCCCAAAGTTTCCGATATGGAAAGATGGGCGTGCATCGCTTGTGACCAATTTACGAGTGAGGAAGAATATTGGAAGGAATTATATTCCTTCGTTGGTGAAGCTCCGTCAGCTTCCAAATTGGTGTATCCCGAGGTCTATTTAGAAGACGATACGGAAAATCGCATTTCAACCATCAATGCAGAAATGAAAAAGTATATTGAAGAAGGCATTTTTGACGAGTTGAAAGAGGGTATCATTTTAACTGTTAGAACTACGCCTTTTGTTCAGAGGAGAATAGGTATAGTTGCTTCGGTTGACCTTGAGCATTATGATTTTAAGGTTGGAGAAAGACCCCTAGTTAGGGCAACGGAGGGTACCATTACCGAGCGTATCCCTCCAAGACTAAAAATCAGAAAGGACGCTCTGATTGAATTTCCACACATTATGGTTTTGTTTGACGACGATAAAAGGGAAATTGCAGAAGAGCTTTATGCTAAAAAAGATTCCTTAAAAAAGGTTTACGACTTCAAGCTCAATATGGGCGGCGGCAAAATAGAGGGATACTTTGTTGAAGATTACAAAAGCGTATTAGCAAAGTTTGAAAACTTGTTAGACGAGCAAACCCTTACTAGAAAATATGGTACTGCTGATAAATTCCAGTTTGCAGTGGGGGACGGAAACCATTCTTTAGCAACGGCTAAGGCACATTGGGAAAACGTTAAAAAAACTATTCCAGAAAGCGAATGGGAAAATCACCCTGCTAGATTTGCTTTAGCAGAGTTTGTAAATATTTACGATGAGGGTATTTATTTTGAGCCTATTTTCCGTTTCATCGTTGGTGTGGATAAGAAGAAGTTTGTAGAAGGTCTAAAGGCTATAGAGGGCAATTATACCGTTACTCTTGGAGAAGAAAAAATCGTTAGTTCTTCAAACGTTTCACTGCCCGAAACTATTATCGGAATTGACGGATACATAAAAGAATATATTGCTAAGAATGGTGGCAAGGTTGATTACGTTCACGGTGAAAAGAATCTCGAAGATTTAGTAGAAAAGGAAAACGGTGTGGGAATATTCTTGCCTAAGATGGATAAGTCTGAATTATTTAGGTTTGTTTCGGAAAGTGGAGCGCTTCCTAGAAAGACCTTTTCTATGGGCGAAGCAGTTGAAAAAAGATATTATTTGGAAGGAAGTTATTTAATAAAATGATTAAGGTTTGTAAATTCGGTGGGACCAGTATGGCAGATGCCCACGCAATTAGAAAGGTAAGAGACATAGTTTTTAAGGATAAAGACAGAAAGTATGTTGTTGTATCTGCGCCTGGCAAAAGAAGTAAAGACGATATAAAAATTACCGATACACTTTATGCTTGTTATGAAGAAATTGTAATGAAGGGTAATTGCAATAAAAATTTCCCACTTATTAGAGAGAGGTTTATAGGTATCGTCGAAGACTTGAAGCTCGATTTAGATATTAATTCAATTCTCGACAGAACGGAAAGTGAGATGGTTGAGCATAGAAGCCCTGATTTTTGCGCTTCAAGAGGGGAATATTTGTCGGCTTTAATCTTTGCTAATTTTATTGGCTTTGAGTTTGTTGATGCAACTGAAATGGTTCGTTTTGACAGTGAGGGCAGGCTCAACCAAGAATACACCGATGACAAGGTTAAAACAAAGTTAAAAGGAAAAGAATACGTTGTAATTCCTGGTTTTTACGGTAGAAGTTACGAGGGCAACGTTAAAACTTTCAGTAGAGGTGGTAGCGATATTACCGGCTCAATAATTGCAAGGGGCGTTAAGGCAGACCTTTACGAGAACTGGACTGACGTTAGTGGCTTTTTAATCTGTGACCCAAGAATTGTTCCAATGGCTAAGCCCATTAGACAAATTACATATAAAGAATTAAGAGAGCTTTCTTATATGGGTGCATCGGTGCTTCATTCTGAGGCGATTTTCCCTGTAATGAAGGGAAAAATTCCCATTAATATTAGAAACACTTTTAGCCCAGAGGACGATGGTACAATGATAGTGCCTAACGATAAATATATTGCGCTAGAGGGTGACCCTGTAATTACCGGTATTGCAGGCAAAAAGGACTTTACCGTTATCATAATTGAAAAGTCTATGATGAATGCTGAGGTTGGTTTTATTAGACGCGTGCTTTCAGTTATAGAGCATCACGGGCTCTGTGTCGAGCATTTGCCCTCGGGTATTGATACGCTTTCTATAGTTGTTTCATCCGAACAGCTTAAGGGTGGAATTTTATCTGATATCATCAATGAAATTAGAGAAAACGTTAGCCCCGATTATATTCAGGTTGTGGAAAATCTTTCACTTATTGCAACGGTTGGTCACGGTATGACTAGACGACCAGGTACGGCTGGCAAACTATTCAATTCGCTTGCAGAAGCAGGGATTAATATAATAATGATTGACCAAGGCTCAAGCGAGCTAAATATAATAATCGGCGTGGCTAATTCCGATTATGAAAAATGTATCAAAACGATATACAAAGCCTTTATTTAAGTCTAAAACAATTTAATAAAAAAATATAATCATAATAAAGAGAATATGGAGGAGAATTATGGATTATGCAAAAGAATCGTTGAGGCTTCACGGAGAATGGAAGGGTAAAATTGGCGTTGTTTCCAAAGTAAAAGTGGAAAACAAAGAAGATTTATCTCTAGCTTATACTCCCGGTGTAGCAGAACCCTGTCTTGCAATCAACAAGGACTACAATAAGTCTTTCGAACTTACGGGTAGAGGCAATATGGTAGCAGTAGTTACCGACGGTACTGCCGTTTTAGGTCTCGGTGATATCGGTCCCGAAGCTGGTATGCCCGTTATGGAGGGTAAATGCGTGCTCTTTAAGAGTTTCGGTAACGTTGACGCTATTCCACTTTGTGTTAGAAGTAAAAGTGTTGACGATATCGTAAACACTATTAAGTTTTTAGCCGGCTCGTTCGGTGGCGTTAACCTTGAGGATATTTCTGCACCTAGATGCTTTGAAATTGAAAAGAGATTAAAAGA
The DNA here is from genome assembly GCA_045637865.1 of Christensenellaceae bacterium. GTDB lineage: Bacteria > Bacillota > Clostridia > Christensenellales > Borkfalkiaceae > UBA1259. The sequence goes on from JAZUAF010000011.1 coordinate 24,922, forward strand.
AGACCCGGAAGTGGACATTCCCATTTTCCACGACGACCAGCACGGCACGGCAGTAGTTTGCGTTGCAGCTTGTATTAACGCGCTCAAGCTCGTTAACAAAAAGTGGGAAGACGTTTCTATCGTGTTTAACGGCGCTGGTGCAGCAGGCGTGGCGATTGCTAAGCTTATGATTTCTATGGGCGCAAGGGACGTTGTTATGTGCGATAGGAAGGGTATTATCTACAAGGGCAGAGAGGAAGGAATGAATGCAAGCAAGGAAGAGATTGCAGAGTTTTCTAATAAGCTCGGCAAAAAGGGTACCCTTGCAGAAGCACTTGTTGGCGCAGATATTTTTATTGGTGTTAGTTCGCCAGGTGTTGTAACTGCTGAAATGGTTAAAACTATGGCAAAGGACGCTATCGTTATGCCTATGGCTAACCCCACCCCTGAAATTATGCCTGATATCGCCATATCTGCAGGTGCAAAGGTCGTTGGTACTGGAAGAAGTGACTTCCCTAACCAAATCAACAACGTTCTAGCATTCCCTGGAATTTTCCGTGGTGCGTTAGATTGTAGGGCGCTTGATATAAATGAAGATATGAAGATTGCTGCAGCAAAGGCTATAGCTTCAATCGTTTCTGAAGAAGAGCTTTGCCCCGAATATATTATTCCTGCACCCTTTGATAATAGGGTAGCTCCTGCAGTTGCAAAAGCAGTTAAAGAAGCTGCTATCAAATGTGGACTTAATAGAATTTAATAGTAAAAAACGCTAAACAAGGCACGGAAATTTTTCCGTGCCTTGAATTTATGTATGGGAGAGAATTGCTAATTTTTGCTTTGTTCTAGTTTAAGTTTATATATTTCTTCCGTTGCAAAAGCGAGCTTGGTTATAACGTCTGTTTTAGTTTTTGGGTAGCAATAAAAAGAATCGTCTTCAGTAGAAATATCAAAACAATCGTAAGGTTTTATATAGCAATAGTCGTATTCAACGTGTAAGCTGTTCATCTGTAATGGAATACGCTGAATTAGGTAATCTTTGCCACGATAATTTCCCTCTAGCACAAAGCCGTTTTCAATATCGTGCTTGACCTTGGCGTTACCTAGGTGAACAAACTTCCAACATCTAGGGAAGGAATAAACGTCAACCTCGTCTTCAAACGAATAGGTGCCGTTTCTAACTTGCTCTCTAACCTCGCTTCTTTCCCATTCGAACCAATCGGGAATGTGCGAAAATTCCGTTTCGCCGTTTAGAGAAACGAGGCTACCGTCTTCTTGTAAATTCCAGCGCTTGCCACACTCGGTGCAGAAAAGTTCACTGTCTTTAGATGACATTTTATGCTCCGTTTTACAGTTTGGACATTGATAAAGTATTTTGTGTAGCCCCTCTGCACGGTATTCTTCCTTTATGAGAATACCATTTTCCTTTTGATATTTGTATTCGTCATAGGTGAGGGCTTCCTTTACTGCATTATTAATTTCTTCTATGCTCATTTTCTCTATCTTTTCGGGGGAGAGAATGAGCTTCATTGTAGTGAGTAGGGGAACCTTTCTTTTTTTGCGCCAATTCCAAAAGGGGGTGTGCAAGTGATTGCCGTGATGCACAACTGCAACTACAGGCTGTTTATTCATCTTTATGATTTTGCCTAGGGATTCTGGCATATACGAAGTTGTGCCACAGGGTGAATAGCGAGCCTCTGGATATAGGCTTAATATATCTCCACGCTTTAAGACCTTGTTTATAGATTTTATAAGGTGCAAATCCATAGTGTATTTCCTTGTGCAAATGCAACCGATAAGTTCCATCAGCCAAGGTCTGCGATAGTATCCGTCAATACTTACTACGTTGTTAACCCTTTTAACGCCTATAGCCATAGCTGCAAGTTCAAAATCGACAAAGTACATATGGTTTGAAAGCATTAAAAAGGGTGGTTTAACTCCTTGCATATTAATTTTTTCAATCTTATACTTCTTGCCTATCAGCATTATTTTTGACAAAACCCATATCAGCCACGATAAAAAGAGGGGCTGACGGATTGGGTATTTTGCCGTTTTATACTTTTTTTTGTTTTTGTAATTTATTTCCATTAAGTCTTTCCTTTTTCTTTGATAAATAAATCATAAACTATTTTAGAATAAATTGCAACAGGTTTAATTAATTTTATGTGCAGCTTATATAATCACGCAAAAAGTATCGAAAAACTTTTTGAATATTGGGCAAACTGCTTCGGCTTAGCCTTCGCATCTCCCCATTCAAATCCCGTCAAGTATTATGTAATACAAAAAAGGCACTTAAAAAAGTGCCTTTTTCCTTTGGTCGGAGTGACGGGATTTGAACCCACGACCTCTTGGTCCCGAACCAAGCGCGCTACCAACTGCGCTACACCCCGAAAAAGCAATTAATTTGTTCACTATTAAATTATCAACTCGCCTAAATTAATATACAGGTAGCGCCCAAGGCGCTTCCTCTCTCGTGCCATAAGGGCACTCGCGGGCTTTGGCTACAAACTGTCCACTGGACACTTTGCTTAACGCGTCGCCCCAACTGCGCTACACCCCGAAAAAGCAATTATTTTTAAACTCAATGATAACACTATTAGCGAGGGTATTATAGCATTTTTTTTATAAAATATCAAACGAATTAAGGGAATTTGTAAAACTATTTAGCAAAGGATAATACGTGTAATGAAAAACAAGAACTAAAATAATTAATTTTAATGTTTTAAAACCATTGACGGAGCATATTTTTTGAGGTATAATTTCAATATAAAGCGTGGTGGCAAAATGATTGAACTTATTGAAAAACTTAATTCGAAAAATTTAGAAGAAAGGCTAGACGCCTTAAAAGAAATTATTGCTTTAGAGGAAGAGCCTCTATTCCGTGATAATGATGCAAACAACCATATACACACTATTTACTCCTTTTCGCCATACTCGCCCACGAAGGCGGCATATATGGCGTATAGGGCAGGACTAACTAGTGCTGGAATTATGGACCATGATTCTATTTCGGGTGCCAAGGAGTTTAAGAGAGCTTGTGAAATTTTGCGAATAGGTTCTACCTGTGGCGTAGAGGTGAGAGTAAAGTTTGATAAAGGCTTTGGCAGAATAAATCACCCTGACCAGCTCAACTGTTTATATATGGCGTCTCACGGAATTCCGTTAAAAAATATCGATGAGTTTAACGCTTTTCTTGCCCCCTATAGGGAAAAGAGAAACCAAAGAAATGCAAAAATGTGTAAGCTTATAACGGATAAGTTTTCTAAATTCGGCATTACTCTTGACTTTGAGAGGGACGTTTATCCTTTGTCCGAGGCAAAGGACGGTGGTTCGGTTACCGAAAGGCATTTGCTTTATGCGCTTGCAGTAAAGCTTGGTGACCGTTTTGGCAGAACAAACGAGCTTATTTCCTTTTTAGAAAAGGACTTAAAACTTGCCGTATCTGATAAGATTAAAGGCTATCTTTTAGATAACGATAATCCCAATTTCTTATATGACCTCTTGGGCGTGTTGAAAGCCGATACAAAGTTTTTCTATATTGATGCAGACGAGGAAATGCCCCTTGCGGAGGAGTTTATAGCAAAAGCAAAGTCATTTGGTGCAATCCCTGCCTATGCTTATCTTGGTGACGTTGGTAATTCGGTTACTGGTGATAAAAAGGCTCAAAAATTTGAGGATGATTATTTAGAGGATTTAATTATAGCGATAAAAGAAGCTGGATTTGAAGCAGTTGCATATATGCCCACGAGAAACACGCAGGAACAACTTCAAAGACTTCAAGGTCTATGCAGAAAGTACGGGCTTTTCGAGATTAGTGGAGAGGATATAAATTCTCCCCGTCAAAAGTTTGCTTGTGAAGCTTTAGCTAAGCCAGAATATTCGCACTTGATTGAGTCCACTTGGGCGTTGATAGGGCACGAATATGTAGTAAATGAAAAGGGAGTTGAAGAGGGAATGTTCTCTGACAAGAGTAAAAAAGAGATTCCCGAGCTTTCAAAGAGAATTGAAAAATACGCAAAAATCGGTAGAGATATCGTAAAACAATAAAAATAAAAGCATAAAAAGGAGAAATAAAATGGGTTTAGTTGATTTAAAAGGTAAGGTAGCAGTAGTAACGGGTGCAAGCCAAGGTCTTGGAGAGGCTCTCGCAATCCGTCTTGACAGGGAAGGTTGCAAGGTTGCAGTTTGCGATATTAATTTTGACGGCGCAAAAGCTGTTGCGGATAAGCTTTCCGATGCAATAGCTATAGCTGTTGACGTAACTAAGTTTGACCAGCTAGAAGTGGCTGCTAAAACCGTTATGGATAAGTGGGGAAAGGTAGACGTTCTTATTTGTAACGCAGCAATCGTTAAGAGTGGTGATATTTACAATCTTTCACCCGAAGCTTTCTCATTAGTTACCAATATAAATCTCAATGGTTATTTTAACACCGTTAAGGCTTTCGCACCATATATGATTGAGGCTAAGAGTGGAAGCATCATTCAAATCAACTCTAAGTCGGGCAAGAAAGGTAGCTTCAAAAACGGCGCATACGCTGCAAGCAAATTCGGTGGAATCGGTCTTACTCAAAGCTTAGCTTTAGAGTTCGCAGAAACTGGTGTTAGGGTTAACTGTATCTGTCCTGGCAACCTCTTAAATTCACCACTATGGGTTAACAGCCTCTTTAAGCAGTATGCAGCAAATCAGGGCATTACTGAAGAAGAAGTTAGGGCTAAGTACATTAACCAAGTTCCTATGAAACGTTCTTGCGAATATGAAGATATCGAAAACGCAATGGTGTTCTTGGCGTCTGACTATTCAAGCTATATGACCGGTCAAGCAATCAACGTAACCGGTGGACAGCAAATGTAAGTTTGATAAAAAACAGAAAAACTCGGCTAAATTTTCAGCCGAGTTTTTTTGTAAAAACATATAAATTTCAAGGAAAAATCCATAAATGGGGTATACGATATATATAAAAGGGGGTAATTAGACTTTAAGAAATATAAGGTAGAGAATAAAGGCACAACACGAGGTGAATAAGGCTCAATTTGAAGCTGTTAAGGTGGAGTCCAACGCTAAATTAAAGAAAACGGGGGGCAAGCGAAATCATGCTGAAATGATGTTAGTTGCATTAGATAGCGACAAATAATTAATTGCATAAGAAAAGGGGATAAGAACTCATAAAGTAAAGGGTTTTTGAAGATAATACGGTTAGGAGAAGAACTTGAAGAGAAAGTATCGCTACAAGGTTGGAAAGAAGATTGTAGAACGGGGATATCAGTATATTCCCATAAGATATATACTTGCAATAGTGATAACGCTTATAGAGGTTTCAATGATAATTGGGATAGTGTTAGCGTTAAGCTATTTTGTGCCATATTTTTACCTAGTAGTATGCCTTACGCACATTGCGTGTGTGATAAGTATAATCGCCTCAGACGATAACCCAGAGTACAAGGTGCCGTGGTTACTTGCAGTGCTAGTTATTCCTGTTGCAGGCTTTATGTTGTATTTTATATTTTATCGCAGAAAGTTAAAGCCGAAATTTATTAAACGATTAAAGAAAATAAGCGAAAGTGGTTATGATTTTAACGATGAGGAAAATTTCAAAAAGCTAAACGAAAGCTCAAGGTCAGTTTGCTCACAAGCAAAACTGCTTTGTAACCTTTCAGGTAGTAAACTTTTTACCGATACGGCACTTAAATACTTTCCATCAGGCGAGGAAGCGCTCGAGAGCATTATCGGTGACCTAGAGCGCGCAGAAAAGTTTATTTTTATGGAATATTTCATAATAGAGGACGGCAAATTTTGGGGTGCAATTCACGAAGTGCTTATAAAAAAGGCTAAAGCAGGAGTGGAGGTTAGGGTTTTATACGACGACATTGGGTGTATGATGACGCTTCCCGGCAATTATTTTATGCGCTTGAGGAAGGAGGGAATACACTGTGTGCCTTTTTCCCTATTGAGGGGACAGGCAGACAGCGAATTTAATAACCGTTCGCACCGTAAAATCACCGTGATTGACGGCAAGGTCGGTTACACCGGTGGTGTCAATATTGCAGATGAATATATAAACGAGAAAAAGCGTTTTGGATATTGGAAAGATTCGCTTGTTAGACTTGAGGGGAGTGCCGTGTACGAGTTTACAAAGCTTTTTATTATGGACTTTGGCATAAGCGAAAGAACACTTTCTGCTATTCCTAGTAAGGACGTTTTGTATCCCATAATAAGCAATGAATATAAAGGCTTCACCGTTCCGTTTGGTGACGGACCACGCCCACTGTTTAAGCATAGGGTTGCTTCAAGCCTTATTGAAAATATGATAGAGACGGCAACTGAGAGTGTTTGGATAACAACGCCATACTTAATAATAGACAGCACCTTATGTGGGGCGCTTGAAAACGCAGCGCTTCGAGGGGTTGACGTGAGGATTTGCGTGCCGAGTATTCCCGATAAAAAAGCCGTGTTTGAGATGACGAAAACCTTTTACGAGCGTATTATGAAATCGGGCGTTAGAATTTACGAATACACGCCTGGGTTTATACACGCAAAGAGCTATCTTGCGGACGGTAAGTGCGCAATGATAGGCACGGTAAATTTAGATTATAGAAGCCTCGTTCACCATTTTGAAAACGGCGTGTGGACGTATGAAACCGATTGCGTTCGAGAACTGAAAGAGGATATGGAAAAAATCTTTCTAGAGAGCAAAGAGATAAAAAACGAAGAAATAAAGCACGGATTTTTAAGAAGATTTTTTAGAGCTCTCGTAAGAGTTTTTGCACCTCTTTTATAAAACGCTTGAAAAAATTAGCTCCGTTTAGTATAATAAAAGGGAATTTAACTGATAACGGAGAGATTATGAGTGGATATAAAAGGTTTTACGTGCCGGAAATAACTGAAAGCACCGAGATTGTGGGGGAGGAATTTACCCACGCCGTTTCCGTTTTGAGGATAAAAAAGGGCGAAAAGATTTTTCTTTGCGATAAAGAGGGCAGAGAGTTTATTGCCGAGATTTCATCGGTGGAGAAAAAACGCCTACTTGCAACCTTAATAGAGGAAAGCAAAAATCTTTGCGAGCCAAAAGAGGAAATTCTTTTGATTTGTGGCTACCTTAAAGGGGACAAAACGGAGCTAGCGATTCAAAAAGCCGTTGAGCTTGGCGTTAGCAAGGTCGTTGTGTTCTCTTCGGAATATTCTTCTGCATATATGAACGACAATAAGCTTGAAAGGCTCAATAGGGTAGCTATGGAAGCTTGCAAACAGTGTGGCAGAGCCAAGGTTCCACCCGTTATATATAAGGAAACCTTAGAGAGGGCGCTAGTCGAGGGAGATGGCGTGAAAAATAAGCTTTTTGCCTGCGAATTTGCGACTAGCTCTGAGGTGGAACTTTCTAATCTTATAGGCTCTACTGCCGTTGTTGTTGGCAGTGAGGGTGGGTTTTCGGAAAGCGAATTTGAGCTTGCTAAAAGCTTAGGTTATAAAACGGTGTACTTAGGAAAAAGAATTTTAAGGGCAGAAACTGCGTGTATTGCACTAACGGCGATTATTGCAAACGCCCTCGGAGAGTTTGAATAAATTTATTATACCCTCGTTTTCGAATAAACGAGGGCGCTATTTCTTAAAAAAACTTTTGTAAATTTAAGTATGGGAGTAGCATATAATAAATTCGTAACGAAAAATAGAGAGTTAAAACCACCAGAAAAAATCTAACAAAAAAAATGACAAAAATTACCACGGGGGGGTAGCACCATTTCGTTAGATAAAACTTGAAAAAAATATCATTTTTTTACATTTGCTGTTGACAAAAAAAGACAAATATTGTATAATCATTGCAATAAAAGACTTGCGTGGTGCCTAAAGGTGCCGTGCAAGACAAAAAACTAGGAGGAGTCATATGAAATTAAATCTTCAAACAATTAAGGAAATTGCAGGTAGAGAAGTTAGCCCCGTTATCGGCTACAGCATACTTGGTGCAGCGTTTGCCATTGTTTTGATTATTGGCCTTATCGTTGCCCTCTAAGAAAAAAAGAAAAATTTGTAGCTACGGTATTGTGGCTTAAATAATAAGGAGAAAATTTTTATGAAAAGAATGAAAAAAGGTTTTACAATTGTAGAACTTGTAATCGTTATCGCCGTTATCGGCATATTAGCAGCTGTGTTAATTCCTACTTTTAGTAGTGCAATTAAGAAATCACGTATCAGTAACGATACTCAAGTTGTTAGAAATCTTAACACCTCGCTTTCTACTTATGAAATCTCTAACGGCAAGCCCGAAGATTTTGCAGAAGTTATTGGCGCTCTTAAAGAAGATGGTTACGTTATCGCAAACCTCAATCCAACTACCGATGGTTGGTTCTACGTTTGGGAATCTGAGTCTAACCAAATGCTTTTAGTTACTGACAAGTACGAAATTCATTACAAGTCAAAAGAATTAACTGCAACCGCTCCTGGTTCAACTTGGTATTTTGCTATTAGTGATGCTGAAACAGCAAATAAGGTTAAGACTGAACAGCCTTTAGTTAATGTTAGAATTGCAACAGCATCATCTTCATCATTAGCTAGTGTTGTAAATAACGGAGGAAGCAACACTATTTATATCGATGAAAGCATTAGACTTGACAACGATAGCGAAGCTCTAGTTGTTGATAAAGCAGGTAGTGACATTACTATTGACCTTGGAGCAACTACATTTGAAGCAACAGATGCTTTGAAAACTATCCCTGTATCAGTTGAAGGAGATGCTAAACTTACTGTAGTTAATGGTAAATTTGTAGGTTCTGGTGAAACTGATTCAGCATCTGGAAACAATAGAACAATTCAGGTTGCTATGACTGCTGACGATGGTGCAGAACTCAATGTAGAAAATACTGAATTTACTTTATCAGTACCTGCTGAAGAGCTTGGCTCAAACGATGGTGGTATTATCGTATCAGTAAATGACAGAGCATCTGCTACGCTTAAAAATGTAAAAGCAAATATTCATAATGGTTCTTTTGTTGGTTTATATAATGGTGGTAATTCGGTTACTTTTGAAAACTGTCAAGCGTCAGTTACTTGTACTGATGGTCGTGCTGTAATTTTCTTTGGTAACCAATATGGTTCTACGGAGGAGAACGTAGTTACAGTTAAGAGTGGTTCTTATTCAGGATACTGGGCAGCTTGGTTTAACCAAGGTGGCGTATTAAATATTGAAGGCGGTGACTTTAATTACGTTGATTATAGTGGTATTAAGAGTGGTAACGGTATTACCTTAGGCGGTGCAGATAATGTTGAATTCTTCAATCTTTCTGTTGCTAATTTTGTAATCACTATTACAGGTGGTACTTTCCAAGGAGTTAACTACAAAGATATTACAGAAGAACAGTGGAAAGGTTTGTGCAGAAATCGTGTATCTGGTAAAACTCTCCAGGTAACTGGTGCTGGGACAGAAACTGTAGTGATTAAATTAGTATAATTGTAACAAATTAAAAAATTTTACAGACCGTGCCGAACGGCACGGTCTAGTTTATAAAAAAGAGGAATAAGAAAATGAAAAAGATGAAAAAAGGTTTTACTATTATCGAACTTGTAATAGTTATTGCTGTTATCGGTATTTTAGCTTCCGTTTTAATTCCTACATTCTCTTCACTTATCGGCAAGGCTAAAAAAGACGGCAAGGCGCTTGAAGAAGCTAAAAATGCAATGACAGTTGTACAAATTGCAGAAGAAGTACTCGATGAAGATGCTACCTATTACGTAAATTCTAGTGGATACTGGTATAAGCTTGAAAACGGTGAACTCACCGAAGCTACTGCACCTGAAATTGACGCTGAGGACGTGGCTTATGCAAAAGTTGCTAGCCCCGAGGGCATGGACGAAGATATTGATACTGCTACTGTTCTTGATGATTTAGTATCAACCGTTATTGTTTACAAAGTAAAATAACGTTAAAATTAAAACAAAAAAAGCATCGCTTATTTTCTAGCGATGTTTTTTTGTTGTTTTAATAAAGAAATTTACAAAAAACACTTTAAATTATAAAAGATATTTAGTATAATAAAGAATAATAATTATAAGGGGGAGTAGGCGTGAAAAGAGAAAAAGGCAAAAAAGGTTTCACACTTGTTGAGCTTAGCGTTGTTATTGCGCTTGTTGCCATTATCTCGGCAATGGTTCTTTCTCACGTTATAATGATTTCTAACCGTACTAGCACCAATGCAAAAAAAATCTCCCTTATGCAGGACGTTGTTAAAACGGAGGCTTTAGTTTCCTCTTGGCTTAACGATGTATATTTATTAGATGGGGAAACGACCGTGCTAAACGGCAACGTTAAGGCGACAATCTCGGGCGAGGAATACACGCTAACCCTTAGTGACGGAAAGCTTAAATGTAAGCTTCCCGAGGGGGAAAAGGAAGCAACTCTAGAAATTGCTTCATCCATCACCTTTCATATAGAGGAAAAGAGTGGAGAAAAGCTCTATTTTTGCACCTTGTCTTACGCCCTTAAAAAGGGGGATAATGCTAGCCTTGACAAATACGTGTTTACCGTTAACCCCAAAATTGGCGAAACGATAACTTTATCCACAGAGGAGGGCAACTGATATGAAAAAGAAAGTTTCCCTTAAAAGAGGCGTAACGATAATTGAAGCTGTAGTTGCGCTAGCGATAATTGCTATCGTTTCGGTTATGTCGGTAAGTATGTCTCTTTCTTCCATAAAAAACGAAAACAAAAATCTCAGAAATATGGAGATTGTGGCTATTTCCTCCACTGCTATCGATTGCTTTAACTTTGCAGAAACGGAGGAGGAGTTTTTATCACTTCTTAAAAAATCAAACGATAATTTTGAAGTAAGGGAGCAAAAGTTTGTTCTCAGCGAAAAAACTTATACTCTTTTACTCTCTATAGAGTCAAACGTTCTAACTACCCTTGCTACCGATACAAACGGCAAGGAGATTTATAATTTATCGTATAAAAAACAATAATATGAAAAAGAAAAACTTAAAGCGTGGCGCAGCAGTTGAACTTGCATTGTTTATCTTATTAACGGTAATTCTTGCAGGTGCATTGCTCGTTGCTAACGCCGTTACTGCAACTAAATATAGTAACAAAGCATTTAATTCGCTTACCGAAAAGGCTCGCGTTGAAGAGAGTGCAAAGGGTGCTGTTTTAGCCTATCTAGACGGGCAAGACCTTTCTTCTTGGCAGGGTGAAAATTCAGAGTATAGTGATTTAGCTTTTGTCTTTACCGAGAGTGAGGAGAGCGAGAAAATAATTGTTACACTCGAAATAACTGAAAAAAATTCTGCAAGGAGTTTGCTATCTGCAGAATTTCTAAAAAGTGGCACTAACCAGTTAACCGTTATCCGTTGGGACTATTAAAGGAGAAAATTATGGACGTTTCAAACATTGGCAATGACGTTAAAAACTTAATATCTAAAATCGTACCAATTAATATCACGTCGGTAATCTCTTTTGACGACGTTGCTCAGACGGTTAACCTTTACTATAAGGAAAACGAGGGAAAAGGAAAAGCAGTTTGTGTTACTGAAAATTTCCGTCACCACGTTATGGATGATGATTTTTCTTCTGCACTATCTGCGCTTATTAAAATTCACTTTGAGAAAAAGGCTTTCGGTAGAACGGCTGTTATTCTCCCAGACGATTTGTTTTTTACCGATACTATTAAGCTTCCCGTTATACAAAAAAAGGCGATGAATTCTTCGCTCGGGTTCGCGTTTAACACCCTCTATCCAAACTACAAAGACTTAAAATACCTTTCCTATCCTCTCTATAAGGATAAAAAGAACGCTATCTACAACGTTGTTGGTATTAGAAAGGAAATTTTAGATAAGGTCGTATCTTCCCTTACTTCTATCGGTGTGGACGTTGCAGGCGTTACCTTTGCTTCTAACTCTTCAGTTGATAGGGCAATTTCTTTTAATCCTAAAATGAAAAACGCCGATTGCGTTTTGGTGGACGTTAAAGAAAACTATACGCGTATTTCTTTGGTTGTTGATGGAAAAGCCGTGGCTTATTATAGGCTTCCCTTCGGGTATTCAAAATTCTCAGAAACCGAAGTTTATCGTGAAGAAACGCTTTTTGACCATTCTGCAACCGAGCTATTAGTTTTGAACGCAAAAGAAAAGGCGAAGAATAAAAAGCTTACAACCTATGATAGCACTCCCGATGCACTTGCAATGGAAACCTTCTTTAAGAAGTTGACCGGTGAGGGCGAAGAGCCCGATGAGGAGGGAGAAGATTTGCTTAAAAATAATGGCGACGTGGAAAAAGAGGATGGCTCCCTAACTTCTCCCGATGAATCGCTTGAGGAAACGGTGCAAATCCCTGTTGCTTCTACTGAGCGCACGGCAAAAACGATTAAGAGACTTCCAAAATATATGCTCAGGCCAACCCCTGAGGACGCAGAGGGCTTTGTTTATGAAAACTTCCGTCACGTAGTTAAGTGGGCGTTAGAGCTTGCTCGTGGCAACCAAGAAATTTTCGTTACGGGAACGCCTAAAACTATTTATGTCAATATGCCTGAAAGGTATTCTTCTATGCTTGAATACGTTAAAGGCGAGGGGGATAACGATATTGACTTTGCTCTGCTCAGTGTTAGTGAAGCTGATAAAGAGCAAAAGGAAAAGCTTGAGCTCTACGGTGGGCTTTACATTACTAAACGCAACAAGTTTAATGTGTTTTAAGGAGAGAAAATGCCTCAAGAAATTTTAATTAGTATTTACGTGCTTGCAGGCGTTTTGGGACTTTGTGTGGGTAGCTTTTTGAACGTTGTTATCTATAGGCTTCCCGAGGGGATGAGCTTATCTAAACCCTCGTCTCACTGCACATCCTGTGGATATAGCTTAAAATGGTACGATAATATTCCTCTGCTTTCATACATATTTCTCGGTGGCAAATGTAGAAAATGTAAGGCGAAAATTTCTCCAAGATACGTGGCTGTGGAGCTTGTGAACGCACTGTTGTGGCTTGCTTGCGCCCTGCTTTTTGCCGAAAACAATTTAGTCTACGCTATACTTTCTGCCTTGCTTGCTTCCCTTTTGATTTGCGTGTTCTTTATAGACCTAAAGCACCTTATCATTTTTGATAGGTTTCATATATTTATTTTAGTGCTCGGCATTGTTGCGATATTTTTTGACGAGTACACCGTTTGGTACGACCATCTTATCGGTTTAGTTTCTGGGACAGTGGTTATGCTTTTAGTTTACTTCCTTGGCTATCTCTTGTATAAAAAAGAGGCGATGGGGTTTGGTGACGTGAAACTAACTGCCGTTATTGGGCTCTTTCTCGGCTGGCAAAAGCTCATTTTGTCTCTGCTTATTGCCACCGTTCTTGCAAGCATAATTCTTCTTATTATCAAAGTGGTTAAAAAGAAGGATAGGGATACCGAATATCCTTTTGCTCCCTTCATCGCAGTCGGTGTAATTATTTCTTTGCTTCTTGGAGAGTTAATAATTAATTCCTACTTGTCTCTATTTTTATTATAAATCTGATTGGAGTTAGTCTGATTTTACTATGCGTAAATTTAAGTACACTGCAGTAAACCTGCAAAAGCAAAAAATTAAAGGAACCTTTATCGCTAAGGATGAGAAAGACCTTGCAGAGCAACTTGCTAAGCAAAGTCTATACGTAATTTCTTGCAAACCTTATACTGGTGGAACGCCTTCAGCTTTCTTTACCACGGGTACGGGAAAGTTAACCACTGCCGAGCTTTCTAACTTTTGCAGGCAGTTTGCGATAATGCTAAATACTGCAATACCTATTCTTTCTTGCTTAGATATATTAAAAAATCAATCCTTTTCCACCTATTTTAAAAATATTCTTCAAGTTGTTTACGACGATGTTAAGGGTGGTATGGTTTTATCTGAGGCAATTAAAAAACACGACAAGGCGTTTCCAGATTTCTTTAAGAGTATGGTCTACGTTGGGGAAATGAGTGGTAAGCTCGATTTAGTTTTTAATTCCCTTGCAGATTATTACGAAAAGGACCAAGAATTAAAAACTAAAGTTAAAAGTGCAACTTCATATCCAATTGTGCTTGCCGTTATGTGCGTTGCTATAATCATTTTGATGTTTGCAATGGTTGTGCCTAGCTTCAGAAGTTCAATGTCTACCTTAGACGTTGAGGCAACCGGAATAACTAAAGCCATTTATAACATTTCCGATTTCTTCGCTGAGTATTGGACAACCGTTGTGCTCTCCATTCTTGCAGTGGCAGGTATTATTGTTCTTCTTTTATGCACGGAAAAGGGAAAGTATGGGTTAGATTGGCTTAAGCTTCATCTTCCTTTCATAAGAAAGGTGGAAACTAACATTATTACTGCTAGATTTGCTAGGGCGTTTGGACTTTTGCTTTCCAGTGGTATGAATATGAACGAGGCTATGGACGCTGTCGAAGTAGTTTTAGGAAATAGATATATAAAGAAGAAATTTCACGAGGCTTCGGAGAGCGTTCGCCACGGAACTTCGCTTGCAGTTGCCTTTGAAACTTATAAAATTTTCCCCAAAATTATGCTTCAAATGATTGAAATCGGTGAAAAATCTGCCTCACTTGACGAAGTGCTCAAGCGTTCTTGTTCCTTTTTTGACATACAGGTGGAAACTTCGCTTAACTCGCTCGTTTCTAAGCTTCAGCCGATTATGTTGATTATTATGGGCGTTGTTATCGGAACGCTATTTATTGCCGTGTATTCGCCAATGCTTTCCATTATGGATAAGCTATAAACTAAGGAGTAAATATGAACTTAAACCGTGAACTAATTAAATATTACGTTTATAAAAAGCTTTTATCAAAAAAGCAAACGGAGAATATTCTTGCCGATTGTGAAAAACACGGTGTTTCGGTAAGAAATTATTTGCTTGCAAAGGAAATAACTACCGAGGTTTCCGAGCTTACGGCGTTAGGTGAGTATTATAATCTCCCCACGGTTGAGCTTGATATGCTCGATATTGACAAGGAACTCTTTGAAAAAGTTTCCTTTGCTTTTATGAAAAAGCATAAAATCGTTCCTATATCCTACGATAAGAAGGGAACGCTATTGGTGGCGACGGGTAAACCCGTTGACGCTAGGGCTATTTCTGCGCTTGCTACTCTTTTCCCTTGCAAGTATGATTTCGTTTTAGTTCCTCCAACACAAATAGATAGATACGTTGATTCGGTGTCTGCTTCTATAACAACCTCAATGGTTTTATCAGACCTAAACGCTGAACGAACCGACCAGCAGATAACCGAACTAATAGCAAGTGGCGAGCAAGCCACCGTTTCTAACGAGGACGACGTTATCAATAACCCCGCCGTTAGACTTGTTGATTCTATCATTAAAGAAGCAATACCTTATAGGGCGAGTGATATTCACATTGAACCGTTTGAAAAAAAGGTTAAGGTTAGATACAGGATAGACGGCGACCTTCAAAATCGTGCAGAATTTCCTATAGATGCGTATTCTGCCATTTCTGCACGTATTAAAATTTTGTCAGGACTAAACATTGCAGAACGCCGTAAACCTCAAGACGGCAGAATTAATATGAATATCGGGGGAAAGGAATACGACTTCCGTGTTTCTTCTCTTCCAACGGTGTTTGGCGAAAAGTTCGTTATAAGAATTTTAGATAAGAGTACCTTCCACTTTACTAGGGCAGACTTAGGTTTTACTCCCGAGGAAAACGTGGTAGTTGATAAAATGCTTGCCCGTCCTCACGGAATAATTTTGTTGACAGGACCCACAGGTTGTGGTAAATCTACCACCCTTTACTCTTTCTTAAAAGAGGTTAACACGCCTGACGTTAATATTGTTACAGTAGAGGACCCCGTCGAGTACACTATGCACGACGTTAATCAAACGCAGGTTAACGCTAAAGCAGAAATGACCTTTGCGGCAGCGCTTCGCTCCATTCTCCGTCAAGACCCTGATATTATAATGATTGGTGAAATTCGTGACGAAGAAACGGCTGAAATAGCCGTAAGAGCCGCAATCACTGGACATATAGTTTTTTCCACTCTCCACACAAACGACGCACCAGGTGCAATTCTAAGGCTTGTCGATATGGGCGTTGAAGATTACCTCGTTGGCGACGCACTCGTTGGCGTTATAGCGCAAAGGCTTGTTAAAAAGCTCTGTCCTGCCTGCAAGAAAAAAGGTAAGGCGAACGCAAAAGAAATGGAAATTCTAGGTGTTGATGAGCCCGTTTCCGTTTGGAGACCTCACGGTTGTCAATTCTGCAACAATACCGGATATAAGGGTAGAACGGCTATTCACGAGGTTATGTATATAAACGACAAAATGAGGGCTGTTCTTCTTCAAGAGAATAATTTAGAGGTTCTGAGAAGGAAAGCTATTGAAAACGGCATGACCCCACTTTATGAATCTTGTAAAAAACTTGTTTTGAACGGAACGACAAGTATTCAAGAACTGATGACTCTTAACATAGAATAGATAGGATATTGACAAGAAGACTTGCTTGTGTTAAAATAAGTGAGTCTTTATTGATTTGACAATATTCCCCCTCAAAAAGGAGAAAGTTATGGAAAAATTAACAAGAAAATACGGACTTGTAACGGCTATCTGTATGGTGGTTGGCACGGTTATCGGTTCGGGAGTATTCTTTAAGGCTCAAAACGTGCTCGTTGCAACGGGTGGAAATATGCCTTTAGGTATTGCCGCTTGGGTTATTACCGGCTTTATTATGATTATCTGCTCTGCTCAATTTGCCGTTATGGCAACTAAGTACGAAAAAGTCAGTGGAGTAGTTGACTATGCTGAAGCAACTTGTGGCAAAAGTTATGCCTACTATCTTGCTTGGTTTATGGTTAATATCTACTATCCTGGTATGACCTCCGTTTTAGCGTGGGTTTCGGCTAGATATTTTGGCGTGTTGTTTGGTTGGAGTATGAATGGACCTGAGGTTTTGTGTCTTTCAGGCTTATTCCTTATCGCTAACTACGCTTTAAATGCATTATCTCCTAAACTTGCTGGAAAATTTCAGGTAAGTGCAACGGTTATTAAACTTATCCCCATCGTGCTTATGGCGTTGATTGGAACTGTTGTGGGTTTATTTAACGGCACGCTTACGCATAACTTTACTAACGTTGTTGGTGAAGCTGTGGGTGGCGTAGGTGGAGGCTTATTTGCGGCAGTTGTTGCAACCGTTTTTGCTTATGAAGGTTGGATAGTTGCAACTTCTATCAACGCGGAACTTAAAGACCCTAAAAAGAATCTTCCCTTAGCGCTCGTTATCGGCGCGTTTATCGTCGTAGTTGCCTACGTTCTATACTATATCGGTGTTGCGGGTGGCGCAAGTAACGAAGTGTTGATGGAGCAAGGGGCAACCGTGGCGTTTAGTAACGTGTTCGGTTCTGTCGGTGGCGTTATTCTAAACATCTGTATCGTAGTTTCATGTCTTGGAACGCTTAACGGACTTATGGTAGGCGCAACTCGTGGTATGTACGCTATTGCCGCAAGAAACGAAGGGCCTTCTCCCAAAATGTTTGGTCAAATCGATAAAGCAAGTAATATGGCAACCAACTCTTCCGTTTGGGGCTTATTCGTTTGCGCTATTTGGTTAGTTTATTTCTACGGCGCAAACCTAACCGAAGGTTGGTTTGGATTGTTTAACTTTGACTCGTCGGAACTTCCTATCGTAACTATTTACGCTATGTATATTACTATGTTGATATCTTGGATGATTAAGGAAAAAGACCTTGGCGTGTTCCAAAGATTCGTTCTTCCTTCCGTATCTATCGTCGCTTGTCTATTCATGGTGTTTGCGGCAGTTTACGCTCACGGCATCACCCCACTTTTAACTTCGCTAGAAGAAGGTAAGGGCTTTACCTTCCCCGTGCTATTCTATCTAATAATATTTGCATTAGTAATGATTGCTGGTTTCTTCTTCTCGGATGACTTTAAGAGACTAACTGGCAAAAAAGAAAAATCCGTTCTAAAAGCGGAAGAACTTGAAAAAGTTGAAGAATAAAAATTAAAAGGAAATTTAACCCGACCTTAAAAACAGGTCGGGTTTTTCTTTTGCGTAATGAAAAAGTAAAATAAAAAGATATTGATTTATTTTTTCCTTTATGTTACAATGTAAAAGGAAAAAGCCGTTTTCGGCTACGTAAGGTAGTAAAAATGAAAAGAGAAAAGAATTCTAATAGGGAATGGACTACGGTTATAACCGCAAAAAGGAAGTTCTTCGACTTAAACGTTAGTGAAGTGTTTAAGTATAAAGACCTTATTGCTTTGAACGTTGAGCGTATTTTTAAGGTGAAGTATAAGCAAACGATTTTAGGGCCGTTATGGTTTATCGTTCAACCGCTTTTGCTAACACTCGTGCATACGCTTATTTTCGGCAATCTTGCAGGTCTTGCGCCCGACGTAGTGCCCACCTTCCTTTTCTATATGTCCGTCAACGTTTTGTGGCTATTCTTTTCTTCTTCTCTTTCAACCATTTCCACCACCTTCTTAGCGCATTCTAGACTTTTTGGGAAAGTTTATTTTCCCCGTTTAACTATACCTATTTCGTCAATACTAAGCACTTTAATAAATTTTGCTATTGAGTTTGGCGTTTTCCTAATTGCAATGCTTATTTATTATCTTAACGGGGCGACCTTCTCGATAAACTGGGTGGCGCTTTTAACTCCGCTTTTCGTGTTGCAGTTAGGGCTTTTGGCTTTCGCCGTGGGAATTTTAATTTCCTCCCTTACGGTTAAATATAGAGATTTACAAGTGTTGGTGTCTTTTGGACTTCAATTATTGATGTATTTAAGTCCCGTAGTTTACGGCGCTTCTTCCATTCAAAACGAAACTATAAAAACGCTAGTATTAGTTAACCCCGTTTCTTCTTCGCTAGAACTTATGCGTTACGGATGGCTTGGGGTTGGCGAAGCAAACTGGCTCTTTTGGGGTGTTTCGTGGCTAGTTACCGTTATTCTATTAATTTTTGGAATTGCCGCCTTCAATAGAGCGGAGAAAAACTTTATGGATACTATATAGGTGGCGTTATGGATAGTAGAGAAATTGTAATCAAAGCCGAAAACTTAAAAAAAGTATACGATTTAGGCGTTATAGGTAGCGGTACTTTAAGGAGGGATTTGCAGTCCTTTTTTGCAAAATTATCAAAAAAGGAAGACCCCAACTCGAAAATAGGCGCTTCTAACGACGCTAACAAGAAATTCGTTGCCCTAGAAGGACTTGATTTAATCGTTAACAAGGGGGAAAGGCTAGGAATAATAGGTCATAACGGCGCAGGTAAAACCACCCTTTTGAAACTTCTAACTAGAATCACCGCGCCTACTGACGGTGAAATTAGAATAAAAGGTAGAATAACTAGCCTTCTTGAAGTGGGGATGGGTTTTAGTCCCGAACTTACGGGTAGGGAGAATATCTATCTTAACGGCGCAATTCTAGGAATGACTAAAAAAGAAGTTAGACAAAAACTAGATAGAATTATAGAGTTTAGCGAATGCGAAGAATTTATCGACACTCCCGTTAAACGTTATTCGAGTGGAATGTTCGTAAAACTTGCCTTTGCTATTGCGGTAAATTTAGATTCCGAAATAGTTGTTATGGACGAAGTTTTGGCGGTGGGTGACGTTGCGTTTCAAAAGAAGTGTTTAGAT
>JAZUAF010000012.1:0-37364 GCA_045637865.1 Christensenellaceae bacterium
TTTTCAAATACAACCATTATTTTGCACCTCCGTTTTCGTTAGCCTTTTCAATAACTTCAAGTACCTCTTCAGGTGACGGAATCATACCGCCAACACGGTTACAAAGCACATATTCGCCACGGCATTTTGTTGCCAATTTAACATCGTCAATCATTTGTCCCATTGATAGTTCAACTGAAATAAAGGTATGTACCTTTTCAGATGCCTTTTCAAATGGCTTGTTCGGGAAAGGCCACAAGGTAATCGGTCTAATCATACCAACCTTAATACCCTTCTTTCTCGCCTCGGTAATAGCGTTTTTACAAATTCTCGAAGTAATACCGAAAGCTACAATACAGGTTTCTGCATCTTCCATCATAAACTCTTCAAACATTACTTCTTTTTCTTCCATAACTTTATAACGTTCATATCTGCCGATATTCCATTCTTCAAGCTGAGTGGGAGAAAGTGAAAGGGAGTTAACAACGTTTCTGCCATCGTGATACTTTGTCCCCTTAGTTGCCCAAGGCTTGTCGTATTCATTAACTTCGCCCTTATCGAGAGATACGGGTTCCATCATTTGACCTAACGTGCCATCTGCAAGTATCATTGCAGGAACTCTGTATTTATCAGCTAAGTCAAATCCCTTAAACGCTAAGTCAACCATTTCCTGAACGGATGCAGGTGCTAAAACGATGAGCTTATAGTCACCGTGTCCACCACCCTTAGTTGCCTGGAAATAATCAGACTGAGAGGGTTGAATACCACCTAGACCGGGGCCACCTCTCTGAACGTTTACAATAAGCGCAGGGAGTTCACAGCCTGCAAGGTAAGAGATACCCTCACTCTTCAAAGAAATTCCTGGGCTTGAACTACTTGTCATAACTCTTTTACCACAAGCAGCAACACCGATAACCATATTGATTGCAGCAACTTCAGATTCTGCCTGCAAGAAGGTTCCCCCTACCTTAGGCATACGCTTAGCCATATAAGCTGCAACCTCAGTTTGGGGAGTAATGGGATAGCCGAAGTAATAGTTACATCCTGCCATAATAGCAGCTTCTGCTAACGCTTCGTTTCCTTTCATTAAAACTTTTTCTGCCATTTTACACCTCCTATCTTTCCACCGTAATAATCGCGTCGGGGCACATGATTGCACAGGACGCGCATCCTACGCACGCTTCTTCATCCACTAGCTGAGCTGGATGGTAGCCTTTTTGATTGATTTTGTCTTTTGATAGAGCAATTATGTTCTTGGGACAAGCGAGTTCGCAAAGTCCACAGCCCTTACAACGCTCTTCGTCAAAAATTAATTTTGCCATATTTTCTCCTTTATAGCCAGTTGCCATATTTAATTTCGTCAACTAGCAACACGTTTTTTATATCAGTAACTTCTTCTGCAAAATCACTTCTTACTGAAGTGAATTTAAGAGGAATACCCGTCTTTTTTTCGACTTCCTTGCAGAATTCTTCACCTTCAAGCATTTCTTTTACGGTAGTTTCTCTACCCAAATTGGAATTATTGATAAGTGCAGTAAATTTTATTTTACCTGCAACTTCAATTTCCTCCATAACGGCAAGCACACCGTCAACGTCTCTCGTTTCTGGTCTAAATTTGTTTACAACCATAAACGCCTCGTAATTGTTTTCCTCTTTTATCTTATCGGAAAATCTACCGAGAGCCAAAGCACCTCTATCGTCTCCACCAACGTCTACAACTGCAAACCTATTAAGGTCGTCAACCATTTTATATGAGGCTGAATTCATTGCGGGAATATCAACGTTTGTTTCAGCAAAGGGCGAAACGACAAGGTCTACCCCCTCTTTTTCAAGCATATCTAGTGCATCAACCGTGCGATAGTAGGGATTTACGATATCTAGGTCGTAAATGCTAACCTTTTCATTTTTCCTTGCAAGTGCCATTGCAAAGTTTACTGCAACGGTGGTTTTTCCACTCCCGTAATGCCCCATAAAGAGGTTAACGCGTTTATCAAACATTAAACCTTCACCTTTAAGCACCATTCGCGCTTATCTTCTCTATTGCCCCACTGAATACCGGTAAGCTCGTCGTAAAGTTTTTGAGTGAGCTCGCCGATTTGGTTATTAGAAACCTCGTGGTCTACTCCGTCGTAATAAAGGTGACCGATAGGAGAAACTACTGCAGCAGTACCAGTACCCCAAGCCTCCTCTAACTTGCCGTTGTCAGAAGCTTCGATGAGCTCGTCAACGGAAATAAGTCTTTCGGTAACCTTGTATCCCCATTCTCTAAGAATTTCAATAATAGATTTTCTAGTAATACCGGGAAGAACGGAACCAGTGAGTGCAGGAGTAACTATTTCTCCGTCGATTTTGAACATAACGTTCATTGCGCCAACTTCTTCAATGTATTTTCTCTCAACACCGTCAAGCCAGAGAACTTGTGAAAAGCCCTTTTCTTCAGCCCTTTTACCAGCTCTCAACGAAGCAGCGTAGTTGCCACCACATTTCGCGTAACCCGTGCCACCTCTAACTGCTCTTACGTCCTGATTTTCAATGCTAATTTTAACGGGGTTTAATCCTGAAGCATAGTAAGCTCCAACAGGTGATAAAATTATAATAAACTTTGCGTTATGCACTGCGTGAACACCTAGTGTTTCGTCGTTTCCGTACATATAAGGACGAATATAGAGAGAGGTACCGGGTTGGTCTGGAATCCAATCGTATTCCAAATTAATTAAGGTGGTTAGCGCCTTAATCCAAATTTCCTCGTCAATTTCTGGAAGACAAAGTCTTTCAGCAGAATCGTTCATTCTCTTTAAGTTCTCTAAAGGTCTGAACATCTGATATCCATCTGCCGTTCTATAAGCCTTCATTCCCTCGAAGATTTCTGCACCGTAATGCAACACTGTAGATGCAGGGTGAACAGGGATGTAATCAAAGGGAACGATTTTTGCATCGTGCCAGCCCTCTTTATCCGAATAGTCCATAACGAACATATGGTCGGTAAAATACTTGCCGAATCCGAGCTTACTAAAGTCGGGTTTTTGTTTTAATACTTTTGCTTTTTCAATTTTTATTTCCATAATTCTTACTCCTCGTAATTTTTTATGTTTTCAGCAGCTTCTTCTCTCATTTTGTACTTCAGAATTTTGCCTGCAGCATTCATTGGGAACTCTTTTACAAAGTAGAAATACCTAGGAACCTTATGCTTAGCCATGTGAGAATTGCCGTATTCTCTCATTTCTTTCTTCGTTGCTTCTACCCCTTTGTTTAGGACAATGTAAGCACAAGCTTCTTCACCATATCTCTCATCGGGAACACCGATAACTTGAACGTCTCTAACCTTTTCGTGGGTTAAATAAAATTCCTCAATTTCTCTAGGATAGAGGTTTTCGCCACCACGAATAATCATATCCTTAAGCCTGCCGGTAACCTTATAATATCCGTCGGGCGTTCTTTGGCAAATATCACCACTGTGAAGCCAACCCTCAGCATCTATCGTGTCCTCAGTTGCCTTGGGCATTTTGTAGTAGCCTTTCATAATATTGTAGCCACGAGCAACAAATTCACCGTTCTGTCCGTCGGGAAGCTCTTCGCCCGTTTCTGGGTCGATAATTTTACATTCAACGCCTGGGAAGGCACTGCCAACAGTTTCCACTCTATGGTCGATATCTTCGTTAACCTCGCCCATCGTACAACCAGGTGATGCCTCTGTTTGTCCGTAAACGCTTATAATTTCCTTCATGTTCATCTCGGCTGCGGCCCTTCTCATTAGGTCTGGAGGACAGTTTGCACCTGCCATAATGCCCGTTCTAATATACGAAAAGTCCGTCTTAGCAAAGTCGGAGTGATTAAACATTGCAATAAACATTGTCGGAACACCGTTAAAGCAAGTAATTTTCTCATCGCTGATACAAGCGAGTGAAGACTTAGGCGAGAAATACGGCATCGGACAAAGCGTACCACCGTGCGTCATCGTGCTGGTCATAGAAAGCACCATGCCGAAGCAGTGGAACATTGGCACTTGCACCATCATTCTGTCTGCCGTTGAAAGGTCCATTCTATCACCGATAATCTTACCGTTGTTAACGATATTTCTATGCGTGAGCATTACTCCTTTGGGGAAGCCTGTGGTTCCAGAGGTGTATTGCATATTGCAAACGTCGTCTGCCCTAACGCAAGAAGCCCTTCTTCTAACCTCTTCCTTAGGAACGAGTGAGGAACGCTTCATAAAGTCTTTCCACTCTAAGCACCCCTCCATTTCAAAACCAACGGTAACGACGTTTCTAAGGAAGGGAAGCGTTTTAGAATATAACGGTTCACCGGGTTTAATGCTCTTAAGTTCAGGGCAAAGCTCCTCGATTATCGCTTTATAATCGGAATCTTTGCAACTATCAATCATAACGAGGGTATGAGTATCAGACTGTCTTAAAAGGTATTCAGCCTCGTGAATTTTATAAGCCGTGTTAACGGTTACTAAAACTGCACCGATTTTAACCGTCGCCCAAAAGGTTAAAAACCACTGGGGAACATTGGTTGCCCAAATAGCAACGTGATGCCCGGGCTCTACACCCAAGGATATAAGAGCAGCAGCTACCCTGTCGACGTCCTCTCTGAACTGAGAATACGTTCTAGTATAATCAAGCGTCGTATACTTAAACGCATATTGGTCGGGATAACTTTCAGCCATTTCGTCAAGAACTTCTGAGAAAGTCAAATCTAAAACGTCATACTTCCTCCAAGGGTGGGTACCCGTTTTAGAACGATTATAATAAATTGGCTTTTCAGGTTTTTCTTGCGTGGTGGTAGTGAGATAGCTCTTGAAATGAGTAAGCAAAATATCTGCCGAAGTAACTTCCCCAGAGTCCATTACTGAAACAAATCCGTCGTAGTTGAGTGAACGGAGAGCATTCATATAGTCTTTAACTGGAAGCTCACCACTACCAATTAGACAGTTTACACCGTCTTTTTTATCACCTAAACGTACGTATTCAATGTACGCACCGAGTGTTTGAATAGTTTTATCTGCCGTTTCGCCAGCCGTAAAAAAGGTTTCTCTAATATTCCAACATACCCTTAACACTGCCGTTGCAAAAAGGTTTATAACCTCTAAAACCTTTTCCGTTTTAACGAGTGGGCCTTTCGTTTCCAAAAGCACTGAAACTCCATACTCTTTTGCACAAGAAATTATCGGGAAAAGTACTCTTTTTAGGTCGTCGTCAGCCATTTCCTCGCCAAACTCCAAGATAACGCCCGTTGCCGATGCGAGTGAAGCGTAGGATATGCACTTAATAATCTTGTCCGTATCAGTATTCTTGCAAATTTTTTCATCACAAGAAACTACTGGGATTGAAATATGTCTATTCACCAATTTTCTTTTAGCGTCAACCGTTACAGAGCTTCTAAAAATACTGTCCTGATGCGATTTCTTTTCGTTTTCAGCATTAGAAATCTCAACTCCGTCAAAGCCATAGCTTTTAACGGTATTACAAAGCTCGATAAAACTCGGAACGCTTACGTATTTATCTGAAAAGGAGAATTTCATAATTATTCTTCCTCGTAAACTATTTTATTGAGAGCGTTAATATATGCTCTTATGCATGCGCCAACTATGTCGGTTGACACGCCGTTACCGGGATAAAGTTTACCCTCTGCTCTAAGCCTAATAAGTGAAGAGCCAACAGCTTCTCTGCCCTTAGTTACTGCGTGAACTTGGAAATCATCAAGCTCATAGTGGTGCCCGATAACCTGCTCAATTGCGTGGAAAGCGGCGTCGATAGGACCGTCGCCAGTAGAAACACCTGTAAACCTTTCCCCTTCCTTTTCTAAGGTAACGTTTGCCGTTGCAGGAATAATATTTCCACTATTAACAACGTAGTTTACTAAATGGTAGGTTGAGGGAACTTGCATAGCCGTGCTAGCAACAATCGCCTCAAGCTCCTTTATTTCAATCGCCTCTTTCTTTAGAGCAACTCTCTTAAATTCCTCATAGACCTTTCCGTTATCGCTATCAGAAAGCTCATATCCGAGGTTTTTAACTGTGGCAACAATTTCACTCATGGAAGCTTCTGCACCGATTACACCGTTTTTAGTGACGGTGCTCTCAACTACGTTTCCCTCATTTTCGCTATCTTCTATGGTAGCTAAAACGGATTTAGCCTTAGTAACGTCAACGGAAACTTCAGCATCCATTTCGTATCTATTTGCTCTTGAAACCTCTGCAAGGGTAGACATTGAAACGTACTCGCCAATGCATGATGTCACTATTCCGTCTGCCCCAGCCTTTATAGCTTGAAGCGCACAAGCAGTTGCTAGCTTAAGCTTGTCTGATGGTTTAACGTAAACTTTTATATCGCAAACTGATTTTATTTTCTTAACAATAGCCTCGTATTCTTCTGGGAATGCGTCGCCAGCCTCGTCTGAAACGGATATTATGGCAGCTCCGTTATCCTTTGCAATCTTAGCAACCGTTTCGATAAAGCCTTCCTCTGCCCTAAATGCGTCGACAGCGCAAAACTCTACACATTCACAACAGCTCTTCGCTTCTTTAATAAGCTCGGCAATCTTTTCCTGCATTGCAGCCGCCTTTAAATGATAGAAATATTCCATTTGGGTAGTGGAAACTGGCATAACTACTTGCAAGCAGGGATTAGTAGCCTCCTTAACACATTCGTAAGCTTCTTTTACCCCACAGGTAGTTGAACCTACGGGAATCTTAACCTGCGCATTCTTTACAGCTTTGGAAATAGTATGACAAATTACCTCGTTTTCCTTTAGGTTTTCAAGTAAAGGTAGTTCTATTGCGTCAGCTTTAACAGCGTCTAGCTTTTCTGCAATAGCAAGCCTTTCCCTAAAGGTAAGGGAAATTTCCTGCTCGTTAGCAATTTTTAAAGTTGCATCTGAAACGGTAATTTTTCTCATATTCGTATCTCCTCAAATATAATTATTACTTTTGATGAATTCCAAATAAAAAACCCCGACTGAAAATCAGTCAGGGACGACAATGCCGTGGTACCACCCAAATTATTGCAAGAATGCAATCACTCTTTTCGCCTATAACGGGGCTAGCCGTAAACAACTAATTGGTTTTCATCGTTTCCACTCCAAGATGATTTGAAGAAGCTTCTTCATCGGTTTTCACCTAACACCGACTCTCTGAATCCGATAGTTTCTTCCGTTCCCTTCACTGTGTTTTTCAGCAATTAATAATTGTATTATTAATATTTTACAACACCGTGATAATTCTGTCAAGCAAATGAAATACTTTTTAGCACCTTTTAGCTTGTTTTTTAATTAAAAATCCCCGACTGAAAATCAGTCAGGGACGACAAAGCCGTGGTACCACCCGGATTATTGCATAAATGCAACCTCTCATTCGCCTTTAACGGAGCTAACCGTAAACGATTACTGTTCCTTCGCCGTTTCCACTCCGGAATGAGTAACGCTTAATCTCTCCATTGACTCGCACCACCCGTCAACTCTCTGGCTCCTTCTTAAACGTCTGTTTCCTTCGCCGTGTTTTATAAAAAATATGCGTTGATTATAGCACCGAAAAAAATGCTTTGTCAAGTATTTGACAAGCCTTTTCTAGATTTTTAATAATTTTTTTATGTTCAAGGAAAACACCTTTTCCCTCTCCTCGCTGGTCATGGGAATTTTATTAAACCTTTCAATCTCTCCGTCAGCTTCCCACATGGGAAAATCAGTTGCAAAAAAGAATTTATCCACACCGAGCAAATCTATTATTTCTCTCGCTCTTTCGGGAGTAATAAAAGCTAGAGAGGAACAGGTATCGTAATATATATTGTCAAGCCCTTTGTAAACCTCAACGTCATCCCAGCATCTATACCCACCAAAATGCGCGGCAATAAAGGTAACGAATGGATATTTTTTTGCCATTTTAGCAAGTCTTTTAGGTTTAGAATATTCAAACCTGTCGTCACCCACGTGTAAGAGTATAGGTAGTTTGTCACCTGCTGCACGGTAGAATTTTTCTGCATTTTCACCGTCTATATAAAACTTTTGAAAATCGGGATGAAGCTTAATTCCTTTAAATCCGTTTTTAATACACCACTCTACTTCCTCTTTCATTTCCTCCTCGGTTAAGTCCTCGTGTAGAGTCATAAAAGGAATAAACTCGGGGTGTTTATCCACCTCCGATTTAATAAACTCGTTTATTGTGCGCACCTGATGTGCCTTAGTTGCGCAAGAATGAACAACGTATTTTTCCACTCCTGCCTTTTTCCCCTCTTCAAGAAGTCTTGAAGTAGTACCAGCGTCCTCCATTTTAAGGTCGTAAAATTCACCTATTGCCTCGGTTGCTTTTTGGGCAATTTTGTCGGGGTAAATGTGCGCGTGTGCATCAATTATCATGTCCGTTTTTCTCCGTAAATCTCTTTAGCCAAGAAGTGTCCGTAACCCATTCGATACGGCTTCTTCTTTTATGCGTTTCGTTAGCCTCGCTCCTATCCTTTTTCATTTCAGCATAGGTGCAACCGTTAACTCTTATATAATGATTCTCTGCCCTCTCTATGTCTCCGAGAAGGCTAGTTCTTTCCATATGTATAGCCGAGTGACAATCGTGGCACACTGCTATAACGTCTTCTAATTTTTGAACGCCTTTTTTTTCGTCGTAACTCCACTGCTCGTGAGCCTCTAATCTCGTTGCCTTTCTGCCACATATAGAACACCTTTCGCCTGACCTCTTTTTCGCGTCAAAGCGAATCATATCCCACACTTTTCTCGGGAGAGCCGTGCGAAGATTATAGTACCAACATCCGTCAGGCACCAATTCTATTTGAAGCTTCCTCATTGCGCGCTCCTTGAATCGTGGCAGATAAAATATATAATTTGATAGTCGTCTGAAAGCTTTTTTACGAGCGACAATGCATAATTTAGCTTCCTATCGTCTAAATTAACGAAGGGGTCGTCTAGCATAATAAAGGGCTTATCAGCTGTGAATAATACCTCTATTAATGCAAAACGCTTGCAAATTTCCACGAGATTTTTTAAGCCTTTACTATAATAATCAACGTCTCTGCTTAGCCCCGATTCGTTTACCGAAACTTTTAGGTCAACGTCAATATTTGCATCGAGATTTTGCTCGGCAATGTATCCTATATATTTTGAAAGGCTGTTTTGAAGTGGCGCGCGATATTTTGTTTTCATATTTTCGTCAGCCTGTTTAAGATAATCTACCGTAAGAGAAGCAATTTCAAACTCCTTTTGATATAATTTTTGCTTTTCTTTCAAATCTAGAAGATTTTCTTCGTATTCTCTAAGCTTATCGCTCTCCATTTCAAGAGTTGCTATCCTAGTTTTCTTTTGGGCAAGCTGGTTTATTTTGTCTGAATATTCTGTAGAAAGTTTTGAGGATAAGCTCTTTAAATTTATGATGTCCTCCGTTATAGTAAACTCAATAAAGATATCCTTATCCTTTTCAATCTCTTCGAGCTCTTTTATAACCCTAGTCAGTTCCTTACTATCCTCTTGATATTTTTTATAGATAGTTTCCACCTTTTTAATGCCATCTTCAAAGGTCTGATACTCAATATTAAAACAAGACAAATACTCGGTTAAAACCTTTTTGTTTTTCTCAATAAGCTCCCTGCAAGACATTAAATCTGCCTGTTTTTTTAACGCCAATTCTTCTATCTCAGATTTTTCTGACTTTTTGTCCTTCTTTTGCAAGCTCGTTATTGTTAAAACTGCAAAAATTAAGGTTGGAACCAAAAGTGCTAAGCCCACTAAGTAATTGATAAAGAAGAGTATTATGCTAGCGACAGCCAGTGCCCCTGCACACACGCCGTATAATAGAGGCTTACTATCCTTTTTAACAGGCTTCTCTTTGCTAATTGAAGCAAACTGTTCAACGTCAGAGATAAGTCCCTTTTCCATAACGTATAGGCTTGCTAAGTCTTTTATACAAGTGTAATAGTGCTCTGCCTTTTGAGCTTTTTCAAACTCTCCGTTAAGAAGTTTTTTTGCTCCCTTAACTTCTTCACTTAAAGCGTCGTATTCCCTTTGAAGCTTTGCATACGCCTGTTTTTTTAGAAGGGTAGACTCTCTTTTTCCAGCAATCACTATTTTTTCATTAACTGAATCCATCTCCCCTTTGATTTTCTCCGTTTCAAAAGAGAGGGTTTCAGCTTCCTTTTTTAAGGAATTAACAGTCCTTGAACAAAGCTTTGCCTCTTCAATTTTTTCCGTTAGGTCTCTAATTTCGTGCTTTACGTCGTTTATGAGCCCTTTATCCCCTCGCATTTTATACTTTTTTATTTCCGTCTCTAATGCCTCAACGGTTTTTTCAAACTGCTCGGCATCAGTAATAGAACAAGTCTCGTTATATTTTGCGGTAATACTCGGATTACTTTTTATTTCAAAGTCCTTTTGCGTAAAATAGGTGGTAGAAAGAAAGCCTTCCTCGTCTATTTGAAAGAATTTCTTCCCAAGGTCAACTGCAGAAAAAACCTTGCCGGTATTTACGTCGGTAACTGTAACGGTGTCGTCGCTAGCTTTTGAGCCGAAGAATCTTTCTATTTTATATTCGTTGCCCGAACGCTCAATAATGGCGTATCCACCGAAGCGCTCGGTAGAATTCCAAGGCTTAAATTTCAACCTCTCATTCTCGGCAACACTCTTCTTGCTATCGCTAAGCCCATAAAATATTGCTTTAATAAAGGAAGCAAGGGTGGTTTTTCCCCAACCGTTTTCGTGGTTTATAACGGTGAGCTTATCGTTAAAATCAACGGTAAAATCTTTTAGCTTACCAAAGGAGGAAATATAACATTTTTTTATTTTCATACTATTCCCCCCTCAAGGCTGAAAGCCCCTTAAGTAAAATTGCGTCTTTTTGCTCTTTTGTTAAATCGGAAGATAGAACAAGCCTAACAAACTCCCCCCTAACCGATTTATCATCCTTATAATCTTCAAGGCTAACTTTTAGAGAGGTTTTATCCTCAACCTTTGCATAGAAGAAAATATCATTTAGCTTATAATTTAATGACAGAGCGTCAATATCGGTATCAGGTGAATGTTCTCCAGTTAATACAACCTTTACAAGCGAATCGGAAGAAAGCTCACTACTCAAAGTTTGAATTGCCTTTTCTCTTAAACTAAAAAAGTCTTCATCCTCAACGGAAAACTTTACCTCATGCAAGGTTCTAGAAGAAAATGGAGTAAATTTATGGGATAGTTTGCCGTTTTCCACTTCGATTAAAACAAAGCCTTTAACCCCTAGCTCATCAAATCCTCTGCCTTCTAAACAACCAGAATATGCATATTTGCCCCTAAGGTCAATATCCCCAGTAGAATACGAATGATAGTGTCCAAGTGCAAGATAGTCAATGTTTTTATCCTTGAGCAAGGGAATACTAATGGTTTCAGCATCCTCCGTAGTTTTATAACCAGCGACTGCACCGTGCATAGTTACAATATTTATGTTTGATTCTTCAAGTTTTAACGTATCATAAACGACCTTTGTGTTAAGTTCGTTAATAAGGATGCCATTTACAGTAACATCACCATATTGATAGGAAGTCCATTCCTCCTTGAAATACTTTAAGTTCTCGGGGAAATTTTCTTCATACGATAGGAACCCGTTACTCTCGTGATTTCCGGGCAAGTACAAGAAGTCAACGGGACTAGCGTTCTTTATTGCACCAAAGACCCTTGCGAGCGTTTTAGACGTAATTTTCTCATTGTCAAACATGTCCCCGGCAATTATTACTGCAGTGACCTCTTGCGTCTTTGCGTAGGTGCAAAGCCTTTCAAAGGTGGAAAGAATTTCTTCCTTTCTCCTCCTTCTTTTTTCCACTGATAACTCATTGATTTTAGAATCCAAATGAATATCTGCGCAATGAATAAATTTCATAACTCTAATCCTTTTTTACAATTGCTTTTAGTGCGTAAATGGGCATATTCTTTGCCCTAAACTTTCTTTCGTATTCCGTTTCGATATTATCCATCTCTCCGGAATTAATTCTTTCAGAAATATCACAAGCAAGATAGCCAAACTTCTCAAACTGGGAAAAGGAATAATCGAAAAAATCTTTATCGTCAGTCTTTTGCAAAACCACACCGTCATTAATTAAAAAATCCTTATAAGCTTCAATCAAGGAATCCTTGGTTAGCCTTCTGTTTTCATAAGTGCCAGCAGTATAAGGTGGCGAAAAATTTAAATAAATAGTTTTAATTGACGAAGGCTTAATATACCTCGGTAAATACTCAGCCCCACAATTGAAAAATCTTATATTACTAAGCTTTTCATTTTTAACCCTTTCTGCACCCATAACTATGATGTTTTGTAATAGCTCAACTGCAAGGAAATTTTCATTAGGATTTCTCTTTGCACATTCAATTATAAAGCCTGCCTTTCCACAGCCAACCTCTAGGTTTACTGCATTATTATTGCCAAAAAGTGCAGAAAAATCAAAATAACGTTTATCTTCGTTTGCAATGCGAATATTTGCAATATCTCGAAGTGGAGCAAGTATAATGTCGTTAACTTTTTCAAGTCTTTCTTCTAAATGTTTCTTTTTTCTTATTCTCATAATCTTATCTGCTGAATCTTTTTATTAGATTGTATCATATTTTTAAAAAAGTGTCTATTTTTTACCGATAATTTAGTTGCAAAATATTTTTTTATGTGATACAATAAGTATCGCTTGAAAGAAGAAACTCTTTTTTTAGTCTAGCTTTAAATAAACAGTTTTAAGCTTAGTTCGGGGTATGGCGCAGTTGGTAGCGCGCTTGTCTGGGGGGCAAGAGGCCGTGAGTTCAAGTCTCGCTACTCCGACCATTAAAAAAACAACGATATTTAATCGTTGTTTTTTTAATTGTTAGATGTAGTATCACCTTAAAGTTACAGAGTTCACATACGAACGAGGTGAGTATTGCGTAGCAAAGCGAAGCAATGTGCCTCGCTACTCCGACCATTAGAAAAAAGACAGGTTTTCACCTGTCTTTTTTATTATTTCCTAAATAATTTTCTCATAAATGCAGGAAGTTCTCTGCCCTTTTCCTCTTGAGGAGCAGGCTCACTAGGAACTTCTGCAGGTGCGCTTTCAGTAGCTTTCTCTTCCACTACTGGTGCTTCTTCAACCTTTTCTTCTACTACAGGAGCTTGCACTCTTTCAAACTCACGGAGAAGTGGTGGAATATTACTATCCTGTGCCTCGTTTTTAAAGCCTATAGCTGGCTTAACCTCTGCAGGTTGACTCTTTAGGATATTTTCCGTAACTTCAACCTTGTCCATTGGCGAAAAGCCAGTAGCTATAACGGTAATTTTAACTTCGTCAACAATGCGCTCGTCAATAGTTGCACCGAAGATGATATTTGCCCTCTCATCAATAATTCCTTGAATGAGCATAGCAGCTTCGTTAACTTCACCAAGCGTCAAATCCTTGCCACCGGTAACGTTCAAAATAACGGATTTTGCGCCCTCGATAGTCGTTTCAAGTAGAGGGCTGGAAACTGCCTGCCTTACAGACTCAATAACCCTGTTTTCACCCTTTGCTCTACCCACACCCATGTGTGCTAAACCTTGATTTCTCATAACGGTGTTAACGTCGGCAAAGTCGAGGTTAATTAAAGAAGGCGTTGCAATTAAATCAACGATGCCAACGATACCTTGTTTGAGCATATCGTCTGCCACCTTAAACGCATCAACCATAGCAACGTTGCTGGGTAAATACTGTAACAACTTGTCGTTGGGAATAATAACGAGAGTGTCAACATACTTTTTAAGATTTGCTACACCCTTATTTGCGTTTTCATTTCTTACCCTACCTTCAAAAGAGAAAGGCTTTGTAACAACGGCAACGGTTAGAATGCCAAGCTCTCTAGCTATTCTTGCAACTACAGAAGCTGCACCTGTACCTGTACCACCGCCCATGCCGGCAGCAATAAACAACAAGTCAGCCCCTTTTAGTGCGTTCGCAATTTGGTCTTTAGATTCTTCTGCAGCAGCTTCACCGATATTTGGGTCGCTTCCTGCACCGAGCCCTTTTGTTAAAAGCTCGCCTATCTGAACACACTTTTCTGCCTTTGACAATAAAAGTGCTTGATTATCAGTATTTACAGCAATAAATTCTGCACTCGATATGTTTGATTCTATCATACTATTAATGGCGTTACAGCCACCACCGCCGATACCCATTACCTTAATTACTGCTGAGTTAACCTTAAAATTTTCTTGACCGTACATTTTTCAATTCCTCCGTTAAAAGCTATTAATATTTACGTTAAATAAAGTGTAATCTAATTTTGTTCAAACACAAGGTCTAAAAGTGATAGCATTGATGATTCTGTCGGTTTATTCATCAACGGAACGTCAGGTGCGATAATCTCGGTTATTGCCCCTATCCTTGAAGAAACGTGTTCCTTTGCACCTCTAAGATAAGCTATTCCACCACCGGTAATCATAAGTGGCACATACTCAGGAATCGCATATCCTGAAAGCTCCATTGCCTCGGCGATATTTTCACAAAGCACATCAAGGCTATTTTTTATAAGCGATATAATTTCATCTTCAGGGAAATATTTTCCGTCAAGCTCTATGAGAGCGAAAGCCCCCGTCTCTGCTTTAGTGAGGTTAATCTTTCTCTTTAATTTTTCTGCAAGAGCAAAGTCAATTTCGTATTTTTCGGCAAGGATTGCCGTTATATATCCCCCACCGTAATCAAAAGCTTTTTGGAACAATATCCCGTCACCCTGTATAAGGGTAAAACAGGTGCTTATATATCCTACATCAACAAGCATAGCCGTTTTGTCCCTAGTCTCTGCTTCAAGCAAGAACAATGCTTCTGCCAGTGACGACGCAACGAATTCCACCCCAATTTCTCCATTGTTTGAAATTAATGGTTTAATTTTTTCAATAAAATAGTTTGTACAAAGCACGAAGGAAAGTTTGCCTTTAAGTATTACGCTCAAATTACCTACGGGGTTTGCAAGCCTCCTATAATCGTCAAGTTCATAGACCACTGCAGAACGGTTTATAAGAGTATATTTTGATGAAGGAAGCACGAACGCCGCATCAAACAAAAGGTCAATATCTTCCTCTGTTATTTTCTTCTTTTTAGGAAAGGAAATTTGCGCATCCTTAACCACAACTTCCGTAAATGCACCTGGCACGCCAACGTACACTGTGTCAATATCCTTTTGCGAGGCAAACATAAACTCCTTTGCCGTAAAGATTGCCCTAGTTAAACTTTCAATGCTTAAAAATGCACCCTCGGAAAAACCGTCGTACTCAATCTCTTTTTTTGCCTTAAGCAAAAAAGTACGATTAACGCCCCTTTCGCCTATAGCAATGGTTATTTTGGAGGAGCCTATGTCAAGTATTGCGCTTTTTTTCTTTTGCATAATATTTTCTCCCTTAGTTTCTCGTCCAAGTAACGCTAATTTCTCCAGTATCAAGCAACACGACTAAAATACGGTTAAACGACTTAATATAGTCAGTCGTACAAGTATCATAACTGTCAAATGCTTTTTTAGCCTTTTCGACACCTTGAATGTCTGCCTTAGTAATAGTAATATCTACACCAGTGTAGGTACTAAAAATAACGTCTCTATCTTCACCTGCAGAAAGATGCTCTACGGTTATCTCTTTTATATTGTCGGTAAGGTCAACCTCTTTAGCCATAGCAAGCGCATTGAAAAAAATATCATCCTTGTCCGTTACAACTTTTTTACCTAGAATAATCTCTTCGATAACGGTAACGCCGTTAAGTTTTAGGCTTATAAGCTCCCTTTCCTTGTGGTCCCCTTGTCCAATAGACACAGCAACGCCCTCTTCGTCAAGCAAATAAACTTGCTCATCTAGCGTTATCTTATAAAACGGTATACGCTGGGTAACCTTAAGCAACAAGAGATTTGGAGCCTTAACCTTAACGTCCTCAATCTTTAACAAGGGATAATTTTCAATTACACCGTAAACTTCGTTCTTATCAAGAAAGAGCACACTCTTCCCCTTAAACGAATCGAGCTTACCCTTAATCTCATCCACAGGCATTTCTTCCGAAACGGAAAAATCTGCTCGCACCTCGCTAACGGTAAATAAAAAATAGCAAGCGCATATAGCCGAGATAATAAAGGCAACTGCTATTAAGATTAATGGAATTTTCTTGCTGTTCATCTTTTTTCCTTAACTTTGTTTTTCTATATTCGCGCCGATGGAACGAAGCTTTTCTTCAAGACGATAGTAGCCTCTTTCCACGTGTTCGGCACCGTGTACTTCAGTTGTGCCTGTTGCCGATAGTCCTGCTAAAACTAGAGCTGCACCACCCCTGAGGTCTTTAGCAAATACTTTTGCCCCCTGAAGAGCTTCTACCCCTTTAACGGTTGCAATATTGCCGTTGACTTCTAGTCTTGCCCCCATCTTGATGAGTTCCTTAGTGTAACCGAACCTATTTTCAAAAATGGTTTCCTTTATAGTCGACACGCCGTTGCACAACGTGGCAAGCACACACGTTTGCGCCTGCAAATCTGTCGGAAACATTGGATACGGCCCCGTAATCACATTAAAAGGCTTTCTCTCCACCCCAGATTTTATATATATTATATCATTACTTATACTAATTTTACAAGTATTATCGCAAAATTTACTGATTAAAGGCAAAAAATTTTGTGGTTTTACCCCTTTTATTTCCAATTCTCCCCCCGTTATCACAGCCGAAAGAAGCATTGTCCCTGCCTCAATCCTATCGGAGAGGGGCTTATACTCAATTCCGTGAAGTTTACTAACCCCTTCAACCATTATGTATTCGTCGCTTACACCTATTTTAGCCCCCATACAGCTGAGCATTTTTATAAGGTCTAAAACTTCGGGTTCTTTGGCATAATTTCTTATTCTCGTAACCCCCTCAGCCCTGACCGAGGCAAGTAGCACGTTCTCTGTTGCCCCAACTGATGGAAACTCTAACATTATATCTGCCCCCTTTAGTTTGCTAGCAGTGCAGAATATTTCCCTTCCATCATCCACAATATTAACACCCAAGCTTTTTAACGCCTTAAGATGAATATCAATGGGTCTTTTCCCAATTTCGCACCCACCGGGATAGGTCAATCTTGCAACTCCGCACCTAGCAAGCAAGGAACCGAGCATTAAAACAGAAGTCCTCAATTTCCTAGTATATTCTTCATTGAGGAAGGCGCAATCTATATTCTTAGCGCAAATTATTAGGTCACCACAAAAAAACTCGGTGCGCACACCAAGCTTATTTAGAATTTCCGTCATTCCTAAAACGTCTAAAATGGGTTGGCACGCTTTAATAACGACTTGTTCTTCAGTGAGTATGGATGCCGCAATCATGGGGAGCAAAGCGTTCTTTGCGCTATCCACCGTAATGCTACCACTTAATTTTTGCCCACCATAGATTACATATTTTCCCATAATTATCCCCCTGTTTTTTATATAACATATTATGGGAAAAGGCTATAAAAGGTTAACGCGAGCAAGTAGAAACATTATACAAAACGCCCATTTCCATCATGAAAATTATTATTGAAGTGTTTCCACTTGAAACCAGTGGAAGAGAAAGCCCCGTCGGTGGAATACTTCCTGTAACGACAAGTGCGTTAACTACGGTTTGTATTCCAAAAATCATAGTTATCCCCACTGCAAGAAAAAATCCGAACACGTCCTTAGCCTTAAGAGCAATTCTTAGCCCTCTAAAAATGATGAATCCAAGCAACGCAAAGAAGAAAATCAGTCCTATAAATCCGATTTCTTCTCCTATAACGGAAAGAATAAAATCCGACTCTGCAAAAGGCAAAAAGGCGTATTTTTGCCTTGAATTAAATAACCCAACGCCAAACCAGCCACCCGACCCTAAAGCATATAACGACTGCAAAAGCTGATAACCCTCTCCCTTTGGGCTAGACCACGGGTCAAGAAATGCCGAAAGTCGTAAAAGTCTATAAGGTTCAACTAAAATTAGAATCACTGCAAAAATTATTGCCGGTACTAAAATAATAACGAAATATTTAAGCTCGAGTCCAGCACAAAAAAGCATTGTAATCATAAGCGCAGCGACACACACGGTTATAGACATATTCGGCTCTAAAATGATGAGAGCGCAAAGAATAAGTCCGTAAATTATCACTGGTAAAAGTCCAAAAAAAGTTCTACATTTTTCAGGATATTTGCTAATATATGTAGCAGAAAAAAGAATTAAAGAAAACTTAGCCATTTCCGATGGCTGAAGAGTGATGCCCCCTAACCCAATCCAACGCCTTGCGCCATAGTTTTCCACCCCTATCCCCGGCACAAAAACAAGAGCGAGCAACACTAACGTCAGCACGGCAAACGGAATATTAAACTTTATCAGCTTCTCATACTTGAAAAAACAAGTAAGCATCATACAAACTATCCCCAAGAGGATACCTATCACCTGTTTTTTGACAAAATAATATTCGTCTCCATAAGTTGACTTTGCCGAATATCTGCTTGCAGAATAAATAAACACTGCACCTATAACCGAGAGGAGCACTACGGCGATTACCAAAAGATAATCGCCGTTCTTTTTTTTACTGTTTGCTAATAAATTTTTCACTACAATTCACCCACGGTTTTTCTGAAAACTTCACCCCTTTCTTCGTAATTGTTAAAGGCGTCGAAGCTTGCGCAAGCCGGGGATAACAACACGTTCTCCCCCTCCTTTGAAATTAGGGCAGATATTTTAACTGCCGTGCAAAAATCAGTAGTAATTGTTACCCTCTCATATCCAGATTTAACAGCTGAATTCCACATATTAAGCCGTGAAGCACCTGTGAGCACAACGTGTGAAATTTTAGAGTTTTTAATCTCTTCAAACAGCTTATCGTATGATTCGCCCTTTTCGCTTCCGCCGAGAATTAGAACGGTGGGAACTTTCATTGTCCTTATTGCAGTAATAGTAGAGGCAGTGTTTGTAGACTTTGAATCATTAAAGTATTTTACACCGTTAACCTCCTTAATAAGCTCTACTCGGTGAGCAACTCCCTTAAACTCCTTTAATGCAGAAACTATAATCTCATTTTCCACACCTAAAAGCTTTGCTACGGCAATGGAAAAAAGGGCGTTGTAAAGGTTGTGCTCCCCATCTAGAGCTAACTCTTTAACCTGCATAATAGGTTCGTCATTAAAATAAATTTTATCCTCCTTTACGTAAGCACCTATAACCCTTTCCGTCAGAGAAACCCAAATGATTTTTGCCTTGTTTTCTGTAAACATTGCCCTAACTTCTTTATCGTCATAATTGAGAACGGAATACTCGCTCTCCCTTTGATTTTTAAGAATGCGCTTTTTTAAGAAAATATACGTTTGCATATCGTAATGCCTTTCAAGGTGGTCGGGAGCAATGTTTAACACGCAAGCAATGTGCGGACAAAAGGCGCTAACCCCCTCAAGTTGGAAGCTTGAAACCTCGGTTATACACACCGTATCTTTGTCCATCTCGTCAATTTTGCTTGAAACGGGCACACCTATATTTCCAATCAGAATACTTTTCCTATTGCTATTTTTTAATATTGCGTCAATAAGGCTAACTGTTGTAGTTTTTCCGTTTGTGCCAGTTACTGCTACAGTGGTTGGAATTTTTTGCATAAAAGCAAACTCCAACTCCCCAATAATTCTTTTGCCAAGAGTTTTTGCCTTTATCGCCAACTCGTGATTTATAGGAACGCCTGGACTTATCACGACGACGTCAATCTTTTTTAACGTGTCATCGTCAATAGGTATTGGTGAAATTTTTGCGCCAAGGGAGACGAGCTCTTCTATAGCCTCTGAAATTTTCTTGCTTTTTTGCTCTTCATAAAGAAAACATCTTCCACCGTTCGCAAGTATGTACTTCCCCGCAGAATATCCACTCCTTGACACCCCGAGAATTAAAATTGTTTGAGTTCTAATATCCATATTCCACCTCACAAATAGAATATGACTGAGCTAGCCCCCATTATGCAAGTTACGAGTAAATAAATATAAGATATTTGTGCTTCTGTTAACCCATTCATTTGCAGATGGTGATGGTATGGAGACATAAGAAAAATTCGCTTACCTTTTGTCGCCTTAAAATATATCACCTGTACTATCACGCTTACGCTGGAAAAAACGAAACACACGCCTATAATTGGAATAAACAATGCGTTCGAAGAAAAAATACTTATTGCTCCTATAAATCCACCTAGAGATAGAGACCCTGTATCCCCCATAAAAACTTTAGCCTTGGGAACGTTAAAAATTAAAAAACCTAGAATTGAACCAATTAAACTAGCACATAAAATTATTAGCTTTTCATACTCCGTTTTGCTAAGATAAAGGTGAGAAAATCCTATTGTTTCAACGAATATTAAAAGAGCTAAGAAAAGCAAGTACGTGGCACTTGTCGAGGAGGCAAGCGAATCTATTCCGTCAGTTAAATTTACACTATTAGTGATAGCGATAAAAATTATAAAAGCAAATGGAAGGATTCCAACACCAAAATCTATAGTTTTTTTTACA
This sequence comes from Christensenellaceae bacterium, assembly GCA_045637865.1. GTDB lineage: Bacteria > Bacillota > Clostridia > Christensenellales > Borkfalkiaceae > UBA1259. The sequence goes on from JAZUAF010000012.1 coordinate 20,438, forward strand.
AAAGGAACGTACACCACAGTTAAACCGTTGCTAAGGCAAAATATTCCCGAAAGCAACGCTATCCCCGATTGAAATAAGATTTTCTGATAGGGCTTTAAACCCTCGTTTTTCATAAACTTTATTTTTATAAAATCATCTAAAAAACCAACAACAAGATAGGCAATGCCTATTGCAATAACGGCATTAGCAATTCTGCCCAAAAACCCACAAAATAGAAAATAAATTAGTGCGGATACAGGTATAAAAAATAGCCCACCCATAGTGGGTGTTCCATTTTTATCCTTGTGCGCCTTAACGTATTTCAAAACAGTTTGTCCCGCGCGCAATCTCTTTAGCAAGGGAATAACCACACACCCCAAAACAAAGGTCACCACAATGGAACAAATTGCGCATATTAAAATAGTTTTCGCCAAATTCTATCTCCCTAATAGTTCTTCAACCGTATCTTTGTCATTATATAGATTTTTTATACCGTAAACTTCTTGATATCTCTCGCTCCCCTTTCCGCAAATAACGATAAGGTCACCATCCTCTGCCTTGTCAACAGCATACCTAATTGCCTCGTACCTATCTTGAACTATGATATAACTTTTACTCTCTCTCACTAGCCCGTTTTCAATTTCAGTGATTATATCCATTGGTTCTTCAAACCTTGGATTGTCGCTTGTTATAATGGTAAAATCTGCTTCCTTGCCACTAATTTTACCCATCAAAGGTCTTTTACTTTTATCTCTGTTTCCACCACATCCAAAAATTGATATGAGCCTGTTTTTACAAAGCTTTTTAAGTGTCATTAAAGTTTTTTGTAGTCCATCAGGAGTGTGCGCATAATCAATAAAAATAGTAAATTTATCACAGTACACCTTCTCCAGTCTACCATCAACTCCCTTAAGCCCCTCCAATCCTTCAATAACCTTTTCAATTTTTATTCCAAAAAGCGCGCATGTAGTTGCGGCTGCAAGGGCGTTATAAATATTAAATCTTCCAATAAGGCTAAGGTTTACGTCGTATATTTTGTCAAAGAGGTTTATAACAAACTGAGTTCCGGAAATCGACTCCTTTACGTCTATAGCAAAAACGTCGGCGGGGTTATCAATGCCGTAAGTTATAACTGACTCGGTAGTCATATAAATTTCCCTACCAAGCTCATCGTCAGAGTTGGAAACTGGATATTTGCATCTATTATCCTTAAAAAATTTTAGCTTGGCTTCTTTGTAGGCCTCCATACACTTGAAAAAATCAAGGTGGTCTTGGGAAAAATTAGTAAATGTTGCAACTTCAAACTCTATTCCCCATATTTTGTTTAGCGCTATCGCGTGGGCAGAAACCTCCATAACGACAACCTTCACCCCAGCGTCAAGCATATCTTTGAATATTCTATGAAGCTCAATTGGGTCAGGAGTCGTTAAGGTTGGCTCAATAAATCTTCCAGCGTAAAAAGTACCCAAGGTTCCAATAAGTCCACATTTGATTCCACTACCCGTTAGTATAGAGGTTATAAAATGCGTAGTGGTTGTTTTTCCATTAGTGCCGGTTACACCAATTATTTTCATTTTCCTGTCGGCGTGCCCATAGAATACCCTTGCAATTTCGCTCATAGCAATTCTGCTATTATCAACAACTATTTGCGTTAAGGAAGTTTCTAAAAGTCTCTCCGTAACGACGGCAACGCCACCGTAGTTTTCCACCTGACGGATATAATCGTGTCCATCAAAATCTCCCCCTTTACTGCAAATAAAAAGACTTCCAGCCACAATCGAATTACTGTCAATCTTAAGGTCCTTAACTTCAATATCAGTTCTGCCGATAACCTTTTTGTAAGTAATTTCCTCTAATAATTTACTAAGCTTCATACTCACCTCGTCTACACTAATAAATATATGAAATATATTAGAATATATGAGCGAATTTTTTTTAATATCTTGTGTCTAAAAATGCTTTAATTTGTCTTAGAAAACACTGAATAAATAATAAAGGCGCGCCCCGTTTTTCATAACGGAGCGCGCTTCAATTTTTGTATTTAATTATTGTAAAATTTCCTCTGCAAGCCTATCAATTTCTTCTAGATTTTTTTCATTCACTGCAGAAAGTATTTTTACAGTCGTATCAGTAAAGGTAAGATTTTTACACGGTGCGAGCATTTCTTTCATAACCTTTGCTGCAAGTGGTGACCAACTTCCGTTTTCGATTAAGCCAATCTTTTTGTTTTGATAGTTATGCTCAACTAAAGTAGCAATAAACTCCCTCATAAATGGGAAAATTTCATTACAATAGGTGGTTGTTGCAAGCACGATTTTACCGTATCTGAACGCATCTTCGACTGCTTCAGCCATATCACACCTTGCAAGGTCTGACACAGCAACTTTTTTGCATCCCTTTTTAATTAACGCTTTTTCAAGTTCCTCTACTGCTTTTTTGGTATTCCCATAAACGGAGGTGTATGCAATAACAACCCCCTCGCTTTCCACACCGTAGCTTGACCAGGTAGTATAAAGGGAGAGATATTCACTTAAATCCCCACTTAAAACAGGTCCGTGTAAGGGGCAAATGGTCTTTATTTCCACTCCTGCAAGCTTCTTTAGAAGATTTTGCACTTGAACGCCGTATTTACCAACTATTCCAAAATAATAACGCCTTGCTTCGCAAGCCCATTCTTCCTCAACGTCTAACGCACCGAACTTGCCAAACCCGTCTGCCGAGAATAAAACCTTGTTTTTTTCATCGTAGGTTACAATAACTTCGGGCCAGTGCACCATAGGTGCAGTGTGAAAAACAAGCTTTCTCGAGCCCAAATCTAGTTCTCCCTTGTCCCCCACTATAACTTGTCTGTCCTCAAAATTATCGCCAAAATAATTTTTCATCATAGTAAATGCGCCAACTGATGAAACTATCCTTGCCGAGGGATATTCTCTTGCTAAAGCCGTTACGCTTCCGGAATGGTCGGGTTCCATATGTTGAACGATTAAATAGTTTGGAGTTTTACCACCCAACACTTTTTTAAGGTTTAAAAGCCACTCATCGCCAAACCTAGCGTCAACAGCGTCGAAAACTGCAATTTTCTCGTCGAAAATAACGTATGAGTTATACGCCATTCCGTTAGGAACCTCATATTGTCCTTCAAATAAATCAACCTCGTGGTCGTTTACACCAACATACTTAATATCGTCTGCAATATACATCTTCTTTTCCTTTCGCGGGTTTATCCCTTTTCCTTTTTTTATTACCTTGTAAAATCAGCAAGCTTGCTTTTTTCAAGCTCGACATAATCTTTTATAAACTCATAAAGCTCCTTAGCAATCTTCTTTGCTCCACCCTTTTCGTTACTTTCAACGTTTAATGGAAGCAATGGGTCGTGCAAGGAAAGTCTAAGTAAGAACCAACCGTTTCCATGCTTTGCATCAAGGTTTACTCTAATTCCCTCGTGGTTGTCGGGGGCAACAGACCAGCCTTCTTTATTGCTTGCATATTCAGTAAGCTCGGAAATAACCTTTTGTCCATAGGTCTTGAAATCCTCAACCAAGATATTCATTCTGAACTCAACGCTCTCTTCGGGCTCAGCCAAAGTCTCAATCAGCGATTCTAGGGTATAGCCCTCTTTTTTGCCCTTTGCGAGCTCGATTAATAACTTTGTAACGAGATATGCACCGTCGTCTAAGAAATAGTTTTCTTTTAATGCACCGTGACCGGAAGTCTCGATAGCAAGCTGACTATCAATCCCCGCATTGTTAAGTCTTACAGATTCGTTAATAACGTTACGATAACCTCTCTTAAATCTAAGGTGAACGCCTCCCTTATCCTTTATAAACTCTGCAAGCCCCGTAGAAGTAATAGAGTCTGTTACGATTGTCGTTCCAGGATATTCTTTTAAGAGAATTGCAGAAAGCATTGCAATAATTCTATTTCTATTAAGCTCACTACCGTCTGAAAGTACTGCCCCTGCCCTATCTACGTCGGTGTCAAAAATAATGCCAAAGTCAGCATTTTGCTCTTTTACGGCTTCAGTTATGCTTTCCATAGCCTTTTTATCTTCGGGATTCGGGATATGGTTAGGGAAGGTTCCGTCGGGTTCTAAATATCTACTGCCAGTGGTAATCGCACCTAATGGCTCAAGCACCTTAGAAACGTAAAAGCCTCCTGCACCGTTGCCAGCGTCAACTACAATCTTAAAGCCGTTAAGTGGCTTATCTTCTCCAGTAGCTTTCCTAATTTTGTCTGCTAAGATACCTGCATAGGTATCCATAAATTCGCCTTTGATGACCTTGCCTTTTGCACTGTTTAAGCACTCTTGTCCCTCGGCGTAAGCAAGTATTGATTCAATATCTGCAGATTCTAGCCCACCCTCTGCAGTAAAAAACTTAAAGCCGTTTCTATTAAAGGGAAGATGCGACGCGGTAACCATTACTGAGCCATCGTAGTTATAGCCCTCGGTAATAGTCGACATAAACATTGCTGGGGTCGACGCCATACCAAAGTCGGTAACCTCAATACCCTGCTTTGCCATTTCACTACATATCCAGTTTGCAAGCGTTTCGCCTGAAAGCCTTGAATCTCTGCCGACAGCAACCCTAAGCCCCTCAGTTTTGCCCTTTTTGTTTGCAAGCCATAGTGCAAAGCCTCTGCCGATATCGGTACAAACCTCTTCGGTTAGGTTAACGTTTTGCCCTTCTATACCTTCTAATGCAACGCCTCTTATGTCGCTTCCGTTTTGTAATTTCTTATAATCCATCTTTTTCTCCTGAAATTTTTGTCATTAGAATTGTAGCATAAAACTAAAAGAATTACAATTCTTTTTTTATTCAAACTTTAATTTTTTTAGGTCAATTATCCCCTCAAACACCTGTTTAGCGTAAGGTGCGGCAACGGTTGAGCCGTAATATTCTCCAACGGGCTCGTCGATAATAACTAACGCAAGATATTTTGGATTATCGGCAGGGAAATACCCAACAAAGCTTGAAACATATTTTCCTCCTGCTATAACACCGTTTTCATACTTCTGTGCAGTCCCTGTCTTACCTGCTACTTTATACCCCTCGATATACGCTTGTTTTCCAGATCCCTCTGACACTACTTTCTCAAGCATTTCCGATAGTGTTTTAGAGGCCTTTTCGCTTATTACTCTATTCACTGCTTTAGGATAAATTTTCTCAGCTAAAATGCCCTTTACATCATAAATTTCAGAAACGAGATATGGAGAATAATATACCCCACCGTTTACGGCTGCAGCCGTTGCTAGAGCCAGTTGCAGCCCCGTTACTGCTATAGTCTGCCCGAAGGCAATTCTAGCAAGGTCAACATTTTTCACTGCACTTTCAGGTAGAACCATTCCCGACGCTTCTCCTGAAAAATCTATCCCTGTCGCCGAACCGTACCCAAACAAATTAATGTACTTATACATTGTTTCCTTGCCTAACGAATAGGCAATATCCACAAATATCGGGTTACAACTGTTGTTTAGTGCACCGGAAAGGGTCAAGTTTGAATGTTTGCCGTTAGAATGATTACTCCAGCACCTTACCCTTTGCCCGTCAATATAACGATAGCGTGAAGAATTATAGATATGCTCTATAGAAAACGCCCTTTTGTTTCCTTTATAATGCTCCTCGATATTAGCAGCTGCAGTTAACACCTTAAAGGTGGACCCCGGCTCGTAAACGTCACTTACAAGCTTATTTCTCGACAGAGCGTTAAGAAGAGACAAATCATCTCTCGGAACCTCGTTAAGGTTGTAGGAGGGCTTATTACACATAGCTAAAATTGCGCCCGAACTAGGGTCTAAAACAAGCATTTGAACGCCTTTTGGCGAATGGACCTCCATTGCTTCATCCATTGCCGTTTCCACTAGTCTTTGCACTTCGTAATCAATGGTGAGCTTTACGTTTAGTCCATTCGTTGCAGGAATATAACTCGCCTTCCTATTTTCTATTTCCACCCCCACAATATCTGTTTCGTAAAGTATTTCACCGTTTTTTCCAGAAAGATACTTATCATAGTATAATTCCAACCCCGATTGTCCCTTACCGTCGGTAGAAGTGAAACCTAAAACCGAACTTAAAAAATCACCGTATGGATAAATTCTTGAATTATCCCTTGAAAAATATACACCGTCGAAATTATAGGATAGCAACTCGTTAATTTTTTCCTTTTTCACCTGTTTTTTTATGGTAACTTCGCTTGAAATCGTTGTCGTTAGCCTATCATAGACGTAGCCGTAATCCATTTCAAGAGTTTTCGATAAAACTCTAGCAACCTCTTCTAAATTGGAAACAGCTTTCTTACGCACGAAAACGGTGTAAGTGTCGTCGTTTCCCGCAAGCACTACACCGTTACAATCGGTAATCACTCCCCTTGACGCAACGACTGGAATTTCCCTAGTCCATTGGTCTATTGCTTTTTCTTGCACCTCCTCTCCCCAAATTATTTGGATATAAAAGAGTCTACCTATAACACAAGAAAGCAAAAAGGCTACTGCAATAACTATTGCCAGTAACCTCTTTCGTAAAACTGTTAAAGAAAAATGTTTTATTATAACCACCCTAAAATATTTATTTTGTAAATATTTATTCGGCGTATAACCTTTTAATTACTTTTTAATTAATTGTGGGTCCTTTTCTGCGATATCAATAACGTATTCGTCAGAAGAAATCGATTCAATCTTATCTGTAAGCGTTTGATATTCAGAAGCCATATCTTGTATAACTCTTGCCTTTGCCTCATTTCCACTCTTGAGAGATGCGAGCACGCCGGTATTTAACACGATGAGCGCTAAAATCACCGTAACTGCAAGAGAATAAAGCACAACTACAAGTTTGCCTTTTCCGTTAAGACGATAGCTTGACTTTTGTGATTCCTTTTGTCTCTGCATATCGTCGTAAACCTTGTCTACCTCGCCATCACCGAATTGCAAAGTGGTGGTTGTAGGTTTAATATCCTCGTCGGAGAAAGCAACGGGAGAAACGACCTCTTCGATGGCTTCTTCCTTTTCAGGCGTAACAACAGAGGCTTTTTCAATATCTTGAACGTAGCCTACTTCTGAATATCTGTCGTAATTTAAGAGTTTGTCGAGGTTTCTTTGCATTCTCTCCTTAGCCTGCTCGTAGCTCTCCTCCCTCTTTTCCTCGGTAATTGCGCTATATGACGGGGCTTTTCTTTCTAAAAGCTCAATAGCTGAGCCTCTTTGTGCCGTGTAACTCGTCGTTTTTTCATCACGCATCGTGTTTACCATTTTCTCTCTCCTTATAATACTTGAATATAAAATCAGATTTTTTCTGCAATTCTCAATTTCGCACTTTTTGAACGAGAATTAACTGCTAATTCACTATCGCTCGGAAGCATTGGATGCTTAGTTAATATTTTAATTTCTCGTTTTTTACCACACACGCATACCGGCAAACTCTTGTCGCACACGCAGTCTGTTTCAAGTTCCTTAAACGCCCTCTTAACTATCCTATCCTCTAGGGAATGAAAGGTTAAAATTGCAAGCCTTCCACCCTTTTTAAGCCCTCTTGCCATATCAAGAACCGTTTCGTATAAGCCCTCTAGTTCACCATTCACTTCAATTCTCAATGCTTGGAAGGTTCTCTTTGAAGGGTGCCCGTCCTTTTTGAACTTAGCTGGAATGCTTTTTTCTATAATAGCGTTAAGCTCGCCAACAGTAGTGATTTCTTTTAATTTTCTAGAAGAAACTATGTTTCTCGCTATACTACCCGAGAATCTCTCCTCACCGTATTCGGAAAAGATTCTCTTTAAGTCCTCCTCTGAATAGGTGTTAACAATCGTTTTTGCTGATAAAGGATTCCCTTTATCCATTCTCATATCCAAAAGCTCCGTTTCCCCTAAATATGAAAACCCTCTGCTTCTGTCGTCAAGCTGAAAACTTGAAACGCCAAGGTCTAATAAAATCCCGTCAAAGCCATCTCTTGCTAGTTCGTCCTTTATCGCCTTGAAGTTCTTAAAGTTTGATTTAACGGGCAAAAACCTGTCCCCGAACTCTTTTAGCCTTTCGCTTGCCCTCTCTAGTGCATAATCGTCAAGGTCTGTTGCAATAAGCTTGCCGTTTGGGGAGCAGTTTTTTAATATTTCGTAAGAATGTCCACCTCCACCGAGCGTTCCGTCAAAATATATACCACCGTCTTTTACGTTAAGTGCTGAAATGCACTCATCCTTCATTACCGATATATGTTTTAACTCAGACATTGTTTTTAAGCTCGTCTAACGCGTCGGCAAGGTCACCAAAATTAACGTCGTTAAAATAATCGTTCCAAACCTCTTCGCTCCAAATCTCAACACAATTGGGTCCCTTAAACACAATTACGTTCTTTTCGATTTTTGCGTATTTCCTAAGGTTCTCGGGAAGTAGAATTCTGCCCTGCTTGTCTTCTTCAGCTTGCCAAGTGTTGTATAAAATAAAACGCGCTGCTTTTAGCTGGCTTTCCCTATACTTATTAATATTGTTTAGGGTGGACTTAACCTCTTCCATTTCTTTCTGGGAGTAAACGTAAAGACAACCACCTGAGCCCACAGTAATGGAATAACCATCGCCGAGCTCTTCACGTAGCTTAGCCGGTATACGCATTCTGTTTTTTGCATCTAATTGGTGCAAATAATTCTTACCGGACATGCCTAGACTCCTCCCCTTTTACTTTTTTATACGTGCATTATAGCACAACTTTTGACCACCGTCAACCATTTTTTTAAATTTTTTTTTACTTTTTAACCACTTTTTTTATTTTTTTAGTGTATATTTGACCACCAAATTATAAATTTTTTTATTATATCGAGCGTTTTCCCCAACAAAAAATACTTCATTATTATAGTCTTTTACTGATGTTTTTTGATTTTGAAGAAATCCAATCACCTGTGATACTGTAAAATCAACTCCACTTAAAATTTTTTGGGGTTTCAAGTGGTTAGAAATCTTGTTTTTTATAAATTCAAAGTGTGTGCAGCCCAAAATTACCGTATCAAAGCTTCCCTCTAGCCCCATTAACGTAGATAGATGACGGGATAAATTTATTTTATCTATGGAAAATACGTTTTTTTCAACCTCACTAGCAAGACTTGGCAAGCCTAGTGGATAAAAGTCTTGAGTTTTTTTATATTTATTAGCCGTGCTTACAGTCGACAGTAGTAGAACGTTTTTTGCATCTATCATCGCGCTTTCTACGGGTGGAAAAACTCCAATAGTTTTCACCCCCATAAAGTCCTCTATTTCCGGCAGAAGATTAACACTCAAAGTGTTACAGCCCAAAACAAGTAAATCAGTCCTTAAACCATTTATACTTACTAGATTGTCAATCGTGTGCGACCAAAGATTATGAAGTGGTCTATTCCCATAGGGAGCGTTACCATTGTCGCCAACATAAAAAAAACGAGCAGAATGCAAGCTCTCGTCTAATGCTTTAAGAACGGAAAGCCCACCAATTCCACTATCTATCACCACAATATTTGCTTTAACCATAATAGATAATATGAAAAAGCTCTAAAAAAAAGTTAAAAAAGCTCAAAAAGAAAAAAATGTGGGTAAAATGTAGTTGCATTTAATATTATTTTGTGTTAAAATAGTTAGCGAATTAAAAAGAACTAAGGAGTGCATAGAACATGCCAAATATTAAATCAGCTAAAAAAAGAGTTTTGGTTAACGCAAAAAAAACCGAGCAGAATAAAGCTATCCGTTCAGAAATGAGAACTGCTATCAAAAAGGTAGAATTACTTGTTAAAGAAAATAACGTTGAGGAAGCTAAAAAGGCTTTAGACGCAGCGTTTAAGTCAATTGATTCTGCTGTAACCAAAAACATTATTCATTCAAACAACGCAGCAAACAAAAAATCTAAGCTTGCTAAGAAAGTGTCTGCAATCAGCAAAAACGTTGCAGAGGCACCTGCTCCCGTAGTAGAAGAAGTAAAGGCTTCTGTAGAGGAAGCTCCTGCTGAAGCTCCCGTTAAAAAGCCCAGAACTAGAAAGACTGCTGCTAAAAAAGAAGAAGCTGCTGAATAGTTTTTGATTAGATAGTAAATTTAAGCAAAAATAAAACTTCGCTTGAGCATCAAGCGAAGTTTTTTTCGTGTTGTTTTTTATTCAGATTTTTCTGTATCAGAAGCATGCTCTTGAATTTTCATAGGCTCTTCAGTAAAAGGTATTTTAGCTAAAATCATAAATACGATATAAGCTATTCCACCTAAAATAAAGATTGCCGAAGTCCATTGCGAGGGAGACATAAAGCCCTCAAACCCTCTATAGTCGCCTCTAAAGAATTCTATAACAAATCTAAACACACCGTAAGAAATGAGATATGCCGGCATAATATAGTTGGCGTTTTTCTTTAATAAAAGCAATGATAAAATGCCAAATGCTGCAAACAAGAATATAGCTTCGTATAATTGCGTTGGAATATAATAACCCCAACCGTCATTGACTTTCATATAAATGCCACCGAACACGTATTCCGTGCCAAGATTGGTTCCGTGACAACACCCTGCCATAAGACAACCGATTCTACCGAATGCGTGTGCAACCAATATGCACAAAGGTGCAACTACTAATATGGTCTTAAAATGCTTAACATGTATACCAGCTAACGCGCCTTTAAATACGATTTTGCCACCGATAAAATAGCAAGCAATAAACGCAGCTGCGCCACCGATAAGTCCACCCATAACGGTTATTCCTGCCCCGTAAAAATCCCATTCCCCCGTGTCAATCCAGTTGTAAAAGGTCTGAAAGATTTTGGCGAATAAAAACCCTATTGCAATTGCAGCAATTGCAACAAAAAAGGTGAAATCTTGTACGTTTTGTGGCATATTTCTCTTTTTAGTAAAATAATAAAAAAACAGAATACACGCAACAAGCCCAACGCCAATACACAAACCGTAAAGATAAATTCCCGTACTTCCTATTTTAATTAGAGGTTGTGGATGCATAGTAATCTCCTTATATACTCTCAAATATTATACACGCTAGGTAAAAAAAAGTCAATTATAATTCTTTTAATAGGACTTTTTATTTGCAATTGAAGTTTTTTTTGTGTATAATATTAAACGTTAATAAGAAAACTGTTAACAGCTAAATACGGAAAGGTATCGAAGAGGTCATAACGAGGTTGCAACTCGGACGAAGTCCTGCGTAACGAACGTGGAGCAGTATTTGCGGTTGTAAACCGCATTTCACACCTTTTTATCTCACAACTAAATAAACTTACGGAAAGGTATCGAAGTGGTCATAACGAGCCGCACTCGAAATGCGGTTGTCCGTTTTCGGGCACATGGGTTCGAATCCCATTCTTTCCGCCACAAAAACAGAACGCTTTTATGCGTTCTTTTTTTGTGTAGAATGGTTGATTTGAATCCATCGGTTCGGCTTTGCCATCGTAGTGTAACGGAGATGCATCCCATCTTTTTTCGTGATTTCGTTCACAGTATTTTACAATAAGGGCCACCCTTGTAAATAAACATTTTCTCTTAAAATTTCATAAAGTAATTATAAAGTAAAATTTTATTTTAATAAGGAGTATTTGATGAATCCATTTATCGAAAAACCTCTATCTATTTTAAGTAGTTTTCAAAATTGGAAACAACTTTATCCAAAATCATATAACAAATATGAAGTAAACCCGTATACAAAAACTAGAATTATTCTTATGAACGGAACGGAATTTGAAGCCAACTGGTTTTCGCACCAACTTGCAAGACACACCACTAATAATGATTTAAGAAGGGAAATTAGCGTTACTCGGTCGGTTGAAAAACAACAACAACTAAAAATTTCACTATTAAAACCCACAAATGAAAGTGCACTTGAACACACCATCTCCTACGAACAATTAGCAGTTGATTTAACCGCGGAACTTGCTAAAAGAGAGTGTGATTGTTATGTTAAAAAGGCATTAGATTTTGCCCTTCTTGAAGATTTTGACCATTTATATCGCTACGCTAATTTGCTACATATGAAACAAGGTATTCTTGCCGAAAATTTAGTTGGTAGATACACCGAAATTATGCCTGGTAGACCAACTATTTCTCATCATCGTTTTAGTAAAGATAACATTAAGCGCAATATTAATTCTAAAACAGCAGATAAGCAAACTGTTTTATCTACAATGATAATAACTGCCGCCGAACAGCAAACGATGAATTATTATATGAATATAACCAATCTTGCAGACAACGAATTATCAAGAAAATTATACCAAGAAATAGCTCTCGTTGAAGAAGAACACGTAACTCAATACGAATCGCTAATGGATTCTAATGCAAGTTGGTTAGAAATGCTACTTTGGCACGAATACTGCGAATGTTATCTATATTGGTCTTGCTATGTCACGGAAACCGATCCATATATTAAGCAACTTTGGGAAGAAAACCTTGATATTGAAATTGGCCATTTACATAAGGCAAGCGAACTTCTTAAAGAATACGAGAATAAAGACTGGCAAGAAATTATACCTGACGGAAACTTCCCAAACCCTATTTCTCTACATGAAAACATAGACTATGTAAGGAATATTTTAGAAAGTACAGTTCAGTTTACTGGAGATTTAGAAGATTACGTTAACGTAAACCAACTTCCTTCAGATGCAAACTTCTTTGAGTTTCAAAAGATTATAAACCCAACCATAGAAATTGTTCCGTCTCACATAGTTATCGATAATCACATTAGAAATTATGGTAAAGACTATCGTTTTGAAGTGGGGCCTAATCCAGTAAAAGAATTGCGTTCAAGAACGGTTGACAATACTTCTGTGGGTAGAAAAAAAGACGAAGCAACAAGCACAGATTTTTTTTGCAATACCTGTAAAAATAAGTAAATTTAGTTAAATTTTTTAAAAAGTTCAAACGCTAGCACCACTTGCTGACAATCGAAAGAAAGGCACCTATTATGGTGCCTTTCATAAAACAAAAATGATTTATTCTATTCTTTCATATCGATGCCTAGTTCCATGCCTTCGTAATAATGCTCGTTCCACTTAAAGTTTTTATAGTAGTTAACGTGGTAACGGTGCATCTCTTCTACTAGTAATGAGAATTTACCAACAGTTTGGTGTTTGGGGAATATATCAAAATATTCACCCTTTAGGTAGAAGTTGAAAAAGCTAGAATCAACCTCTGTAATTAAAGTATACAAGTTCTTATAATCAGCTGTAAATTCATAAGGCTCACCGTGTCTAGTACCGGTATAGTGCAAACCCTTATGGTCAATTCTAATTTTGCCCTCACCAACAATAAAGCTCGTTTTATTTTTGCCGATTAACTTATACTCGTCAAGATTACCTATCTGACACTCATCTTCAAAATAATAGTCAGGATTTTCGCGAATTTCCTTTATTATATCTCTACGCTCCTGTTCAACCCAATCAAATGGAGATTCAGGGATAACGGCACCTTCAAAGGGGTGGAACTGATAATAGTCATCCATAGTTGCTCCATTGCCACAATTTGAACAAGTAATCTTATCCCCCTCGCCCTTCATTGTGAACTCCTTGCCACACTTGGGACACTTATAACAAAAATCCTCTAATCTGTGGCAAATTCTACCCTTGGTATCCCACTTAATTTTCTTTTCGGCATTCCAAGCGTATTCGTTACTACGAAATTTTTCGTTCATAATTTCGTCCATTTCTTCTACGGACAACCTCTCCACGTCTTCCTTAGAGAATAGTAAAGACATAGTTGCATAGGTTTTACCAAGTCGCTCGTCCAAACAAACCTTGGTGTTTTGCAAATATTGACCTTCGAGATGGCAAAAATATACGGGCACTTTGAAGTGCTTAAACATTTTACTTGTCCCTGGAACTACCGGTTTATTTCCACCATAGTCGCTAGCTAGCCCTTCTGGAGAAAAGGTTACGCAACCACCCTTTTTAATAACCTCGCTAACTCCACGAATTGCAAGGTTGTCGGGAGAATAATTCTTTTTAGGTATAACCTTATTAAGTCCGAAAATAAATGAGAATTTTTTTCGATAAAATTCACTACACCCTGCCATCATATTAGTAACACGTGGATAGCAAGCACCCATAACGTACATGTGGTCAATTCTCGAAAGGTGGTTAAACACAACAAAACAAGGACCGTCACAATCGTTAACGTCATCAATAATCTTAAAGTTAGGCTTGTATTTGCGACCTACTATATCAAGCATTATCGTTTTATAAATCCACGCAATAAATTTTGACGTTGGGCGATATTTCCTTTTTCTTAGTTTTTGTGCAATAGTTAGTTTTTTAGCCATATCTTCTTCCTTTATCATTTTTATATTTATATTTTAATATTTAACCATAAAAAAGTCAATAGTTTTTTAGCTTTCTCCCGCCTCAGCGCCATAAAAATTACCTATTATAAACACGTTATTTAAATGTAATTTTAATTTTGTATGTCCTTAAATTCGTTGACAAGTTTTTGCCGTGGTGTTATAATTATCTTGCAAGTGCGCAACTGACGGATGACTGGTGGATTTACCACAGGGAACGCACTGAAGATTTAGCCGACCGTCTGGGCAGTTCAATTTGCAAATTGAACTGCCCTTTTTATATACTTAACGCCTATAAGGAGGTTACTATGGAACACGAAAATTGGAAAGGGTTTAACGGAACCGTTTGGAAAGAGGAAATTAACGTAAGAGATTTCATTCAAAACAACTACACCCCCTATCTTGGTGACGATAGCTTCTTAGAGGAAGCTACCGAGAGGACCAATGAATTAATGAAAAAACTTAACCAGCTTTTTAAGTTAGAACGTGAAAAAGGTGGCGTTTTGGACGTTGACGTAACTACCGTTTCCTCTCTTAAGAACTATGCCCCAGGGTATCTCGACAAGGAAAAAGAACTTATTGTTGGTCTTCAAACAGATAGCCCACTAAAACGTGGCGTTAACCCCTTTGGTGGAATGAGAATGGTTAAGCAAGCTTGCAAAGCATACGGATACACCCTAAGCCCTGACGTTCAAAAGGAATTCCGTTATCGAACCACCCATAACGACGGTGTTTATAGAGCCTATACCGATGAAATGAGATTGGCAAGAAAGTCGCACGTTATTACAGGGCTTCCAGACTCTTATGGCAGAGGCAGAATTATAGGAGACTACAGGCGCGTTGCCCTTTACGGCGTTGATAGACTTATCGAGGAAAAGAAAAAAGACAAGGCTAGACTTGCCGAAGCTGATTTCAACACCGAAGCAATAAGGCTTGACGAAGAGTTGTTTTCACAAATAACCTTTCTCGGGTACCTTAAAGATATGGCTCTTTTATACGGCTACGATATTAGTATGCCGGCAAAAAACGCCAAAGAAGCAATTCAATGGACCTACTTTGCATACCTTGGTGCAATTAAAGAGCAAAACGGTGCAGCAATGTCTATGGGTAGAGTTAGCACTTTCTTTGATATTTATATTGAAAGAGATATTAAAGATGGTGTTATAACGGAAAAAGAAGCTCAAGAACTCATGGACGATTTCGTTATGAAACTTAGAATGGCACGCCACCTTAGAACACCAGAGTATAACGAACTTTTTGGTGGTGACCCTATGTGGATAACCGAAGCACTCGGTGGAATGGGAGAAAACGGAAAAACTTTAGTTACTAAAAACACCTTCCGTATGCTGAATACCCTTTATACCTTGGGCTCCTCCCCCGAACCAAACCTCACCGTTTTATGGGCTGAGGGACTTCCCGAAGGCTTTAAAAAGTTCTGCGCTAAAGTTTCTATTGACACCGATTCAATACAGTATGAAAATGATGATTTAATGCGCCCCATCTACGGCGATGACTATGCTATTGCTTGTTGTGTTTCTGCCATGAAGGTAGGCAAACAAATGCAATATTTCGGAGCGAGATGCAATCTTGCAAAATTATTACTTATTGCGCTTAACGGTGGATACGACACCACAAGTGGAGTACGTATTGGACCACAAATGCCTATTATTGACGGTGACACACTTGATTTTACTCAGGTTGAAAAACGCTTTAGCAACTATATCGTTTGGCTATCTAAGCTTTACGTTAATACTATGAATGTGATTCACTATATGCACGATAAGTACGCTTATGAAAAAACACAAATGGCACTTCACGACACAGACGTTGGTAGAATAATGGCGTTCGGCGTGGCTGGTCTATCCGTTGTTACCGATTCGCTTTCTGCAATTAAATATGCTAGTGTAACCCCGATAAAGGATGATAATGGCTATATTATCGACTTTAGGGTGAAGGGAGATTTCCCCAAATACGGCAATGACGACGACAGAGTGGATTTAATAGCAAAGGACGTTACCCACAAGGTTATAACTGAGCTTAGAAAAACTCCTACTTATAGAAATGCTGAACACACTCTTTCCGTTTTGACGATAACCAGCAACGTTATGTACGGCAAACATACGGGCGCAACGCCAGACGGAAGAAAGGCTGGCGAGCCCTTTGCTCCCGGTGCAAACCCTATGCATAACCGTGAGGAAAACGGAGCACTTGCTTCTCTTAATTCAGTTTGTAAAATAAGTTATGAAGATTGTAGAGACGGTATTTCAAACACCTTCTCCATTACCCCAGAAGCTCTTGGCAAAAACGACAGTGAAAGAGTGGATAACCTTGTTTCCATTCTTGACGGATACTTCATTAAGCGTGCACATCATATAAACGTGAACGTACTAAATAGAGAAACGCTTATGAAAGCCTATGAAAACCCCGAAGATTACCCTAACCTTACAATCAGAGTTTCGGGATATGCGGTTAATTTCAACAAGCTCTCACGCGAACAGCAGCGTGAGGTTATAAGCCGTACCTTCCACGAAAGCATATGATTAAGGGAAGAGTACATTCAATTCAGTCATTAGGAACGGTAGACGGCCCCGGCGTGCGCTTTGTAGTGTTCACGCAGGGGTGTTGTCTTAGGTGTAAATGCTGTCATAACCCCGATACCTGGGATATGAACGGCGGCACTGAATAT
>JAZUAF010000013.1:0-91261 GCA_045637865.1 Christensenellaceae bacterium
CAAAAATAGGGTAATGGTGGTGCCTCGGGGCGGAATCGAACCACCGACACAGGGATTTTCAGTCCCTTGCTCTACCTACTGAGCTACCGAGGCATTTTTTGATAAATGCTTGTATTGCTACAAGCATTTATCTTTTTCTTTTGGCGACCCGGAAGGGGCTCGAACCCTCGACCTCCAGCGTGACAGGCTGGCGTACTAACCAACTGTACTACCGGGCCAAAATTTTGTTTTTAAGGTGGTGGGCCTTCACGGACTCGAACCGCGGACCAATCGGTTATGAGCCGACCGCTCTAACCAACTGAGCTAAAGGCCCTTAAAAACCTATCAAGTCTACGAACGAGAGACCCAAATAAATGGTCGGGGTGAAGAGACTCGAACTCCCGACCCCATGGTCCCAAACCACGTGCGCTACCAACTGCGCTACACCCCGTTCATTCACGACGCTAAAATATCTTATACTAAATATTAGAAAAAGTCAACCGAAATTAAGCAATTTTTTAAAAAATTTTTAAATTATTTTTTTCCTTGCCTTTTTTGGGCTTTACGACAAAAATATATATCCTTTTATAAAATATTGCAAGATATTTTCGCTGTTTAACGATATTATTGTTTTCAATTAAACTGCAAGGAGTGGAGTATGGAAGTCAAGTATAGTAAATCAAAAGATGCCCTAACCTTATACGTTTATGGAGAGCTAGACGAATATTCGGCGCAAACGGCAAAAGATATCCTAGATAAGGTCATATACGATAATATAAACACTAATAAAGTTGTTTTTGATTTGTCAGGACTTTCTTTTATGGATAGTACCGGAATTGGTCTTTTAATCGGTAGATACAAAAAGATTAGAGGCTTTAATTTACCCGTGTATATAACAGGTGCGTCGTTTAACACGGAAAAAGTTATTGAACTTGCAGGTCTTTACGGTATAATGCCTAAATGTTAAGGAGTGTTTTTTAATATGAATAATAAAATTAATCTTACCTTTTTATCTCTTTCAGTTAACGAATCGCTAGCAAGAAGTGTTGCAGGGGTTTTTGCGCTTCAGTTAAATCCTAGTCTGTCGGAACTTTCTGATATTAAAACGGCAGTTTCAGAGGCTGTGACAAACTGTATTGTTCACGGCTATCCAAACGATATAGGGATGGTGGAAATGGAATGCCTAACGGAAGGTGACGTTATACATATAAATATATTTGATAACGGCGTTGGAATTAAAGACGTTAATCTTGCACTAGAACCTTTCTACACCACTAGGGAAGATGAGGAACGCTCTGGCATGGGCTTTACTATAATGAAGAGCTTTATGGATGAGGTTAGAGTGGAGTCAAAAGACGGGGCAGGAACAAAAATTTATATGTCTAAAAAAATTAAAATGGACGTATAGGAATGCTTGAACAAGATGTTTTACTTGACTACTTAAGAAAAGCTAAAAAAGGAGATGAGGAGGCAAAGGAAATTGTTTTTATCAACAATTCTGCTCTCCTTAAAAGCATCATAAAGAGATTTAAGAACAAGGGTGTAGAGTACGAGGATTTATAC
Source organism: Christensenellaceae bacterium (assembly GCA_045637865.1). Lineage (GTDB taxonomy): Bacteria > Bacillota > Clostridia > Christensenellales > Borkfalkiaceae > UBA1259. The sequence goes on from JAZUAF010000013.1 coordinate 1,543, forward strand.
CAAATTGCATCTATGGGGCTTCTTAAGGCGATAAATAATTTTGATGAAAGTTTTGGCGTAAAATTTTCTACGTATACAGTGCCGATGGTAGTTGGAGAGATTAAGAGATATATGCGAGATAACGGTGCTGTAAAGGTTTCAAGAAGCCTGAAAATTCTCGCGAACAAAATAAACAGATATATTGATAATTATCAGACGGACAATGGTGATTCGCCTTCTATCGAAAGGATAGCTGGAGAATTTAACATTACGGGAGATGAAGTGGTTGTTGCCCTTGATAGTGCGAGAATGCCACTTTCTATTTACGATAAATTTAAAGACGACGACGGGTTTGGGCTTATTGATAAAATTCCTGCAAAAGATAATGAAGAGGTTGTTTTAAACAAAATTCATTTATCCACGGTTATAGATGGACTTTCCGAGAAAGAGAAAAAGATAATTATTCTAAGATATTTTAGAGATAGGACTCAAAGTGAAATAGCGAAAGAGCTTGGGGTTTCACAAGTACAAATTTCTAGATTGGAGAATAAAATTATTGATAAAATTCGGCTTACTTTTTAGCCGATTTTTATTTTCTTGTATTAATATTTTCCTTTTACCTAATAATAAGAATATGAGAAAAATTGTAAGCTATGAATTTCTTAAAACAAGCGACGTAAAAGAAACGCTAGTTAAGGACCAGACTAAAAGGAGTGAAAGGAATGAAAACTGCTAAAGATTGCGTAAACGAAAATTACTTAAATTATGTAAAATCTATCTCGCCAAGGACCAATGAAAAGCGTTCGCTAATCCACGCTTTTTGGGTTGGTGGATTCATTTGCATTGTCGGACAAGGAATAAGAATGTTGCTAGAGGTAACATTCAATTTAACTGGCGACGATTTATCTGCCTACGTATCCTTTTGTATGATTTTCCTCGGCGCCTTTTTAACAGGGCTTGGCGTTTACGACAGAATAGGTAAATATGCTGGGGGAGGCTCTATTGTTCCGATAACGGGCTTTGCAAACTCAGTGGTGTCCCCAGCGATGGAATTTAAGACGGAGGGCTTTATTTATGGGGTTGCAGCAAAGATGTTTGTTGTTGCCGGGCCCATTATAGTGTTTGGAATATTATCGAGCGTGCTGGTCGGCCTAATCTATTTTGCAATCTATCAAATTTTTTAGTTAAAAAGGTTAAATAAACTTTGTGTTTTCTCTTGCTTTTGTTTTGTGATTGTTATATAATGATTACATAATAATCGCGAACGTTTTTAAGGAGATAGTTATGTATAATCTTAGACTAGGAACTGGGTGCAAAGGCTTAAATCTTTTAGGTTTTGTTGACGGGGATTTTAGGGTAATTCCGAGGCCCGGTTTAACGGAAAGATTGCAAGAGATTAAGAAGGTTGGCTTTGACACGGCTGAAGTTAGTATTAGTGGTCCTTTTTCAACCTATGCGTTAGAAGGAGTGCTTGACGAAGTTATTGATAGCGTTATTAAAAGTGGAATGAAAGTTAGCTTCCACATGCCTTTCGGCTCTCCGTGGATTGACCTTGCAACTCCCTACGATAACGATAGGGCAGAAATTTGTAAGTGGATAGCTAAAATTCTTAAAAAGATGGATGCTTGCAAACCATTTGCATACGTTTTTCACCCCGGTGGACAATATGCAACTGGTTCTCTGCACGATAAAGCGTTTGATAACTTATGCATATCGGCAGAAGAGCTTGCTAGTTCAACAGACGCTATGGTTTGTGTTGAAAATATGGTTAGGAGCAACGTTGTTGAAACGGTTGACCAAATGCTTAAACTTTTAGACAAAGCACCCTCGGTTAACTGTGTTCTAGATACTAACCATCTTCTTCACGATAAGCCTGAGGATGCGATTATAAGAATTGGGGACAGGGTAAAACATTTGCATATTTCCGATTATGATTTCATCAACGAAAGGCACATGCTCCCAGGTAACGGAAAAATAGACTGGATGGCAGTTATCGGTGCTCTTGAAAAAGTAGGTTACGATGGAGTGTTTAACTACGAGGTTAGTTGTTCAAAATTCGGGCACACTATCGAGGATCTTAAAAATAACAAAACTGCTTTGTTCGAGCAATACAATGCATTAAAAAAATAATATAATTTAACGGAAAATCAATGCTGAATACTTCGGCTTAGTTTTCCGTTTTTTATTTTTTTGTGAAATTTGAATTATAAAAAAATTCTATAATTTATATAAAAACCTTTAAAAATTTCCATTTTTACTATTGACTTAGTTTTTTAATTATTATATAATTAAAATGTAAGTGCGTTAAAGCATAAGGAAAGGCAAAATTATGACTAATAAAAAACAGTTCGCGTTGTTACTTCTTTGTTGGGTATTATACATTACGAGCTACGTAGCTAAGTACAGTTACACGGCAAATATTAATCCTATAATGAGTTTTTATTCTGTTAATAAGACCGATGCAGGGCTTATTAGCACTTTGTTCTTTTTTTCTTATGGGACAGGGCAAATCGTTAACGGATTGCTTTGTAAATTCTACAATAAAAAATACGTGATTTCGGGGGCGACTATTATTTCGGCTGTTATTAACGGAATAATATTCTTTCAGCCCCCTTTTGCATATCTAAAGTATCTATGGTTAATTAATGGTATCGCTCAATCAGTTTTATGGTCCTCTCTAATGTTGGTTTTAGGGGAAAATTTAGAAGATGCAATGTTATCGAAAGCCGTTTTTATGATGGGTATTTCCGTTCCTGTTGGAACGTTGGTTGCCTATGGTGCTGGTGCGCTTTTCTTGAGTTTTGGTTCGAGTTTTTATAAATATTCCTTCCTTTTAGGTGCATTATCTATAGGTCTTCTCGGCATTATTTGGTTTTGCTTTTATTCTTCTTTAACCGTAAATAATAAGCGTGAAACGGTTCAACCTATTAAGAATGATGAGACTGATAAAACAAGCAAAAGTAGTGCGCCTTTAGGATTTAGCTTTTTATTCCTCTTTGCGTCACTTTGTCTTTTTGCTATACTCGTAAATTTTGTTAAGGATGGTGTTAGCACTTGGTTTCCAACCATCTTAAAGGAAAGTTTTAATTTTAACGACAGTTTATCTGCATTGTTAACCTTTGTATTGCCAGTATTTGGTATTTTCGGTACAACGGTTTCAATGTGGCTGAACAAAAGAATTAAAGATTATATAGCAATTATAGGTGTTGTGTTTCTTGCAACGGCAGTGATTATAGGCGCAGTATTATTCTTGTTTACTCAAGCGAATGCAGTGTCGCTAGTGAGTGCGTTGGTAGTAATTTGTTTTGGCTTAATCTCCTGCATAATATATAGCGCAAACAACATTATTACTTCAAGAGCGCCATTGTTTTTAAGAAATAAAATGAATGCGGGGCTAACTGCAGGGTTGCTTAATGGCTTTTGTTATTTAGGTAGTACGCTTGCTGCTTACCTAATAGGCTTAGTTGCCGATGCAAGTGGATGGATATCCGTTTTCGTTCTATTGCTATCTGTCTGTGTTTTTGTTTTGGTTTACACAGCTATTTATTTATTAATTAATCTTTTTAGGCAAAAAAATTCTAAAACATAATGAGAAAAGGAGAGATATGAAGGGCTATTTTTGTGACGAGAAAAAAGAATATGTTATAAGGGATATGTATCCAGTAAGACCACTTTATAACTACTTGTGGTCAGAGCATACCGTTTCCACGCTTGACCATTTTGGTAACGGCTTTACCACAAGTGTTAGAGACGGTAAGTGGAGAAATATTGAAACGGGCACACGTAACTTCTATATTAAGGATAGGGTTAGTGGTGAATATTATTCTGCCAACAGAAATTACAAAAGAGAACCTTTTGATGTTTTTGAATGCCATGTTGGGCTAGGCTATCAGCTTATTGTTAGTCAGTATAAAGGTATAAGAACGGAAATTACATTTGTTATTCCAAACGATTTACGTGCTCTTATGACGGGGATTAAGGTTAAAAACGTTTCTAGTGAAAAGAAATCTATCGACCTATATACCACTACTGAGCCTGTTATTAATATGACGGCACATTATTCAGAAGGTGAGGCGTTTTTTTCTAAGGAAGCTAATGGTTTAATTTTCTCTCACGATGCGTTTGAATACGAGCTTCCGTATAAGCACGTTTACCTATCGAGTGCAAAAGAATTTTACGGATACGACGTAACCAATTCTAGATTCAAAGGCATTTACGAAGGATATGAAAACCCAGTAGCATTATGTGAGGATAGACTTGCTTCAATAGATATTAACGCAGATAATAACCACGTTGGTGCATTCCAATTTAGGCTTGACCTTGAGGCTGGAGAAGAGTGGGAAAACGTTCTTCTTTGCGGGCTTGCAGAAACAACAAATGAGGCGATAACTCATTGTAATTATTGCACGTTAGAAAACTTTGCTAAAGAACTTAAATTACAAGAAAATATTAATAACGAATATTTAGACGTGTTCGTTTTAGATTCTCCCGACAAAATACTTAACTCGCAGGTAAATGTTTGGCTTAAACGTCAGCTTGCTTTTGGAAAAACGTGGGGCAGACTTTGGGGCAAAGGGTTTAGAGACGTTATGCAGGATATAACTTCATTTGCACCCTTTGACGCTGAGCTTGCCAAGAAGAGAATACTCTATGCCTTAAAACACGTTTACGAAAACGGCAACCCTATAAGAATGTTCGAGCCTACTTATCTCTATCCCTATAATGACGGCGCAATTTGGGTTCCTTCGGCAATTCTTGCCTACCTTAACGAAACGGGCGACTTATCTATTTTGGACGAGCAGGTTCAATATTTACCTGGTTCAAGCCTCGATAATTCCGTTTATGACGACGGCTCCTTCTCTTATCCTAAGTATAAGGGTACGGAGTACACCGATTCAGTGTTTGAACACGTTAAGCGTTGTATGGATTATATTATTGGCTCAAGAGGTGAAAAAGGCTTGGTGTTGTTCCGTGGAGGAGATTGGAACGACAGTATTAATAGTGCGGGAAAACTCGGCAAGGGTGAAAGCGTTTGGCTTTCTATTGCAACCTATAAAGCACTTAAGGAATTTGAGGAGATATTAACCCTTTATAAAAAGGAAGAACTTGTTCCATATTACGCAGAAAAGAGAGAAGAACTTAAAGGTTACATTCTTGAAAACGGAAAAGACGGTGACCATTTCTTATACGGTTATAATGATTACGGCTTAAAAATTGGCTCTGATGAGAATGATGAAGCAAAGATTTTCTTGAATCCTCAAACCTGGGCAGTTCTTGCAGGACTTGTGGAAAAAGAAGAACTTGAAAAGATTATGGACGTTGTCGAAGAGAGGCTTGTATGTGATTTTGGTTACGTTCAGTGTGCGCCCTCTTACGTCAACCCCAATCCCAATATAGGCAGGGTAACGTATATGAAGCCGGGGCTTGTTGAAAACGGTTCTGTATATAATCACGGTGTTGCGTTTAAGCTCGTTGCCGATTGTATACTTGGCAGAGGTGATACGGCGTATAATACTTATCTAAAAATTAGGTACGATAATCCTAAAAATGCGGATTCGGGTGTCGAGCCTTATGCTGTAACTAATATGTATATAGGTCCAGAAAATCCATATCGCAAAGGGTATGCTAGAAACAACTGGATAACGGGAACTGCCGGTTGGCTTTATAGGGGATTAACCGAGTACTTCTGTGGGATTGTTCCCACCTTTACAGGCTTAAAAATATTGCCGAACTTCCCAAAAGCGTGGAATAAGGTTAATATTAAAAGAAAGTATAGAAATTCCGTATACGACGTTCATTTTGAAAGAGGGGAAGAAAACCTCGTTATCGTAGACGGTGAAAAAATAATAGGAGAGATATTGCCTTTCGGAAAGAGTGAATATTCCGTTAAGGTAATCTACAAATAATTATGTGGAACGGTAAGAAAAAAGCAGTAACCTTTAGTATGGACGACTTTGTGCCACAGGATGTAAGGTTTATTGAAATGCTCGATAAATATGGGCTAAAAGGTACTTTTAACGCAAATTCAGGTGCGATAGGCGTGGATGCTGAAAGAGTTGCTTTTATGCCTGGTGCAGTGGGTGACCCCATTATTGTAAATGGGAAAGAGTGTCATAAGGAAACTGTTGAAAAACCACACGTTAGAGTTAATGAAATTAACGATATTTATAAAAATCACGAAATTGCAGCGCATACGCTAACACATAAGGTGTTAACTCGTTTAGACGATAGCACGGTAGTTTTGCAGGTTGAGGAAGATAGGCTAATTTTAGAAAGTCTGACCGGTAGAAAAATCGTTGGCTTAGCTTATCCTGGTGGTGGAAAAGGTCCTATTTTTGACGATAGAGTTGCAGAAATTCTAAGGACTAAAACAGGTATAAAATACGCAAGAACGAACGGTCAATCATTTAATTTTGAGCTTCCTAAGGACTTGTATCAGTTAGAGATGACTATGCACTTTGCCGATTTTAATAAACTTATGGAACTTGGTAAACAGTTCTTGGAAACGGAATTCGACCATCCTGTATGTTTTTCTATATGGGGACATACCTATGAAATGGACGATGCGTATACTCCTTGGGAAGAAGTGGAAGAGTTTTGTAAATTTATCTCGGGCAGAGAAGACGTGTTCTATGGAACAAACGAAGAAGTGTATTTAGACCCTGACCTTGGTTTGAAGTAGGTGAAATATGTGGAACGGAAAAAATAAAGCTATAACATTTAGTTTTGACGATGCAGTTGCCGAGGATAAGAGGCTTATAGAGATTTTAGATAAATACGGCTTAAAAGCCACTTTTAATATAAATTCTGGTTTTTTAGGTGTTTACGGAGAAGGTAAATATCTCAAAAGAGGAGCGTCTGAAACGGAAGAAACAGTTGAGGTTAACGGTGAACTTTATCATTACGAAGTAAAGCCAAAAATTCGTATTAAGCCCTGCGAGGTAAAGGAAGTTTATAAAAATCACGAGGTTGCTTGCCACACCATTAAACACTGGCCATTGACTCTTTTAGACGACGATACTATCGCCCTTCAAACTGAGGCTGATAGACAAATTATTGAAAAGCTTGTAGGAAAACCCGTTGTCGGTATGGCTTATCCCTGTGGTGGGGTAAATTGCGATGATAGGGTAGCAAAAGTTATTAAAGAAAGGACAGGAGTTAAATATGCTAGAAGTTTTGTTAAGACCTATTCTTTTGAATTTCCTAAAGACTTGTATCAGTTAGAAAGTACTGTTAGATTTACTGAAACTGATAGGATGTTTGAATTAGCAAAAGAGTTTCTAGAAAAATCGTTTGATTACCCCGCCGTTTTTTCCATTTGGGGGCACGGCTATGAGATGCAAGATGATACGCATAATTTTGAATGTTTTGAAAAATTCTGCGCCTTTATTGCACACAAAAACGATATTTTTTACGGAACAAATCGTGAAGTATATTTATATAACGAAAAACAATAGGAGTAAAAGGAGATAAATTATGAAAATTATATTTGGTTCAGACGTTTCAGTGCACGCTGGAAGTGAAAACGAAAAACTCTTTGCAGAAAGAAGAACGAAAGAGATTTTTAACGACGTATTAGACGTTGTTAAAGAGGCAGATGCTACCGTTGTTAATTTAGAGTGTGCAGTTACCGAGAGTGAAAACAGAATTGCAAAATGTGGTGGCAATATTAAAATGCCATACGGCACTTGTGAAGTGTTAAAAGAAGCCGGCATTGATTACGTTGGTATTTCTAATAATCACGTGTACGATTTTGGCAGAGAAGGTCTTTTAGACACCATTAGAGAGTTGGAGAAGAACGGCATTAAGTACACGGGTATTGGAAAGGACGTTGAAGATGCTAGGAAGGATATGATTATAGAAAAAGACGGCAAAAAGGTTGCTATCATTGCCGTTTGCGAACACGAGTATTCTTATGCGTTAGAGGATAGAGAGGGGTGCCGTGAGTATGACCCATACGACACCAACGACGATATCGTTGAGGCGAAGAAGAATGCCGATTACGTTGTGGTTATGTATCACGGTGCAAAGGAGCATAGTCGTTTTCCTTCTCCCAGAATTATTAAAGCTTGCCGTTCAATGGTAAAGCACGGCGCAGACCTCGTTATGTGCCAACACACTCACTGTATTGGTTGCTATGAAGAGTTTATGGGTGGACATATTCTATACGGTCAGGGTAACTTTATCTTTTTAGAGCCACACAACACTTCGGATTTGTGGAACACTATGCTCTTAGTTAGGGCAGATTTCGGCGACAAATTGACTGTTGATTTTATTCCCGTAGCAACTTGCAATAATTATACTGGTGTTGAGCTTGCTAAAGGCGAAGAAAAGGAAAGAATATTAAATGAACTTTTCGAAAGAAGTAAAAAGCTTCACGACGGTACTTGGAAAGAAGAGTGGGATAAGTTCTGCTGGTCAATGGGTTGGTATAGGTTTATTCCTGAAGAGCTTAAGGAAAGAACTGCCCACTACATGGATTGTGAAGCGCACCTTGACGTAATGAAGCATATATACAAAACGGCTCATCACACTAATGAAAGAGAAAATAGAGAGTAGTCTATAATAAGACGAAAAGACATAATAAAAAGAGGAACAGGAGAGAATTATGTTTGACGTAAATGGATGCAAATGTCACGATTTAGTAACTGATAAAATCGTGCCTGAACTTAGTTTTGATAAATCTAAGAACTTGGCTGAGCAAAGGAAAATATTAAGAAATAAGTTTGTCGAGCTTTCGGGTATAGATAAAATTAAAGAAAACGATTGCCCATTAGAATACGAAATTATTGAAGAAGTTCAAGAGGACGGCTATAAACGTATAAAAATTCATTATCTTAGTGAAAAGGATATGGTTGTACCGTGTTATCTTCTCGTTCCTAACGGATTAAATGGTAAAGCACCCCTTTGTATCGTTTTGCAGGGTAAGACGAAAGGTTATAAGTATTCTGTAGGCTTAGGTGATGAATACGATTTAGAGGACGATTTTGAAAAGCCTGATTACTCTAAGGTGGACTATGCTATCCAAGCTGTTAAACAGGGCTATTGCGCCTTAGCTGTTGAGCAGAGGGCAATGGGCGAACTTTTCCCTTACGACACTAAGAGAAACTGGATGGGTAGAAACCGCTCGGGGTTTACCACGTTTTACGCTTTTACTTTAGGCAGAACCACTGTTGGTGAAAGGGTGTGGGATATGAGCAAGGCGATTGACGTTATGGAAAATTTCCCAATGGTCGATACCGATAAAGTTATTATTACTGGCAACCACGTTGGTGGCGTTACTGCTTATTATGCTGCAGTTTATGATGAAAGAATTAAAATCTCTGTTCCGTCCTCTGGATTTTGTTCCTATAGGTATAGTGTTTTGGATATTAGTACTACATATTGTCAGACCATTCCAAGAGCATATTTGCATTTTGATATGCAAGATTTGGCACAGTTAATCGTTCCTAGAAATTTAGTGGTAATTAGTGACAAGAACGACGAAGAGTTTCCTTTTGATAAAGCTAAGGAAAGCTTTGATAAGGTGAAAGAAATTTATTCTTGTTATGGCGCCAGTGAAAATTGTGCTCAGGTTGTTAAGGAAACAGAGGACGCTTCTTGGGATAAGGAAGTTTCTTGGAAAGCAATTAATAATTGCGCTAAAAAACTTGGATGGTAAGGAGAGAATTATGAAATTAATAGTAAATCCCGATTTGTGCCACGATAATCTTGCAAAAAATGCAAAAAGGCTTTGTGCGTTTGACGAAAACGTGGACGTTTCTGTTCAAGGAAAAAAAGCTAGAGAGAGGTTGATGGAAATAACAGGCATTAAAGAAATTGAAAAAAATGCCTGTCCTCTTACCATTAATATAATAAGCGATGAAATGAAAGAGGAATTTCGTCAAATTCAATTAACTTATGAAAGTGAAAATGGATGCGACGTGCCTTGTTACGTTTTAATTCCAAACACTAATAAAGATAAATATCCTGTTGCGATAACTATGCAAGGTCATTCATCTGGTTTTCATAACTCGATAGGTGAGATTCGCCCTGGTGATGAGGATTATCACCCAAGAGGTGCTTTTGGTGTGCAAGCAGTAAGAAACGGTTTTATTTCTATTTGTATTGAAAATAGAGGTATGGGGTGCAGGTCGCCAAAGCTTGCAAAACGTCGTCGATATACTAAAGGGTGCGAATATCCTGCAAAATCAGCATTAATGCTTGGCAGAACGCTAATCGGTGAAAGAATGTGGGACATCAGTAAAGCTATAGATATGATTTCAACTTTTGAAATATTTAAGCAGTGTGATACCGATAAAATACTAATTACCGGTAACAGTGGTGGTGGCACGATATCCTACTACACTGCAGTTTATGATAGTAGAATAAAATTGACGGCACCGAGCTGTGCTTTCTGTACCTACGATATGAGTATATTAAAGGTTGGACATTGTTCTTGCAATTATATTCCCTCAATGAGAACGTCCTTTGAAATGCAAGATTTGGCAACTGCAATAGCACCGAGAAATATAATAGTTATCGCTGGTGTTAACGATGATATATTTTTAATTGACGGAGTAAAAGAAGGGTTTGAAACGATAGAAAAAATCTACAAAAAAGCAGGAGTGCCTGAGAGGTGTAGATTCGTTCAAACACCTAAAGGTCACTATTGGTGCGAAGATATAGTTTGGCCTGCAATAAAGGAAGAAACTGTTAAACTCGGATGGTTTTAATAGGAAATAAAATTTCAGATTGAAGTAGAGGAGGAAATTATGAAAATTTTATTTGGTTCGGATATTTCTGTAAAATTAGGAACGAGATGTATTGAATATTTTGCCGAGCAAAACGCTGAAAAGATATTTGCAGACGTGCTTCCACTATTTAAGGAAGTAGACGAAACCGTGGTGAATTTAGAGTGTGCTATTACTGAGTCTGAGAACAAAATAAAGAAGGGTGGTCCCAATATAAAAGCACCTTTTGGCACTGCTGAAACGCTTAAAAAGGCAGGGATTAACTACGTTGGTATATCTAATAATCACGTTTATGATTTTGGTAGACCGGGTTTAATTGACACAGTTCGTGAGCTTGAAAAAAATAATATAGCGTATACTGGGATTGGTAAAAACGATGTTGATGCAAGAAAGGATTTAATAATAGAAAGAGATGGCAAAAAGATTGCTATTATTGCAGTCTGTGAGCACGAATATTCCTATGCGTTAAAGGATAGAGAAGGTTGCCGTGAGTATGACCCATACGACACTAACGACGATATTGTCGAAGCAAAGAAAAATGCACACTTCGTTGTTGTTATGTATCACGGTGGAAAAGAACATTGCCGTTATCCATCGCCAAGACTTCTTAAAGCTTGCCGTTCAATGGTTAAGCACGGTGCAGACTTGGTTCTTTGCCAGCATACTCACTGTATTGGCTGTTATGAAGAATATATGGGTGCACACATTCTTTACGGGCAAGGTAATTTTGTCTTTGTTGAGGGTGGTGACCCCGATGAGCTTTGGGATTATTGTTTACTTGTTAAGGCAGAATTTACCGATAAAGTCTCAGTTGAATTCATTCCTGTAAAGGTCAATGGTGACGAGGGAATTATGCTCTGCCAAGGCGAAGATAAGGAAAGGATTTTATCCGAATTGTTTGAAAGAAGCAAGAGCTTAGAGGATGGCACTTGGCAGGATAAATGGGAGGAATTCTGTTATTCTAACGTATGTAGTTGGTATAAATTTTTACCTGAAAATTTAGAAAATAGAGTTGCTGTTATGCGTGAATGTGAGGCGCATAACGACGTACATAAAGTATTATATAAAACTCACCATTATTATAATGAAAGATACGATGAAAACGGAAATTTAATTCCAAGAGAGGAGCAAGAGAAAGAGTAATGGACGTTTCAAGACTGGATAAAAATCTAGCACAAGAAAGTGGTTGTCTAGAAGACGGATACAAGGCGTACACTCTGCCTTGTGAGCCGATTGATTTATATGGTGTAGAGTTCAATAAGGAATTAGGCTTTTTTCAAAGAATGCCTTACGATATTGCTAAGCAGGTTAGCTATTGCGTGGAGGTTTTAAGCTCTACTACGGCAGGTGGAAGAGCGAGGTTTAAGACAGATGCCAAATCTATGGTGATTTCTGTTAAATATAGATATCTAGCACATATGAACAATATGCCCAGAATCGGTTCTAGTGGTTTTACCCTAATGGAAATTGTCGACGGAAAGTATTGGCGTGCAGGTAAGGTTTTTCCAACAATCAAAGATGAAAAGGGTTTCACGGGCAAGATGGGCTTAGAAGGGGAAGGCTTGAGAGAATATATACTTTTCTTCCCATTATATAATGACTATATCGAAGAAATTACGCTTGGTTTTAATGAAGGCTCTATAGTAGAAGGTGGAAGCAAGTATAAATTTGATTTACCTATTCTCTATTACGGCTCATCGATAACGCAAGGGGCAGCAGCATCGAGAAGTGATAACTGTTATCAAGCGTATATTTCCGAGTGGAATAACGTGGACTATCTTAACCTAGGTTTTTCGGGAAGTGCAAAGGCAGAAGATGTTATGCTTGACTATTTAAAAACTGTAAAATCAAAAGTTTACGTTTTAGATTACGACCATAATGCGCCAAACCCTGAGCATTTGAGAAAAACGCACTATAAAGCGTATAAAACTTATAGAGACGCAAATCCTGATACGCCAATAATAATGATGAGCAAGCCTGACTTTTCAAGGTGGTGCACGACGGAGAGGATTAGAATAATTAAAAACACCTATGAAAGGGCATTAAAAGAGGGGGATAAAAACGTATACTTTATTGACGGGAGAAGGTTTTTCGGCAAGGTGGACAGGGAACACTGCACTGCTGACGGATGCCACCCCAACGATTTAGGATTTTACCGTATGGCTAAAGTGTTAAACAAGGTTATTGCACCATTGTTACAAGAATAGAATGAGGAGAAAATATGATTAACGTTAGAGATTTTTTAGATGCAAATGAAAAACTTGCAACCAAAGCTTTTCAAAAGGCAATAGATTTAGGCTCGGAAAGGGGTGGTGAATGTGTTTACGTTCCTTTTGGCGAATACAAGCTTTCAACGGTAGTGTTGAAGAGTAATACGAACCTTGTGTTCGAAGACGGGGTAAAGATAATTTCAGCTGATTCATTCAGCGATTTTCTTCCCGATGAAGAGCCTACTTTTAAGAGATATCAAGACCATTCGCATAGTAGCTACACCTGTTCAATGTTTTTTGCAGATAACGCAGAAAATATAAGCGTAAAAGGTGGGGCAACTATTGATATGCTCGGAATGTGGGATGAGGAAAATAAACGTAGTCCTTTCGGTGACGGATATCATAGAGGAGTTAAGCCGTTTGCTTTGAGAAACGTAAATAATTTAAGAATTGAGGGTTTAACTATTGTTAGGGCGACCGACCTTTCCGTTCTTTTAGGCGCTTGTAAGGACGTGTTTATTTCTAAAATGTATATACATTCGCACGTTGACGGAATTTCTCCCGACGGATGTGAGGACGTAGTAATTTCCGATTGTATAATTAAAACGGGTGACGATGCGCTCGTATTTAAGACTTCAATGTTTGATGGGCAGAAGCACGCCTGCCAGAGAATTTCCGTTAACAACTGCGTTGTAAGTAGTAGAGCAAACGCCATTAAGTTTGGAACGGAGAGCGTAGGGGACTTTAAGTACGTAAATATCAGCAACTGTGTAGTGCTTAACACCGAGCATTCTGGTATTGCAATCGAGAGTGCAGACGGTGGAAATATTTACGGTATAAATATTTCAAACATCACTATGTGCAACGTTGCAAATCCAATTTTTATTTATACCTGTGAGAGACTTCGTGCTCCCGAGGGTGCAACTCAAGGCGAAATTAGAGATATTAACATTTCTAATATCTATGCCGACGTGCACGATGAAAAGTTTAAGAGTATCGACAGTTGGTATCCAGACATTAAGGAAGGCAGTGATTATGGCAGGAATAAATCCTATCCCTCTATGATATACAGTACTAGTGCTGAGAAGAAAATTAAGAATGTCTCTTTAAACAATATAAATATAAAGGTGCTTGGTGGAGGCAAGCTTACCGACGAAGTGGTGTTTGCTGCGCCCACTAGATATCCAGAGTGCAGTAACTTCAAGTTGCCTTGTTACGGAATGTACGTTAAGAATGCTGAAAACCTAAAAATAAACGGCTTAACCATAGAGACCGTTTATCCCGACGAAAGACCTAACGTTATAGAAGAATAAAGGTTACTAAGTAGGGAATAAATTGATAAGGGAAAAATTTTAATAAATGGCAAAATTATTTAATCAAAAGAGGGTAAACATATATAATCCTACAAACACTTTTAAGGGATTGAATTGTATAGACGCAGGATATTTTGAATACACGCCAGGGGACAAAGTGGAAAAGACTTCAAAGATAACCAAATTATACTACACGATGGTGGTGGTTGTTGAGGGTGATGGCGTACTCACGTTTAACGATAAAATGGTAAACGTAAAAAATGGCAATGTTTTGTTTGTTCCACCCTGTACGGGATATAGCAACAATACCGGCAGAGAAAACGTATATAGGTATTTTTGGCTGAGTTTCGAAGGTGAGGATATTGAAAATTACCTAAGTGCAAAAAGCTTTTACGTCGAGGGGGAGCCTATAGCTTCTCCTAGCGTGGATAAGGTCTATCTTGCGTTAACCAAGTTCTTACTAGAGAATAACCAAGAAACTGTTACGGAAGAAAAGTTTAATCATCTATTCTTTGAAACGCTTGAATATTTAACTATGCGCTGGACGGAGAAAAAGAATGAGGATGATTACATTGATAAGATTATATTATTGATAAACGATAATTATGAAAATTCATCTTTTAACATAAAGTCAATATCAGAAAGCATGCACCTATCACATTCTTGGCTTTGTGCGCTTTTTAAGAAAAAAATGAAAGTGACGATGCAACAGTGGTTAATAAACGTAAGGCTAGATAAAGCGAGAGAGCTCGTGGTGGATTCCGATATATCCGTTAGTACGATAGCTTTTTTGTGTGGCTTTAACGATGCGCTTTATTTTTCCACTTCCTTTAAGAGGGCGTTTGGAAGTTCACCAACTTGTTACAGATTAACACATAAAAGTACACCAAAAGTTTAATAAAATGGTGTAAAACGTGCCGTTTAGCACAAACAGTGCTGTAATTTTGGTAATTGTTTTACATAGATTGGGCAAGTTAACTATAAAAATTAATAGCAAAAAGTAAAAAAACACATATATTGAATAAATAAATACATGTACAAAATTGCGTTTTTTTGATATAATGCAAAAAAATGTTTTATTATAACAAAATTTGTTAAAGGAGAAAACATGAAAAAATTTATCTCATTTTTGATGTGCGCATTTTTATGCGTAGGTGCATGTAGTTCTCTTATCGCCTGCGGTGGCGAGACGATGGACTACGGTAACAAGGTTGTTATCCAATATGCAATCGGTGACGGTGGCTTTGGTAGAGCGCATGCTGACGACCTTGCTGCAAGATTTATGGAAAAGTATGGCGACAAAAAATACGGCGACAAAGAAGGCGTTGTAGTAGAAGTTGTTGTACAGGGTACTACCAGTATCGCAAGTGCTGAAACCAACGGTATTCACGTTACCAACGTTTCTACAGAAGGCGTTCAGTTAGCTTCTTCCGTTCGTGAAGGACATCTTGCTAACGTTAACGACGTTGTTACTGGCGATTTAGAGCAGATTGACGGCCAAATGGTATCTATCGAAGATAAGATTCCTGAGTATGCTCGTGGTATGTATCAAGGTGACCCTGTTAACGGTGTAAGAAATTATTACGCTGTTCCTGGTTATTCTTATTCGCCAGGTCTTACTCTTGACCACAACTCTTTCGACAAATACGGTTACTTCTTAGCTAATGAAGATGGTGATAACGTAGAGTTTACGTCTCCACTTACTAAGAAGACCTATTACTTCACCGTGCCTACCGATAGTGGTAATGATGAGGCTACCAATAAGACTCCTGGTCCCGATATGGTATCTGGCACGCAGGACGACGGAATGCCCGCAAACATGCTTGAGTTTGTTGCGCTTTGCGAAAAGATTAAGTCAGACGACAGATCTCCTTTCATTGCTGCAGGTAAATTCCCTTCATATCAGAAGATGTTTGCTCAAGCTTTCTTCATTAACCTTTTAGGTAAACAGCAGTTAGAAACTTGGCTTAACTTTGACGGTGGCGATTTTGAAATCGTTACTGGTTACACCAACGAACCCTTGTTCCCTGGTTTAGACCCCAAGGTTGCTAAAATCTATAAGCCTATTACCAAGAAAGTTAAATTAACTGAAGAAAACGGTTTCTATTCTACTTGGTCTGCTGCAGAATACTATACGGTTGCATTTACTCAGCTTGCTTGCTTACAGCAGTGGTTCCACGACGGTACTACTACCGATACTTACACCCAAAACGATGCAATACTTGATTTCTTAGTAAATGCATACGATACACAGCTTCCTTCTGCAAAACAACCTTTAATGCTTGTTGAAATGAACTTCTGGCAGGCAGAAGCTAAAAAGGCTGAAATTTACAACCTTTACGATGATTTATATAATCAAGACGGTCACGAGCCTAGAAGACTTACTTGGATGAGCCTTCCACGCTCATTCGACGGATATTTCACCGAAGATGAAGTTGAAGAGGGATTGGCTCGTCAGGTACTTTACACTACCAACGCTAACGGTTTAGGTATTGCTAAATACGTTGAAGAAGACCCTGCTCTTTTCGAAGCTTGTAAAGACCTTTTGAGATTCTATTGTACCGACAATCAGATGAATAGATGGACCAAACAGATTGGTATCACTAAGACTTTAGATTACAAAATTTCTGATGAAACTCTTCTTGAGTTAAAAGAAGAATCTTGGTATGCTTGGAAGCTTTCTGAACTTGGAAACACCAATATGGATAACGTATATCAATATGCAGAAAACGATACCTTTAAGAACAACTATCTTGACTACAGATGTGGCTACCACGGTTGTCCTTTATCAGTAACGCTTGACGGTTCAGAGCGTGGTTCAATCACAGCATACTTCTTAAATCTTAAGAACAGCCCTGAGAATAATACTACTGCTAAGAGATGGTTTGAAGCTGGCATGATTTATCCCGAACAGTGGGTAGGTAAATACTATGGTAAATTTAGTAAGGAAGAAGGTTGGAAGGATTTAACTGATGCGCAGAAAGCTGCAAAATTTCCTTATTCTCTTGACGAGAACGAGCAGCCTATCGTATTCAACAAGGATATTCCTGCTTAATAAATAAAAAGTAGCTTAGAAGACTGTTATATATAATGTTTTATATTATAACAGTCTATAAGCATATAAAAATTATTTTACTAGAAGCATTTTTACTAATTTTTGGACTATAGTATGTATTCCGTAGTTGTAAGAATTACGGAATAACATACTGTAATAAACTATTTTTAATGGTGGTTAAAATTATGGATGAACAGATTTTACAAAACGAAGAACAATTCGTTGAAGAATCGGAAAATCTCATAAATGAAAGCCCAGAGGAGGGAACACCTAAAAAACCTCCGATGAAGCGTGAAACTAAGAGAATAATCTTCTATACTCTTATGATGATTTTCCCAATGGCACAATTCTTATTGTTCTACGTTTACATTAACTTCAGTGAGATTATGTTGGCATTCCAGCTTTATGCAATCGACCCAAATGATGCTGAGAATTATATTATCACGTTTTCTACAGTAAACTTTGAATTCGTGTTTAACTTCTTGTTCCAAGTGAAAAATATTCCACTTGTGACAAACTCAGTTATCTATTACGTTTTGCATACTGCAGTTGGTACTACGCTTGCGCTTGCATTCTCATACTATATTTACAAAAAATACTTCTTATCGGAGCTCTTCCGTGTAATTTTGTTCTTGCCACAGGTAATTTCTGGCTTGGTTCTTTCCTTGCTGTTCAATTACATTGTTACAGACGTTTATAAGGAGTTGACGGGTGCCCCGTACGGTTTAATGTCGCCCAACTCAGATATGGTGTTTGGAACCTTGATTATTTATAACTTGTGGCTTGGCTTTGGTACGAATATCTTACTGTATTCTGGCGCGATGAGCGGTATTAACGATTCAATTGTTGAATCTGCTCATCTTGATGGTGTAACGGTTCTTTCTGAGTTCTTTTACATTACCTTCCCGATGATATTTTCGACTTTCTCGACCTTTATTATCACGGGTGTATCAGGTATATTTACTCAGCAACTACACTTGTTCGCTTTCTTTGGACTCGAAGCTCCCCAGGCAGTTAGAACACTCGGTTACTACATATACATTTCAACGCTTAGGTCTGGCGTAGTTAAGCCTGACGACAAATTCTTTAGCTTTGGTGAACTTTCGGCTTTAGGTTTAACTATTACTCTTGTTGTATTGCCGATTACCTTTGGTGTAAGGTCCTTGCTTGAAAAGCTCGGTCCTACTACTGAATAGAGGAGGGGATAAAAATGTCTGAAAACGTTCAAAATGTTGAAGCTGTAGAAGTTGAAAATACTTCTCCAGTAAAGAAACAGATTAAAAAAGATAAAAAGAAAATTGTATTAAACCCATACTCTATAATCGTAGGAATTGCGCTTATAATCTACACGATATCATTTGTCGTACCCTTGCTTTGGGGCTTTATGACTTCGCTAAAGTCATTCACGCAGTTTAAGGTAGATAAAGTTGGCTTGCCAAATATGCAGTTCTGGGCTAGTGACCCTTATTATAAAAACAACATATTCGGCAACTATTTGACTGCGTTCAAGTATATGGTTGATATCCCATTCAAGTCTCAGTACATTGTTGGTTTGTTTAATAAGGAACTTATCAAGGCGTCTGTTGAAGTTGGCATATTAGAATGTACTATTAATACTTTCTTATATGCGTTAGGTTCTTCTATTACTTTCCTTATCGTAACTATATTTGTTGGTTATCTTTGCGCTAAATATAAGTACAAATTCTCTAACTTTGTTTACGGTATAGTTATCTTCTGTATGGTTATGCCACTTACAAACACTCAGCCTGCAATGATTGAGTTGTTGCGTAAGTTAAGAATCTTTAACACCCACCCCTCAATGTGGTTAACTGGTGCATCGTTTAGGTCAATGTACTTCCTTATTTTCTACGGATTCTTTAAGGATTTACCTGACACCTATAACGAAGCAGCTGAAATTGACGGTGCTTCACAGTTTGCAACTATGCTTAGAATTTGTATTCCTCTTTCTGCTAAGATGATTACAACTATTCTTCTTATTCAGTTCGTTGCATCGTGGAACAACTACTCCGTTCCTATGATTTACTTGCCAACTAAGCCCACTTTAGCATCCTTTATTTACACCCTTGCTGGTAACAATACTGGTTATGCAACTTCTGGTGCATTTAACTGGGTACCAATTAAGGTTGCTTGCTTAATGTGTTTGGCATTACCTATCTTAATTTTATTCGTGTTCTTAAAAGACAAATTAATGGGTAACATATCCATTGGTGGTATTAAAGAATAATAGAATTATTTGCAAATTTACTTACAACTTTTCTTGCTAGTTTTCGTATTTTTTTCGTAAAATTAGCAAGATTAGTGGCAAAATTTATGTAAAAACTAAAGCGATATATATACATTAATATATACGTTTAAAAAAAATATAAAGGAGAAAAAAGATGAAGTTGAGAAAAACCCTTTTGCTTGTTCTATCGCTCGTTTTAATGGTGTGCCTTTCGGCAATTACCGTGTTCACGGCGACAGCTAACGACAAAGTCGTTTTCAACGCATCGGATGTTAAATCGGAAATCGAGATTAAGGAAAGCTATTCCATTAATCAAGAGATTATGTTTCCTTCCTCAATCACTGTTGAATATAAGGGCAGTGAATATCAGGCAGGCAACGGTTTGATTTATTATCCGAATGGTGCATGCTACACGCTTTCTGCCCACGCGCTTAACCAGGCTGGTAACTACTATCTTGAATATTTCTTTGAAGCTGACGGTGGTGTTAACGTAACTGCTGTCATCAACTTTAAGGTTGTTAACAGTCGTTACAGCTTTGCTAAAGAAGGTGGAAAGGTTACTGAGTATGCAACAGGTATTGGTTCAGGTATAACCTCAGAAAACCACGAAGATGATATTTATACGCAGACAATCGGTGGTTTAAAGGTTGATATTAACGAAGGTAATACCTTTAATATCAACGTACCAATTGACCTTAGAAATATTGACAACTCTATCCACAATTCTAGTAACGTTGCTCAATACTCTGTAGTTGGTGGTCACTATTCTTATCCTGAACTTCCAGAGTTCTTCCAATTAGGTGTAGATATGTACTCCTACGGCAACCTTGATGAAAAAGGAGAGTTTGTAGAAGATGCTACTTCTCTTGTTACGGGATTCTTTGCTGGAACCAGTTCTGCTACCTTTACTCTTAAAGAGGGCTTTGTAGACCCCGGCTTAAAGTTCCAGGTTTATGGTTACAACAAAGGTAAAGCTTTAGTTGGTAAATTCCAGAATATTGAAGGCGGTTATGATTTTGATTTTAATTGCCTAAATAATAAGGGGAGTGCTGTTGATTTTTCACTTAGCTATGCGTCAGGTTTAATAGCTGAGAATGAAGATGGAAGCTATAAAAAAGGTGAAGATGGAAAAGATTTAAAGCCTAACGCAGATATTAAAATTAACTACGTTAGAATAGTTTTTGAATACAAGGATGGCCGTAATATCACCGAACAGGATAGAGCTACTATTGCAGATGCTATCCAAACTAAAAAGACTGTATTTAACAGCTATGCAGGTATGTCTATTATGAGATTTACCGACGCATACGACCCTTCTATTTACGTTGAGGTTATGATTGATACTTCTGGTGCTTCTTACTGGCAGAGAGCACGTACTAACCACCAAGAAGATAGAGGTTTCCGTGGCCCCTATGGTGATGATTTAACTGAATCAACTGTTAAGAGAACTATATCCTTTGTTGACGAAAATAAATATTTGGCATACAGGGGTGAATACGGTAAAGTTTGTCAAAGCTATAGTCAGACCAAATCTCGTTTTGGTGAAAGAGTTTCCTTCAATATTGAAAATAACAGAGTATATAGTGAACCTATTAGTAATAAGGGTGTACCTGTTAATACTGCTCCCGAGAAAGACCTTCTCTGCGACTTCAATAACGACGCTGTTTACGAAGGCAACCACTTCCAGGGCTTTACTACGGGTGAAGTTTACGTTTCGTTCTATTTTGAAACTTATACACAAACTTCTTCTCAAATCATTATCCACAGTATAGGTGGATATGACCTTGAAGATTTACTCGCTTGGGATGAAGGAGAGTATGTAGACGAATCTGCTCCTACCTTTGAAACTGATTATGAAAGCACCGATGGTTTCGGTTCTTACGCTTCAGTAGGCGACACTGTTAAAATTCCCGAAGTTAAATCTTGGGACGTTAATGCTGTTGGCGATATGGCTGTAAACGTATATCGTAACTATAAGTCAGCTGATAAGGTTAAAGTAAACGTTAAGAACAACTCTTTCGTTGTTAATGCAGTTGACGTTTATACGATTGAATATTCTCAAAAGGACGCTTACGGTAACGTTGGTTACTACACTATCGACGTTGTTGGTGTGAACGACGGTAAAGGGGAAAGTATTATTCTAGATACCGAAAAATTTACCTCGGTTAAAGCTGGTTCAACCGTTCAGCTTCCTGAATATACCGTAACATCTTTAAATAATCTTGATGCATTCAAGCTTAAGATTACTGCTAAGCACGAAAAAGAAACTATCGAAGTTGATACCGATACTATGAGCTTTGTTCCCATGTATGCTGGTACCTATACTTTAGTTTACGAATGTGCTGATAACCTTGGTACTTACACTTTAGAATACACATTTGAATCTACTTCTAACGATTCAGAAGTTGTTTATAGAGAAGTTCCAAATCTTCCCAGATACTTTATAAAAGGTCAAAAATATTCCATCGACCAAGCATTCGGATATAAGTTTAATTCTGGCGCTCCAGTTGCTGAAGACGCTGACATGTATGCTGTATTCGATAAGGGTGATAGAGTAAAAATTGCTGACCCATTATATACTGAAATTACCGGCAATAACGAAGTTTACTTCGTATATAAAATAGGCGAGGAAGAGTTCATTACTCAAACTGTTCCTATTGTTGACGTAACCTACTATGATGGTGGCGTTGCTTCCGGTATTGATATGTACAAATACTTTGTTGGTAACTACACCTACAACGATTTGAAGGCTGATGGTAGTGGTAAGCGTGAAGCTAATATCGTTTACAATCCTATCGCGGGTGAAAATGAAATGAACTTAAGCTTCATTAGCCACATTAACTACACCAACTTCTACTTCAGATATCGTGTATTAAGCGAAAATTCTAACTTCAATAGATTTGCAGTTAAAATCGTAGGCGTTCAAAATCCAAAACAACAAGTATTTATTGAACTTATTAGAACTAAGGTTGCTGGTGCAACTGAAGGTGAACTTGTTGACCTCGTGTCACTCTATATGAACGGCGAGTTCCATTCTACTCTCGACGGTTACGTATGGGGTAGTTCAAGCTATAACACTATCTCTTACACTAAGAATACCAACACTATCAATATTGCTACTACATCGTTCATTCTTCCTCTTGAATTTGATGGTGCGCTCGTTGACCTTGACGTTTCTATTAGTGATTTCTTCGATGCTGTGGATGAAAACAACAATCCTATGACTCCTGGAATTCATATTGCTAACGTTGGTAACCAAAAGTTAAGTGGTACTACTTACAAAGATAATACTGCTCCTTCTTGCTATATCGTTACCTCTCAAGGTGACTACAAGATTGGTGATGAGGTTACATTTAATCTTCCCATCTACAGCGATATTTTATCTCAACCTGACCCATCTACCTTTAGCTTCTATATCGTTGATTCCGATGGTAATAACCCCGTTTCTAAAGAGGGCGTTAAACTCAACGGTAAGGATAACGCAGGCTTAGGCGTTCAGTACAGTTTAGCATTTGATAAGCTTACTACCTATCACGTTAACTATACTGGTTTAGACTATGCTGGAAACAAGGTTTCAACCGTTTACGTTATTAACGTTGTTGACGTTGAACCCCCTGTAATTAAGCTTACCAGCGTTGAAGAGGGCAAAACCTACAAGGTTGATAAGTGGGGCACGTTTGAATTCACTTATGAAGTTAGCGATACAGTTTCTCAAGCTGCAAACATCACTGTAAGCGTTGTTCTTTACGACGTTAAGATGGGTACTTGGAGAAACAACGTTGGTACTTCCTTCAAATGCTACTATGCTGGTTCATTCATGGTTCAAGTTCTAGCACAGGACGAAGCAGGTAACTTTACTTCCGTATGCTTCTACTTGGATGCTGAATAAGGAGGCGTATTATGAAGAAACATTTAAAATCAATTATTTGTATAATGATGGCTCTTTGCGTATCCCTTGGCGTTTTCGCTACGGGATGCGGCAAAGAAGAACTTTCTGACCCCAATGCTGATAGATTATTGAGATACAGAACTTATCAGGGTACGCACGATTACACTTCTCCCGATTTTGAATCGGAAGATTACCTCGTTAAAGACGGCAAATCTGATTACGTTCTTGTAACTCCTATAGATGCAGACACCTATGAAAGAACTGCTAAAGACGAATTCTTAAATCTCTTTTTGAAGGCTACTGGCGTTTCTCTTTCAACCACTACTGATGATAATCTTCCTGAGGGAACTAAGTTCATTTCTATTGGCGAAACTGCTCAGTGGGAAGGATTAAACGTTACTGATGAAGAACTTCAAAAGCTCACTGCTGACGGCTGTAGAATTGTTACTAAGGATAAAAACATTTATATCTACGGTGGCGATACTGGTTATTGGCAGAGAAGACAGGGTGTTATCTATTCTGTATACACCTTTATGGAGATTTATTTCAACTTTGACTACTACTACAGAAACTGTATCTCTCTTGATACCGGTATAACCGAGCTCAAGCTTAAAGATTTCAACGTGTGGGATATTCCTGATATTGATGGACGTCCTACCCACGGTTCTGACGAAAACCAAAATCTCAGCTACCTTAGATGGTACGAGGCTGCAGCTGGATTAACTATTGGCGATATTTCTAACAGATTGTATCGTTCAAGAAGTGAGGACGCTGCTGTTGGTATGTCTTCTTTCACCACCTTTGGTGATTACAGTTCTTCAAGCGCGTTTATGCACAATACTTCTGAGCTCGTTAACCCCAAGTCTGAGGGTGTTGACGCTAAGCACTGGTTCTCTGACGCAGGCGACCAGCTTTGCTACACTGCTCACGGTGATGAAGTAGCGTATAACAAACTCGTTGAATACATCTGTGAAAAGTTCGCTATGTCAATGAAATACTTTAACGTTAACGACTATCCAACTAGATGCTATCTCGGTCTTATGCAGGAGGATAACCTAGCGTTCTGTAACTGTGCTTCCTGTCTTGCATTTAACGATGCTAACAACGGCGCCGTTTCTGCAGGTATGGTTAGATTGTGTAACGACGTTATCACTATGATTCGTGAATGGCAAGAAGACCCCAATAACGAATTAAATAAACCAGAATATTACAGAGAAAACCTTAAAATTGTATTCTTTGTATATAACACTTCTGAAACTCCACCAGCTGAATGGAGTGAAGAGCAACAAAAATACGTTGCTACCAGTCCTGAGTGTGACCCCAACGAGTACGTTGTTGGTTGGCTTTGCCCACACTGGAGCTACAAGAATGATATCTATAACCCAACTAACGACCGTAAGAGACAAATGATGGATGCTTGGGGCGACCTTCTTGATGAAACCTTCTACTGGTTCTATTCTGCTAACTATCAGTATGACGCTTACTTCGTAGAAGCTACTAACATTCTTAATAGTAACGCATTCCAGTGGATGGCATCTATGGATAGCCAGCACTCATTTGATAACATCTCTGCAGGTGGTTCTGACCCCACGGCGTTCAGACAAGTTGAACTTTATCTCTGGCACAAACTTTCTTGGAATTCCAACTTAAACGCTCTTGAACTCAAGAATAAGTTCTTCAACGCTATGTACGACTGCGTTGCAGATGAAATGCTTGAAGTTCATCAAATGTACGTTGACCACGCTAACCTTCTAGCGCTTCACAACGACTGGGGTGGAGGCTACAATAGACCTAAATTCTGGGTTTACAACGGCTTCTTAAAACCTGTTGCTGATAAGTTTGAAGCAATGCTTGCTAAAGTTGACGCTACTTATGGCGAAACTGACCCAGCTTACGCTGAACTTATTAAATCAAGAGTTTGCGTAGAGTACATTGCTCCTCTTTATAAGATTCTCTCACTTTACGGTACTTCTGCAACTAAGGCTCCCTTTACGGAGGCAGTTAGACAGCAATATAAGGCAACCTTGAGAAATCTTGCTTCCAAATACTACCCTGAGGTTACCCTCAACAACGGCGAAGAAAACGTAATTGCTTTCGTTGACGGTATTGCATAAGATTTATATAATGAAAAAAGTTTTAACCCTATTATTAACATTAACAGTATTACTTCTTTCTTTCGGTTTCGCCTCTTGTGGCGAAACCGAAATGGAGGAGACTGCTGAACCATACGTAATTGCAACTGTATTCCCACAAGAAGGGCGTAATGACTATACTGGCATTGTTCGTCAAGTTGGTACTATTGGTGGAAAGCCTTTAATTAAGGTGGAAACACCTAATCTTGACGGCTGGTACGTCACCTTTTCTAGTGATAATGAAAAAATGCTTACCGTTGATGAAGACGGATATTGTGATATAATCCGTGGAGGCACGGTTTACGTTACCGTTACTTATACCAATGGTGTGGATAAAGTTACGGATATAGTTTCTTGGTATAATCACCATTGGAATAGAGATATTGAATTATATTTCCGTGGTGAGGGCATGGACCCGCCAGGTGACTATATGAGGTCTAGTTGGGAGTTCTCTTTAGGTACGCCAGTTGCTTTAGAGCCTTTACTTGTTTTTCCCACTGGTGAATTTAGAGACGTTATAATTCGTTCAGTTGACATAGTGGATGAGTCTGTACTTACCTATGAAAACGGTGTGTTAACTCCTGTAAGTGCAGGAACTACCGATATTGAAATCGATTGTTCTTGGAGAGGTTACACTAGCTCTTCTTGGACAGGAAGTAGCTCCCATGGTGGAACAGGTAGTGCTGACTTGCATCGTAAAATTACTGTTACTGTTTCCTAATTATTTATAAAAGGTTAAAATTTATAGGAGAAAATTTATGAAAAAGCATATAACTTTAATTTTAGCTATTATTGCTACGTTATGTTTAAGTATGTTTTTTGTTGCTTGTGGGGAACCTGAGAATAACAATCCAACCCCCGAAGCTCCCTCTGTTACCGTTGACATTAATAAAAGCAACGTTAATATGATTCTTGGTACAACTGAGAACCTTACGGCTATGTACACGACTAAAGATGGATATACTCTTTCTTGGTCGTCTAGCGACAGCTCGATTGTTACCGTTAACGGTGGTAAGCTTGAGGCAATGAAACAGGGTAACGTTACCGTTACTGCAACTTATTCTAACGGTACTGAAACGGTTAGCGATACTTGTAACGTTGCAGTTACTTTAGGTAACTTTGCTCCCGTTTTCTGTATTGAAAACAACACTTTAGATTCTTGGAACGTAACCAAGGGCGAATCTATTGAAATCGTTCCTTACGTTTATTTCAACGGTATGAAATTCTATGACGTAACAGTTACTCTTGAATCTTCTAATAACGACATTGTTTCTTTTGAAAACAACACAATTACTGCTCTTGCTAAGGGTAGTGCTAACATTCAGTTAGCAGCTTCTTGGAGAGGTATTGAGTTTAACGGCAAAAACGCTATGGGTATTGACCTTAAATATAACGTTTTTGGCAACTACGAAATGAGCTCTAACGGTGAAACCCTTAAGGATATTCATATCTACACTAGAGAGTCATGGGGTGGAAAAACTTACGCTACCACTGCTGCTTTTGACCCTGTTGTTAGAGAAAATAACGAGGTTTCTACTAACCCTGTAGAAATTGTTATTGCAAACGAAACAATTATTAAGTATAGTAACGAAGGTTATCTCTACACTACTGGTGAAGGTTTTGGTGAAACAACTATAACCCTTAACTGGACTTCTTCTGATGGTGACCCTTATACCAAAATTATCAATGCAAAGGTTGAGAGACCCGTTGATTATTTTGCTGAAACTATTGAATATTTCTCTGCTATCGACGGTGTTGCTCTTTATGACGCTGATAAAGATGGTGCGCACTTAGAAACTACTCTTGCTGATGTTCTTTACGGTGCAGGTACCGATGCTGTTATGGTTGACGGTTATCAAAACTACTATAACTATGCAAACAAGAGTGATATCGTTGCTGACGCACTCACCGTTACTGACAACGTAGTTAACGGTGTATTCTCTCACGCTTCTGGTTTCCAGGACGTTGAACTTACCTTGGGTACCAATACTGAAGTTTGGGTTGTAAATATCAAATCAGCTTCTAAAGTATTTGCTCAGGATAATATTGATGAATTCGTTCCTACCTTTACTACCACTGTAAAC
Source organism: Christensenellaceae bacterium (assembly GCA_045637865.1). Taxonomy (GTDB): domain Bacteria; phylum Bacillota; class Clostridia; order Christensenellales; family Borkfalkiaceae; genus UBA1259. The sequence continues at coordinate 29,183 of JAZUAF010000013.1, forward strand.
GAAGGTAAGGGTTATACCTTATATTTAGACGGTGGCGTTATCGACAAATATCTCTATTATACCACTAATAGCCGTCGTCAAGGTTACTACACCTTGTGTGAAGATATAACTGGTATTGAAACTAATGGTAAAAACACTGGTGCAATGTTTGCAGGTAACTTTGATGGAAGAGGTCACGTAATTTCTGATATTACTTTTACTGGTTATGATGATGCTAAAACTGAAACACCTGATAAGAGTTATTCCTATTGGGGTGGTTTGTTCGGAACGTTAAAGACTATTGCAGATGCAGGTATCACCAATCAGGGCGCAATTATTCAAAACGTAGCGTTTACTGACGTTACCTTTGCTGCACCAAACTGTTCGCTTCTTGGTTATCAGAGTAACGGTACTTCTAGTGGTTTGCCTACTATTAGAAACGTGTTCGCTCAGTTTAACGAGCAGGCTGAATATCAGAATTGGTGCTCTGCATTATTCTATATGTCTCAGTATCTCAAGATGGAAAACGTAATTGTTGATTATCCAGTTGGTGATAACTATGTTCTTCCTACGGAGTTTTCTTATCCTACCCCTACGGAAAAGGACCCTACAGCTACTACATCTAATAACTATGGCTCTTTAATTGCTAGAATGGACTATACTAAATACACTAAGAGACAAATTTTATCCAATGTTTACGTTGTTTCTAAAGTTCCTCTAGGCTTCACTAATAATGGTACTGATGAAGAGTTATGGAAACAGGATGCTTCTAACGTTACTGCTGAAGGTTTCTTACAAGTTCCCGGCACATATCGTTACAACACCTATGCTGATATGAAAGCTGCTAATAACGATTATGCTGGTTTCACAACTGATTACTGGACTATCGTTGACGGACTTCCCGTATTTAATGCGCTCGCATAATTTCCATAATGGTTAATTAAAAAATATTTTCCTCACGGAGATTATCTCCGTGAGGTTTATACTAAACAAGACTTTTATTTAAGTAGATTTTTTTTGAGAATGTAAAAAGGAGAATTATTATGGTTTACTGTACGGCTGGTGAAACTGTACTTTCAGTATGGTGGGACCCAAGAAGTGAATTTAAGAAAGGATATAAATATAAAATTACCATTGATGGTAAAAACGTTGTTTATACCACTCACGTTTATTATGACTTTAAGTCATTATTAGAGGGCACTACTCACGATTTCATTATTCAGCTAGTTGATGAAAACAAAAACGTTGTAGGCAAAACAGAAACTGCTACCTATAAAACACTTCCTTACAAGGAAAAGGTTGACTTAACGCTTCCTCCTTATAACGCCATAGGTGATGGTGTTACCGATAACACTGCTATTTTACAAAAGGCTATTGATGATTGTAGGGCAGACCAATATTTGTTCCTTCCTTTCGGCATTTATATTTCCGATAGACTCGTTATGAGTGGCGATAAGAAAATAGTGTTCGGTGCAGGCGCAGTTATTTGCACCAAAGAGAGGGCTAAAACTTTATGATTAATTCTGTTTTATTTGATAACCAAATTAAAATTTGGTGGAATTACACAAGGCTTGAAGATGGATACTCTTATCGCGTTATAAAAGATGGTGAAGAGTTTAATACTATTCAAACTCACTATGCTTTTAAGGACTTAGAGGCTGAAAAGACTTATTCTTTTGAGGTTTATCTTGTTGGTGATGACGGAAACGTTATAAAAGAGGTTGGCAAAGCCGAATTTACCACCTTAAAGTCTAAAAACACTATCGACGTAACTAAACCCCCGTATAATGCTGTTGGTGACGGGGTAACCTTAAATACCAAGGCTATTCAAAAGGCTATCGACGATTGCACTGAAAACGATAAGGTTTATTTCCCCGACGGAACTTACCTTACCGGTGGACTTATGCTTCACTCAGACGTTGAACTTCGTTTAAGCGAAGGTGCAGTTATTCAAGGTACCGATAATCCTGAAGATTATCTTCCCAAAATCGTTACTCGTTTTGAGGGGTGGAAGGAAGTTGGCTATCGTTCGTTATTAAACGCAGGCGAAATTGACCCCGACAATAAGGGCTATGTTTGCAAAAATATAGTAATTTACGGTGGTAAAATTGTTGGTGGTGGCGAAAAGCTCCGTGTAAATGAGATTAAAGCTGAAATTCCTAATGTTTTGAAAGAACACGGTATGGAGGGTGTTGTTAACCCCGGTGGATATTACACGAGGCACGTTCCTGGTAGAAGAAGGGGCAGACTTATGCAGTTTGGTAACACTCAAAATATTCTCTTAGCAGACTGTTTTATGGGTAATGGACCCGCATGGAATATACACCCTGTTTATTGTGATAACGTAACTGTATGTAACTGTACAGTGTTCTCACACGCAATTTCCAATGGTGATGGTATTAACCCCGACTCTACTACTAATGTGCTTATATTTGGTATTCACTTTGACACGGGTGACGATTTTGTTGCTATAAAGTCGGGTAGAAACAGAGAAGGTTATGAGGTTGGAAGACCAAGTAAAAATATTACCATTTTCGATTGTACTTCTACCGACGGTCATGGTATTGCACTCGGTAGTGAAATGTCTGGTGGTATTGATGGGGTTACGGCTTGGAACTGCGAATTCTTAAAGAGTAGCGTTGGTATTTCTCTTAAAACTAACCGTGCACGTGGTGGTTACATTAAAAACGCAAGTTTCTATAACTTTAAGATTCGTAGGCTTTCCCTTGCAGACTACAAGGGCACTAACGACGATGGTGATGTAGCTCCTTATCCTCCTGTTGTTGAAAATATTCACTTAGAAGATATTACTATTGCAGGTATTTGTCGTTCAACTGCTGACGCTGATTCAGGAAACAGATATTCTGCAGGTGATGCTGTTAGATTCCGTGGGGGGCAAGAGTATAGACCTAAAAATATCACTCTTAAAAATATTACTCTTCTCAACAGGGCAATTCTTCCATTCCAAAACTTTATTGCAAAGGATATAGATAATCTTTCTATTGAAAACATAATTTGTCTTGGTGAAGACGGGGATATTAGTCCATTCTAAAAAATACTAAAAAAGCGTTTCGAAATCGAAACGCTTTTTTTATTCATTTCTTAATATTATCTAATGCCGTATTTTTCTATAATGTAGTCCATATCCTTGTCGCCACGACCAGATAAACATACCAAAATTGAGCCTTTGCCCATTTTTTTTGCAAGCTTAATTGCATAAGCGACTGCGTGTGAACTTTCTATTGCAGGTATAATACCTTCTAAACGAGAAAGGGTGTAGAAAGCATCAATCGTATCATCGTCTCCAATAACATCATAGGTAACTCTTCCAATGTCGTGGAGGAAAGCGTGTTCAGGACCACTTGAGGGGTAATCTAAACCACTTGCAACCGAATATACGGGGGCAGGTTCACCATCCTTATCCTTAAGCATTATGCTGTTAAATCCGTGCATTACACCTTCTGTACCGTACTTTAAGCTTGCAGCGTGGTCGCCAAGTTTTTCGCCTCTGCCAAGAGGTTCAACACCGTATATATCAACGGGGTCGTTTAGGAAGCCCGAAAACATACCCATTGCATTAGAGCCACCACCAACACAAGCTACAACTGCATCTGGAAGCTCGCCTGTCATTTCAACAAACTGTTCTCTCGCTTCAATACCAACTACGCTTTGGAAATCTCTAACCATCATGGGGAATGGGTGGGGACCAACTACCGAGCCTATGCAATAAATAGCGTCTTTATATTCGTTGCAATATGCTGCAAATGCAGCGTCTACTGCCTCTTTTAAGGTCGCTAGGCCGTGGGTGACTTCCTTTACATTTGCACCCAAAATTTTCATTCTGGCAACGTTGGGGGCTTGCTTCTTAATATCAACAGAGCCCATATAAATATCGCACTCTAGCCCAAAATATGCAGCTGCAGTTGCGAGAGCAACACCGTGTTGACCTGCGCCAGTTTCTGCAATAACCTTCTTTTTGCCCATATATTTTGCGAGAAGTGCTTCACCCATGCAATGGTTAAGTTTGTGTGCACCCGTATGGTTTAAGTCCTCTCTCTTAACATAGATTTGTACGTTGCCGATTTTGTTTGATAATCTCTCTAAATAGGAAATAGGGGTTGGTCTACCTTGGAATTCCTTTCTGATTTTTCTAAGTTCGCTTATAAACTTAGAAGATTTACAAATGGTGTTGTAGGCAACGTTAATTTCTTCCATAGCCTTTTTAAGCTCGTCAGAAATAAACGCTCCACCATATCTGCCGTAAAACCCGTCTTTATCGGGGAAATTCTTAAAATAAGTATCAAAATCTATTCCGTTAAACTTCATAATAATTCTCCTTAAAATTTGTTTTTTGTTTTGTGGTTAGCTTTTAACTGTTATACGCCATCGTTTAGATAAAATAAACATGAATTTACCCTTCCTAATAAAAAAATCCTCGGCAGAAAATCTGCCAAGGACGAATATTTTTTATCCGCGGTGCCACCTTGATTTATACCTTTTGGTATACGCTTTTAAGATACTGTCATATCCTTGACTTTTAACGGAAGCCTCCCGTCGCACCATACTAAGATTAAATCTTTTCCTTTGCGCCCTCAACGGTCCATTTGCTTGACAGTTACTAACCCGACTCTCAGCATCGCGGGCTCTCTGTGTAGTCTTTTCAAACTTTATCTCCGTTTCAACGGTTTTTTAAAATATAACATTATTTATATTATTTGTCAATTATTTTAGCCTTTTTTTAGTTTTTAGCTTCTAAAATTTTTCTAGCAACGAAAACTCCACTAGCAGAAGCGTGTGAAAGGGAGTGGGTTACGCCACTTCCGTCACCGATAACGTAAAGACCTTTAAGGCGAGTTTCGAGGTTTTCGTCAATTTCAACTTCCATATTATAAAACTTAACTTCAACTCCGTATAGAAGTGTGTCGTCGTTAGCTGTACCTGGTGCAACCTTGTCTAGAGCGTAAATCATTTCAATGATTCCGTCAAGAATACGTTTAGGCAATACTAAACTTAGGTCGCCTGGGGTTGCTGAGAGGGTGGGAACAGTTGTGCACTCTATAATACGTTTTTCCGTGCTTCTTCTTCCACGAATTAAATCGCCAAATCTTTGAACTATTACGCCACCTCCAAGCATGTTTGAAAGCCTAGCAATGCTCTCTGCATACCCATTGCTATCTTTAAATGGTTCAGAAAAGTGCTTGGAAACTAGTAGGGCAAAGTTTGTGTTTTTAGTTTTCATTTTAGGGTCTTCGTAACTATGCCCGTTAACCGTTACTATTCCGTTTGTGTTTTCGTTAACGACTATGCCGTTGGGGTTCATGCAGAATGTGCGAACAGCGTCCTCAAACTTTTCTGTACGGTAAACGATTTTGCTTTCATATAGCTCGTCGGTAAGCTCCGAGAAAATTTCTGCAGGAATTTCCACCCTTACACCGATATCCACACGGTTAGATTTAGTGGGGATTTGAAGTTTTTTGCAGAGTTTTTCCATCCAGCTACTGCCACTTCTTCCAACTGAAACAATACATTTGTCGCACTTAAATTCGTTAACTGCAGTGGTCACATTGTATCCTTGTTCAGCCTTGGAAATATCAGTTACTGGCATATTAAAGTAAAAATCAACCCTTTCTTTTAAGAAATCGAAAATATTTTCAAGCACAACGTAATTGATGTCCGTTCCAAGATGACGAACTTGTGCATCTAAAAGGTTAAGTTTGTTTTGTAAACAAACTTTCTTTAATCTAGTGCCTGCGGTGGAATACATTTTGGTACCTTTTCCACCGTATTGCATATTGAGTTCGTCAACGTAGTTCATAAGAGAAAGAGCTTCTTTTTTGCCAATGTGCTCGTGTAGAGTGCCACCAAAATCGTTGGTTATATTATATTTACCGTCTGAAAATGCTCCTGCACCACCAAAGCCTGACATTATAGAACAGGTTTTGCATTTAATACAAGCTTTAACTTCTTCACCATCAATAGGGCACGACCTATTTGATAATGAGTGCCCTGCTTCAATTACAGCGACCTTTAAATCAGGCGAGGATTTTATAAGTTCGTATGATGCGAATATGCCACCAGGTCCTGCGCCAACAATAATTACGTCGTATTTCATAATTTTCTCCTTGCAATAGAGTGTCTTCAAACTTAATTATTATAGCATAGTTATCTCTTTTTTGCAATATTTTTATTTTTTTTAAAATAACTATTTTATCTTTTACGATTTTATGTTATACTATACAAGTAATATTATGTAGTAGGAGAATCTGTTTCGTGAAAGTTTCCCTTAATCCTGATAAGGAAATCGTTAACACGGTTAGAGAAGGCTTGAAAGCTAAGGGTGGTTATTGCCCTTGTAAGGTCGGTAAGAGCGAGGATATCAAATGTCAATGTAAGGAATTTAGAGAACAAATTGCCGACCCCAATTTTGAAGGCTTCTGTCACTGTAAACTGTTTTATAAAGAAAAATAAAAAATCCCAACTGTGAAATTACAGTTGAGATTTAGCAGGGGAGCTTGACTCGGGCGAAGCCCTGCGTAATGAAATGGAGCAGTCAGCAACCGGGTGAGGTTGCGTGATTGAAACGAAAAAATAGCACCAAGTAAAAATACTTGATGCTACGTGGCAGGGGAGACGCGACTCGAACACGCAACCGGCGGTTTTGGAGACCGCTGCTCTACCAATTGAGCCACTCCCCTAAAAGCATATTGATTATATAACAAAACAAAACTTTAGTCAAATAAAATGAGGCAAAAATGAAAAAGAATTTTAAATTAGGTGTGATAGGTGCTGGGTTTATGGCAAACGCCATTATTAAGGGCGTGTTGAATTCGGGGGTGATGCTTCCCGAAGATATATTTGTTAGTGATATTAATGCCGATTCTCTTGAAAAATTAAAAAACGCCGGCATAAACGTAACGTTAGATAATTCAGAGGTGTTTGCTAATTCCGAATATGTGTTGCTTGCCGTTAAACCCCAGACCTTTGTTTCTATGGAAAAAATTAATGCAGATAAAGTTAGTAAGGTAATTTCTATTATGGCAGGCGTAAACAAGGGCAAAATAAAGCAGACCTTTGTAAATGCTAAAGTGGTTAGGTGTATGCCGAACACGCCTGTATCGGTCGGTTTCGGGGCTGTAGGGATAGATTCGAGCGATTTTGTAGAGGAAAATGATGTTGAGTTTATTAAAAGTTTATTTTGTTCCGTTGCAAAGGTGGTTTTTGTTGATGAAAATAAGCTTTCAGCTGTTACTGGTGTTAGTGGAAGCTCACCTGCTTACTTTTATCTTTTTGCTAAATCTTTAATTGAGGCAGGGGTTAAGGAAGGTTTGTCTGCTTCAGATGCTGAAACATTGGTTTTAGCGACCATGAAGGGTGCTTCAGTTATGATGGAGAATAGGGGCGAAAAAACTCTTGATGATTTAATTACTGCTGTATGTAGCAAGGGTGGCACGACCATAGAAGCAATGAAAGTTTTCGAAGAAGGAAATCTCTTAAACATCAGTCAAAAAGCCGTTAATGCCTGTGTTAATAGGGCAAACGAATTGGAAAAACTATGAAAAAATTAGTTGACGTGTATACAGACGGTGCGTGTAGTGGTAACCCAGGAAAAGGTGGCTATTGCGCCATATTAATCTATGGAGAGGCTGAGAAAGTGATTTCAGGCTTTGAAAACGACACTACAAATAATCGAATGGAGCTTTTAGCAGTAATTAAAGGTCTCGAGGCGTTAAAAGAGCCGTGCAGAGTTAATTTGTACAGCGATTCAAGATACGTTATCGATGCGTTTAACGAGGGCTGGATTGAGGCTTGGCAAGATAATGGATGGAAAACTTCTGGTAAAAAGGAAGTGAAAAACGTTGATTTGTGGCAAAGTTTGTTATTGCTTACTGCTCGCCACGAGGTAAATTTTATAAAGGTTAAGGGACACGCTGATAATCCCTACAACAACAGGTGTGATAAAATTGCCGTAGAACAGTATAAAAACAACTAAATAGGTGCTTAGTTCCTTGTTTTACATAATATACATATTATTATGAAAAACTTTGTAGTTAGTTTGTTTAATTGTTTTTTTGCTATTCTTTTGCCTTTTTTTATAAATTTTTTTGCGCTATATTTTTTTATAGTTTCGTTAGATTTTTTGCCCTTTGACTTTGTTAGGGATAATAGAGAGTTAGTTTGCTTTTCTCTACTTGTCTTATTTTTAATACTAAACCTTAGCTATTTACTTTTTTACAGAATTAGGTTTCGCTTGGTTTATAAATTTATATTCCTAGCATCCATTCTTCTTCTTTTAGTAGTGGTGGCGTATTGCTTATTAGTTTCAACTAAGTTTTTAGAAAAATTTAAGTCTATTGAAGATTTTAGGGCTTATGTTTCTTCGTTTGGGAGTGCATCTGTAATTATATTTATAATTTTACAAATTTTGCAGGTTGTTATTCTTCCGATACCTTCGCTGATAACTACTGGTTCTGGGATATTGTTGTTTGGTGTGTTTAAAGGTGCTCTTTTTAGTGTTGTAGGGATAGTTTTCGGTTCAATTTTTGCCTTTTTTATAGGTAGAATTTTTGGCTATAAGGCTGTTAAATGGTTAGTTGGGGAAGAAGCTTTGAATAAAGCGTTAAAGTCAATCGCCGGTGCTGACAAGGTTTTAATTGCGTTTATGCTGTTATTTCCGTTTTTCCCCGACGATTTATTGTGTTTTGTTTCAGGAATAACAACAGTTAGTCCATTGTTTTTTATTTTTACGGTTTTGGTAACGAGAACAATTGCAGTGTTTTTTTCTTCCTTGTCAATTAGCAATAATTTAATTCCGTTTAATACGTGGTGGGGGATTTTGCTGTGGGTAATATTCTTTATTTTTACAGCTCTATTAACTTTTTATTTATCTTCTCACGGTAGAAAAATTGAAGAAAAACTTTTAAAACACAAAACAAAATAAAATTAGAAAAAATCAGGCGAATTAACACTTGATTATGTCACGCATAAAATTATGAAAACAGTTATAGTAATTGGTGGAGGCGCATCGGGAATGATGGCTGCGCTCTGCTCTGCAAAGTTAAATAACAAGGTAATACTTTTAGAGAAAAACGAAAAGCTTGGAAAGAAAATTTACATTACAGGAAAGGGTAGGTGTAATCTCACTAACGACACTCTTCCCGAGAATTTTTTTAAGAACGTAGTTACTAACCCTAAGTTTTTATTCTCCAGCATTTATTCTTTTACGCCCAGCGACACGATGAATTTTTTTAACGATATCGGTTTAAGCTTAACGGTTGAAAGGGGAAATAGGGTTTTTCCGTCCAGTAACAAGGCTAGTGACGTTACAAAATATCTTGAAAAAGAATTAGTAAAACACGGTGTTGATATTAGGCTTAACACCACCGTCTTAAACGTAAAGGTTGCTGACGGCGTCGTTACAGGTGTTGAGACTGATAAAGGCGAGCTTTTCTGTGATTCTTTAATTGTTGCAACGGGAGGCGTTTCCTATCCTTCTACTGGAAGCACGGGAGATGGATACGAATTTGCAAAAAAGACGGGTCATCAAATTGTTTCTCCAAAGCCCTCACTTGTTGGCATTGAACTTTTCGGCAGTGATTTTCTTGCTTTGCAAGGTTTATCGCTGAAAAACGTTTCACTTTCAGTTAAGGTTGATAATAAACAGATATTTAATGATTTTGGTGAAATGCTTTTTACTCATTACGGGATGTCTGGTCCTATCGTATTATCCTCCTCTTGTTTTTTAAACAAGGTGAGCCTTAACGATTGTTTTATTGAAATAGATTTAAAACCTGCGCTTAGCGATGAGGTTTTGGGCGCTAGACTTATAAGAGAATTTACTGAAAATCGCAATAAAAACGTTGGGGTAGCCGTTAGGTCGTTGGTTCCGTTGTCGCTTGTTGAGTTGATTCTTGTTAGGGCTAATATTTCTAAATCTAAAAAGTGTGCAGAAGTGACTAAGGAAGAGCGAAACAATTTAATTAAAACCTTAAAAAAACTATCCTTTAAGGTTAAAAAGTTGCGCCCGATAGAAGAAGCTGTGGTAACGTCTGGGGGAGTTTCTGTAAAGAACGTTAATCCGGCAACTATGGAAAGTAAGATTGTAAAAGGGTTATATTTTTGTGGCGAGGTAATTGACGTTGATGCTTTTACTGGTGGCTTTAACCTCCAAATTGCTTTTTCTACGGGTTTTCTTGCTGGAAATAATGCTTGAAAAAGGTTGCAAAATTTGTTATAATATACTAAAGAGGTGTTTTCTATGGGTAAAATAATTACTATTGCTCTTGACGGGCCTTCGGGAAGTGGCAAGAGTACTATTGCAAAAAGATTGTCAAACAAGTTGAATATTTTGTATCTTGATACTGGTGCAATGTATCGCGCTACTGCGCTTAAAGCGTTAAAGCTTGGCATTGATACGTTTGATACAAATGGGGTTGAAACGTTTATTCACGATATCGACCTTGATATAAAGTATATTGACGGTGCTCAACACACTTATCTTGACGGTGAGGACGTTTCTGATAAAATTAGAGAGCCACAGGTGTCTATGGCTGCGTCAAACATATCTAGTTTAAAGCCTGTTAGACTTAAAATGGTTGATATGCAGAGAAAGATTGCTGCAGGCATTTCTTGCGTGCTTGACGGCAGAGATATCGGCTCTTACGTTTTGCCAAATGCAGAGTTTAAGTTCTATATTACTGCTAGTGTTTCCGTTCGTGCTGACAGGAGATTCAAAGAGCTTAAGCTTAAAGGTCACGAGGTTGATTATGAGGCGTTAAAGCAGGAAATTGAACAACGTGATTATAATGATAAAAACAGGGATTTTGCACCACTAAAAAAGGCTGATGACGCTGTTGAAATTGATACGTCGTTTATGACTATTGAGCAAGTAATAAATAAGGTTTTAAGCTATATCAAATAATGAAATTAAATGCTTTTAAAAGAGGTTTTTTAAAATTTGTTTCAGCAATTTTTTATCCTGTAAAAATATATGGAAAAGAAAATTTACCAGAGGGTGGAGCTGTAGTCGTTTGTAACCATTTTAGTATTATTGACTGCATTTATCTCGTTAAGCTTAACGTTAAGGAAGACTATTCAATAATTGCAAAAAAGGAAATTCTTAAAAGTAAGCTTGGTGGCAAAATTCTTTTAAGCTATGGCGCTGTTCCGATTGATAGGGATAATCCTGACCTTAAAACGCTTTTGTCAATAATAAAAAAATTAAAAAGTGGCGAAAAGATTTTGGTTTTCCCAGAAGGAACAAGAAACAAAACGGGAACGAACGTATTGCAACCTATTAAGGGTGGCTCGGTAGTTTTTGCTGTTCGCGCAAAAAAACCTATAGTTCCTGTTATGATATATAGAAAGGCAGGTCTTTTTTCCAGAAATAAAATGATTGTTGGTAAGCCGTTTGAATTAACTGAGTTTTATGATAAAAAATGCTGTGAAGAAGACTATGAACTAATGGCTAAAGTAGTTTACGATAAAATGGTAAAAGAACAAGAAAAGCTTATTGAATTTGTTGAAAAAAAGAAGAAAAAATGAAAGTATTAATAGGAAAAAATAGTGGGTTTTGTTTTGGGGTTAAAAGAGCAGTTGAGGAAGCTTTTAACTTAAAAGACGGTAGAAATTTTGTTCTTGGTGAAATAATTCACAACGTAAGCGTTGTCTCTAAGCTTGAAAAGCGTGGAATTGTTACCATTGATTCGATAGACGATGAAAGGCTAAAAGCGGGAGACACTCTTCTCGTTAGAACGCATGGAGAGGGGAAAGCCGTCTTTGACAGGGCAAAAGAATTAGGACTTAACGTTATTGATTGCACTTGTCCGTTTGTTAAAGATATTCAGAATAAAGTTCTGGACCATTATAGGCGTGGATATAAAATAGTTGTTGTCGGCAATGAAAGTCACCCTGAAATTAAAGGGATAAACGGTTGGTGTGATAATTCTGCTATAATCGTTGAAAGAGTGGAGGATTTACCCAATTTGTCAGGGGAAAAGGTGTGTGTAGTTGTTCAAACAACCTTTTCTGAGGAAAAATTTGATAATATTATAAAAAATTTTACTTCAATAGAGGTAAAATCAGTTGATATTTTCAAAACAATTTGCTATACTACAAGTAATCGTCAAAAAGAAGCTGATTATATTTCAAAAAATTGCGAAGCGGTTATCGTGCTCGGTGGGGCGAATAGTAATAATACCGAGAATTTGTTTAAAATTTGCAAGGCTAATTGTTTAAACGTTTTCAGAATAACCGACCCTGCAGATTTTGATTATGATAAAATAAAAAAATTTATTAAGGTAGGAATTGTTCTTGGTGCTTCAACGCCTATGGAACAGTTTCAGGAGGTCATCTCGAACATGGAGAAAGTTACAGAAGAAATCATCGCAACCGAAGTTGTTACTTCACAGCAAACCGAAGCAGAAGTAAAAGAAACTGCTCCTGCTAAATCTGAATTTGAAGCGGCTGTTGATAAGATTAAGCCCAGCAGAGATTTTAAAGTTGGTCAAATTATAACTGCAAAAATCTCATCCGTTAAGGAAGACGGTCTTACCTTGTCTATCAAGGATGCTAAAAAAGATGATTTTGACTTAAAGTCTGACGAAATTCTTGGCGATTACGACTTAGCTAAGTATAACGTTGGCGACGATATCAGAGTTATGGTTGTTGGTAAAAACCCCGTTAGATTCTCTGAAAAGGCAATGGAAAAAGTATTAAAAGAAGAAGCTGAGATTGAAGAAATCAAAAACGGCAAAATCTTTGAGGCTGAAATTACCGAAGTAAATAAGGGTGGTCTTATTGGTAAATATGGTAGCTATCAAGTATTTGTTCCTTCTTCACAGGTTAGAATTGGTTTTGTTAAGGACTTAGCTAAATACGTTGGCAAAACCTTAAGACTTAAGGCTGAAAAGGTTGAATCTAGAGGGGCTCGCCGTCAAATCGTTGGTTCTCAAAGAGTTATCCTTGAGGCTGAAAAAGCAGAAAGGGATGCTATTAGAGCAGAAAAGGAAGCTGAATTCTTTGACAATATTCAAGAGGGTGACGTAGTATTAGGTACTCCTGTTAGATTTGCTGCATTTGGTGCTTTCATTGAGGTTAACGGTTTTGATTGCCTTGCGCACATTTCCGACCTTTCTTGGACCGGTTGCAACAACTGTGCTGACGTTCTTGAGATTGGCAAGGAATATGAGTTCAAAATTCTTAAGATTGACTCAGAAAATAAGAAAGTTTCTGTTGGTTATAAGCAGTTACAGCCCAAGCCTTGGGATGGTGTTGCTGAAAAATACAACGTTGGCGACGTTATTAAAGGTAAAGTAGTTAGAGTTGTAAGCTTCGGTGCGTTTGTTGAGGTTGAAAAAGGAATTGACGGATTAGTTCACGTTTCACAAATTTCTAACAAATGGCTTGAAAACCCTGTTTCTGCAGTAGAAGTTGGGCAAGAGGTGGAAGTTAAGATTATTGGTATTGACCTTGAAAAGGAAAAAATGAATCTTTCTATCAAAGCTTTGCTTCCTGTTGAAGAAGTTGCAGAACCTGCTGAAGATGATAAGAAGGCTAAAGGCAAAAAACGTGCTCCTAAGAGCGAAGAAACTTCTGAAGAAGAACTTCGTGAGTGGCATGATGAAGTTGACAGCAGTGTTTCTATTGCTGACATGATTAAAAGCGCAGATAAATAATTAAATATTTATAAACATAAAACCTTATTCAAAATACTGAATAAGGTTTTTTTGTTCTATTTTTTATTTGCTTTAATATAGTATTATCAATGGAACTCAATTTTCTCCCTGCAAAGGTTTTGTATGCGCTTAAAAATTACAATATAAATTGCATATACGAAATTCGTTTAAGAGAAGGATATCCTATCAAGATAAATTATCTTGGGGATAAAAAACTATTGCTAGATGATGGTGGCAATGTGTTGGTCTGTAAAAAAGTTGATATTGATTATATAATTGACAGCATTACTGAATGTTCGCTTTATGCTTTTAGTGAAAGGATTAAAGATGGTTATTTAACTGCAAAAAATGGCGTTAGAGTGGGACTTGCGGGAGAATGCGTGTGTGAAGACGGTGTGGTTTTAACGATTAAAAATATTAAATCGTTAAATATAAGAATTCCTCACACTGTTTTTGGTGCTTCGGATTGCATTTATGAAAAATTGTTTAAGGACAAGATGTATAACACCTTAATTGTGGCGCCTCCTTTTTCAGGGAAAACTACTATATTAAAGGACCTTGTAAGAAGAATAAATGCTGAGACAAGCCTTGACGTTTTGATAATTGATGAGAGGGGTGAGTTTTCTTGCGTTGTGGGGGAAAATATTGACGTAATTAGCTATGCTGAAAAACAAGCTTCCTTTCTTAGGGGTGTCAGAACACTTTCTCCAGACGTTGTAATAATGGACGAGCTGGGTGGTGTTTCAGATTTTTCTTGCGTAGAATACGCTTTAAGTTGTGGTGTAAAACTTATTGCTACCGTGCATGGAGACAACGTAAAAGATTTAGCCTTAAAACCATATTACAAGCAAGGGCTTTTTGATAGGTACGTTTTCTTGAATGGTGGCATTAAGAAGGGTGTGGTTAATAAAATTTTGGATGCAGAATTCAATGAGGTATAATATTATAATCGGTATTGTTTTGCTTGTGTTATCCCTTTTAATTGGGTGGGAATTTGCAAAAAAATACACAAAAAGGCGAATATTTTTTAATGATTTTAACTCTTTTAATCAGATTATATCTGCAGAAATTTCCTTTTCTAAGTCAACAATTCCAGAAGTGATAAGGACAAACTCTTATCAAGGGAGCGATTTTTATTTTGGGTTAAGGAACAGATATATTGATAAATTAGAAGAGCTTAAAGATATTCCATTTTTGACAGAAAGAGAAAATAATTTTTACAAGGAATACGTTCTCAATATAGGAAAGGGTGGTTCAAAGACTTGTGGGGAGTACGTTAATGGAATAAAGCAAAAAATTGCTGAAAATTTAAGTATTGCGACAAAAGAGGAAGAGAAAAACAAGCCCCTTTGTATTAAAATTGCCTTTTTAATAGGTCTTGTTGCGTTAATTTCGCTCCTGTAGGGTAGTTATGAATATTGATATAATTTTTAAAATAGCTGCAATTGGCGTGCTTATTGCTGTAATATGTCAAATATTAAAGAAGAATGATAGGGATGATATAGCAACTATGGTTTCGCTTGTAGGGCTTATTATCGTTTTATCATTTGTTGTTAATATGATTGGCGACCTTTTTCAAAACGTAAAGGATATTTTTAATCTGTATTGATATGGTAAAATTAGTCTTTCTTGCCATTATTTTCTCGGTGATTTTATTTGCCTTGAAAAACGTTAACAGTGATTTGTTTGTTCCTGCGTTAGTCGCTTGTGGGGTAATTTTTGCTTTTTATCTTCTATCCTACGTTAAGGAAGCTTTTTCGTTTATAAATCAAGTTATAGAAATGACAGGGGTTGATTCAGAACTTTATAAAATAATATTTAAGATTGTTGGTATTTCATATCTCATAGAGTTTGGGGCGGGTACTGTAGAAGACGTTGGTTATAAAAGTATTGCAGACAAGCTTACTTTAATTGGAAAGCTAGCAATTTTTATATCATCACTTCCTGTGTTTTACGCTGTTATTAATTTACTTGTTGGGCTCGCTAAATGAAAAAAGTAATGATTTTAAGTTTAATTTTCCTTTTAGTTTTTGGGGTAGTGGTGGACGTTCCACGAGAAGTCTGTGCCGATACTATTGAGGAAACTATTGAAAAAGAACTGCAAGGACTTGACCTAACTATTTTAGAGAATTTTTATAATTCTATAGATGGTGGGGAGAGGGTTGAATTTTATACCTTAATTAACGGATTTATTAACGGTTCATATTCAATAAATTATGATAATGTTTTGACGCTAGTAAAAGATTCCCTCATATTAAATTTTAAAAACGTTTTAATTAGCTTGTTATCTATAGTTATCATTGTGATTATATTTAGTTTGTGTGAACAAATGAGGGGCAGGATAATGAGCGAAGGAGTTAAAAATTTAATAAGAATCACGTGTGTTTTATCGATTGTTTTAATATTTTCAAAAGAAATCATATCGCTTTTTAAGAGTGTTAAAATCGTTATAGAAAATATATCGAAACTAAACGAGATTATGTCACCCATAATGCTTGGTTTAATAGTATCGTCAGGTGGAAATGTTACTGCATCAATTTATTCTCCCACAGTTGTTTTCTTGTCAAATGGTTTTATAAGTATAGTGCTTTATTTGTTGTTGCCGTTAATTTCAATAATAATGGTTTTTGGGGTAATGTCGTCCTTTTCAGAAAAAATAAAGCTTGGTAAATTTTCCGATTTCTTCACTTCGGTATTTAAGTGGGTGTTGGGAATTTCCGTTACCATTTCCGGACTTTTTATTACTGTCCACGGACTTAATGCATCAGTTATTGACGGTGTTTCGATTAAAGCGGCAAAATATGCTATATCAAATTCTGTGCCGTTAATTGGTGGGTTTTTAAAAGATGGGTTTGATATTGTCACTTCAGGTACGATTATTATAAAAAATGTGATAGGTGTAACGGGAATTATCGCATTGTTTTATCTTTTGTTAGCGCCTGTTGTTCACTTGATTGCTTATTCTCTTGCGTTTAAGCTTGTTTCTGCCGTGACTGAACCTTTTTCCGACGGTAAAATTTCATCGCTTTGTACTGTTTCGGCAAAATCTATCACCTACTTGATTATTTGTGTTTTAGTCGTTGCTCTAATGTTTTTTGTTAACTTGATTATTTTAATGATTTCTTCAAGTGCGTTTATATAAGAGGTGTTATGTGGGAATGGATTGTGAGCGTTGGGGCAGTGGTTATCGCCTCTACTTTAATAACTTTAATTGTACCGGATAATAGATTAACGGGCATAATAAGTGTTGTTCTTGCAGTAACGGTGATTTCAGTTATTGTTAAGCCTCTAAAAAGTTTTGATTTTAATACAGATTTTTCTTTTAATTATAATGAGAATGGGGTTGAAATTGATTATTCTTATGCTGAACACGTAAATTTTTTAAGATGCGAAAATCTTAAAAAAAATTGCATAGATGCTCTTAATAAAAAAGGTTATGACTGTTTAAGGGTTGATATTTCTTATGATGAAAGGGATTTTCGTCAATTAATTATAAAAAACGTCAAACTGTTTTTTAGCAAAGAAGTTATCAATTCAAGCTTTGAGCATATAGATAATATTGACGAGGTTAGAAAGCTTGTCTCAAGTCTTATTGGAGTGGACGAAGGAGTGATAGATGTCATCATCGAAAGCTGAGAAATTTAATATAAATTCCATTATTGAAAAAGTTAAAAAAAGCAAGATATTAAAATATGTTTTAATAGCTGTTTTGCTTATTTTATTAGTTTTGATGCTTAGCTTTAATTTAGCTGAAAAAGAGACGGTGGTAACTGAGGATTACGTTACTTCGTTAGAGAGGAGATTGGAGAATGCTCTCGCGAAAGTTGAGGGCGCAGGCAAGGTTAGTGTTGTGATAACGGTTGACTCAGGAATGGAAACGGTGCTTGCAATGAAGACGGTCAAAACGGAAACGGCAAGTGGAGTTGAGATTGAAGAAACGCCTATTTTAGTCAATGGTAAAACGGTGACTTTGATGGAGAAATATCCAAAGGTCACAGGGGTGTTGATTGTGCTTGAGGGTACGAACTTTGCTGTTATATCAAGGATTCAAGAAGCGACTACTTCGCTTTTGGATATAAACCTTAGTCAAATAGAAATTTTGACAATGAAATAAAAGGAGAGAATTTATGACAAAAAAAAGAAAAATTATCGTTTTATCCTGCATGATTGCATTGCTTGCCGTTACTGCAATATTCAATTTTGTGCTAACGACAGAAAGTATTGATTCAACTGAAGCATCTGCAAGTAGCGCAAGTTATTTTTCGCAATATCGCCTAGAGCGTATTACGACCAGAAATGAAGAGCTTTTACAAATTGACGATGTTATTGCTAACGCGTCAACTGATAGCGGCGAATACGCTAAAGCACTTTCATTAAAAACGGATATAGCAGTAAATACTGAAAGAGAACTACTATTAGAAAGCCTAATTAAAGCGTATGGTTTTGAAGACGTAGTTGTCGTTATAGGTTTAGAATCGGACAGTGTAAATGTTATAGCAAAGTCGCAAGAACTTACTACAGATGATGCTGTGTTAATTTACACCGTTATCTCTGAAGAGATAAGTGTTTCACCTGAAAACGTAAAAATTATACCTATTTCTTAAAAAATGCTATGCAAAATAAATATTTTGTGGTACAATATATAAAAATATTGATCAGAGGATATTTATGAAACGTTTTAAGAGTTACCCTGTAAAAAAACATGAAGATAAAATCGTATATGGTGACGGTATTGTAGACGGTATTGTTTTGCTTGCAATTTCTGAAGTTCCGTTCGTTGAGCTTTGTGCCGACGTGTCCTATGTGAAAAATACAAGTAAGGCAATTAAGGTTGCTTTCTCAAACGAAGGTGTAAACGTAGAGGTTAAAGTTAAAATACACTATTCTCAAAGCGTAACGGATATGGCGTTTAAGATTCAGGAGGCAATAAGGCACAATATTGAGGCGATGACTGATTATCGCGTTCAATGTGTTAACGTTATTGTAAACGACGTATTGTTTGGGGAAACTATTGAAAAGGTTGCACCAACTGAAGCCCAAGAAACGGAAGAAGGTAAGGAAACTTCGGAAGAGGTTAAACCAGTGCAGGATAAAACAGCAGAAGAACAGGCTGACAAAACGGAGTAATTTACGAATGAGAAGACAAGCGAGAGAGGCAGTTTTTAAGTATATATATTCAAAGCTCTTCAATTCAAACGATGAAGGGCTTTTTGATGTTTTAGTTAAGGAACTTAGCGATGACGACAAGAGTTTTGCTAAGGCTTTGTTAACCGCAGTGGAGAAAGATCAAGAAAAAAACCTTGAGGTTATATCAAACCTCGCATACGGTTATAAACTTGAAAGACTAATTAACGTTGATAAATGCGTGCTTTTGATTGGGCTTGCAGAACTTGATAATTTTCCCGAGACAGACGTGCCTGTTGTTGTAGACGAGGCAGTTGGGATTTCTGCAAAATTTTCAACGGAGAGAAGCACTGATTTTGTAAACGGAATACTATCAGAGTATGTTAGGAGTAGAGAAAATGGCTAAAATTATTGACGGTAAATTGATTTCTCAAAGGCTAAAAGATGGCGTTAAAGAGAGTGTTGCTGATTTTTATTCAAATTATAACCGTGAGGTATGTCTTGCGGTTATTTTAGTGGGTGAAAATCCGGCATCTCAAGTTTATGTTAAGAACAAGATAAAGGCGTGTGAATATACGGGAATAAAGTCTCTTTCGTATAAGCTTGACGAAACAACTTCAGAAGAAGAGGTGATTAACCTTGTTAAAAAATTAGGTTTAGATGCTTCAGTTGACGGAATTTTAGTTCAGCTTCCATTACCTAAACACATTAACGAGGATAGAGTGTTGTCAGAAATTCCACCGATAAAAGACGTTGACGGCTTTACTTCAATTAACATTGGAAATCTATTGCTTGGAAAACCTTGTACCGTTTCTTGTACGCCACAAGGTATTATCACTATGTTAAAGAGTGAAAATATTGAACTTGCAGGCAAAAGAGCCGTTGTTATAGGTAGAAGTAATATTGTTGGCAAACCCGTTTCACTTTTGTTGCTTAAGGAAAATTGCACGGTAACCGTTTGTCATAGTAGAACGGAAAACATTGCCGAAGTTTGCCGTGAGGCAGATATTGTTGTTGCCGCCCTAGGGAAGCCTTATTTTGTTACCGAAGATATGGTTAAAGATGGGGCTGTCGTTATAGACGTTGGTATTAATAGAACGGAAGACGGCTTAAAGGGTGATGTTGATTTTGATGCAGTAAGCAAAAAGGCTTCATATATTACGCCGGTGCCCGGTGGCGTTGGACCAATGACTATTGCAACGCTTATGGAAAACACCTATAAATGTGCGCTAAGGAGACAGAAGGGTGAACTTTAGTAAAAAGTATAGCCAGTACAAAGACTATTTTGAAAAAAAATTAAACGAATTTTTAGACTCCTATCTAAGTGAAGATTGCGACTTGTATTCTGCGATTAAGTATGCCATTGTTGACGGAGGCAAGAGGGTTAGGCCCGTGTTATTATTTGCAACTGCTGAAATGCTAGGCGTGGATATTGATAAAGTTAAAAATCTTGCTTTAAGCATTGAAATGATTCACTCCTACTCTTTAGTCCATGATGACCTTCCTTGTATGGATAACGACGATTATAGGAGGGGTAAATTTTCAACGCATAAAAAGTTTGGTGAAAATATAGGCGTTTTAGCAGGGGACGGTTTGCTTAACCTTGCTTTTGAAGTTGCTCTATTAAAAGATGATTTTTGCAGTGAAGATAAGGATGCGTTAAGGTTGCTTTCCGAATATGCTGGTGCAAAAGGAATGATTAAGGGGCAAGCAAAAGACCTGTTGTGCGAAAAAAACGGTCTTGCGGGAAGAGAGGAGCTCTTTTATATTTATCAAAATAAAACTGCAAAGCTTATTGCTGCCCCCATTTTAATGGCTTCAATTATTTCCGGAGGCAAGCATTATAACGAGTTAAAAGAATTTGCTTTCAATCTCGGTTATTTGTTTCAAATCATAGACGATATTATGGACTGTGAAAGCAGTTTTGAAACTATGGGTAAGTCCCCAAATAAGGATAAAGATTCTGATAAACTTACTTCTATTAAGATTTTTGGGCTTGACGGCGCTAAATTACTTGCTGATAAATATTACGTGGAGTCTATAGATATTTTAAATAGAATCGAGGGGAGCGAATTTTTGAAAGAATTCACTGATTATATGCTAAAAAGACGCTCTTAAATATTTATTCATTATGTTTGAATAAGTATTGATATTATTCGTATTCTATGCTATTATGGTTGTGGTGAGGGACTATGAAAGTACTAATTCACGTTAATCCTGATAAGGATATAGGTGGTGTAAGCTTAAAAACGCTTATTAAAAGTCTAAAAAAACATAATATTGAATATTTGGTCGCAGGTATTGAAGATTCTGTGGAAAATGACGATTATTCTGCACTTTTTGTTATCGGTGGAGACGGGACTATTCTAAGAAGGACGGAATATGCAAACAGTAATTCTGTGCCAATAATTGGCATTAACGGTGGAAAGCTTGGCTATCTTAGTGAGTTTGAGCGTTCCGAGATTGAGGAAGCTGTTGATTTATTTGTTACAGGCAGGCTAAAAAAAGATTGCAGGGCAACCTTCTCCGTTATGCTTGACGGTAAAGAATATTTGGCGTTAAACGACGTCGTTGTTCAAAGATTGTATGCAGATAACAAAGGTATGATTATTGGTGTGCAATTCTTTATTGATGGGAACAAGATTGATACCGTTGTTGGAGACGGTGTTATCGTTGCAACGCCAACTGGTTCGACAGCTTATTCCTTATCTGCTGGTGGGGCTATTTTAACGCCAGGTATAAATGCTTTTTCAATTACGCCAATTGCCGCTCACTCTCTTGGACAGAGACCTGTTGTTTTTTCATCAGATTCAGAATGCGTGCTAAAGGTGGAGGATAATTTTAGCGCAGGGCTTTTTGTTGACGGTAAAATGATTAGGACTTTGAGTGGTGGAGAAGAAGTTTTTATTAAGAAAGCCGAGAACGATACGGTTTTTTTAAGAAGAGAAAAATCGAATTTTTACAAGAAACTTTCGGAAAAATTATTTAATAGGAATATGGGGAAAAATGACTAAGAAAGATAGGCTGAATTATATTAAAAGGGTAATATTTGAAGAGGAAATTTCCACTCAAGAAGAGCTTACCGACGTTTTGAATAAAGCAGGTTTTGACGTTTCTCAAGCGACCGTTTCTCGCGACATTAACGAGCTTAACCTTGTAAAAGTTGAGGGTGTTAATAAAAAGTTTAGGTATCATTTACCAGAAATTGCTGGTGAAACTCCTCAAAAAATTATTGATTTATTTAAGAACGTTACAACTTCTATTGATTGTGCAAATAATCTTATCGTTGTTAAAACGCTAGCCGGTAATGCAGGTACTGCAGGAATGGCTATTGACCACATGAAAATTCCTAGCGTTCTTGGAACAATTGCAGGTGACGACGTATTATTAATTATAGCAAAAACAAACGGTGACGCAGAAGTTATCGTTAAAAGTTTAAGGACCATGTAATGCTTAAAAAAATTTCCGTTAAAAATTTCGCGTTAATAGATTGTGCTGAAATTATATTTACCGAGGGCTTTAACGTTTTGTCTGGTGAAACTGGTTCGGGTAAGTCTATCGTGCTAGAGGCTCTTAATTTTGTTTTGGGTGCTAAAGCCGATAAAAACCTTATAAGAAGTGGCGAGACTGAATGTTTGGTCACTGCCGAGTTTGATTTGTCTTCTGCTTCGTGGGCACAAGAGGTCTATTCTGAACTGGATTATGAGTTTGACGACCTTTTAATTATTTCTAGAAAATTTAACGAGGCAGGTAAGAGCACGATAAAAATTAACGGCAACTCTGCAAACGTATCTATTCTAAAGAAGTTTACCCTCCATTTAGTTGATGTTCACGGGCAAAGTGAACATTTTTCCTTACTTTCGCAATCAAATCAAATGGCGCTGCTCGATAAATTCGGTGGTGAAGAACTCCTTAAGGTCAAGGGTGAAATATCAAAAAGCTTGGTTGAATATAAGGTCGTTCGAGAGGAGATTGATATACTCGGTGGAGAAGAGAGTCAGCGCCTAATTAGGCTTGACGTCTTATCGTATCAAATTAACGAGATTGAAAAAGCTGCAATTTACGAGGGTGAGGAAGAAAACCTTTTATCAATTAAAGATAAGTTAAAACATCAAGAAAAGATTGTAAACGCTCTTTCTTCCATTAAATATTCTTTGTGTAGCGAGGGTGGTGCTTCTGACGTTGTTTCTAGTGCCGTTAAGGAGGCTTCTTTAATTTCTTCCTTTGGGGATGAGTATGCAAGTCTTTATGATAGGCTATCTTCTGTTTATTCTGAAATTGACGATATAGCCTCAACTTCTGAAAATTTATTAGAGGCTTTTGAATTTTCTGAGTATAATCTTGAAGAAATCGAAGAAAGACTAGATTTGATTAAGAAAATCAAGAAAAAATACGGAGACAATTTTGCAGAAATTACTGCGTTTTTAGATAATGCATTAAAAGAAAGAGATAGACTTGAGAACTTTTCTACGCTGTTTGAAAATTTAATTAATAAAGAAAAAACGTTAAAAGTAGATTTGTATTCTAAATATCTTTCCTTAAGAAAAATTAGAGAGAAAACTTCCGAAAAGCTATCAAAAAACATTGCTTGTGAGTTGAAAGAGCTTGGAATGAAGGGCGCTAAATTTTCGGTGCAGTTTTCCGAAGTGCCGAATATTGATGATTGCAGGTTTGACGGTATGTCGTTTGATAGCGTACAGTTTTTGTTCTCTGCAAATATTGGCGAACCTCTAAAGCCTTTGTCAACCGTTATTAGTGGTGGTGAAATGAGTAGGCTTATGCTTGCAGTTAAGGTTCAAACGGCTAAGTGCAATGATATTTCTACCTTTGTTTTTGACGAGATAGACGCTGGTATTAGTGGTAACGTGGCAAAAATCGTTGGCGAAAAGCTTGTGAAAATTTCTAAAGACGTTCAAGTGATTTCTATTTCGCATTTACCACAAATTGTTTCGTTTGGAGATAATAACTTACTTATTTATAAAACTGTTGAAAACAATAATTCCTTTACAAGGGTTAAAGCATTAACTAAAGACGGAAAGGTTGAGGAAATTTCTAGGCTTATCGGTGGAGATATGCATTCTAAATCGGCAAGGGAGCATTCGCTTGGAATTATTGAGCAAGCCGATGCATTCAAGGGTGCTTTATAAATAGTGTGTAAAAGCTTAATGTAGCAACAGACAAAAAAGTCAAATTTTTATTTGGCTTTTTTTGTATATTTTTTTTCTTTATTCTCAAAATAACTTTTATCGGTGCATAGAATGAGAAAAAAGTTTTTATTAGTTATTGGAATATTTGTAGTGTCGCTATTTACTGGCAATATATATAATGTTAAGGCTGACAACATAAAATATTACTTAGGAGGCATGTCTGCAGGTATTGAGCTTGTTACGAGGGGCGCTTCAATTGTCGGTGTTGGCGAGGTTGTTACGAGGGAAGGGGCTGTTAGTCCGTCAAAAAAGGCAGGGGTTATCCCTGGGGACATTATTCTTAGTATTGATTCGTTTGAAGTAAACGACGCTGTAGACGTGGAATTTGCCCTTAAAAATGGCAAGGAAAAACACTTGGCTATCTTGAGGGGCGAAGAAATTATTAATTTAATTATTACTCCCGCTTTAGACCTTTCTGGAAATTACAGACTAGGTGTTTTTATTAAAAATGGGATAAATGGAATAGGTACGATTACTTATTTTTCATCAAATAATAGGTTTGCGTCACTTGGACATCCTGTATTTGTTAACGAGAAAATAGCTGAAGTAAAAAAAGGCACGCTATATACTTGTAGTATAACTGGTTATACGCAAGGAGAATATGGCAAACCGGGTGAATTAAAAGGCGTTTTCTTAAAAGAAAAAAAGCTTGGTGTGATTGATAAAAATGCAGACAACGGCATTTTTGGTAATTTGAATAAAGGCTGTGAGTGTTTGGGGCTAATGGAGATTGAATTGGGTGAAGGGAGAATAGGTGAAGCTAGTATTTACACGACGATTGATGGTGTAGCTCCAAAAGAATACTCTATATCAATTGTTAAAACGGATACAAGAGCTGGTAATCTTAAGAATTTTGTTATAAAAATTAACGATAAGCGCCTTATTGAAACGACTGGTGGAATTGTGCAGGGAATGAGTGGTAGTCCAATTGTGCAAGACGGCAAACTTATTGGTGCAATTACACACGTTTTTACAAACGACCCACTTCGTGGGTTTGGCATATCGATAAGCAATATGATTGTTAGTTAATATCAAGCGAAATCATACAAGATTATGTCTAACATAATGTATAAAAATATTTATTAATACAGAAAATATTTGCATAAGGAGATATTATGAGAAGAAGATTTTCTGTATTTTTTATTTTTCTTGCATTGACCTTTTTTATGAGTTCGTTATTTATTGGTGTTAAGCACAAGGTGTTTGCTGATAGCGAAATAGAAAATAGTATTTCGTTAAGCAGTAAGTCTGCAGTATTACTTGACGCAAACTCAAGAAAGGTGATTATAGCTAGAAATGAAAAAGAAAAAAGACCTATTGCTAGTATGTGTAAGGTTATGACGCTTTTACTTTGTTTTGAAAGTATGGAAAGGGGCGAGTTTAATGAGTATGATTTAATACAAGTTAGTACTTCAGCTTCTTCAATGGGTGGTTCACAGGTTTTTCTTGAGGCTAATGCCGAGTATTTAGCTGGGGATTTAATAAAGAGTATTGTAGTTGCATCTGCAAACGATTCTTGCGTTGCTATGGCTGAAAGAATTTCAGGAAGTGAAACTTTATTTGTTGAAAAAATGAATGATAGAGCTAAGGAGCTTGGTATGAAAAACACTCTTTTTGTAAATTGTACAGGGCTTCCAAAAGCTGGACAGTATTCAACGGCAGAAGACGTTTCAATTATGTTTGGCGAACTTATTAAGCATAATAAATATTTTGATTATTCTTCTATCTGGATGGATAAAATTGAACATCCACAGGGTAGATATACTGAAATATCTAACACAAATAAGCTTATTCGATTTTATGACGGTTGTGACGGTGGAAAAACGGGATACACTTCAGAGGCTGGGCACTGTTTAACGGCTTGTGCAAAAAAAGGTGAAATGAGGCTAATTTGTGTTGTAATTTCTTCGCCCGATTCAAAAACTAGGTTTAAGGAAGTATCTTCAATGTTTAATTATGGTTTTTCAAATTACGTAAATAAGCTAATTGTTGATGATGCAGTTCCTGTTTCAGAAAAATTTTCGGTGTTAAAAGGGGAAAAGGATAGTGTAGAAGTTATTCCCTCTGCGCCTATTTTCAAGTTTGCTAAGATTAATGAGAAAATCTCTGTAGAAATTGTAATTAATGGTAACGACAGAATAGTTGCACCTATTAAAAAAGGCGATATTCTTGGTGAAGTTTGCGTTTATGAAAATGGTGTATTAATTGCAAAAGCAGACCTTTTAGCCTTTGAGGACGTAGGGCGTAAAACTTTTTCTACTGCAGTTGACGATGTTGTTGGTAATTGGACTTTGTAGAGGATAAATCAACTAGTGTTTTCTTATATTTTTAATAAAATGCCTTTTAATAATTGACTAGGTTGATAATATTTGGTAATATTAATTTAAGGTATTTATTATGAACGAGAGAAAAACATTAAAAATTAACAATCAAAATCATTTAGAGATTGGTGGAGTAGACACCACTGTTCTTGCACAAAAATATGGCACCCCTTTATACGTTGTGGATAAAACGTACGTTAAGGAAGTGTGCAGAGCATATTCTAGCACTCTTCTAAAGGAGTATGGAAATGGAATTATATCCTATGCTTCTAAAGCTTTTTGTTGTAAGGATATGATTAGGACGGTAAACGCTGAAGGTTTAGGTATTGACGTTGTTTCGATGGGAGAGCTTTATACGGCTTTAAGCGTCAATTTCCCTGCAGAAAAGATTATATTTCACGGAAACAATAAGACTTTTTCTGAGCTAAATTATGCTATTGAAAACAACGTTGGTTTAATTGTTGTCGATGCATATTCTGAAGCTAACGATATTGATAAAATATGTCTAAGAGTGGGTAAGAAGCAAAAGGTTTTAATTAGAGTTAATCCCGGTGTTGAAGCGCATACTCACCACTATATTCAAACGGCAAAGCCTGATTCAAAATTTGGTTTTTCTACTGAGGGTGATGATGCTATCAACGTTATTAAACACGTTTTATCCTTTAAGAATTTACAGCTTGAAGGGCTTCATTGCCATATAGGTTCCCAAATTTTTGAGGAAAAGTCCTTTATTATTGCCGTTGATAAAATGATTGAATTCTACAAGAGAGTAAAAGCTGAAACTGGTGCAGAGTTTAACGTGCTTGACGTTGGTGGTGGATTTGGTATCTATTACACGGGTGAAGATAAAAAAATGTCTTTAGAAGATTATAAATCGTTTATTTCAACAATAATTAAAACCTTAAATGATAGGCTAAATATTGCTAAAATTAAAAAGCCCTATCTTATTCTAGAACCAGGTAGGTCAATTATCGGGGAAGCGGGGATAACCTTATATACTATTGGTAGAATAAAGGAAATTACCGGCTTAAAAAATTATCTCGCTATTGATGGAGGCATGTTTGACAACCCTAGATTTGCGCTTTATCAAGCTAAATATTCTGTTGTGCCTGCAGAAAATATGAATGCGATAAAGCAAAAAACTTATACCTTAGCTGGAAAGTGTTGTGAAAGTGGAGACGTTATTGCGGAGGACGTCTTATTGCCAGAAATGAAAGAAGGGGAGCTTGTTGCCGTCCTTTCTACTGGTGCATATAACTATTCAATGGCAAGCAATTATAATCGCAATGCCGTGCCACCTGTAGTTATGGTTGAGGAGGGCAAAGATTACCTTGCCGTTAAGCCACAAACCCTTGAAGATATAGTTAGGAACGACGTGTAGTTTTTAAGTTTGAAAAACGCTTAAGCCTTTTAAGCGTTTTTTCTTGATTTTTAGGGTTTTTTATTATATAATAATAAAAGTATGATGGATGAGATTCTTGATTTAATAGCAACTTTTCTTGCTTTATTAATAGTTTTGCCGGTGCACGAGTATGCGCATGCGCTAGTTGCCGTTAAGTGTGGGGATGATACGCCTAAGTTTAACGGGAGGCTAACGTTAAACCCAATGGCGCATTTTGACGCAATTGGTTTAATTATGTTTGTTCTAGCTAAATTCGGCTGGGCAAAGCCAGTGCCTGTAAATCCGAACAATTATAGGAAATATAAACTACATTCCTTTTATGTTGCTGGAGCAGGTGTCCTTGCAAACTATATTTTAGCTTTTATTGCTTATCCACTTTTTATTTTATCTTTTTACATTCCTAACTTCGGATATTTTACCGACGTGCTCAGAATGTCGCTTTTGTATATTTACTCAATGAGCTTGAATTTTTTTGTATTCAATCTAATTCCACTTTATCCGTTAGATGGGTTTAGGCTTATTGACAGTTTTTCCAAAAAGACAGGCAAACTTTATCATTTAATAAGGAATTACAGTGTTTATATTTTAACAGGGCTGTTTATTCTTGGGATAATTGCAGATGCTACTGGGCTTTGGTTTATTGATATTTTAGGAATAATTATTAGCTATGGCTCAATGTATTTGGGAATGCCTATTACTATGTTCTGGGGGATAATATTCTAATGGCAGAATTTGAATCAACTGTTGATTATTCAACAAAACTTGATAATTTTGAAGGACCTTTAGATTTATTACTTCACTTAATTAAGGAAGCTAAAATAGAGATAAAGGACGTTTTTGTTTCCGACGTTACCGAGCAATTCCTTAAATATATGGATGGGCTTGATGTTTTAGACGTTGATAAGGCTAGCGAATATCTTAATATGGCAGCTACCTTACTTGAAATTAAATCTAAGTCACTGCTTCCTAGAATTGAGGAGTTTGACGATGATTACGAGGACCCTGAGGAAATGATTAAACGCCGTCTTGAAGAGTATAAACTCTTTAAGGAGGCGAGCGAAAAGCTTAAACTTCAAGAAAACGTTGAGCGTTTTTATAAGGAACCCGATAAATCTGTTGGTGACGTTAGAATAGTTTATAGTGATTTTAATTTAGATGGACTTATCGATGCTTTTTCCAAACTTTTAATGAGGGTTGACGATAAAAAAAGGCAGGAAAACGTTCTAAAAGAAATACCTAAAGAAGTGTTCACGGTTAAAGATAAAGTAGAACATATCAGATCGGTTTTATTTGAAAAAAAATCTGTAAGCTTTTTTGAGCTCTTTTCCGGCTATTATTACAGAAACGAGCTTATAACCACCTTTCAAGCTATGTTAGAACTTTTAAAACTTCAATACGTTTCTGTTGAACAAGGTGGTGTTTTTGACGATATAACTATAACATTGAGGGATGATAGGAATGAAGAACTTGGAGAAATTGACGAATATAATTGAATCTGTTTTGTTCGTTTCGGGCACGCAGGTTTCCGTAAAGGATATTGCCGAAAAGCTTGAGGTTTCCGAGGCAGACATTAAAAAAGCCGTTAAGGTTTTATCGGAGAAATACGGAAAAGATTGTGGCATTCACTTGCTAACCTTTAATAATAAGTTACAGTTTTGTTCTAACCCTGACTATGCAGAAGCTGTGTCTGGAGTTTTAAATCCGATTAAGGAAAGGGAGCTTTCTAAGAGTATGTTAGAAGCTGCCGCTATTATTGCTTACAAACAACCCGTTACAAGAATTGACCTTGAAGAAATTAGGGGAGTTAACAGTGAATACGTTATACAAAAACTTCTCGAACTTGGTATTATTGAGCCTGTTGGAAGAAAAGATGCAGTTGGTAGACCTGTGCTTTTTGGAACTACAGATAATTTTTTGAAACGCTTTCAAATTTCTTCACTTGATGAGCTTCCTGATTACGAGGACCTTGTTAATAAAATTAGCTTATTAAACGCAAATACTTCTGATAGTGATTATCTCTATAAAAAAGATGTGTATATTGAAGAGGTTGCGGTTACTTCTGATTATGGTAGCGTTGCTAATGAAGAAATTGCATGCGAAAAGCAACCCACCGTTAAAGAGACTAAGGCTGAGATTAAAGATGATTTTATACTTCCCGACATATCGGAGGAGGAAGTTCCTGATTTCCTAAAAGGGGAAGAGGTTGACAAGTTTTAATAAAAAAGAATATTTAATACTTTTATGCAGATATTAAAATAGTGTTAAGTGCTATTT
Organism: Christensenellaceae bacterium; assembly: GCA_045637865.1. Classification (GTDB taxonomy): domain Bacteria; phylum Bacillota; class Clostridia; order Christensenellales; family Borkfalkiaceae; genus UBA1259. The sequence goes on from JAZUAF010000013.1 coordinate 59,163, forward strand.
TAATATCTGTTTTTTTTATTATTTTTCCGCTTTTTTTTAGAGTGTACGTTTTTTATGGTAGAGAAGTTAATAGACTGTTTTTTACAATTACTTTGTTTGGTGTCGTTAAGGTGCTTTATGGCAAAATATATGTAAATTCCAGTGGAATAGTGGTGGACTACAACAAGAAAAAACGTAAAATTATCAGATTAAATTTGTGTGAAATAAGAAAAAATGGTATTAATAAGTTTTCTGGGTATCATCTCTTAGAGATGCGTTCTCTTGTGGAAATTGGTGGGGTAAATGCTGAAAAACTATTTATAATTACCTGTGTTTTAAATGGTGTTAACAATCTTCTTGGAGATGTTTTTACTAGTAGAAAACACTATGTACAGCTTGATAATAATATAAATGTTTACCTAGATAAAAAAGTTATTAACGTTTATTTAAAACTTAGTCTAGTAATTAATTTGCTTACTTTAATAGTTAATTTAGTTAAAAATTTTATAAGGAATAAAATATATGATAAAATTTCGTAAAAACAGAATAGGAGAAGTCGTTAGCAACTCAATAGAAAAGTTGAGTAATATAATAGACGTAAACACTGTGATAGGTACACCTGTAGACGTTGAGGGTGGTCTAGTTATTCCTATTGCTAAGGTAACATTTTGCGTTATTGCAGGTGGTGGCGAATACGGAAAAGTTAGTATTTTTAAGGGAAGCGAAGAAATGCCTTTTTCGGCCGGAAACGGTTCAGTCGTGTCGATAAAACCCTGTGGTTTTTTAATTAAAAACAGGGACGAGGATTACAAAGTTTTATCCGTTTCAAACAATAATTTAGATGGTTTATTTGATAAAACTACTGATTTTATTAAGGACATGACAAAACCATCTTGTGATACGTTCGAGGAGCAAAATGACCAATAAAAAAAAGCTATTGCTAGTCTCTTTTATTACTGTTTCACTAATGTTTTCAGTATTGTTGTCGCTAAACAATAACATCGTAAAGGCGTCAGATTTTTCATCAAGTAGTGCTGAAATTGTTATGGAAACCAATTCAAAAAGGGTTTTGTATTCAAAAAATGCAAATGAGAAAAAGTATATGGCAAGCACGACTAAAATTTTAACGGCAATCGTTGTTATTGAAAATTGCGAAGTGTCAAATATTGTTACTGTTGGCAGGGATACGATTGGAATTGAGGGGTCGAGCATTTATCTTCAAGAAGGAGAAGAATTGTCTGTTAAAGACCTATTATATGGGCTTATGCTGAGGTCTGGAAACGATTGTGCAGAAACCCTAGCAAATTTTGTTGCTGGTTCCAATGAAAAATTTGCGCTTTTAATGAATGAAACGGCAAAAAGAATTGGTGCTGTTAATTCAAACTTTGTCAACCCTCATGGGCTTCACGATGACAATCATTATACTACGGCTTATGATTTGGCGTTAATTTCATCCTATGCGATAAAGAACCCAATTTTTAAGGAAATCGTTTCAACTAAAAAAACGGTTATTCCACACACGAAGGCAGACTACGATAGATTGCTAGTAAACAAAAATAAAATGCTTACTAGATTTGAAGGTGCTACAGGCATTAAAACGGGTTACACTAAAAAAGCAGGAAGATGTTTAGTTACCAGTACTGAAAGAAACGGCATGGAGCTAGTGTGCGTTGTGTTAAATTGCCCTCCAATGTTTGAACGTTCAAGTGAGCTTTTGGGCAGTTGTTATAGCGATTATAAATGTTATAAATTAGTTGAAAGTGATAATATTATTGCTTTTATAGAAAGTGAAAAAGGTGAAATAGCACTAGGGATAAAAAATGATATTGTTATACCTTTAACTGAAGAAGAGGTTGAAAATATTGAAGTTGTTTACGATTATCCTAACGAGGTTTTCGATTTTTCTGCTTTTGAGATAGGAAAAATTGAAATTTATGTAAAAAATAACTTGATTTTTACCGTAACAATATATACTATATTATAGTAAATATTTTTAGGAAGAAATCAAATGAGAATTAATAAGTTTATTGCAGAAAGTGGAGTTGCTTCAAGGCGTGCTGCTGACAAATTGATAATGGAAGGAAGCGTTAAAATTAACGGCAAGGTTGCTAAACTTGGTGACGAAGTCAACGTTGGAAGCGACCACGTTACCGTTGATGGTAGACCTATAAACGTCGTTAAAACGTATGAGTATTACGTGATGAATAAGCCTAAAGGCTACATTTGTTCAGTTAGCGATGAGAAGGGAAGAAAAACTGTGCTTGATTTAATGCCTCCGACAAGTAAGCGCGTGTTTCCCGTTGGTAGATTAGATTACGACAGTGAAGGCTTGCTTATTTTAACTAACGATGGAGAACTTGCCCTAAAGCTTACGCACCCTAGAAACGAAGTGCCAAAAACTTATCTCGTTAAAACGGAAAAGCCTGTTTCTATTGAAGATTTGAACAAGCTTCGTTCAGGGGTTTATATTGATGGGGTAAAAACAAAAAAGTGTAATATTCACCTTTTAGAGACGAAAAAAGAAGGTTCAAGGCTTCAAATAACCATTACTGAGGGTAGAAATAGGCAGGTAAGAAAAATGTTTGAAGCAATTGGAAATAACGTTGATTTTCTAAAAAGAATAAAAATTGGAGATTTTAAGCTGACTGGTCTTAACCGTGGCGAAGTTAGAAAACTTTATCCAGACGAGGTAAATTATTTGTTGAATTTATAACGAATAATAAAAAAGCCTTTGAAACAAAAATTAGTTTCAAAGGCTTTTGTCGTTTATTGTTTACTGTTTTGCAGGTTTGAATTTACCAGTCTTGTATAAAAGCAATTCGATAACAAAATAAAGTATAATATTTATTGAGGCGACAATCGGTACGACTAGGTAAGATAAAAGGTTGAATTTTACCGATAAATCAACGCTTATCACAAAATTAAGTGCAAATATTAAAAGTAAAAGGTTAAACACAGCAATGCATGCATTTAATATTCCGTCAAACGTGATAGTCTTAAATACCGATTTGTTTTTGTCTTTTAAGTAAATTATTGCAAGTGTAAAAAAGGAAATTACTGTAAGCGATAATGCTACGATTGTAGGAATTGAAGAGGTGATTGTAATGTTAGCTGCAAATTGCAATAAGAGTATTTCAATAAGTGGAATAGCTAAAAAGCATAAAATACTAAAGAACCTAAGCTTGTTTAGATATAGGTTTCCAATACTTTTAACGGAAGATTTAGAAGAAACTCTAATTCTATAGCCTTCTACAGCGTATTTTCCAACTAAGTCAGAAAAATCGGCCTTTCCAACGTATACAGCCTTTTGTGAATATGAAGTAGTTTTTATCGTTTCGTTAAATTTTGCAACTTTTGGTGTCTCAACTGGTTTTTGCTCAATTTTTTTATCTACAACTTCACTAGGTGTAGCTTTTCCTAAATCGGTAATCTCAATTTTTTGTTTTTCTTCCTTGACGGGCAGAACGGGTTTTTCTGCATTTTTAATTAGTCCGTTTAGTATGTTTCTAAAATTAATTTCCTTTTTGTCCTCAGCTTTTTCATCGGAGTCTAGCTGGGGAGAGGTCGTTTCCATTTTAGCTGTTTGTTCAGCTTTAATATCAGTTTCAGACTCTGATACTACTGAAGGTTTAATATCTTCTATAATTTGAAGAGTGGGAGCTTGAGATGGCTGATTAATTATCGGTGTTTCTAAAACTGTTTTATCAGTATTGATTTCGCTAGTGCTTTCTTGAGGTTTTTCGTCATTATTATGTGTGATATAAACGTGTGGAGTATATTCACAACCCATAAGTTTATCAATGATTACACGAGAATACGACCAGTTAGACAAATTATCTTTAACGAATTCATTGCCAAGCTCAGTAATTTTGAAAAACTTTCTACGGCCATCGTCACAATCAAAGCGATAAGAGGTTACGTACTTAAGATTTTCCAACCTTTTTAACGAACTGTACAGTGTAGCCTGATTAATTTGGTACTTTTTTTCGCTTTTTTCTTCAATAAAATCGCTAATTTGCTGAGCAAACTTATCAGAACCGGTTAAACTATATAGAATGATTGTATCAATATGACCACGTATAAGGTCACTGCTGATTTTGTTTTCTTCCAATTTTATATCTCCATATAAGTTTATTATTATAAATTATACAACTCTTTTTAAACCTTGTCAAGATTAATAAAAAAGATTATTCAGTTTGATATAATTTTATAATAAATCGCTTGACAATATCTAATTATTCTTTTATAATTAAAAATATGCTTAACTATGCGTAAAAGCCGTGTTTTGCGCATAGTTGAGTATCTGTACCCTATGAAACAAAAATTTAAAAATATAAAAAATTTAGTAAAATTTGCGCCCCTCTTTTATAAAAAAGCAATTTCTATCTTTACAAAAGGAGAATATTTTATTATAATACTGTTATGAAGAAAAGCTATTATGAAGAAAGAGATTTGTCTTGTATAAAGAGAACTGAAGAAATTATCGACGCTCTCCCTTATTACGTTCAAGATTTTTTCGTTGGTGTTGAACCAAGGACTTCTTCTCTTACAAGACTTAATTATGCTTATGATTTGAGGGTTTTCTATAACTTTTTATCTCAAAAAGTATTTAAAAATAAGGATTTTTGTGATATAGAGCTTGCAGATTTAGCTAAACTTGATGCAACGGATTTCGAATACTTCTTAAGTTACCTTAGTAGATATGAAATAAACGGAAAATTTGAGCGTTGTACGGAAACGGGTAAAGCTAGAAAACTCTCTACCCTGCGCGCTTTTTATAAGTATTTTTTTAACAAAAATATGCTTCCTGCCAATACCCCATCAAAGGTTTCTATGCCTAAAATTCACGAAAAAGAAATAGTTAGGCTGGAATCCAACGAAAAAGTTGATGAAATTGGCGATATGCTCTATGTTGTTAAAAACGGTGCTGGGCTTACTAAGAAACAAAAAGCATTTCACGCATCTACTTCTGTTAGAGATACTGCTATCGTTACCCTATTTTTGGGTACTGGTATTCGTATAAGCGAGCTTGTTGGTTTGAATATTGAAGATTTTGATTTTAAAACTAATAGCTTTGTCGTAACGAGAAAAGGTGGAAATCGTGCTGTTTTATATTATAATGACGAGGTTTTAGCTTGTTTAACCGAGTATTATAATCATAGAACCTCAGATAAAAAGGTCCCCTCAGGTGAAAATGCATTCTTTTTATCCCTTCAAAATAAGAGAATTAGCACGAGAACAGTGCAAGAATTAGTAAAAAAATATGCGCAAATTATATCCCCATTAAAGAAGATTACCCCACATAAGTTAAGAAGTACTTTTGGTACGAATTTGTATAGGCAAACTGGAGATATTTACGTTGTTGCTGATTGTTTAGGGCATAAAGACGTTAACACTACAAAGCGTCATTACGCCGCTATAACCGAGGATATTAGAAAGAAAGCTGGTCTTTCACTTAACATCTCCCCTAACGATGAAAAATAGAGATTTTCTTTTACAAGATAAAAAGTGCTCAAAAACGGGCACTTTTTTATATGTTTTTATTCAATAATTTTTGTAATTTTAATAATCTCGTAATTTTTGTCTGGTTCAATACATTTGCCACAGCTGTCACATATTTTTCTTGGGTCTAAATCACAAGTGTCGTCATCTAAAATTATATCTTTTTCTTTATCCATAGTATCTCCTTTTTTATATTTTATCATTTCCAAATAAAAAAGTAAACATTTTATCAAATATTTAATAAAAGTATCTGTAATATTTTGACATTTATCCTTTTTGTTATTAAAATAAAAATATGCCAAGATTAACTACTTCAGAGCAAGTTTTAGAAAAAATGGAAAGAGTGTATGATTTTATACACGATTACATAAAAAAGCACGACTACTCGCCAACTATAAGGGAGATTTGCGCTGAATGCAATATTCCTTCTACTGGTAGTGCCTTTTATTACGTTCATAAACTGATAGAACAAGGTAGGCTTGAACAATCAACTCTCTTTACCCGTGTTTTTACTCCAAAATATTATAGTCGCACTTTTATTAAAGCGCCTATTATTAATAAAATAAAGGCAGAAAATACTTCTATTTTTGACGAAGTTAATATTGAAGGTGTTTGCCCTCTCCCTTCGGAATTTTATGGTGAAAAGGGTTGTTTTTCCTTTAAAATTAAAGATGATTATATGGCTAACTGTTCTCTAAAAAAAGGAGACGTTGCTATATGTAAAAAATTTTCCAACTTTTCTAATGGTGAACTCGCGGTGGTTGTGCTAAATGGTGAAGTGTTTGCAAGAAAGGTGTATAATATAGATTGTAGACTTCTTGCCAGAACCGACTATGATGGAGAGGTTATTGAAATGTATATTGGTTCAGACAGCGATATTATAGGTAAAGTTATTGGAATAATTAGAAAATTTTAATAAAAAAGCTTTTTATCAATATGATAGAAAGCTTTTTTATCACTTACAAATCTAAATTTTTTAAGGCGATTTTGCAATGCTCGTAGGTTATTCCACCTTGGAAGTACGCAATGTAAGGTTCTCTAATTGGGGCGTCTGCAGAGAGCTCGATTGACGAGCCTTGAACAAAACAACCTGCAGCCATAATAACTTCATCGGTGTATCCAGGCATTTCCCACGGCATAACGGAAACGTTACTGTCCACCGGTGAATTTTTCTGAATGTTTTGTATAAACTTAATGAGCTTTTCCTTGTCTCCAAATTCTATTTCAGTAACGATATCGGTGGGAATCTGATATGCTTTAGGAGAAGTTTTATATCCCAATTCTGATAAGACCAAGCAATAAAGCATTGCTCCTTTCATAGCTTGCAAAACAACGTGAGGTGCGAGGAATAGACCTTGATAAAAATATTGATAACCGTTTGTGTATGAACCAACCTCGCTTCCGATAGACGGTGCAGTTAGTCTATTGAACACTAGGTCAACGTACTTCTTGTCCCCTGCAACGTATCCTCCGGTTGGCGCAATGCCACCTCCTGGATTTTTGATTAGTGAACCAGCCATTAGGTTTACACCTACGTCAGTTGGTTCTTTTTTTTCTATAAATTCGCCGTAGCAATTATCTAGCATTATAATTCCGTCAAAACCATTACTTCTAAGGAAGATAACGGCATTTTCAATATCGTCAATAGAAAGGGCGTTTCTCCAAGAATATCCCCTAGACCTTTGCAAGTAAATCATCTTGGGCATAACATTATTTCCTAGGTGCTCTTTTAATGATTCATAGTCAATTTTATCATCTTTTAACGGTATAGAATCAAAAGAAATATTATAATCTTCTAAAGAGCCTGTGCCTTTTCCGTACAAAACGTCAGTGAGAGTGTCATAGGGCGTTCCCGTTATACTTAGGACTCTGTCTGAAGGTCTTAAAACGCCGTACAAAGCAAGGGAAATTGCGTGTGTGCCCGAGACAATGTTGGGCGAACAAATGGCTGCCTCAGAGCCAAAAACGTCAGCAAAAACTTGGTTTAAGGTTTCCCTTCCCTCGTCGCCGTATCCGTAACCTGTTGTTCCAACAAAATGTCTAAGCGCAATCTTGTTTTTCTTAAAGGCGTTTAATACCTTTTCTTGATTGAATAATGCAATATCTTCAAGGATTGAAAATTTATCTTGAAGTTTTCTTTCTGCTTGATTAATAACGTTAACGTCTATCATAATTTCTCCACAATTTGTTCTGCTAAATCTTTAACGGATGAGGGGTTTAGCCACACTAGTCCGTCTAAACGTTTAAAGAAAGTAATTTGTCTTTTTGCGTAATGTCTCGTGTTTAATTTTATCAACTCTTTTGCTTCATCTAGGTTAAGCTCGCCATTAAAATAAGCGTAAACTTCCTTGTAGCCTATTCCCTGCAAACACTGGTTTTCAAGAGAAATCCCCCTATTAATAAGCGACTCTACTTCTTGGATAATGCCTGAATCAAACATTATATCAACTCTTTTGTTAATTCTACTGTAAAGCTCTTCTCTCGGGTAGTTGATTGCGTATGCGTGATAATCATATTTTGACGTTAAATTATCCACTATATCCGACTTTTTGTTGCCCGATTCGTATATTTCAAGTGCTCTAATAACCCTTTTAACGTCATTATAATGAAGCTTTTCTGCGCTCTTTTTGTCTACTTCAAACAAAATATCGTAAACGTATTTATTGCCGTGAATTTTTGCAAGCTCTTTATATTTTTCTCTTACATCTAAGTTTCCCTCGCCTTTACCGTATGACAAATCATATAAAAGCGAATTAATATAAAAGCCCGTCCCTCCACAGACAACTGGCACCTTGTTTTCAGAATGAAGTCTCTTAATAATGGGCTCAGCCATTTCTTTATATTGACTAACGGTGAAAGTGTCGGTGGGGTTAACAACGTCAATCATATGGTGGATAACGCCATCCATTTCGCTTTTGCTCGGCTTTGCAGTGCCAATATCAAGGTCCTTATATATATAAAGCGAATCAGCTGATATAACCTCGGAATTTAAGAGCTTTGCGCATTCTATTGCAAGGGCAGTTTTGCCTGAAGCAGTAGGGCCACAAATTATAAGTAATTTATCCATTAATTATACTATCCTCTTAAACCACTTATCTATTTCCGTTCTTGAAATTTTAACGGCAATCGGTCTACCATGTGGGCACTTAAGTCCAAAATTATTTTTAATACCCTCTAAAATAACGTTGGTATCCTCTTTCGAGAGTTTGTCTCCCGATTTAATTGCTGATTTGCACGCTTTTTGAGCAATCTTATCAAAGAGTAAATCCTTAATATCAAGTTTTTTTAATGAGTTTATATCAATAAGTACTAAATCAAAGAACTTTTGAATATTGATTTCAGATAAAATTAATGGGATAGTTGAAATTTTAAAAGAATTTCTCCCAAACTCTTCTATGTCCATGCCAAGATTTCTAAAAAAAGATAATCTTTCTATAATGAAATCACTTTCATTCTCGTTTACTTCTAAAACGTAAGGTAAAAGCAGAGACTGGATTTCTAGTTTATCGAAGATAAAACCCTCTTTTAGTTTGTCGAATATAATTCTCTCGTGCGCAGCGTGTTGGTCTAAAAGATAAAGGTCTTCGCCGTCTTCAAAGAGTAAAAAAGTGTTTAACGCTTGACCTACGTAAGTTAAATTTTTATCGAGTTTAATTTCCGTTTGACATATTGAATTTTCCTCTTGCCTTTCTTTTTTTTCTCTTTCTAATTTTTCAAGATAGGCTTTGTTTTCTGCAAAAATATCAATCTCAGGCTCTTTATTGTTTAACTTTTCTACTTTGGTTAGTGACGGTGTGCCACTGTCGTTAAAGCACATTTCATATTCATATATTCCTTGTTTTTTAGGTGTGTCAATGTTATTATGTGTAACATAATTATGTATAGAATCGATATTGTTTATCAAGCTGTTTGGCGTTTCTAAATTTTTGTTTTCTACAATGATATTTACGGCGTCACTACTCCCCTCTAAAACTTTAGAAATAACTGAATATATTGTTCCGTATATAATCTGATTATTAGAAAATCTAACGTCAAGCTTGTTTGGGTGCACGTTTACGTCAACAGTTTCTGTAGGAACAGTTATGCTCAAAACGTAAAACGGATACTGCCTTTTCATTAGATATGATGAATATGCGTTTGATATAGCAGAACTAACCGTGTTATTTATAACATATCTTCCGTTGAGAAATATTGATTGATATCCCCTGTTTGATTTTACAAAATGATGTTTTCCAATATATCCTTTAATTTTAATGCCGTTTTTTTCGGTGTCGATGAAAAAGCATTCTTTAAGGGTGGATAAGCCGTATATAGAAATAAAAGCAGACTCAAGCCCGTCTCCAAATGATTGATACATAAGCTTGTCGTTAGCAACGTATTTGAATGAGATTTCAGGGTTTGCAAGAATTAATCTTTGCATGTATGACGATATTTCGCTTTCTTCGCTTCTTGGCGTTTTAAGAAATTTTTCACGTGCAGGAGTGTTGTAGAAGAGATTGTTTACCGTAACCTCTGTTCCGTCTAGTGCACCACAACTATTAACTTCTACGTTTTCTCCACCCTCAGTGGTTAAAATTGAGCCCAGCTCACTATCAGCAGTTTTTGAAACCATCTTAAATTTTGAAACGGAAACTATACTTGGGAGTGCCTCACCCCTAAAACCAAGTGAGGAAATATTGTCTAAATCTTCAATTTTAGAAATTTTACTTGTAGCGTGTGGAAGTATTGCTGATTTTATTTCGCTATTTTCTATTCCGTGGCCATTGTCAGAGACTCTTATTGAAGTTATGCCACCATCAACAATTTCAACCTCGATTGACGTTGCACCAGAGTCAATAGAGTTTTCCACCAACTCTTTAACGACGGAAGCAGGTCTTTCAACTACTTCTCCAGCTGATATTCTATTGTATATTTTGCTACTTAAAATATTAATTTTGCTCATTTTCCGCTCTTAATTTCTCATGTAAATCAGTTAAAATTTGGAATGCCTGAATTGGTGTGAGATTATTTATATCGACGTCTTTTATTATCGCTTCTACTTCTGAAAAAGTATTTTCCTGACTTGGAGTATTAAAATTGTTAATATGATTGGTGTTTTCTTTCTTTTCTAAACCTGATAAAATGTCTTTTGCCTTTTTTGTTACTTCTTTATTTACGCCTGCAAGCTCTGCAACTTCAATACCGAAGCTTTTATTTGCCGCACCTCGTTCAATTTTTCTTGTGAAAACAATGGAGCCGGCAAGTTCCTTTACTGAAATTTTATAGTTTTTAACACCGCTTAATTCGCCTTCAAGTTTTGTTAATTCATGATAATGTGTTGCGAACAAGGTTTTTGCCTTAATTTTTTCATTGCAATACTCTAATACTGCCCACGCAATTGAAAGTCCATCATAAGTGCTTGTTCCCCTTCCGATTTCATCTAAAATAATTAAACTATTTTCAGTGGCGTTATTGATTATGTCGGCAGTTTCCGACATTTCCACCATAAAAGTGCTTTGGTCAAACACCAAACTATCACTTGCGCCAATTCTTGTAAAAATTTTATCGACAATTGGCACTGATGCCGATTTTGCCGGAACAAAACAGCCTATTTGCGCCATTATTGAGATAAGCGCAACTTGTCGCATATACGTGCTTTTACCAGCCATATTTGGTCCCGTTATTATAAGCGTACGATTTTCATCTTTATCTAATTTTACGTTGTTGGAAATAAATCGCCCCTTTGAAACGGCTTCAACAACAGGGTGTCTTCCGTCTATAATCTCATAAGATTCCCCCAAATTTTTAATTTGAGGTTTAACGTAAGCACGTTCCCTCGCTACGGTGGCAAAACAAACGAGCACGTCTAATTCAGCAAGTGAATTGGAGGTTTTTTGAATATCGGCAATCCTTTTTGAAAGGGTCTTTTTAATTTCGTTAAATATTGAATTTTCTAGGTTTTCAGCTGATTCTTCTGCACCTAAAAGCTTTGCTTCTAGCTCTTTTAATTCGTCGGTTATAAATCTTTCGGCACCTACTAGTGTTTGACGTCTTATATAATCAAACGGAACTTTATCGAGGAAAGAATTTGTTATCTCGATATTGTAGCCGAAAACTCTATTGTAGGAGATTTTAAGATTTTTAATCCCCGTGCGTTCACGCTCTTTTGTTTGAAGCATTGCGATGGCGTTTTTGCCGTGTTCGCATAAATAACGATATTCGTCTAACTCCTTGTTGTAACCACTTTTAATTATCCTAGCTTTTTTATTTTTCTTTTGAGCGTCTCCAATTTTTTCCCCTCTTTCTTCGTTTTCGTCATAGATTGCGTTTTGAAGAAGTTTAACTACGTCTGAAAAATCAGGAAAGGAATCTGCTAAGTCGTTTATGTATTTTGACTTTAAGCCTGAAAGCCTAAATTTGAGCGTTGGAAGTATTTCAAGCGACCTACAAAGTGCAATGCAATCAATTGGAACAAGGTTGCCGTTAGAAATTTTTCCAGAAAGTCTACCAACGTCTTTAACGACGGCTAAAAGCTCTGAAAGGCTTTGCCTTATTAAAGTGTCGTTGTATAGGTCTGAAACAGCAGAAAGTCGATATTCGATTTCCTCCCTATTAATAAGTGGGGATAAAATCCAACTCTGAAGCTTTCTGGCACCCATACTTGTTTTAGTTTTATCCAAAAGCCACAATAGCGTTCCGTGCTTTTTGCCGTCTCTATTCGTCCTTAAAAGCTCTAAATTTCTAACAGCGTTAAAGTCAAGCATTAGACATTTTTTCTCATTTTCGTTAACTAGAGAATTTATGTTTTCTAGTGCGATTTTTTGGGTTTCTTTTAAGTATGAAACAAGTCCACCAGATGCGCAGACAGGTGAATTTGACTCAAGCGCAAGCGATGAAAGGGAAGATAGTTTTAATTGGTTTTTTAGGGTGTTTTCTGCTGAAAAAAAGCTAAACTCACTTTCTGCAAAGCATTGTGGATACGGTAGAACTTTTTTGGTGACAAGTGGTGAATTTGTTAGAATATTAAAAGCTTCAATACTTGCAATTATCTCGGCAGGATTAATTTTGACAAGTAAATTAAAAAGTTCATCAAGACTACTGCTTAAGTCTTTAACAAAGAATTCGCCCGTGGTGATATCAGCCCAAGATAAAGCATAATTTTTTCCATCGGAATACACGCTTGCTATAAAATTATTTTTCTTATCGTCCATATAATCGCTGTTGGTAACGGTGCCTGCAGTGATTATTCTTATTACGTCTCTTTTTACAAGTTCTTTTTTGTTTGGGGCAGAAAGTTGTTCGCAGATTGCAACCTTTTCCCCCATTGAAACAAGCTTGTCTATATACATGTCTGCGGCGTGGTAAGGAATGCCACACATTGGTGCACGCTCCTTAAGTCCGCAATCACGACCTGTTAATGTCAACTCTAAAAGAGACGAAGCCTTAATTGCATCGTCAAAAAACATCTCGTAAAAATCGCCTAACCTATAAAAAATTATGCAATCTTTATGCTGTTCTTTAAGTTTTAGATAATGCTCCATCATTGGTGAAAGACCCATTTTTATCTCTCCTCGACCACTTCTACTACTTTGCCAAGTAGTGACATTCCACCCGTTTCGGTAATATTAACTTTAACAAATTTGCCAATAAGTCCTACATCGCTATCAAAATAAGCCATTCTGCCATAAGTATCTCTTCCTAAATATTTGCCACGCTTTTCATCAAAAGCTTCGCACAAAATTTCCACTGTTTTGCCAAGGTATTTTTTTGACTCCTCACGATTAAATTCGTTTTGATAGTTAATAAGGGTGGTTATGCGCTTTTTTGAAACGCTCTCTTTAATTTGTCCATCCATTTTAGCGGCAGGAGTGCCCTCTCTAGGCGAATAAACAAACGTGAATGCACCTGAAAAACCAACTTTTTTTGCTAAATCTAAAGTGTCGTTAAAGTCCTCTTCCGTCTCTGTTGGGAAGCCAACCATGATATCTGTAGTAATTGCAACGTCAGGAATGTATCTCCTTAAGAGTTCAACCTTTTCTAAGTAATCTTCCCTCGTGTATTTTCTATTCATAAGCTTTAAGATTCTATTTGAACCTGCTTGAACAGGCAAATGCACCTTTTTGCACACCTTTTTGCTCTCAGCTAGTGTCCTTATTAAATCTTCATTAAAATCCTTGGGGTGATTTGTCATAAATGCGAGACGAAAATCGCCTCCAAGAGCAGAAATTTTAGATATTAACGAGGCAAAATTTACGCCCTCTAAATCTTTTCCGTATGAGTTAACGTTTTGTCCTAAAAGGGTGATTTCCTTGTATCCCTCTTTAATTAATTCCTTGCACTCTGCAACGATATCCTCCTCTTTCCTACTGCGTTCTCTTCCTCTAACATAAGGAACGATACAGTATGAGCAGAAATTGTTGCAACCGTAAGTGATGTTAACCCAAGCATTTGGGAAACTTGTTCTAAATTTAGGTGTGCGTTCAACGATTTTTCCTTCCTTTTCCCAAACGTCGATAATAGATTTTTTTGAGGCTTGTTTTCTTAATAGAAGATTTTCAAAATCATCAAGATTATGCGTGCCAAAAATTATATCTACAAAGGGAAAAGATTTGTGAAATTTCTCTGCAAAACCATTTTGCTGGGTCATACAACCACCAACGGCAATGATAAGATTTTTATTGGCTTTTTTTAGTTTTTTAAGCGCACCAATATTGCCTTCTGCGTGATTTTCAGCGTTTTCTCTTATACAACAAGTGTTGAAAACAATAACATCTGCTTCTTCATCGTTTTCAGTTTTTACGTAGGACAACTTAGATAAAATACCGGCAATTTTCTCCGATTCGTGCAGATTCATTTGGCAACCATAGGTTACGATTTTGTATTTCTTTATTTTTTCCATATTTTATATAATAACTTATATTAACAACTTTGTCAAATTTATAGAGAATAATAGATAAAGTAATTTTACATACTAGGTTTTATGAAGAAAACTTTAAAGATATTTTTGTTTATTTTCCTTTCCTTTTTAATAATTATCGTTGGTTTTTTAATTTATTGCACCACGCTTTGTAGTGGCGAGACGCTTGACGAGGGGAAACTTGTAAACGTCGATAAGCGTATCACCTTTTTATATGCTAACGGTGAAATTATACAAGAAGAAGTCGCTGGAGTTGAGGTTGTTGAAGAAAACAATATTCCTTCACACGTTAAAAATGCGTTTATTGCAATTGAGGATAAACGGTTTTACAAGCATCACGGCGTTGATGTTAAAGGACTTCTTAGAGCCACCGCAAAGAATGTTGCAACATTTTCATTTAAGGAAGGCGCATCAACAATTTCTCAGCAACTTATAAAAAACACTCACCTATCAAACGAGAAAACTTTAAGAAGAAAAGTGTCCGAAATTAAGCTCTCGCTAGACCTTGAGAAAAAATATTCTAAAGAGGAAATACTGGAAAAATATCTTAACACAATCTATTTTGGCTCTGGAAAATATGGTATAAGTGAAGCGTCAAAATATTTCTTTTCTAAAACGCCGAACGATTTAACTATTAATGAAGGTGCAATTTTAGCATCAGTTATAAAGGCGCCCTCTATTTATTCTCCAATCAAAAATCAAACAAAGTGTTTGGAAAGAAAAAACGCTATACTTAAGGAGATGCTTGAACAAAATTATATCACACATAATCAGTATGAAAACAATGTGAAATTACCTTGCGAAATCAACATTTGCAACGACGGGTATTCTCACATGGATTTAATTAAAAACGATTTAAATGAGATACTAGAAGACACCCCCTATTACACTGATAAAATAGTTGTTAAAACAAGCTTAGTTCCCCACCTTCAAAAAAAATTAGAAGAAAAAACACTAGCTATAAAAGATAGATATTCTGCAGTATTATTAAACAAGAATAACGATATTGAGGCATTTGTATGTTCAGACATAATTGAAAAAAGACAAGTTGGCTCAACAATTAAGCCGATTGCTGTGTATGCGCCAGCTATTGAAAGCGACCTAGTATACACTGTTACAAAAATTTTAGACGATAAAACGAATTTTAACGGTTATACGCCTTCAAATTATGGTGATAAATATTACGGGCAAATATCAGTAAAAGAATCGCTAGAAAAAAGTTTAAACACTTGTGCTGTAAAAATATTAAATGAGGTTGGAGTGCAAAAAGCAATTGATACTTTAAAAAAAATGAGTTTTCCTATAACTGATAACGACAATTCTCTTGCCCTCGCGCTCGGCGCAACTGAGAATGGTGCGACCTTAACAGATATAACTTCTTGTTATAACGTATTCTTAAATAATGGAGAAATTAGTAAATGCAGTGTAATTAATAAAATTATTGCAAACGGCAAATTGATTTATGAAAAACAAGGCAAAAGTAAGCGTGTTTTTAGCGAAGAAACTACAACGTTAATGAATGATATGCTGTTATCAACTGCAAAGAAAGGTACTGCAAAAAAACTTTCGGCGCTACCCTTTCCTCTATATTCTAAAACGGGAACAGTCGGTAATGAAAAAGGAAATACTGACGCATATTCAATATCTTACAATAGCGAGCACGTTTTAGGAGTTTGGCTAGGAAATAAAAAAGGCGAATATTTAGTAAATACAATTACCGGAGGAGGTTTGCCAACGGAAATTGCAAAAGAAATTTGGCTTGATGTTTACAGTGGCAGAAGTGCACCTAAAGAAATTGAAAAATCAGACAAGGTTTGCGAGGCGTATATTGACAAAATTTCCTACGATAAAGAAAATATAGTTGTTTTAGCCGATAAAAACGCCCCTGAAAGATATAAAATTAAGGCGTTGTTCAAAGTAAACGCTATGCCAAAAGAAACTTCTTTTAGGTTTTCTTTCCCCTCTATTCAGAATGTAAAAATTGAGATTGTAGATGATTGTACTAAAATATCCTATTCTGCAGACGAGTGGGTAAAAATATGCATTTATAGAGATGACGGAAAGAGCAAAAAGTTAATATTTGACAGCAAAAATGATTGTAATGTAGACTGCTTTATAGACTCAGACGTAGAGAGCGAAACTGAGTATTTATATTCAATCATTCCATATTTTGAAAACGGAAGAGAAGTATTTTATGGAGAAGAAATTTCTCTTACAAAAATAAAAACGCCACCAAAAATTGGTGGCGATGATTGGTGGCTTAAAAGCGATGATTTTGGTTAAACCAAAAAAATTAACTATAGTGAATAATGTTCAATATTGTCTAAAACCTCTGAAATTAATCCTTCAACGTCAAGTTTAGCTTCTGCCCTTTTTACCTTTTCAAGGTTGGGTTTTATCGAGGGATATTTTGGAAGGAAAACCGTGCAACAATCTTCGTATGGCAATATTGAGGTTTCATAAGTATCAATTTTCTTCGAAATATCAATAATGTCAATCTTATCGAAAGCAATCAATGGTCTTAGAACGGGCAAATCTTCTATGACGGAGTTTGAAGAAGTTATACTTTCAATTGTTTGACTTGCAACCTGTCCAAGGCTTTCTCCTGTTACAATTGTTTGTGCTCCAATTTTTTTACTTAATCTTTCTGCAATACGCATCATAAACCTGCGCATTAAGGTTATCATATATTCTTCAGGGCAATTTTTATGAATTTCCTCTTGAATGCGTGTAAAGGAAGCAACGTAAAGATTTATTCCTCCGTTATACTCCCCAATTCTTTTAGTCAGCTCCATAACTTTTTCCTTTGCCGCTTCACCGGTATAAGGAAAACTATGAAAATGTAGACAGTCCAATTTCATTCCACGTTTCATTGTTAAGTATCCGGCAACAGGACTGTCAATGCCTCCTGAAATTAGAAGTAGTCCTTTACCAGCAGAACCGACAGGCATTCCACTCATGCAAGGAACAACGTCTGTATAAATAAAAGTTTTTTTATCTTCCCTTATATCAATATTAACGATAAACGAGGGTTCTTTAATATCTACAGAAATATTTTTGCCAAAAAAAGCTAACAAACGCCCACCGATAAGCCTTGAAACCTCGACAGAGTTTGGAGTAAAGAATTTGTCAGCCCTGTTTGTTTCCACCTTAAAGGTGCCTTTTTTGTCCTTACACAAAATTTTGCACCCTTCAAAAATCTTTTCAATGTCACTATCAACGACAAAAGCTCTACTATAGTTATGAATGCCTGCAATTTTATGGAGTTTTTCAGTAATAAGTGGATAATCTTCTTCATTAAAGTCTTCGATAAGATATCTACTGTGAAGCGTTGTAAAGGTAAGGTTAATGCCTTTTAGGGAACGCTTAATGTTTTCCTTTAGCATTTTTTCAAAATATCCACGATTTTTGCCCTTAAGGTGTATCTCACAATATCTTATAATTATAGCTTCTTTCATTATTTTAATATTCCTTTTAGTTTTTCAGCCGTTTTATTGAGGATAAATATGGCTGTTTTTATTTCTTCTAGTGTATTTTCGTGTGAAAAACTAATTCTTAAAACCCCGTCTAAAACATGTTTATCGTAGCCACAGGCTTCTATCACTCTGCTAAATCTGTTTTTTGAAGAACAAGCTGAACCGTTACCGACAATCACGCCCTCTTCCTCTAGAAGATGCATAACAACCTCACCCCTAAGCCCTAAAGCTGAAACCGTTAAAATGTACGGGCTAGAATTTTCGCCAGAAATAATCTTGAAAAGATTTTTATTGAGCCCTTTAGCAAATTCATTTTTAAGCTCATTGGCGCGTGAAAAGTTGTTTTTTATGTTTTTATAATGTTTGTTAGCAGAGTATTCAAACACCTTTATGCCGAATAAGTTTTCCGTGCCACTTCTAAGTCCTGCCTCTTGTCCACCACCATAAATAAGTGGAGAAAGGTTTAATTTTTTCTTCTTGATTAATGCGCCCGTACCTTTAAGTGCGTTAATTTTGTGTGCGCTTATTGAATACAGGTCGATATCGTTTGAAAGAATATAAGGAATTTTCCCAAACGCTTGAACACCGTCAACGTGAAAAACAATTTTAGGATTGATTTTTTTAACGTTTCTAGCAATTTCGTTTACGTTATTTATTGCGCCCGTTTCATTATTAACGTGAATAATCGATACAAAATCTACTCTATTGTTTTCCACAAACGAATACAGTTTTTCAACGTTTACTGAGCCATCACTTTTTAGGTCTACAAATTCTACTGTATTGCCTCTGTTTTTTTGCTCTAAAATACTTTTATATATAGCCGAGTGTTCACCTTTATCGGTAACAAATACGCCCCTTTTAACGGCGCAAAAAACGGCTTGATTATCACTTTCTGTGCCACAAGAAGTAAAAACGCATTCATATTCTGATGAGGCAGAAAGATTTTTTAAGATGCTTTCTTTTGCTTTTTTAATTTCATTAGCAGAAGAAAGCCCAACCCTATATAACGCCGAAGGGTTATAAAAGCTTTCATTATTGAATTTTTCAGCCTCTTTAAGCACCATTGCGTCGGGCTTAGTGGTGGCAGCGTTATCTAAATAAATCATATTTTCTTAAGTTCCTCATCAAGGATAGTTTTATTGCAAGCAGAAATCACTAAGGAGATAAAACGTTTGCTACATTCCATTATAACTAGATATTTTTCTTGATTTCTAGTTAGCACTGCATAATAGAAATCTTTATTTTTACTAGGCACGTTGTTAGAGGTCATAATATATTTTTTAACGTCTGGCATAACTTCAATTTTAGAATAGGAATCGGTTCCATATACGCCTAATTTATCTAAATCAATGCACCTAAACGATATGCCTTTTTTACGTTTTTTGCCCTTAATAACTTTAGAAATATTAACGTCTCCCGTTAAAAATCTATAATCATATTCAACGTAAAAAGAGTCTCTTGCCATTCCTAGAAAAATTCCACCCAAAAGTAATAATATGTTCGGAAGCAGTCCAAACAATAAAAAAGCAAGTGAAAAAAGCTCGAACATAGAAAAAGTAACCAATAAAAACCAAAGGAGACAGCAAACGTAAGCAAAAATGCTTAATACATTAAACAAACCATACTTTTTATTGGCAGAATCTAAATTTATTATTTCTACAGTTTCTTCTAATAAAATTTCTCTCATTCTCTCACCTATTTCAGTTTGACTATAGTAACGCCGTTTTCACCCTCTCCATATTTTCCAGGTCGAAAATCTAAAACGTTTTTATCCGTTTTTAGATAATTTCTAACGGCTTTTAGCAATTTCCCTTCACCTATTCCGTGAATAATTTTAACTTCTTCAAGATTGCAAACTATTGCGCTATCTATAAAGTTTCTAACGTCTTCAACACCTTCTAGAGTAGTTTTGCCAACTATATTAATTTCAGGCTTTAACATAAATGTGGAAACTGAACGGGTGGCAGTAACCTTTTCTTGTTTTTGTTTTGGAAGACTTGCGTTATAAATATCGCTGCTTTTAACTACCGTTTTAATATCGCCAATTAAAACTTCTGCTTCTTTTAAGTTCTTTTTAACAGAAATAATTTTTGCGCTCCCACCTAACGATTTTACGTATACTATAAAGCCGGGTTTTAGGTTTTGTGGGTTAGCCTTTATCATTTCGTAAGGTTCGGATGCATCAGGCTGTAGATATCTACTGTTTTTTAACCTATTTTTTAATTCAGAAGCACGGAAAAGTTCTCTACTTTCTAGGTCAACCTTCTTTAAGATACCCTTTAATTCGTCTATAATTTCTTCAGCCTCTGCAAGCTTATCAGCAACTATACGCTTAGTTTCCTGTTTTGCAGTTGAATATATACTTTCTCTCTTTTCGGAAATTTTTTCTTTTTCCGATATGATTTCTTGTAATTCCCTTTCCTTTTCTTTCTTTAATTTTTCAAGTTCAGCAGAAAGTCTTTCAGCTTCTCTTCTGCTTTCTTCTGCTTTTTTTAGAACCTTTTCGAAGCCGATTTTATCATCGGACAATAGTCCTATTGCTTCATTAATTAATAAAGGGTCAAGTCCTAGGGTCTTTGCGATTTCAATAGCGTTCGAGCTACCTGGAATACCTATATTAATTTTATATAATGGTTTTAAGGTTTGCGCATCGAATTCCATTGAAGCGTTAATAATCCTACCGTCATCCATAGCAAACTCTTTAAGCTTAGAATAGTGTGTCGTAATAATACCAAAACAGCTTTTAGATAGAAGCCTTTTTATTATAGCCAATGCTAGAGCGCTTCCCTCCTCAGGATCAGTTCCTGCACCAATTTCATCAAGAAGAACAAGACTTCTATCGTCAATATTATCCATAATATGGATAAGGTTTTTTACATGGGATGAAAAGGTAGACAAATCTTGTTCTATACTCTGCTCGTCTCCAATATCCGAATATACGCCGTTAAAGGTGGAAATTTTAGTACCTTTTTCTGCAGGAATAAAAATTCCACACATTGACATTATGGCAAAAAGCCCAACCATTTTTAAGGTAACTGTTTTACCACCGGTGTTTGGACCCGTTACAAGCAAAAAGTTATGACCACTACCAATGGTTAAGGATACTGGAACAACCTTTTCCATTGAAATTAAGGGGTGCCTACCTGAAATAATTTCCATTTCCCCTTTTTCATTCATTAAGGGACGAACGGATTTTGTCTTAAAGGCATATTCTGCCCTTGCAAAAAAGGAATCAATTTCTGTAATATTTTCCTTATTATATCTAATGGCGTCAGTCATAAAGGAAATTTTCTGCGATAAATCGGCTAAAATTTTGTGAATTTCCTCGGCTTCATCAAACATTGCCCTTTTAAGGTCGTTATTAAGCTCGATAACGTATTCAGGCTCAATAAAAACGGTAGAGCCGGATGAAGACTGGTCGTGAATAAAACCTTTAATCTGACTTCGATATTCACTCTTAACGGGAATAACGTACCTATTTTGCCTCATCGTAACAACGGAATCTTGCAAGAATTTAGAAAGATTCCCTCGCATAAACGAATTTAACTTATCTCTAATTTTTGCATTGATATCCCTTATGCTTTTTCTAATAGAATAAAGCTTGGGCGAGGCGTTATCGCTAATTTCATCTTCTGAGATAATTTTTGAAGCTATTTCCTTTTCAAACTCTTGATTTACAAACAATCTAGAAGCAATTTCCTTTATATTAACAACGTCATCAGCATTAACTTGAGATATGGACGTTTTTAACAATCTTGCACTTTTCAGGTTTTCTGCAACTCTTAAAATTTCTGCATTATTTAAAATGCCACCTTTATCCACCCTAGAAAGTTCGTCAGTCGCATCGGAAAAATAATAAACTTTGCTTACACTGTAATCGTACAAAAGCTTATACGCTTCTTCCGTTTTATCAAGCAAATTGTTTACTTCTGTAAATAAAGACGAGGGCGAAAGATTTTTTAACAAATCTTTCGTCCACTCCAAAACGGAAAAATTACTTATGGTTTCTGTAATTTTATCAAATTCAAGAGATTTTAACGTCTTTTTATCAAACATTTAGCGAAGTTCTGCTCCCGTATTTTCTTTTAATTTTTCTAGAATATTTTTAATAGCGTTATCAACTTCCTCAACACTCAAGGTGCGTTCTAGTGAAACAAACACAAGGTTGAACGCCATACTTTTTTTGCCTTCAGCAATTCTATCACCCTTATAGAAGTCAAATAGTTTTACACTTTCAAGATATTCGCCACCTGCATTCTTTATAGTGTTTTCAATATCGGCATATTCAACCGAATCGTCAATTAATAGCGCTATATCTCTTTCTATAATTGGATATTTAGAAATGGGCTTAAACACAATTTTATCTTCAAGCAATGCTTTTATTTCATCATAATAAAGCTCACCAGCAAAGACTGGCTTATCCACATCAAACTTAGCCATCAACACTGGATTCATTTGCCCTAAATACCCTGCCTTAATGCCGTTAATATAAACGTCAGCAGACCTTGTTGGGTGGAGGAATTTTTCCTTACTTCTTCTATACTCAACCTTTACACCGTTAAAAAATGTATCAAATATTCCCTCGTAAACGCCTTTAATTGTGTAATAATCTTCATTTTCACCAAAAAGAGCGATAGAAACAACTGCTTTTTCAACAGGAATCTTAGATAATACACTCTCAGCAGTATTGTAGACTTTTGCGAGTTCAAAGAGTCTTCCGTCAAAGTTTTTTCTTGTAACGTTATTTGCAACGGACTTTATTATTGAAGGAAGCAACGTCGTTCTCATAACGGCTAAATCTTCGCTTATTGGATTGAGAATTTTAATAGGTTTAATACCCTCTGGAACTTCTATACCAAAGATTTCATAGTCCTTTTCAGGCACGAAAGAATAAGTGATAGCTTCATTAAAGCCAATACCAGTTAAGTACGCTTTGAAATTTTCAATCTTTTGCTGTTCTTCATTTCTTCCACCATTGGTGATTGAAGAGGTCTTTAATAGTGTTGAAGTTATGTTATCGTAGCCGTATTCTCTAATAATTTCCTCAGCTATATCAGGATAGCTTTCCATATCTTCTCTAAAGAGAGGAACGGTAACCTCAATATCATCACCAGAGAGAACTACCTTAAAGTATAGCCTTTCAAGAATCTCTTTAATTGAATCAGCTGGAACGTCGATACCTAATACACCGTTAATTTTAGTAACCGTAGTTTTGATAACGTTTTCTTTAATATTAGCTTCGGTTAAATCGTAACCATCTGAAGCAATTTTTCCACAATCGAGTTCATCAATTAAATGAAGTGCACGATTTAGTCCAATATCTACCGAATAGAAGTCAACGCCTTTTTCGTATCTTGAAGAGGAATCGCTCTTCTGCCCTAACGCTCTAGACGTCTTTCTAACGTTGTCACGAGCAAATCTTGCACACTCGAAAACTACGTCTTTAGTAGTATCCTTAATTTCACTGTTAAGTCCACCCATTATGCCAGCTAAAGCAACGGGCTTAGTGGCATCACAAATAACGAGGTTATTCTCGGTAAGCGAAAATTCTTTCTCATCAAGCGTAACGATTTTCTCACCGTTATTTGCCCTTCTAACGTTAATTTCAGTGCCATCTAAATCGCTCAAGTCAAAAGCGTGCATAGGTTGACCGATTTCAAGAAGAACAAAGTTCGTTATATCTACGATATTGCTAATTGAACGGAGTCCCATGGAAAAAAGTCTTCTCTTAATCCATCTTGGAGAATCCTTAATTTCAACGTCTTTAACTAAGTGTGCTTTATATCTTGGGCACAAATCATAAGCAGAGTTAGTAACTTTAACAACCTCTTTAGTGGAAAGATTTGAAGTTTTATAAGATAAATCAGGCATCTTAAAGGGTTTACCTAAAACTGCAGCAACTTCCCTAGCAAGTCCAAGTATTGACTGACAGTCGGGACGGTTTGCTGTAACGTTTATATCGAAAATAACGTCTTCAATTTCAAGTAAATCTTTAACTTCTTCTCCAAGAGGGAACTTTTCATCAAGAATTAAGATGCCGTGAACTGATGCCCCTTCGTACCAATCATCGGTAATTCCGAGCTCTTCCCCACTGCAGAACATTCCAAAGGAAGGTAAACCTCTAAGTTCACCGTTATAAATATGTTCACCGTTAAAAAGGGTTGAACCGTCTAGCGCAACGGGAACAACAGCACCGACAAAAATATTTGTTGCGGCAGTAATAATTTGTAGCTTGCCGTATTTTCCTGCATCGACCTGAGTAACGGAAAGTTTATCAGCGTTAGGATGCTTAGAAATTTCTAATATTTTTGCAGTAACGATTTTATCAATTTTTTCACCAAAGCAAATTTTTTCTTCTACCTCAAAACCACATGAAAAAAGTTTTGCTTCAAGTTCTTCTACGGAAACGTCTATATCAACATAATCTTTAAGCCATGATAAGGGTAATTTCATTTTTATTATCTCCTATTGAACTGTCCTAAGAATTTAACGTTATTTTCAAACAACGTTCTAATGTCGGAAATGCCGTATTTAATCATAGTTATTCTCTCAATGCCAAGACCAAAAGCAAGACCAGAGTAAACCTCAGAATCAATACCACTCATTTCTAAAACCTTTTTGTTAACAACGCCGGCACCGAGTATTTCTATCCAACCCGTACCCTTGCAAAGACTACAACCCTTTCCGTGACATTTGCAACAAGTTACGTCAACCTCAACACTAGGTTCGGTAAATGGGAAATATGATGGACGAAAACGAGTTTTAGTTTCCTCGTCAAATATAACTTTAACGAACTCATCTAAAAGTCCTTTAAGGTCGCAAAGTGAAACTCCTTTATCAACAACTAAGCCCTCGATTTGATGGAACATTGGAGAATGAGAAGCATCGTCGTCTGCTCTATAAACTCTACCAGGACTTAAGATTTTTATAGGAGGTTGTTTTTTCTCCATCGTTCTAACCTGCCCTGGAGAAGTATGTGGACGGAGGAGAATATTCTCAGTAAAATAGAATGTGTCCTGCATATCTCTTGCAGGGTGGTCTTTAGGAATATTAAGAGCTTGGAAACAGTAGTAATCGGTGTCGATTTCCGGACCCTCAAAAATTTCAAATCCCATTCCTGTAAATGCGTCGATAATTTTATTTTTAACGATATTTAAAGGATGTAATCCACCCACTGTGGGTTTTTTCCCAGGAAGCGTAATATCAAGTGCCTCGCTTTCAAACCTTTCAGCAAGTTCTTTTTCCTTTAATTCGTTTTCCTTTTCAGTAAAATAAGCTGAAACTTCTTCTTTTAAGTCGTTAACCATTTTACCAAAAGCAGCTTTTTGGTCGTTTGGAACGTCTTTCATTCCACGGAGAAGTGACGTAACTTCACCGTTTTTACCGATAAATTTTGCCTTTAATTCACCGATATTTTTAAGTTGAGTAATTTTAGCGAGCTCCTCTTTAGCCCTTGCTCTAAGTTCATTAAATTTTTCCTGCATATTTCCTCCAAAAAAATAAAAAACGCCCTAAAAATAGGGCGTTAAATAAACGCGTTACCACCTAATTCACCTAACGAAAAGTTCGTTAAGCCTCCACATCTT
This sequence comes from Christensenellaceae bacterium, assembly GCA_045637865.1. Lineage (GTDB taxonomy): Bacteria > Bacillota > Clostridia > Christensenellales > Borkfalkiaceae > UBA1259. The sequence goes on from JAZUAF010000013.1 coordinate 84,602, forward strand.
ATAACGGAGATTAACCGTCCTAACTTACAACTATTTCAGCAAGGCACTCCAAAGTGAATAACAGATTAAAGTTGTAAAAACCTTTCAGCTAACGGTTTTTTCTCTGAAAACAACCCTTTTAAACCCGTCTCTCTTCATCATCGCTTTAATATTTTAATATATTATAGAACTTTTATATAAAAAAGTCAACGAAAAAGAGGACTGTTTTTTTAGCCTAATACGTTATTCCCCAAATAAATATCAGGTACCTTGCCAACTAAAATCGTTTCGCTTACCAACACTTCAGTAGAATATTTATTAACTGTCCTATTCAACGGAAGGTTAATAGCTATTTCACTAACTATTTGCACGCTAATTCTATGGAGTGTTTGGTTTATTCCACAAGAGGTAAAATTGCTAATAAAATCACACGTTACGTTTTCAACGCTTAAAAGCTTAAAATCTACTTCTTTTCCATATCCGGAAAGAAGAGAAAAACCAGTAAAAACTACCCACGGAATTTTTACACCTTTCTTTAGTTCATCCCTTAACCTTTCGTTGCTTTCTTTGACAATTCCTCTTGATAAAGAATTGATTTTACTAGAGTTTGCAGAAATTAAAACTATATCGCCGTTATCATTTTTATCAATGTTAACAAACTGAGAATAATCATCCGTGTGTGAAATTGAGTTTATTACGGAAAGATTAATACTTTTAACGTTAATCGAGCGAATCTTTTCAGTACACACGCTTTGAACGTGTGGAGCAATGACTCCAAAATAATATAAAACTATAGCAGTTGAGATAAAAACAACTAATAAAAAATGAAAAAAACGCTTAAAATTAATTTTGCGTTTTTTCCTTTTGTAATATATGTATTCGTTTGAACATTCTATCATACATAAAGAATATTCATAAGTTATACTTTTTATACTATTGGTGAAGTTTTACAATTTTTCCGGTCACTCTAGATTCTTCAGCAGCAAGAGCCATTAAGTGGCTTTCAACCGATGCTTCAAGCGTGGTTTCAGCCTTAGTGCCATTCTTTATGATATCGCAAAGACTGTTAATTAATACAACGTCTCCACCACCGTGTCCAAAGCCGTCCTTAGTAAACTGAGCAATAAGCTCTTTTACGTTATAAACGATTGGGTCGTTTCCATACACGAAAACAGTTATATCGCCGTGGTCATCATACCTAATTTCACCAAGAGTACCGTGAAGGGTTATGCGACGCCCCATTTCCCCTGTAAACGCGCTCATTGTGTGCGTTACGCTTACACCGTTTTCAAACATAAAGAGTGATTGCTGATAATCCACTACGTTATTGTCGCAATTATAAACGCATCTACCATACTGATTGGATTTATATGACTCTCTAATGTTTTCTTCTTTTAATGGAATTTGTTTGCAAACAACGTTGAAAGGCCATTCGTCTTCAATACAATCCATCTTTTTCCACATTTCAATATAAATGCGTTCAGCACTATAAGGACAAGTATCTCTGTCTTTACACTCAAAACATCTGTCAGCAGTTCCTTCGGGTTTATGCTCTTTGTTAAAATAAGAGAGTTCGCCTTGAGAAATAACTTGTTTACATTTTGAGCCGATATAGTACTGCATAAGGTCAAAGTCGTGACAGCATTTTTGCATAATCATCGGTGAAGTTTCATCATCCCTTCTCCAATTGCCTCTTACAAAAGAATGTGCTTGGTGCCACCACTTTACTTGTTCAGTCCAATCAAGGTGGCGAAGCTCACCAATAATTTTAGAATCAAGTAATTCCTTAATCTTAATAAAGGCTGGAGAATATCTTAAAACGTGGCAAATTACTACGTTTTTGCCATATTTCTTTTGTGTCTCTAAAAGGTCAACAAGCTCTGATTTTAAGGGCGAAATGGGTTTTTCCATAAGTATTTCATAGCCGAGCTCTAACGCTTTTTTACACATTCTAACGTGGTCTCTATCCTGGGTTGCGATAACCAAAATATCACTGCGTTTTTCCTTGAAAAATTCGTTTTCATCGGTAAAGCAAAGATTTTTATCAATGCCCCATTCTTTAGAAAAACGTTCGAGCGCACCTTCGTAAACGTCGCATAGTGAAACAATTTTGAATTGATTTTTCTTTTCAAACATTCTTGTTCCGTAAACGCTTGCTCCTCTTGACCCACATCCAATAATTGATACGGTAAACACTTTGTCCATAATCTCACCTCGTAAATTTTTTATTTGTAATTAATCGAACCAGTCAACGACGTTTCTCGTTCCGTCATAAACTTTGTCCCAATCAAACCGCAAATACTCCTTACCGTTCTCCAAAACAAACTCCTCTGGATTTGCGTTTTTATCATAATTCTTTATGCCGTAAAAGGTTTTATTTTCATCAGCAAGTTTAAATATCTCGTTAATTTCTAAAAGTTCCTCATCAGAAAGTATGTCAGGCTTTATCGAAGCCAATACCGTCATTCCTGTTATTGCGCACATTCTAAGAAAATCAAGATTTTCTCTCGCCTTTGTTTTCTCAGTAAATGCAGCACAATCGGGGTCGACGTTATAGAATGCAACGTTTAAAGGAAGTCTCATAACGGAATTAATTCCATCTCGCCTTGTCCACTCAAAAGTATTGCCACTATTATCGTTTCCAACTCTATAGATGGAGTGAATGCCAGCCGTTAAATGGCTTATCGTATTGCAACCAATAACGTCTTTATCTCCAAAGCCTTCTTGAATAGTTTTATATAAATTCTTAATTACCGTAGCAGAAGTCTTGGTTTTGTCGTAAAAGTTTCTATCAGATTTAAATAGGTTTATAGAGTTTTTATCTGCACTTAATCCAAAACCGTTAATATCGAACACGGTAAAGTCGTGTTTTAGCAAATCGAAACCCCAATCAGAAAACCTTTTAGCGTCTTCGTACACAAGCTTCAAGGTAAAAGGATGCGAAGGGTCTAAGACAACTGCCCCATCATCCTTTTTCTCTAAAATGGCGTCATCTGGGCATTTAAGCTTAGTTAATAACGGTCTAAACCAAACGCCTGCCTTTGCGCCTTTAGAATGAATCATTTCGGCAAGTTTATCCATACCGTAGAATTTATCATTGCATTTATCCCAAGGGCCACCTATATATTCGCCAATCATAGAGTTGTCTTTGGAAAATGCACGATAACTTTGCCATCCATCGTCAACAATCATATATGGGGCATTTTTTGTGCCCTTACACAATTTCATTAGATAATCTGTTTCTTTCTCTACAATTTCGTGAGAAATTTGACCGTAAGCCCAGTACCAATTATTAACACCGAAAATCGGGCTCTTAATATCAACGGGATTATCACACATAAGACAGGCAAACTTTTTTGCAACCTTATAAGCATCTGCCTCTTTACTTCCAAAAAGTTCAACAACTTCTAAAGCAAGCAATTCTTCTTTTAAGTCAACGCCAGAATTTCCCGAACAAAGGTTTACAAATAAAGTTATGCCGTGAGTATCGACCTGCCAAAAAGCAAAGGAATTTGCGCCTGTTTTTACTCCGTAACAAGCCATCGTATTATCTGCATAAAGATAAGTAAACCAAGGCAATACTCTGTTTGCCATAACGGAACGCCATTCTAAATATGCACCGTTTAATCCTGCCCTTTCCCATTGGTCACCGTAAACTTTTTCAACGAAATTAAGTTCACCTCGCCAACGGAGCTTTAAATATTTAACGGGGCTACCAGATGGGTAAACAACAAGCTTCCCAACGCCATTTTGCACGTTGTAATCATACTTAACGGGACAAGAATCCTGCTCAGTTTCTTCAAATCTGAAAGGGGTTTCTTCAGTTGCACCAATAACTTTATCAGGCTTTCTCAATAAAGAAAAAAATTTCATAAGCGTATACCTCATAATAACGATAATGAAAAATCTTTTGAGAGTTTCATTAATAATCTTTTATAGTATAATACACTTATGAAATTAATTCAAGCAATTAAAGCAAATAAAAGTTAAGAATTTAATTTTTCTTCGACTTTGACTTAAAAATAAGTGCAAAAATATAACCGAAAATTATAGCAGCAGTAATACCCATACCTGCAGAAGTTATACCACCGGTTATAGCCATTAAAAGCGATTCCTTCGCCCCTTCCATTGCGCCTTTTGCTAAAAGATATCCAAAGCCACATATAGGTACAGTTGCTCCTGTCCCACCAAAATCTACAATATATTGATAAACGCCTATAGCTTGCAATAAAACGCCTGCAAGCAGAAAATATACTAAAATTTTTCCTGCAGTTATTTTAGTGTAATTTATTAATAACTGAGCTATCACACATATAGCACCACCCACCACGAAAGCTTTAACAAAAGTTAATAATATATCCATACTCCTCCTAACATTCTATACTTACTGCGTGTGCAATCCCAGGTATACTTTCTCCTTGCTGAGTTGATAATGATGAAAGTAGTGCCCCTGTAGACATTATTAATATTCTTTTAAGTTTCTTCTTAAGCAGTCTCTCGTAAATATACGAGCAAAACACCAGAGAACTACATCCTGCACCACTTCCTCCTTGATATTCCTTTTCACATAGATTATAAACAAGCTCGCCACAATCGACGTGTTGCCTTTCAATATCAAAGCCCTTCTCGTATATTAAGTCCTTTAATATCCTAGAACCCAACGTGCCTAAATCTCCTGAAATAATTAAATCGTAATCGTCTGGCGTTAGTCCGGTTTCCTTAAAATGCGTAAACAAAGTATCTGCGCCGGCAGGTGCCATTGCTGCGCCCATATTGTTTGCGTCAATTACGCCAAAGTCATTAATTCTACCTATCGTTGCCATTGTAATCTTAGGGCCCTTTCCTACGCTTGAAATAACAAGCGAGCCTGCACCCGTCACAGTCCACTGCGCTTGAGGTGGTCTAGTACACCCCAACTCTAAAGGATAGCGATATTGCCTTTCGGCTGAAGAAAAATGGCTACTCGTTGCACAAACTACGTTGTTAAAATGCCTTGCATCAATCAGCGTCGCACCAACCGTTAGGGCTTCAGTAAAGGTAGCACAAGCATTGTACAGCCCTAGATATCCACAATTAAAATTTCTTGACGCAAAAGTTGAAGATATAATCTGGTCAAGAAGGTCACCAGCCAGTATCACGTCAATTTCATTCTCACTTTTTTTAGCATTTTTTATACTGTTTTTTATTGCTGTATATAGTATTTTACTCTCAGCTTTTTCAAAAGTGTCTTCTCCAAACATATCGTCAGATAGCCTAGTTTCTATAAATTTACCAATACTGCCGGCACTTTCTTTGGGACCTGCAATTGACGATGCACTTATTATTGTTGGCTTATTCTTAAAAAAAATCGTTCTCATTTAAAGTTATTTTGAGTAAAACTGTTAACATTATTCAAAAAAATTATAGCAAAAACCCACGGAATATTCCGTGGGTATGATCTACTGTTAACCCAAACTATTACATAACTAGCGAATAAGCACCTACGATGCCTGCATCGTTAAATAGAGTTGCCGTAACTATTTTTGGGAAAGAAACACCTTTATATCCGTAAAAATTACTCTCACAACACTCAGTAAGCTTATTTATTAAATAGTCTCCTTGAGCCGATATTCCACCACCTATAACAAATATTTCGGGGCGAAAAATATTATTTAAGCTCATTATTGAATGAGAGAAGTAATTTATATATCTATATAAAACTTCATTTGCTGTTTTATCGCCACGTTTTGCTTGATTGAAAACTGTTTTTCCGTCAACAAGTTCAATATTATTAGATACCTCCTGCCACATAGTTGAGTTTAAATTATTTAGCATTGCCCGTTTCGTATCCCTTATAAGGGCAGATGCTGATATATATTGTTCAATACATCCTCTTCTGCCACAAGCACAAGGCTCACCGTCGAAAATAAGAGTGCAGTGTCCAAGTTCAGCCCCTGTAGAATTACCACCTTCAAAAAGTTTACCGTCGATAACAACTCCACCTCCAACACCCGTGCCAATCGTAAGCATAACAGCATTAGAATAACCCTTTGCAGAACCGAATTTAACCTCAGCTAATGTAGCAACGTTTGCATCATTACTTATCTTTATGTTAGTCTTAAAATGTTTTAATAATTCCTTTTTAAGTGGGGCATTATCAAGGTTGAGATTACAAGAAGATAATACAACTCCATTTGCATCAATTACTCCAGGGCAACCAATACCTATTCCAGAAATTTCCTCTAATCCAACACTCGACTTTTTTAATAAAGCTTTAATTGAATCTACAAGATTAATAATCAAACCGTTAAAATCTTTTGGTGTACTGAACACAATCTTGTCCAAAATTTCACCATTAGAATCGACGAGCCCAATTTTTACACTCATTCCCCCAACGTCTACACCTATACCACGCATATACTTCTCACTTTTATATGTTTTATTCATATATGTTTAATTATATATCAACTTGCTTTTTTAGTCAAGTATATAGCCTGTTGCGTAGATTATACACTCCATAGCGAAACTTTTTTCCTATCGAAAAATACAATGATTTAGAAAAAAAATAAATTTTTAAAAAATTTTTAAAAAACCACTTAAAAACACTTGCCTTTTTCTTTTTAATTTGTTATATTATATCAGCAACGGCAAGCAAGACGGAAGCTTAGCTCAGCTGGGAGAGCATCTGCCTTACAAGCAGAG
>JAZUAF010000014.1:0-2983 GCA_045637865.1 Christensenellaceae bacterium
GTCTATTTGCGACTCCCCGTAGCTTTTCGCAGCTTGTCACGTCCTTCTTCGGCGCCATGTACCAAGGCATCCTCCTGTATGCTCTTTGTAGCTTGATCTTTCTCTCTCTATTGCATGTTTGCAATTTTCCGTCGAATTTTACTTCTACTTTCCTTGACTATACTCGACTAATTTCGTGAATCGTTCCTACGTTCTTTTCTTCGTATTAACCTTATTCTTTTTCTTTCTTTTCTTAGTCTTCTTTGCCTTAATGTACTTACTTAAAGTCTTTTCTTCTCTTAGATATTTTTTTGACTATATCTTCTCTCTTCTATGCAGTTGTCAATCTACGGTTCTTTGACGACGGTCAAAGGCTTCGCTCAACGCGATAGCCTAACTATATTACCATTTCTAAAATTTTAAGTCAAGCATTTTACAAAAGATTTTCTACATTTTTTTAAATTTTTTTTCACTATTTTTTTTGCAAAAATTTTATTACCATTTTTAAGGGTTTTTAATGTAGAAAACCTACGTTTTAGCAAAAAAGCCACCCCCAGTCCTAGAGTGGCTTTTAAGTTTTTCTTATATCTTATTTAATATGTTTTAAAAAATCGGCTTTCATCTCTTCAAAAAGTTTAAATGCCTCTTCCTCGTTTTTTTCCTTCACTGAAAAATAAATTTTCAGCTTTGGCTCCGTGCCTGATGGGCGAACACATATAAACGAACCGTTTTCAAGCTCAAAATAGAGAGCGTTATTTTTAGAGGAAACAATGGGCTCCTTTTTGCCGTCTGCGAGAGTGCAAATAAGAGAGGAATAATCTCTTGTTGCAACGACCCTAACGCCTGCAATATCCTCTATTTTTTTACCCTTGAGTAAATCTATAACTGCATTCATCTCTGCCATCGCATTGAGTCCCGAAAAAGCTGTAGAAACGCTTGCATCGTACACGTAGCCATACTTTTCGTAAAGCTGCAATAGTCTTTGATATACGCTAATTTTCTTGTAGGAATAGTAGCAGACCATTTCTGCAAAGAGCATAGAAGCAACGACTGCATCCTTGTCTCTTGCGTGGGTACCACGTAAATAGCCACAGCTTTCTTCAAATCCAAACAGGAATTGCCTTTTGCCAGCATCGTCAAAATCCTTAATTTTTTCACCGATAAACTTGAAACCAACAGGCGTTTCCATAAGTTCAACACCGAAATCGTCAGCAATAAGTTTTGCCATAGAAGTTGTAACAAAACTTTTTACTACAAAACCTTTCTTATCTAGTTTGCCCTGCTTTTGAAGTCTAGTTAACACGTAATCTAGCAATAAAATGCCCGTCTGATTGCCAGAAAGAGCAACAAATTTACCATTATTATCTCTCACTGCTACTCCCAATCTATCACAATCAGGGTCGGTTCCAAACACGACGTCAGCCTCCTTAAAGTCAGCCATTTTTATCGCCAAGGAAAGCGTCTCTTTATACTCGGGATTAGGCACTTCAACCGTGGAAAAATTCTCGTCGTAATTCTGTTGCTCGGGAACAACCATTGCGTTTATACCGATTTTTTTCAAAATGGTTGTTACGGGAACAAACCCACTTCCGTGAACGGGGGTGTACACAAGTTTAACATGCGCTCCCTCTACCTTAACGGCGTCTTTAGAAAGACACAACGATTTAATTTCTCGGTAATATTTTTTATCTAACCCTTTGCCTATGAATTTGATTTTTTTAACTTTCTTTTCATCGGATAACACCTTGTTAGAAAGAGGGTCACCAATGGCAGAAATATAGTCAACTACTTTAGCAGTTGCCTCGGGAGACATTTGTGCTCCGTCTACCCCATAAACCTTGTAGCCGTTATATTCTTTAGGATTGTGGCTTGCCGTTATCATAATACCTGCTGTCGCCTTTAGTTTCCTAACCGCATAGGAAAGCATAGGCACGGGATGCACTGTAGAAAAGAGATGCGCCTTTATGCCGTTACTTGCAAGCACTAATGCGGAAGCATAAGCAAATTCAAAAGATTTCCTCCTAGTATCGTAGGAAATAGCAACACCTTTTTTTACAGCTTTTTTGCCTAGCTCTTTTATGTATTCAGCTAAAGCCTGAGTCGCTCTCTTAACAGTATAAACGTTTATCATATTGGTACCCATGCCAATAAGCCCACGCATACCGGCAGTACCAAACCCTAGGTCCTTACCAAAGCGATATTCTATCTCCTTTTCGTTATCGGAAATAGATAAAAGCTCCTTCTTCTCCTCATCACTTAATATATCACTATTTAACCAACTTTCATATTTAGACTTGAACATAACTTATTTCCTATAAAACAATTCATTTATTAATAAACCTAATACAATTATATAAATAATATGTGTTTTTGTCAAAGATTTTGCAAATTTTTTTGGTGACGCTATATTTGAGGTAAATTTTTACAGTAGCACTACGCCTATATATCCTATATCGTCATATTATAATTTTTTTGAAAAAATTAAAAAAGGTTTTGAAAACAGTTGACATTACCTTATTATTTTGCTAAAATTTATAGGCATTGTTACGGAATAATTATGCGGGTGTAATTCAATGGTAGAATTCCAGCCTTCCAAGCTGGCAGCGTGGGTCCGATTCCCATCACCCGCTCCATTCCAAATAGACAAGGTATGGCAAAAAGGAATTTGTCCGATTTACGCACCTGTAGCTCAGCTGGATAGAGCATCGGCCTTCTAAGCCGAGGGTCAGGGGTTCGAATCCCTTCAGGCGCACCATAATGGCGGATGTAGCTCAGTTGGTTAGAGCGCAAGATTGTGGTCCTTGAGGTCGTGGGTTCGATTCCCATCATCCGCCCCACTAAAAAACTTAGGGGTATCGCCAAGCGGTAAGGCACTGGATTTTGATTCCAGCATTCGTAGGTTCAAATCCTGCTACCCCTGCCAATTTGATTCATTAGCTCAGTCGGTAGAGCACGTGACTTTTAATCACGGTGTCCGGGGTTCGAATCCCCGATGGATCACCAA
>JAZUAF010000015.1:0-11067 GCA_045637865.1 Christensenellaceae bacterium
CGATTTTACCGTTAATGGGGTTTATTGCGTTATGTCCGATATAAACGCCCGTTTTTTCACGAGAAGTGGAAAGCCTGTCGATTTCGTTTGCTTTTGACGTTTCAAAAACGTAATCTTCTACCGCTTTTCGTTGCTTATCCGAAGTTAGTTTTTTAACGAGTGGATGTTCGGGGGCAAGGACTACGTAAGACACGCCGAAAAGTGTGTCGGCACGAGTTGTGAACACCTTAAATGTATCACCGCTTTCTGCGGTAAATTCAATTTCGCCACCGGTAGATTTGCCTATCCAGTTCTTTTGTATTAGTTTGGTTTTTTCCGGCCAGTCAATCGTATCCAAACCTTGTAAAAGTTCTTCGGCGTAGTCGGTTATTTTAAAGAACCATTGAGTAAGGTCCTTTTTTACGACCTGCGCGTGGCATCTGTCGCATTCACCGTTGATAACTTGTTCGTTTGCAAGAACGGTTTTACAAGAGGGGCACCAGTTTACGGGTGCTTCCTTTCTATATGCTAGACCTTTTTCGTATAGTTTTAAGAAAATCCACTGGGTCCACTTATAATAGTCCTCGTTACACGTTTTGATTTCCGTGCTCCAGTCAAACATTGCGCCCATTTCTTTAAGTGTTTGTTCCATATTGGCAATGTTCTTTTCCGTTGAGTCCTTAGGGTGAATACCAGTTTTAATGGCGTAGTTTTCTGCAGGAAGACCAAATGCGTCAAACCCCATGGGCTGATACACTTCATAACCCTTCATTTTTTTATAGCGAACAAAGCTGTCGGTAGGACCGTAATTGTACCAATGCCCAAGGTGAAGTTTTGCTGCAGAGGGGTAGGAAAACATTTCCAAGCAGTAATACTTTTTATCCGAGTTTTTTGGATTGAATTCAGCAATCTTTTCTTTTTCCCAAAATGCTTGCCACTTTTTTTCAATCTTCTTAATGTCCATCTCCATTGAGACTGTCCTCCAATTAAAGTAAAATAAATTTTTGTACTTAGTTATTATATAATATAAAAATATTTTAGTCAAGCGATAATAGGAGTAAGTTTTGCCTCTTCTTTTCTAGAAAAAGCGTTTACTTTTTTAGGGAATAATGATATAATGATTTGTAAGGAGAAAACTTATGAAGCAACTTAGAAAACCTTTTTCTAATATTAGTCAGGCCTTTTCAAAATTCCCACTCCTTTACGGGGATAGAGTTGATGGACAGACAGAAAGATACGAGGCGGCTTTTTCAAGATTTAAGAAGGAGTTTAACGCTTCGTCTGCCTACGTTGCGTCTTCTAGTGGTAGGTCGGAGATTATCGGAAATCACACTGACCACAATGGGGGCAAGGTTATTTCCTCTGCAATCAGCCTTGATACTATTGCAATGTTTTTGCCGAGGGAAGACGGTGTTATTAACGTCGTTAGTGACGGCTATAAGAATATGCAGGTCAACGTTTTTAAGGAAGAGCCATTTTATAAAGGCACATCTCTTGCTCTCATACGAGGTGTTGTAGAGGGCGTTAAAAGGGCAGGGTATCGTGTTGGAGGTTTTAACGCTTATTGTACTAGCAACGTGGTTGGGGGTGCAGGAATTTCCAGCTCTGCAGCATTTGAACTTTTGATTTGCGAAATCCTCAACTTTTTATACAATAACGGCGATATGAATTGTGAATTAAAGGCGAAGATTGCGCAGTATTCTGAAAATGAGTATTTTGGAAAGCCTTGTGGGCTGCTTGACCAAACTGCCATCTCCTTCGGTGGGCTTAACGTTCTTGATTTCAAAGGGGATAAAATTTCCGTAACTAAAATAGATGACAACTTAAATGATTATTCCTTTGTGCTTGTGAATACTGGTGGAAGTCACGCTAATCTCACTGGCGAATATGCTGCAGTTCCAAACGAAATGTTTGAAGTTGCTAAGGCTATGGGGGTAGATAGACTTATTGACGTTGATTACAATACTTTTGTTAAAAAGCTTCCCTTTGTTATAGATAAACTTTCGGATAGGGCAGTGCTTAGAGCCTTCCATTTTTATGAAGAAAATATTAGAGTTGAAAAGGCGTATGATTCGATAGTTTGTGGGGATTATGAATGTTTTATTGAGCAAATAAATAAGTCTGGAATCAGCTCGTTGTGTAAACTACAAAATTGTTATGTTTCAGGTGGCAGTGAGCAAAGTATACCAAAAGCGTTATCCGTTTGTGCATCATTTATTTGTGACGGTGCAAACAGGGTGCACGGTGGTGGCTTTGCGGGAAGCATATTGAACGTCGTTAAAACGGAACGCTTGCAAGACTTTTTAAAGGGCGTTTATCAGTTCTACGATAGGGAAGCAGTAGTTTCCTTCTCGTTGCGCGCAGTTGGTACAATCGTTTTGTGATTTATAATGATTTTTGGTGTAATTATGTCACGCATAACACATTTAAAATCGCTAGAATTTTTTTATTAAAAAATAAAAAAGAGTATTTCTCATTTTTGCTTGACGGAAAAACTTTTATTTGATAAAATTACTATCAGAATATTAAGGCGTAAACGCCTAGGAGTTAGAGGTAGATTATGGATAAAATTATTCCCGTAGTAGTTATTAAGGATATCAAGGACACTGTTCCAACACTTAAAGCGCTTAAGGACGGTGGTATTAATTGTGCTGAAATTACGTTCAGAACTGCTTGTGCTGCAGAGGCTATCAGTCTCGGTATTAAAGAATTTCCCGATATGAATATCGGTGCAGGTACTATCATTAACCTTAAGCAAGCAAAAGAAGCTTTAGCTGCAGGCGCTAAATTCCTTGTTTCTCCAGGACTCAGCTGTGAAGTTGCAAAGTATGCTAAGAAAAAGGGGATTGCTTATTATCCCGGTTGCGTAACGCCCACTGAAATTATGTGCGCGTTAGAGCTCGGTATTGATATTGTTAAATTCTTCCCTGCAAACGTTTACGGTGGGCTCAAGGCATTGAAGGCTCTTTCTGGACCCTTCCCACAAATTAAATTCATTCCCACAGGTGGGGTTGATTTAACTAACCTTGCAGAGTTTTTAGAGTTTGATAAAATTTACGCAGTTGGTGGTAGCTTTATGATGAAGGGCGACATCCAAAAGAACTGTGAAGAGATTGCAAAAATCGTTAATAAATAAGAATTAATCTAGCTTTTATGGATAGACTTTTTACAAAGAAAAAAACCGTATTTGAACACTTTCACGGTTATTTCTTTATGCTTCTTGGTTGCCTGTGCTATGGTATGAGCACGAGTTTATTCTTGGAGCCTACGAGTATAGTTGCAGGTGGAATTTCCGGCTTAGCCGTAACGTTCAACTTTTTGTGGGATTTTTTACCCGTTGGTATGCTTATTATTGCCCTTAACCTTCCAATATTACTTTTAGGGATTAAGGCGCAAGGCTGGAAGTTTATAGTTAAATGTCTAATAACCGTTGTTTGTCTTGGCGTTATTACCGACCTTTTAGCCGAGGTTTCATTTATTACTGAATCGGTTGAAGATAAGGTTTTGTCTTCCCTTTACGGTGGCATACTTCAAGGTGTTGGAATCGGTTTGTTTGTTAGGTTTGAATTTTCCAGTGGTGGAACGGAACTTTTAGGTAGACTAATTAGCAATAAGATAAAGTCGCTTAAAATCAACGTTTGCGTTGGAATTTTAGATGCCGTAGTGGTTATTTTTGGTACGATTATTGCTTGGCAAGCAAACGGCATAAACAATATGCTTTACGCATTAATCGTTATATTTTGTAGTACTAAAGTTTCTGAAATTGTTTTAGTTGGATTAGAAAAATCAAAATTCTGCTTTATAATAACGGAAAAAGGTGAGGAAGTATCTGCGCTTTTGGTAAAAAATAGTCCGCGTGGCGTAACGATGATTACAGGCGAGGGAATGTACACACATAAAAATCGAAACGTGTTAATGACCTGCGTTAGAAATCGTCAGCTTGCACAATTAAAAGCGCTTGTTTATAGTATTGATAAAAACGCCTTCGTTATCGTAAGCGACGCTACAGAGGTTAGAGGAAACGGCTTCCAGTCGCTTAAAGAAGACGTTTCTAGCGATAACGTAAAAAATTTTGAAGAATAAAAATAAAAAATGTTATAATAGAAGGAGAAGATATGAAAGTTATAACTTTTGGTGAAATTATGTTAAGACTTGCTCCCGAAGGATATTTGAGATTCGTTCAGAGCGACAAGTACGAAGCTACCTTTGGTGGCGCTGAAGCAAACGTAGCAGTTAGCCTTGCAAACTATGGGCTAGACGCTTGTTTTGTTACTAAGCTTCCCGAGCACGAGATTGGACAAGCAGCCGTTAATTCTTTAAGAAAATTCGGCGTTGACACTTCTAAAATCGTTCGTGGTGGCGAAAGAGTAGGCATTTACTACTGCGAAAAGGGTGCAAGCCAGAGACCTTCTAAGGTAGTTTACGATAGAGCTCACAGCTCAATTGCTACTGCTAAAAAAGAAGATTTTGATTGGGATAAGATTTTTGACGGTGCAGATTGGTTCCACTTTACCGGAATCACCCCAGCTCTCTCCGATGAGACTGCTGAAATTTGCGTTGAAGCTTGTACGGAAGCTAAAAAACGTGGAATCAATATTTCTTGCGACCTTAACTTCCGTAAAAAATTATGGAGCAAGGAAAAGGCTGGCGAAGTTATGGGTAAACTTTGCGAATACATTGATTACTGCATAGCTAACGAAGAAGACGCTAAAGACGTTTTTGGTATTGAAGCTGATAACACCGATATCTACAGTGGCAAAATCAACAGAGAAGGCTATATCTCCGTTGCTAAAAAGCTTACCGATAGATTTAACTTTAAGGGCGTAGCAATTACCTTAAGAGAAAGTCTTTCTGCAAACGACAACAACTGGTCTGCAATGCTCTACACTGGTGGCGAAGCATATTTCTCAAAGAAATACGCTATGCACATCGTTGACAGAGTAGGTGGTGGCGATTCCTTTGGTGGTGGACTTATTTTCTCACTTCTCAGTGGATATGACGCTCAAAAGGCTATTGAATTCGCAGTTGCTGCAAGTTGCTTAAAGCACAGTATTGAAGGTGATTTCAATATGGTTAGCAAGAAGGAAGTTGAAACCCTTGCTGGTGGAGACGCTTCTGGTAGAGTTCAGAGATAATATTAATAAAAACCACTTTTTTCTACGATTGCATAGAGAAGGTGGTTTTTTAATGCGTATATTATGTTAATAGATTTTCACACACATATATTTCCAGAAAAAATCGCTAGTGCGACTATATCTAAACTTGAGGCTAGCGCTAATAACCACGCCTATACCGACGGAACGGAGAAGGGTGTGAGAGAAGCTTTGGAGAGAGCTAACGCCGATTTGGCGATAGCACTTCCCGTACTTACACGACCAACACAGTTTGATAGTGTGGTTAGGTTCGCTCTAGGCGTTAACGAAAGGTTTAATAAATTCGATAGAAAAATTTTATCTTTTGCCGGTATGCACCCTGCTTGTGAGGATATTCGTGGCAAAATGAAGTTTTTGAAGGATAATGGCTTTAAAGGTGTAAAAATTCACCCCGATTATCAAGAAACTTATATTGATAACGATGGTTATATAGAGATATTAAAATGCGCTAAGGATTACGATTTAATTGTGGTAACGCATTCGGGAATTGATGACGGATATAAAGACAGACCCGTTATGTGTCCACCAGAGCTTGTTAATAAAGTGATAAATAAGGTGGGTCACGAAAGGTTTGTTCTAGGGCATTACGGTGCACATAAGCAGTGGAGTGAAGTTTTAACTTTGCTCGCAGGTAAGAAAGTATATTTTGATACGGCTTTTACCCTTCACGAGATAGACGAGGACTTGTTTAAGGCTATTCTAGACAAGCACGGTGATGAGAGAGTTTTATTTGCTACAGATTGTCCTTGGCGTGATATTAAAGATGACGTTGAAATATTAAAATCGTATAATTTACCTAAGGAAACTCAGGATAAAATCTTTTATAAAAACGCTTTGAAACTCTTAAACTTTTAAATGTTAAAAGCCCCCGAAAATCGGGGGCTTTAATATTCGATGGCTATTATTTTAACGTAAGTTTGTATAGATTTTTCTTGTAACTTTCCATTGATTTTTGGATAATTTTAATTGCTTCATCCTTATCCATTGCAACGTCTACGGTTGTGTTTTTGTTTTCAAGTTGCTTGTAAACGGTAAAGAAGTGGCGCATCTCATCGAAGATGTGTTCAGGCAAATCGTGAATGCTCTTATAAGTATTGTAGTTGGGGTCAGTTTCAGGAATTGCTATAATTTTCTCGTCAACCATTCCGTTGTCGTTCATAATAATCACGCCGATGGGGTAACATTTAACTAAGCTCATTGGAATAAGACTTTCAGAACATAAAATTAAAACGTCAAGAGGGTCGTGGTCGTCTGCCAAAGTGTGGGGAATAAAGCCGTAGTTTGCAGGGTAATGAGTTGACGTATATAAAATTCTGTCAAGAATAAGAAGCCCCGTTTTTTTATCCATTTCATATTTTTGCTTAGAGCCTTTGCTTATTTCAATAACTGCAATAAACTCTTCTGGGGTAATTCTTGAACTTTCTATATCGTGCCAAATATTCATATAAATCTCCTTTTTTTGCCATTTTAACATATTGTAAAAAAATTATCAACTAATTTTATCACTTTACAAAATAATTATAAAATATATTATTGCTAAATTATATTTAATTTGTTATAATATGACGGATGGCAAAAGTATTTTATTTAGATATAAAAAATTTAACAATGCCTAAAGAGTTTTCAGATATAGATAAGCTTAGAAGAGAATATTTGCTTTCAATTTCTAATGAAAACAGAAGAAAACAAAGCTACTTTGTTTGGAGAGTTTTAGAGAAAGCGCTTGCTAGCGAAAAGTATTACAACCCAATTTTCTGCTTCGATAATGGAAAATGGATGGTGAAGGGAGACGAGTGTTATTTTTCTCTTGCGCACTCTTCTAACGTCGTTTGCTGTGCGATTTCTAAAAACCCAATCGGTGTAGACGTTGAGTTGATAAACGATAAACTTTTAAGGCTAAAAAATCGCTATTCTATTGAGGAAAATAGTGGCGATGAACTTCTTTCAATTGCCGAGTGTTGGACAAGGGAAGAGGCTCGTTTTAAGGCGTCAGTTGACAATGAAATAAAAAGCTGTGTAATTGAAACTTCGTGTGGTGAGAGATATTTTTTATCCGTTTGTACTAACGAAGAATTGGAAATAATTAATACGAAAAAATTATATTAAGGAGATATTATGAGCGAATGTACTCACGATTGCTCGTCTTGTAACAAAGATTGTGGCGAAAAGAAAGATTTTAAGGTAAAGCAAAACGATAGGAGCAACGTTAAAAAAGTTATAGCTGTAGTAAGTGGAAAGGGTGGCGTAGGTAAATCATTTGTTACCTCACTTCTCGCTTCAGCTACAAGGAAAAAAGGATATGAAGTTGCTGTACTAGATGCAGATATTACGGGTCCCTCAATTCCAAAGGTGTTTGGTGTAAAGGAGAGGGCTACCTCCGACGGAGTTATGTTAGACCCCGTAAAAACGGTTGGTGGAATTAAATTAATGTCCATAAACCTCTTGATGGAAAGCGAAAATCAAGCTGTAGTATGGAGAGGACCTGTTATTGCTGGCGCCGTTACCCAGTTTTGGAGTGAGGTTGCTTGGGGAGACGTAGACTATATGTTTGTGGATATGCCTCCAGGAACGGGAGACGTGCCATTAACTGTTTTTCAGTCACTTCCTGTTGACGGAATAATTGTGGTCACAACTCCACAAAGCCTTGTGTCAATGATTGTTTCAAAGGCTATAAATATGGCTAATTTAATGAACGTTCCCATTCTTGGAATCATTGAGAACATGTCCTATTTGGAGTGCCCAGATTGTGGAACGAAGATCAATATTTTCGGTGAAAGCAGGGTGGATGAAATCGCTGCGAAAAACAACATAAAGGTGCTTGCAAAACTTCCTCTTGCGCCTGAAAAGACTGCAAAGGCAGATGCTGGCAACACCGAGGAAATTGAGGCTGATAATCTTAACGACGTTGTAAATATTATTGAAAATTTATAATTGTAATTAATTAAAAAACGCTTGATTGTTTCAAGCGTTTTTTAATGTTGTTTATTTAACTGCATAATTAACAGCGTCTATTATAATTTTTCTTTGTTCGTCGGTGATAGGTTCGTCAAGTTCGTTAAAATCATTGTTTGAAATGTCGCCCCCCGTTAAGGTTTTGTACCAAGTTAAAGCAAGCAAATATCTACCAGTACCTAAACCTGCGTGGCAGGTATCTCTATGTATCTTAAAATCGCCTGTGGATGCCGCCTTAAGCATTGCCGTGCCTGAGTGAATTATTCTGTCAGCTTTAATAAGTTTTGCGGCATACTCGTATGACTCCTTTACGTCCTTGAACATATCCTCTGCGTGGGCATAACCCATAACGTTATTTAAGGCGTCGCTTCCTTCTTCGTAAGCCCACGTTTCGTGAATGTAAATTTTAGAGTGAGGGCAGTATTTTCTAACGTAGTTTGCAAGCTCTTCAATGTATGGGGAGAAGGTTTTTTTGTCAACACTTTTTTTACTTGCCTGTTGCAAAGTAATAACGTCCCATTCTCCAGATTCTAGTGCTTGCCTAATTGAAACCTTAAAATCGGTGCTTTGACCGTTGAAAGCAAGTGTGTAGGCGTATTTATCGCCAAGCATATTAAGGTAGTGTGTGCGAAGGGGACAACCTCCTATAAAGAGGTTTGCAACAGTAATGTCAGCGCCTTCTTTTTTTGCAAGGCGATGAATATATCTTTGTGCGTCCTGTGAAAAGCTGTTTCCTATTGATAAAACTCTCATTTTAACTCCTTATTTATAAGTTTAATAATTTTTTTGCGTTTATGCTAAAGATTTGTTCTTTTTCATTTTCTGAAAGGGAATTGTCTGATAGTATTGCCCCTGCGTGCATGGTTGGACTGCAGATAGGGAAGTCTGAACCGAATATAATCTTATCGGAGCCAATTTCATCTAGGGCAAACTTTATTAAACCGTTTCTAAAAGTACTTGCGCCTGAAAGGTCTAAATAATAATTATCACTTAGTTTTGCACGTTTTATATGTCTCAACATTACGTCGTAACTACTGGGATGTGCTGCGACTACTTTAAGATTTTTGTGCTCTTTAACTATTTTATCCATACCGTCTGCATCGCCAGTGTGAATGCTTAATATCATATTCCTTTTTTCTGCTTCTTTTAGGATAACGGAAAAGCCTTCGTTATAATATTCGTGATTGTCGAAAAGATAGGGGCATAGTTCACCTATAATTTTAACGCCTAAACTATCCATTCGTTCAATTTCTAAAAGAGATTCCTCAACAAAATTGGGGTGCACGTGAAAGCCCGGAAGATAAAACTCACCTAAAATCTCTCTCAACTCAAGTGCCGTATCGTTGCACGCCTTAATTTTATCCCAAATGCTTGAAAAGTCCGTTCTTGCATCAAGTACAGAGCCACAAATTTTAGCGCTTTTAAATTGAAAATAAAGCTCCTTAACTTGCTCTATCTCTATAGTGTTTTTTATTACGTACTTGCCTAAATTTTGACTTTTTGTTATAAACGGGTGGGTATGAAAGTCAATTATATCTAAATTTTGTATGTTCATTATAAACGTCTACTCCCTCTTATAATTATAATCCCACAAAGAAGTATTGTCAACGATAAAAAACACGAAAGTTTATTGGATTAAATATATCGTAACATTATTGGTGACCTCATACCAACAAAAAAAGATAAGCTTGTGCTTAGCTTTTTTTGTTGTGAGTAATCTAAAATTTTGACACCATTTTACAACGGGTGCAAATTTAAGTATTATGGGTGCATATTTGAAAAAACGAATGGTTGAACGGTTATTTTTTATGAAGGTAATAGGATTTTGTGTATTCACTCGTGTTATCTTCGGTGTAAACGGATTTTTCGCTCCTGTTTTTGCCTTCCACAGAACCGTCAGTGTAGTGAATAACAAACCATTCTTGGCGATAAGATGACCAAGTGCTGCCGTGCTCCTCTCTCATCTGTATTACAACCCCTGCAAACGATTTACCCGTTACTAAAATATCTACTTGCGGTTCATTCGTGGAGTAGCAGGAGGAAAAGGAGCTTGCCATTTTTTTGATTGCAAATTCGCCGTAGCCTTCTCCTTTTTTCACTTCGCCACTAACATCGTTTTCGTGGTAATGCGAGCTAAAAATGCTGACGAAATATTCGTCGGATTCAGCTAATATTCTTTTCGTGTCTTCTTCCTCGTATTCCACCCAGTACAAGGTGATGTCTTTCAATTGAAGAGCTTTGACGTAGTTGCTTGGTCGTGAAGTTGTTACAAATCTTGCATTTAGCCGTTCCATTACTAATCTCCTTTAATTTTGCTTAATATGAAAATAATTTCGCATACTTATTATATATATTTTAGATAAATATTTCAACAATTTTTTAATAAAAATCGATATGTTTCTATAAAAATCAATAATTGAAAGAAGGGGATGCAAATTGAACGATTTATATTTTTCGGTTAAAAAAAGGCTTGTAAGTATGGTGGGAAGAGGTGGATACTCCTCCGCGTTGCTACGGAGGGCTAACGCCCGAACCAGTGAACCAAATTGGTGACCTCGTACCAACAAAAAAAGATAAGCTTGTGCTTATCTTTTTTTGTTGGTGGGAAGAGGTGGATTCGAACCACCGAAGTCACTGACGACAGATTTACAGTCTGTTCCATTTGGCCACTCTGGAACCTTCCCATTTATGTTAATTTAACTTAGGATTCGATTGGAGCTGGTGACTGGAATCGAACCCGCAACCTGCTGATTACAAATCAGCTGCTCTGCCAGTTGAGCTACACCAGCAAATAGGGTATAATTTTGGTGCCTCGGGGCGGAATCGAACCACCGACACAGGGATTTTCAGTCCCTTGCTCTACCTACTGAGCTACCGAGGCATAAATTTTTTTGATAAATGCTTGTATTGCTACAAGCATTTATCAGTTTTGGCGACCCGGAAGGGGCTCGAACCCTCGACCTCCAGCGTGACAGGCTGGCGT
>JAZUAF010000016.1:0-28044 GCA_045637865.1 Christensenellaceae bacterium
AAAAAATTTTAAAAAAGTAGTGAAAAACGCTTTACAAAACTAAAGTGATGAAGTATAATGTAGATACTTTCTTCACCAAACTAAAGTGATGAAGTAAAAAAGAAAAAATTATAGTTGTAAAATAAAAGGAGAACACAACAATGAAAAAACTATTAACACTTATTTTAGCAGCATTACTTTGCGTAGGCGCTTGCTTTGGTCTCACTGCTTGTGGAGAGACTGGTGACGTTAAAGCCGTTAAAGACGCAGGCAAACTTATTGTAGGTATCACTGATTACGAACCTATGGATTATAAAGATGAAAACGGTAAATGGATTGGTTTTGACGCAGAGCTTGCAGAAATGTTTGCAGAAAAACTTGGCGTAACCTGTGAATTCGTTGAAATCGATTGGAACTTAAAAGTAGGCGAAATCAACTCCAGACAAATCGACCTTATTTGGAACGGTATGACTGCATCTGCAGAACTTGGTCAGTCTATTGACTTCTCTGTTTCCTACGCTAAAAACGCACAGGTAGCAGTAGTTAAAACGGGTAGCACTATCACCACTAAGGAACAGATTAAGACCGCAGCTGTTGCAGTTGAAGATGGTTCTGCAGGTGAAGCAGTTGCAGAAGATGAACAATTCACCAATGTAAAAGCTCCTGGTAACCAGAAGCAGGCTTTACTCGAAGTAGTAGCAGGTACCTCTGACGTAGCAATCATCGACCTCACTATGGCACAAAGCGTTGTTGGTAAAGGTGAATTTGCTGAATTAAAAGTTGTTGAAGGCGTTTCTTACGGTGACGAAATCTTTGCAGTAGGCTTAAGAAAAGATAGCAACTTAAAAGCAGAACTTGACGCTTTCTTAAAGGATAAATACAAAGACGGAACTATCACCACTCTAGCAGAAAAATATTCAGTAGGTATCAACACCGAGGAATTAAGCAAATAATTTAAGGAACGGATTAACGATGGGAGTATTTTTAGAAGTAACCTCCCAGTTGGCAAACGGCTTTCTGTTATCGTTCATCCTGTTCACGCTAACATTAATAATAGCGTTACCATTGGGGCTACTTATATCATTTTGTACAATGAGTAAGGTTGCCCCATTACGCATATTTTTTAAGGTTATAGTGTGGATACTCAGGGGAACGCCTCTTATGCTCCAGTTGTTCGTAATTTTTTACGGACCGGGATTACTAGGGTTATTCAGATGGCCGGCAATGAATACCGGCTGGGTATGGTTTGACTCAACTTTCGATACGAGGTTTATTGCAGCACTTGTTGCTTTTTCAATAAACTACGCGGCGTACTTCTCCGAAATTTATAGAGGTGGAATACAAAGTATCACGAAAGGACAATTTGAGGCAGGTCAGGTATTAGGTATGACCAAAGGTCAAATTTTCTTTAAGGTAATTTTGCTACAGGTTATTAAAAGAATATTGCCTCCGATGAGCAATGAGGTTATAACTCTTATAAAAGACACTTCGCTTGCAAACACGATTGCAGTTTACGAAATTATTTTCCAAGCAAAATCGTTTATGAACGTTGGTTTAATTTGGCCTTTCTTCTACGCAGGAGCGTTCTATCTCGTGTTCGTTGGATTGTTGACTATTTTGTTTAACAAACTTGAAAATAAGTTATCATATTTTAAGGCGTAATTATGGCATATTTAGAGATTAAAAACTTCAAAAAATCGTTTGGTGGCGTTGAGGTTTTAAAAGGAATAGATTTAGATATTGAAAAGGGTGAAGTTATAACCATTATCGGCTCTTCTGGTAGTGGTAAAACTACACTCCTTCGCTCAATAAATTTTCTTGAAACACCAGATGAGGGCGAAATGATTTTAGACGGAGAAAAGCTATTCTCATCCTCTGCAGAAAAGGAGGACGGGGAAAAGGAGCTTCGTGATAAAAGGCTCAACTTTGGGTTAGTGTTTCAGTCGTTTAACCTTTTCCCACAGTATAGCGTAATAGATAATATCACCCTTGCCCCCACCCTCTTACTAAAAGAACAAACGGCTTCGTATAAAAAGGAGCTGAAAGAAAGGGTAAAACGTGGGGAGATTAGCAAGGGAGAGGTTAAAGGGCTTCTTTCTGAGTTTGTAGAAAATAAAAAGAAGGCGATTGCTGAAAAGGCAGAGGAGCTTTTAGAAACCACTGGGCTAACGGATAAGAGGAACGCATATCCTTGCGAATTATCTGGTGGACAGAGCCAGCGTGTGGCAATAGCTAGAGCACTTGCACTAAAGCCAAAGGTTTTGTGTTTTGACGAGCCTACCTCAGCGCTTGACCCTGAACTTACGGGCGAAGTATTAAAGGTAATCAAGGGGCTAAAAGAAAAAGATAGAACAATGATTATCGTTACCCACGAAATGGGTTTTGCTAAAAATGTTTCGGACAAAGTGGTGTTTATGGCAAACGGCAGGGTAGAAGAAATAGGGACACCGAGCGAGATATTTGTAAACCCCCAATCGGAGGAGTTAAAGAGCTTCTTATCAAGTATAACCAACAAGGATGGTGATTAAAATGTCGGAAAATTTACAAGAAGAGAGAGAAGAACTGTTTAAGCTAATAACCTCTCTTGACAATGAAGAAGACGCAAAAGACCTTTTCTTCGACCTTTGTACCTATAAAGAAATCGACTCTATGGCACAACGTTTAAAGGCTGCAAAGCTCTTAATAGAGGGTGCAACTTACGAGAAAATTATTAAGGAAACGGAAATATCCTCCGCAACTCTTTCAAGGGTTAGCAAGTGCGTAAGATACAGCAACGGATATAGAAAGGTTCTTAAAAAGGAAGATAAATAATTATAGTTAAAAAACCGTTCATCCAAAAACGGAAAAGATAATATTTTTTAATTTAAGAAAGGCACGCTGGGTTTTTATAAACCCAGCGTGCTAATTTTTTCAAAGACGTCATAAACGTGTTGACAGTAGGCTGAAGTAAGCTAGAATAAAGGATAAGACAAAAAAAAGCAAAAACCTACATATAGTTTACGATTTGGTTTACAATGGTGTTGACAAAAGCGAAATTTTAGTTTACAATATTGATAGAGGGTGAAAGAAATGAACAGTGATGAATTTTATAACGTAGTTTTTGGAAACAAATATTACACTATTGATGAATTGAGATATAACCAAAAATTAGGTTTTTTATTATCTAAGGATGAGCTGACAGAATTTCTTAGAGAAAAGGAACGGCTAATAGAAGAAAACGAAAAGGATATGGTAAAACTTCCCTTAAAAACATTTAATTCAAAACACTGTTTTTATGTGGAAGGGCTATATTTGCTTTCTAACCACAATCAATATTTAACAACCATTATTGACGACTATAAAATCAATCAAAGCTTTTTAATGGAAAGAAATATTGACGATATTTTATTGTCTCGAGTTTTTTCCGAGGTGGAGGGTACGTTAAACGTAGAAAACGTTCCTACAACGCATAAAAGGATAAGAGAAGTTTATCAAAAAAAAGACTTATCGGATGAAAACGACGTAATAATAAAAAATATGTTTGATGCAATGTACTATATAACCAGCGAAAAACCTGCTTTTAACAAACAAAACCTGCTTAAACTATACAAGATTCTAAGCACAAATTGTCTTGATGAAGAAAGCAAACTGAAAGAGGGCGCATATTATCGTGATGCAAGCGTATACGTAGGTGGCTTTGAGGGGGCAAGTCCGGAGATTATTGATGAGTGTATGGACAGTTTGTTTGCGTTTGTAAACAACAAAGAGAGCGTGAAAAAGCACGGAGCATTACTTCCTCACATTTGTCACTATTATATCTTGTACGTTCACCCCTATTTTGATTATAACGGAAGAACTGCAAGAATGGTTTCCTTTTGGTTAAACTACATTCTAGATATTAGTGCCCCGCCCCTATTTATAAGCGAAGCGATAAACGACAATAAAAAAGATTATTATATTGCCATAACAAATACGAGAAACACAAATAATGATTTAACTTACTTCTTAGGATACATTCTAGAGACGGCGATAAAATATAGTCTACTCTACAAAAATCTAGAGGAGATACAAAAGCTGTTATCTAAAACAGGAGATACATTAACTTCTAAAGAATGGGGATATATAAAAAAGATAATTGTTCATAATCCAGATGGGTATTTTACGTACAAAGGTTTTTTTCAATATATCCATAACACAATGTCAAAAGCAGGTGGATTAAAGGTATTAAACAATTTTGCCGAGTACGGCATACTGGAAAAATCCTTCAATAAAAAAAAGGAAGCCATTTATAAAGTAAACCAAGAATTATTAGTTTATAAATTTCAAAAAGAATAAAAAAGGAAAAAAATCCGTCAGCTCTGCTGACGGATTTTTAATCTTTAACAAATTCTACAATGTCCTCAATTTTACAGTCTAAATAGGTGCAAATTTTATCTAAAGTTTTCATTTCTATATTTTCGTTCGATTTTAATCTCCTAATAGTTTTACTATCAAGTATACACTCTTCACGAAGTTTATAGGTGGAAACGCCTTTTTCTTTCATTGTAATAAATAATTTATCAAACCTAAACATTATTTATCCCCCCTAACTATTGACATACAATATTATGGGGGTTATAATCTTTTTTATTAAGGGGATATAATCCCCACATTTTAAAAAAGGAGAATAACAATGGATTATAGGGAAATGCATTTAACTGATTTAAGGAGATATGCTAAAAGCATAGGTGTAAAAGGTCCAACAAAGTATAAAAAGGCAGTGCTAATAAAAAAGATAAAGGAAGTGCAAAATGGAGAAAGGGAGCCAGAGTATTCGACAAAGGGGAGACCAACTAAAATAATGATAGAACAACTGGGAACAACAAGAGTTGATATACTGCTTTACGCTATAAAAAGAGGGAAAACGTTTTTAGAAGAGATAGAAAGGGAAATTGAGCAAAAACTCAAAATGGTAGAAAAAAAGTAGGAAGATATTATAAAAAAGTGAACTTTCCTCCCACTTGTCATACCGACTGAGGACGTATTGCGTCCGAATGGAGTGTATCTAAGTAAAAAAAAGAGCAAACTGATTAAAGTTTGCTCTTTATAATATTTTACTTAAACTAACTAATTATTTATCAGCAAGTCTTTTGTAAGTTTCAAGTCTATCCTTACTATCCTTTTCGGTAGTTGCGAACAACTCTTCAGCAAGTTCGGGACGAGCTTTCATAAGTGAAGCATATCTCGTTTCGCCGAGCAAGAATGATTTGTAGTCAGCAGTAGGTTCTTTAGAATCAAGAGAGAAGGGGTTCTTGCCTTCGTCGATGAGTTCGGGGTTATATCTATATAACTGCCAGTAACCACAATCAACTGCCTTCTTCTCTTCGTCCTGACTGTTAGCCATGTTAATACCGTGGTTGATACAAGGAGCGTAGCAAATGATGAGTGAAGGTCCGTCATATTTTTCTGCTTCGATAAGTGCGTTTAAGAGCTGTTGTTTGTTAGAGCCCATAGCACACTGAGCAACGTAAACGTAGCCGTAGCTCATAGCCATCATACCGAGGTCTTTCTTCTTAACTCTCTTACCTGCAGCAGCGAACTTAGCGATAGAGCCGGTAGGAGTAGATTTACTTGCCTGACCACCAGTGTTGGAGTAAACTTCGGTATCGAGAACGAGAACGTTAACGTTTTCGCCACTTGCAAGAACGTGGTCAAGTCCACCGTATCCGATGTCGTATGCCCAACCGTCTCCACCGAATATCCAAATAGAGGGTTTAACTAAGCAATCGAGGTTGCCCTTAATATAATCGAGACCTTCTGCAGTTTCAGCCTTTAATGCTTCTTTAACCATTTCAGCTGCAACCTTAGATTTTTCAGCATCTTCCTTGTCGTTAAGCCAAGCCAAGAATGCTGCGTTAGTCTTTTCGTTTACGCTGTCAAGAGTAGCGCGCATATCTTCTTCGATTTTAGCACGACGAGCTTTCATAGCGAGGTTCATACCATAGCCGAATTCAGCGTTATCTTCAAAGAGGGAGTTAGCCCAAGCAGGACCCTTGCCTTCTTTATTAACGGTGTAGGGGCAGGTAGGTGCAGAGCCACCGTAGATTGAAGAACAACCCGTTGCGTTTGCAACAATCATTCTTTCGCCAAAGAGCTGAGTTACGAGTTTAACATAGGGAGTTTCACCACAGCCTGCACAAGCGCCAGAGAACTCAAACAAGGGTTTATTGAACTGTGAACCCTTTACGGTTGAAGTTTTGCAACCGGGGCAAGCAGATACGCTAACCTCAGGAAGAGTTTCGCTATATTCGTAGTTAACAGTTTCTTCAGGAGCGATGGTGCCGAAGGGAACCATAGTGAGAGCCTTTTCTTTAGAAGGACAAACATTAGCACAAACGCCACAGCCCATACAATCAAGGGGAGAAACCTGCATTCTGTACTCATAGCCCTTGTTACCAATCATAGCCTTAGTGGTGAAGGATTCGGGGTTAGCCGTGCCTTCAGCAACAACTACAGGACGGATACAAGAGTGAGGACATACGAACGCACACTGGTTACACTGAATACATTTCGATGCATCCCACTTAGGAACGTTAACTGCAACGCCACGTTTTTCGTACTGGGTAGTTCCGGTGGGAACGGTACCGTCAGCTTCGAAAGCAGAGGAGGGGAGTTTATCGCCCTCTAAGGTGAGGATGGGGTGAACGACTTCCTTGAAGTACTTGTTGTTAGCAACTTCAGCCATAGGTGCACCTTCAGTGGTGGTAGCCCAAGCAGCAGGAACGTCAATCTTAACGAGGTTAGCTTCTGCAGAATCGATAGCGTTGTAGTTCATTTGAACGATAGCGTCACCCTTCTTAGCAAAGGACTTGTAAGCCATCTTCTTCATATAGTCAACTGCTTGTTCGTAAGGAATAATGTTAGCAACCTTAAAGAATGCAGACTGTAAAATGGTGTTGGTTCTACCACGGAGACCAAGTTCAGCAGCAATCTTGATTGCGTCGATAACGTAGAGGTTAATGTTCTTTTTAGCAATATCGTTCTTAACTGATGCAGGGAGAACAGCTTCTAATTCTTCAGCCGATTTAGCAGCAGTGTTGAAGAGGAAGGTGCCGCCTTCTTTAATGTCGCCAGTCATATTATAACGGGTGATATAAGAGGGGTTAGAACACTGTACGAAGTCTGCAGAGTCAATGAGGTATGCAGACTGAATTGGGGTGTCGCCGAAACGGAGGTGCGAAACGGTGATACCACCGGACTTCTTACTGTCGTAGAAGAAGTAACCTTGAACGAACTTATCAGTGTGGTCACCGATAATCTTAATGGAGTTCTTATTTGCACCAACAGTACCGTCGGAGCCAAGACCCCAGAACTTACAAGAAACGGTGCCCTCGGGAGCAGCGTCATACTTGAAAGAGAAGTCTAAAGAGGTGTTAGTAATATCGTCGTAAATACCAACGGTGAAGTGGTTCTTGGGTTCTGCCTGCTCTAAGTTTTTGTAAACAGCGTAAATCATAGAGGGGTTGAACTCTTTAGAGCCTAAGCCATATCTACCACCAACAACCTTGATATCGGTCATACCCTTTTCTAAGAGGGCAGAGCATACGTCGAGGTATAAGGGTTCACCGAGAGAGCCAGCTTCCTTAGTTCTGTCGAGAACGGCAATCTTTTTAACGGTTTTTGGAAGAGCTTCAACGAAGTGTTCGATAGAGAAAGGTCTGTAAAGTCTAACTTTTAATAGACCAATCTTGTGACCTTCTTTAATCATCTTGTTGATAGTTTCTTCCACAGCGTCTGCACCACTACCCATCATAATGATAACGTTTTCAGCGTCTTTAGCACCAACGTAATCAAAGAGGTGGTAATTTCTGCCAGTGAGCTTGCTAACCTTGTCCATCATTTCTTGAACGATAGCGGGAGTAGCGTTATAGTACTTGTTAGCCGTTTCTCTGTTCTGGAAGTAGATGTCAGAGTTCTGAGCAGTACCCTTTTGAACGGGATGCTCGGGGTTCAATGCGCGTGCTCTAAAATCTTCGATATCCTTCATATCAACGAGCTCTTTCATCTCGTCGTAATCAATAGCGTCAATCTTGCTTACTTCGTGGCTAGTTCTGAAACCGTCGAAGAAATGTAAGAAAGGAACTTTTGCCTTTAAGGTAGAAAGGTGTGCAACGAGCGCTAAATCCATAACTTCTTGAACAGAGTTAGAAGAAAGCATTGCAAATCCTGTCTGACGGCAAGCCATAACGTCAGCATGGTCACCAAAAATGTTAAGAGCGTGAGCAGCTAATGCTCTTGCACTAACGTGGATAACCGTGGGGAGAAGCTCACCTGCGATTTTGTACATGTTGGGAATCATTAAAAGTAAGCCTTGGCTTGCAGTGTAAGTGGTGGTGAGAGCGCCAGCAGTTAAAGAACCGTGTACTGCACCTGCAGCGCCACCCTCAGACTGAAGTTCAGCAAGGCGAAGCTTTTGACCGAACATGTTTACTCTGCCGGCAGCAGACCACTCGTCAGCAACCTCAGCCATGGGAGAAGAAGGGGTTATAGGATAAATAGCCGCAACTTCTGAAAAGGCGTAGGCAACGTGACTGGCAGCTGTATTGCCGTCAATTGTCATTTTTTTCATTATATAAATCCTCCGTAATATTATTACCGCTTTTAAGCACCATATATTATACAATTATTTACTTCAATAGTCAATGGAAAAACAAAATTTTTTATATGCAAAAAGTGGAGAAAAATCAAAAATCTTTTCTAACGCTTGTAAAAGGAGTGAGATTTTGATATAATACTAAGTAGCGATAGAAATTCGCTTCTATTTAAGGAGAAAAAACTTTCAAAATGGCAATCCTTTCGGCAGAAAAGGTAAGTTATTCTTACGACAAAAAAAATACGGCGATAAAAGAGCTTTCCCTTACCGTAGAAGAGGGGGAATATATTGCCGTTATAGGGCATAACGGAAGTGGCAAATCAACCCTAGCAAAGCTGTTTAACGGACTTTTAAAGCCAACCGAGGGCGAAATAATCGTGGATGGATTTAAGAGTTCGGATAAAAATTCCCTCTTTGAAATAAGGAAGAGGGTAGGTGTCGTATTCCAAAATCCCGATAATCAGCTGGTTGCCTCCATTGTAGAAGACGACGTGGCGTTTGGCCCAGAAAACCTTGGAATTAACAGAAAGGAAATAGGTGAAAGAATAGACTTTGCTCTAACCTCGGTAGGCATGCAGGAATTCAGAAAGAGCTCTCCAACTAGGCTTTCGGGTGGACAAAAGCAAAGAATTGCTATTGCAGGCGTGCTCGCCCTTAAACCAAAGGTGCTTATTTTAGACGAATCAACGGCAATGCTAGACCCTCAGGGTAGAGCAGAAATTTTAGAGGTTATAAAAAAACTCAATAAAGAGCAAGGTGTAACAGTAATAGCTATTACCCACTATATGGAAGAAGTCGTTTCGGCAGACAAGGTGTACGTATTAGACGATGGAGTCATTGCGCTTTCCGGAACGCCTAGAGAAATTTTCAAGGAAAAAAACGTAATTAAGTCATTAGGGCTAGAGCTTCCCTCTGCTTCATATATTGCCACCAAGCTAAAGACGAGTGGCGTAAACATAGAAGGGGAAATTTTAACCGACGAGGAACTTTCGGAGGCGTTATGCAAATTAAAGTAGAAAACTTAAGTTACGCCTACGGCGGTAAAAAGACGGAAGTTAAGGCGCTAAACAACGTTTCCCTCACCGTAGAGGAGGGGGAGTTTTTCGGCATAATCGGGCAAACGGGTAGTGGAAAGTCTACCTTTGTTCAGCACCTAAACGGGCTGATTAAAACGCAGTGCGAGGGCGCAAAAATTACCGTTGGCGATTTTGATTTGACGGATAAAAAATGCAACTTTAAAGAGCTTAGGGCAAAAGTGGGAATGGTGTTCCAATACCCAGAATATCAGCTTTTTGCAGAAACCGTGTACGACGACGTTAAGTTTGGCTTAAAAAATTTCTTCCCCAACCTATCAGAGGAAGAAGAGAGAGAGAAAATCAAGTCTGCCATAGAACAGGTGGGGCTTTCTTTCGAGAAAATTAAAGATAAATCCCCCTTTGAACTATCTGGTGGGCAAAAGAGAAGAGTGGCGATAGCAGGAGTAATTGTATCGCGTCCCGAAGTTTTGGTGTTGGACGAACCGGTTGCAGGGCTTGACCCTAAGGGAAAAAGGGAGTTCGTTTCCCTTTTAAAGGAACTGCACAGTACCTTTGTCAAAACAATTATTATCGTTTCGCACGATATGAATCTAGTTAGTGAAAACTGTTCGTCAGTTGCAGTGTTCAAAGGTGGAAAAATAGTTAAAACGGGCGCTCCAAAGGAAATTTTTGCAGATGCAAAGATGTTAGAAGATTGTGGCTTAGAACTTTGTTCTACGGCTTATCTTACCCGTGAGCTTGAAAAAGTTGGCGTAAGGGTAGATAGCGATTTAACGGTAGACGGGTTTATCAGCGCTTATCTTCTAGCAAAGGAGGGAAAGCTATGAAAGATATGACTTTCGGGCAGTATTATCCCTCGCATTCTGTCGTTCACAAAATGAATTCTGCAGTAAAAATCTTGCTCAGCATCGCATATATCGTGGCAGTGTTTTTAGTTTCTAGCGAAAATTGGTATTTGGGCTTTGGGTTATGTACGCTTTTTATAATTATTGTAACAATCGTGGCAAGAATTCCCTTCCTTAAAATGCTAAAAAGCATGAAAGCAATACTGTTTTTCGTTCTACTTTCTGCAGTGCTACAAATATTTTTTAATAAAGACGGCTCGCCACTTTGGGAAAACGGCTTTATCACAGATAAAGGCTTGCTCTCGGCGGCGTTTATTTCGCTCAGAATTACCTTAGTGGTTTTAGGTGCTTCCATTTTGACCTTTACCACTTCCCCCGTGGAAATTGCAGACGGAATAGAGGTGCTCCTTTCTCCTTTAAAACTAATTAAATTCCCTGCGCACGAGTTTGCGCTTATAATGAGTATCGCGCTCCGTTTTATCCCCACCCTCTTAGAGGAAACGGATAGAATTATTAAGGCGCAACAGGCAAGGGGTGCAGATTTCGAGGGGGGAATTTTTAAGCGAGCAAAAGCGTTAATTCCCGTGCTAATTCCCCTTTTAATCAGCTCGTTTAGAAGGGCAGACGAGCTTGCCGACGCTATGGACGCAAGGTGTTATTCGGGCAGTAAAAAACGCACGAAATACAAGAAAATGGCTATTGCTTTTAGAGACCTTTTTGCCTTTATAATGGTAGGTGGATTGGTGGCTGGGGCAGTTCTTCTTAACGGAGTGGTGGTTTTATGAGGATTAAGCTTGTAATTTCATACGACGGCACCAACTACCACGGCTGGCAAAGGCAAGAAAACGGAGTTTCCGTGCAGGAGATTTTAGAAAGGGCAATAGAGCTTGCGACGGGTGAAGATTGCGAAACGACAGCAAGTGGCAGAACGGATGCAGGCGTTCACGCAAGTGGACAGGTGGTGCATTTTGACACTAACTCTACTATTCCTGCAGATAGGTTTTATAAGGCGATAAATCCACACTTGCCACAGGATATAAAGGTTTTATCCTCTTTTGAGGCGAACGAGAGCTTTAATGCTAGAAAAAGTGCAAAGAAAAAGACGTATAAGTATAGCTTTTACCTTTCAGAGGTGGAGCTCCCATTAAAGGAAAGATATGCAGTTAAACTTGAAAAGGAGCCTGATTTTAAGCTTATGGAAGAGGGGGCTAAAACCTTTATAGGAGAGCACGATTTTAAGGCGTTTTCCTCTACCGGAAGCTCAGTTAAAACCACCGTTAGAACGATTTATTCGATAGAGATTGAAAAGGGGAAAGACGGTTTTTCCATCTCGGCAACAGGGAGTGGCTTCTTGTATAATATGGTAAGAATAATGGTGGGCGCAATTCTAGATATCGGCTACAAAAAAAGAAGTGTAGAAGATATTAAAAAGGCGTTTGAAAGTGGCAAGAGAGAGGTGTTAGGCAAAACTCTTCCCGCAAAAGGGCTAACGCTTGTAAAAGTTGAATATTAAAAGAGACGGAAAATTTCCGTCTCTTTTATTGTTTTTTAGGGGTGTGACCGTATTTCTTTTTAAATAGCCTTATAAAAAACGAAAGGTTAGTAAACCCACATTTTTCTGCCGTTTCAGAAACGTTGTATTCTCCACTCTCTAGCATAAATTTAGCGTTTTTTAAGCGAACTTCGTTTCGATATTTAGTGGGGGAGGAGCCAGTGTATTCTCCAAAAAGTCTGCGAAAATTTACCTCGCTCATTCCACAAAGGTTTGCGTAGTATGAAATCTTTTCGTTTTCAAAATATCTCTCGGAAATTTCTAAAATTGCAGGCTGAATATTTCTATATTTTTTGGGGAGGGGGGAGTGGTTTTCCTCAATTCTCCACAACAGCTCGTAGGCGAGGGAAAGATAATAAAAGGGGTGGCGAAAAAGTTCATTTTCCATAGGCCTAAAAAGGCTTTCCATAAGCTCACCAGCAGATGGAAGCTCTATCTTTACAGGATATGAAAGGTGCTCTGGCAGTTCCCCCTCTTCAATATCGAATTGTACAATTCTTATTTCGGTATTTTCTTCCATATACTTTCCAGAATATACGGTGTTTTTGGGGATGAAAACGAGCTCGCCAGGGTGTATGAAGAGGTCTTGGACATCCTCACTTTGCAAATAAATTCCCATTTTTCCACTAACGACGTATATAAAGCCGTGTTTAATGCGCCCGTTACGGAAATGGTGGGTAAAATTTTTATGTCTTATAATTTTTTGAATGTCGATATTCTTCACCCTAAAAGGGGGCTCCTGCAAACGATGTTGAAACTTCATTTATCACTCCTTTTTATCAGTATAGCTTACAGGAGGAAAAAGGTCAATAAAAAATGAGCGAAAAGTGTTAAAAATTGTTGTATCTGCAATTGAATGGAAGATAAAAACGGTGTTATACTTTTATCAAAGGTGAAAAAGATGAAGAAAACTTTTTTATTAAAAAATAAAAATGCAGAAAAGTTATACGAAAACGTGGCAAAAAACTTGCCCATAATCGACTATCACAATCACCTAGCCATAGCAGATATCGAAAAGGATAAAAAATATTCAAACCTTTACGAGTTGTGGATAGGTAGCGACCCGTATAAGCATAGACTTATGCGTATTCGTGGGATTGAAGAAGAATTTATCACGGGAAACGCAGAGCCAAGGGAAAAGTTTAAGAAGTTCTGCTCGGCATTTCCTTTTTTAGTTGGGAGTCCCGTGTATGACTGGTCGAGAATGGAGTTAAATAGCATTTTTTCTCTAAAAGAGGAAATTAACGCTAAGAATGCGAACTATATTTACGATAAATGTGGGGAAATGCTTTCCTCTGCCGAATATTCGGCAAAGGGAATCTTAAAAAAATTCAACGTAGAAAATTTATCTCCAGTGGCAACGATTTTAGAAGATTTAACCCCCTTTAACGGAAAAACCGTTACTCCCTCTTTAAGGGGTGACGATATGCTATCTCCGACCGAAGAGTTTAAATGCAAACTTTCTTTAAAAACGGGCGCAACGCTAGAAAGCGAAGAAGATTATTTTAAGGCGATTACAACTGTTTTAGACGAATTTCACAAAAAGGGGTGCAGAGTTGCCGACCATTCTCTAGATTCTGGCTTTTTCGATAACGCTAAAAAGGGGGATAATAAGGTTAAAATTTTATCCCGTCTTGCAAACGAATATGCCAAGAGGGGTTGGACTCTTTTGCTTCACTTTGGAGCAAAGAGAAAAACTAGTGAAAGGCTAATGCGCCTTGCAGGTCCTGCTGGTGGCTACGCCGCCGTGGGAGAGGGTTTCAATCTTTCTGCCCTTTGTGATTTTTTAGGAGAAACGGAAAATAAAGGATTGCCGGATATCGTGCTTTTCCCATTAAATATGGCAGACCAACCTGCTGTTTCCGTTATGCAAGGCTCCTTTTCCGAGGACAACGTCCCCTCTAAAGTACAGCTTGGCCCCGCTTGGTGGTGGTGTGACCACGCTTTGGGTATTAAAAACACGCTTGATTGTATTTCTTCTTTTGGCGTTCTCTCTGAGTTTATCGGAATGACTACCGATTCGAGAAGCATTCTCTCTTTAACCCGTCACGATTATTTTAGAAGAATATTCTGCTCCTATCTAACGGAGAAAAACTCTTTAGAAGAGTGGGGCGCAAGCGAAGAAACTCTTAGAGAAATAGTTAAAAAGGTTTGCTATCAAAACGCAAAAAACAAAATATTAAAGGTGTAAATGAAAATGAAGAAATTTGAAGGTAAAAATGCAGTAGTTACTGGGGCAGGTGGAACTCTATGCTCGGAAATCGCAATAAGTCTTGCTAAAGAGGGAGCAAAGGTTTATCTAGTCGGCAGAACGGAGGAAAAACTCAGACTAGTCGCAGATAAGATTACGGCTTTCGGAGGAGTGGCAAAGACCTATGCCCTTGATGTTACGGATAAAAACGCAGTAAAAGACTTTGCTCTCATCGTAGAAAAAGAGGGTGGATGCGACTATCTAGTAAACGGAGCAGGTGGAAACAATTCTAAGGCAATGCCCACCATTACTAAGTTTGACGAGAGGGAACTTGTTGGCGAGCTTCCCGAAAACGCAAAGGGCTTATACGACATTGATATGGAAGCCTTTGAGAGCGTTTTAAAAATAAATACTATGGGAACGGTTATTCCCACTATGGAATTTGCAAAACAAATGGCAAAAAAGGGTGGCGGCTCGGTAATAAACTTTGCATCGATGAATACCTATTGCCCCTTAACACGTTGTTTTGCATACGCAATGAGTAAGGCTGCCGTTTCCAACTTAACACAATCCTTTGCAGCATACTTTGCCCCTGCAAATATCAGAATTAACGCAATCGCACCCGGCTTTATGGTTAACGAGAGAAGCAAAGCTTATCTCGGCACGGTAGAAGAGGGCTTAACTAAGCGTGGCGAACAAGTAATTTCTCATACTCCAATGGGGCGTTTTGGTGAGGCAAAAGACCTTATCGGTTGCGCTAAATGGCTCTTATCTGATGAATCTAATTTCGTTACGGGCATAACTGTGCCAGTTGACGGAGGATTCTTAACTCTCGGAGGAGTATAATGATACTTACAGATTATTTTAAAAGTGAAAGGGACGCCACTTGGGATTTTGCCCTTCAAAGTGGAGTTAAGCACGGCGTTATCCGTCTGCCCGAAAACAAGGAGTTTGATATTACCGATAAAGGGCATTGGCAAACCGTTTACAAACGTTTTACTGATTTTGGTATTACCCCCCTTATAATCGAGCCTATGCCAAACGCCCTCCACGACCACATTAAGGCAGGGGACGAAAAGAGGAACGAGTGTATAGAAAAGGTTATAAAAATGTTCCCTATAATGCGGGGGCTTAATATTGATACTATTTGTTTTAACTGGATGGCGCACGTGGGTTGGACGAGAACTTCATCTTCCTTTTTAGAGCGTGGTGGAGCAACGGTTACCGAGTTCGATATTAAAAACTATAGGGATACGGGCGCAAAAATTACTGAAAAGGAACTTTGGGAAAACTACGAATATTTCTTAAAAGCCGTTATCAAGGAAGCAGAAAAATATTCTATAAAGCTTGCCCTTCACCCAGACGACCCCCCCGTAAAAAGACTTGGCGACGTTCATAGGATTATGATTTCTAAGGAAAATATTAAGAGAGCAATTTACGATATTTGTCCAAGCGAAAGATTAGGGCTTACAATGTGCCAGGCAAACTTTTTTATAATGGGCGAAAACCTTGAAGAGGTAATTAAAGAGTTTAAGAAAAAAATCTTTTTTGTTCATTTTAGAAACACTAAAGGCGTGCCAAATCACTTTAGAGAAACATTCCACGATAACGGCGATATTGATATGGCAAAAGTTATGAAACTTTATATCGACAACGGAATAAACGTTCCCGTAAGGGTTGACCACGTGCCCACGATGGCAGGGGAAAAATCTACCCTCGCTGGGTACGACGCTATGGGTAGGCTTTTTGCCATAGGGTATCTTAAAGGAATACTTGATTCTTTCAAATAGAGGGAAAAAATGATAGAAATAAAAAATAAGGTTATAAAAAAACAGCCCAGTTTTTGGAACGGTTGCGTGTTTCACCCCACCGATGCTGTTGAGGACCCTTGGGGGAAACGAATTCTAGACCGAATGGCTAGTGACGGGGCAATAAAAACCGTTCGACTATACACTATGTTCGAAGACATAGTGTATATAGACGGAGAGGGAAATTTAGCATACGATTTTAGACTAAACGACCTTAGGCTCGATTATATGGTAGAAAAGGGTTATGATATACTCTTAGCTTACGCTGGCATGCCCGATTGCATTGCTGAAAGTAGCGAGTTTAAGATAAGTATGTCCAAAAACAAAACCCGTTACAAAAACAAAATGTGGAATTCTTCCCCACCAAAGGATTACGCTTTGTGGGAGGAGATTTGTTTTGAGTACACAAAGCATATCATTGAGCGTTACGGGCTAGAGACCGTTTCAAAATGGAGATGCCACTGCTTTAACGAAGCAGACACTTCAGCCTTTTTTATGTCTAACCTCCCCAAAGAGCTTGAAACCACTATGGAGTATAGGCTTCCCGAATATTGCAAGCTCTACGAAGCCTTTGTAAAGGGGGTAACGAGAGCTTCGGAAAAAATGACGGTGGGTGGACCTGCCCTTGCCTGGAGAAGGCAATTTTTAGGTGGCTTTCTAGATTTTGTTAAAGAGAAAAATTTGAGATTAGATTTTATTTCCGTTCACGAATACGGCACCTCTCCCAGAAGCCTTAATGAAAAGCTTATGGAGATAAACGTTCAAAACAGCATAGATAAACACGAGGGGTTGGTTACCGTAGTAAAAGAACACGGCTTTAGTGATACACCCATTATCGTTGACGAGTGGGGGTTATCCTCTTCGGGATTCTTAAACATTGAAAATTGTCCAGACCTTTTAGTCCGTGAGCACGAAGTTTTCTCTTGCTACTTTGCAAAGCTTATACACAGGCTTGTCTATTCTGAGTATAAGATAAAGGACTTTTTAATTTGTTTGTCAGGTCAGCACGAAATGGTAAAGGATTTTACTGGTTTTAGAAATTTCTTCACCCTAAACTTTATTGCAAAACCCATTTATAATGCATTCGTTTTGTCGGCAAAATTAAAGGAAAATATTTTAGAGGGGATAGAAGATAACAACCTATTCGTTATGCCGAGCGAGGATGATAACGGAAACTATGCAGTTTTACTTTCCTACTCTACCGATACCTTTAAGGAAGATTTAGAAGATAGAGTAGAAACTATAACCTTTAGTGAAAACCTTTCTGGCAAAAAGGCAACCGTTTGGTGCATTGACAAAAACACCACTAACCCTTATAGAAAATTTCAAGAAATGGGAGAGCCCGATACGCTTTCCGAAGAGCAAATTAAAATTCTTAAAGAAGAGGGCAACCTTAAGCCAATAAAAGAGTTTATCTTACAAAAAAATTGCATTGAGTTAGATTTAACGGCTAACTGCATTTATTTAATAACGGTGGAATAAGGAGAAAAAAATTATGAAATTTAACGACAGACAAGCGATAATTGAATTAACCCCCCTTTGGAAAGGGGAACGCTTCCCTGACGGCAGACCAAAAGTGCCTCAGAAATATTTAGACGAAATGAGAAAAATGACCTTAGAGGAACTTTGGAAACCCATCTTCTTAAAAGGTTACGAAAGTCAGTTTGAAGGAGACCTTAAAACTCTGCACGACGACGGCAGAAAGCTAATAGGTAGGGCAGTAACGGCAACCTACGTTCCTACAAGACCTGACCTTTTGGATATTGCCTTCGAGGTGGGAAAGGCCGAGGGGAGAAAGGGAAACTTCAATCAATGGGTAATTGACTCTTTGGTTGAGGGAGACGTCGTTGTCGTTGATATGTACGATAAGATTTATAAAGGGACTTTCCTCGGTGGGAATTTAACCACGGCAATTAAAACTCGCACCAAGACAGGTGGAGGAGTAGTTTGGGGAGGCATTCGTGACGTTGAGCAAATGAAAAAGGTTGAGGACGTTCAGGTTTATTACCGTGGAATCGACCCCACGCCCATTCGTGAATTTTGCATAAAGGACTTTAACGGCATAACTAGAATAGGCAAGGCAACTGTTCTCCCAGGAGATATAGTTTACGGCGCTGGTGGAGGGGTGCTCTTCATTCCAAGTCATCTCGTTCAAGAGGTTGTTGAGGGCGCTGCAAAAACCCACGTAAAGGACGATTTCGGTTTTGAAATGATAGGGCAAGGCAAATTTACTACTGCTCAAATTGACAGGGCAACGTGGACTGAAGAAATGCTCGACATGTTAGTTAATTGGATAAACACCGACCCCCGTGGCGAAAAATACCGTTATCTCGACTGGTCTGTTGAGTACGACCTTGCAAGAAACGGTGACCCAAACGACACCCAAACAATGTTATAATTCTTGTATGGAATAGAAAAATTAGTGTGCATAAAATTTTGGTGCTACAATATATTGTGGCACCTTTTAATTTAACGTTAAAAGAGGCAAAAAACTTTAAAAAAGCCCTTAAAATGCTTGACAAAAAGTATAAAATTTTTTATTATAATTAGGCTGTTTATAAAGGAGAAGTTCGTTTTATAAAAGATTAGCCCTCTTTTTGAGCCAAATCGTGTAACGGTTCACGAACGCAAATTTAGTAAAGAGCAACCTAAAATTAAAGGAGAAAAAACTATGAAAACTTATATGGCTCACGCAGAAAACGTAGTTAGAAAGTGGTACGTAGTAGACGCTGAAGGTTTAACGCTCGGTCGTTTAGCTTCTAGAGTTGCTGCAGTTCTTCGTGGAAAGAACAAGCCCACCTTCACCCCTAACGTTGATACGGGAGATTTCGTTATAATCGTTAACACCGATAAGGTAGTATTAACGGGTAAGAAACTCGAAAAGAAAATGTACAGATATCACACCGGCTATATCGGACACCTTAAAGAGATTCAGTATAAAACTCTTATGCCAACCAAGTCCGACGTTGCTGTTTACGAAGCAGTTAAAGGTATGCTTCCCAAAAACAGCTTAGGTCGTAAAATGCTCACCAAACTCAAAGTTTACAAAGGACCCGAGCATAACCATCAGGCTCAAAAGCCCGAAGTTCTTAAACTTATCTAAGAGGTGTAATTATGGCAAAAGCAACTACTAAGAAAAAAGTTCAATATTGGGGAACGGGCAGAAGAAAGAAAGCAATTGCTCGTGTTCGTTTAATCCCTGCAGGTGATGGAACTATCACCATTAACAATAAAACTCTTGACGAATATTTCTGCTTAGACACTTTGAAATTCATCGTTCGTCAGCCCCTAGAGCTCACCGAAACTTCTGCTAAATACGATATCATCGTTAACGTATGTGGTGGTGGTTACACCGGTCAAGCAGGTGCTGTAAGACATGGTATTTCCCGTGCTCTTTTACAGGCAGAACCCGAAACTAGAGCAGCTCTTAAGAAAGCAGGCTTCTTAACCAGAGATTCCAGAATGAAGGAAAGAAAGAAGTACGGCTTAAAGAAAGCAAGAAGAGCTCCCCAGTTCTCAAAGAGATAATTTGTCTATTGGCATTTATCAACAAAAAATTTCAGCACTCACAAATTTGTGGGTGCTGTTTTTTTAACCTTTCTCTATTTACATATCCTATATGCTGTGATATAATAAATACAAATTAAAACATAAGGGAGAATTTTATAAAATGACAAGAGAAAACAAAAAGAATCTATTTATATCACTTGGTTTATTACTGCTGTTCCTTTTGTGGACGGTGGCAGTAAAATTTCTAGAGGTAGAGGCTATCGGCCCCGAGGGTTCAGAAGTAGGCTTTGCCACGGTAAACGAATTTATGCATAAGCTCACGGGGATGAATGAATTACTCTATGACGTAACAGACCTTTTAAGCATAATCCCATTCCTCTTTATCCTTGGCTTTGCCGTTTTGGGGCTATATCAGTTAATAAAGGGAAAGAGTTTTAAGAAGATTGATTGTGATATTTTAGTGCTCGGCGTATTCTACGTTGTGGTAATGGCTTTCTTCCTTTTCTTTGAAGTTGTAGTTATCAACTATAGACCCGTTCTCATTGAGGGCGAGCTAGAGGCTTCTTATCCATCTTCAACCACAATGCTAGTTATGTGCGTTATGCCAACTGCAATGTTGCAATTAAAAAGTCGCATAAAGAACGTAACGGTTAAGAGAATAGCTCTTATCGGCATTGCTCTTTTCACGGCGTTTATGGTTGTGGGCAGAATAATTTCCGGTGTGCATTGGATAACGGATATTATCGGTGGCGCAATTCTCTCTGCAGGCTTAGTAA
The DNA here is from genome assembly GCA_045637865.1 of Christensenellaceae bacterium. GTDB lineage: Bacteria > Bacillota > Clostridia > Christensenellales > Borkfalkiaceae > UBA1259. Next base: position 20,310 of record JAZUAF010000016.1, read on the forward strand.
TGCTTTATTACACCTTTAGCACTATGCAGTTTAAGGGAAAAGGCGCTCCTGTAGAAGAAGAGGAGCCTGCCCAAGAAACCGAAGCCCCCAAGGAAGCACAAGAAGTTAACGAATAAATATTGTATAAGCAAAAAAGAAGGTTTATTAACCTTCTTTTTCGCTATACAACAAAAAGCGACCGTAAAGCCGCTTTTTATTCTTAAATTTTAGAACAACTAAGTTCCCTTTTGTTTCTGATGATATTATTATATACAAAAACGAGTAAAAAGTCAACAGCTTTTTCAAATATTCTTAAGAAAAGTTTTTCCATTAACTATTTTTTTATATTTTTGACTCGCATAATTATCGGTCATTTTTGAAATTTGAACAGCAATATATCTCAAAAAAACTTTAACAATTATTTTGTTTCTCTTTTTTTCATTGCCTTTAACTGTGGAATTGAATATGACCTCTACTGATTCTTTAATTAATGTAACAGCTTTTTCCTTAAATTTTTCGCTATCATCTATATCAATTAGTTCCTTAATTTTGTCATAATGAACAGATGATAACCCCTTAGTATCTTGCAATGAAAAAAGCATAGATTTGATTGTTTTTGTTTCAAGGTCTTCTGGAGTAATAAAATAATATGCAAATAATGTTTCAATTATAGTTCTCTTGCTTTCATCAAAGAGTTTAATGCTAGTGTTTTCTTTTATAATTGAGTTGTTAACATTTGAAATACTATTAACAAGTTGCCAAAAATGAGACTTGGTTTGGTCTAATAAGAAATCATCCTTTGATTTTGATTGCAATTCCTTAACAAATTCGCATATAAGGTGAGTACAAATATATTCTACTTGCAATCTAGCAATTGATGTTGTTTTGCCAGCTTTATTTAATTCTTCTAGTAATTCGGTGCCTCTTATGTTTTGTTCATATGTATAGTCAAATCTGATTATGTCTAGGTAATTAGAACAGATTTGAGCAATTTCATCAGCAGTTGCGACAATATAACCTTCTATATATTTAGGATAATCATTATAATAATCATCCTTCAACATTTCAATTCCGTTAACTACGCGTTCAAAGCCGTAATCTAATCGTTCATTAGTACTACTTTTATATTGGATTTTAGTGTGTTTGATTATGGCATCCATTACTTTACACTCTACTTTGGAGTACGGCGTGGATTCTCTATATAATAAACCTGAATTTATATTATGCTTAAAGCCTTGTGCTAAATCTTTTTCTTTTATGCCACAAACCAAATTGAAACAAGTGTCATTGCCAGATAATATATCATGCAATGTACGTTCGCCAGCATGCCCGAAAGGGGTGTGACCGATATCATGCAGTAAGGCTCCTTTTATCACTGCCATTTTGTCAATTTCAAAATCTGCAGGAAGTTTTTTAGCTATAGATTCAGCAATAGATGCAACTTCTAATGAATGTACCAATCTAGTGTGGTAATGATCATCCGCTAAAGCTGAACAAAGTTGTGTTTTGTTTTTCAGCCTAAGAAAAACTTTATCCATATAAATTTTTGTCAGTTCCATTTAAATTCCTCTTTATAAACCCACAAAATATAATGTTGGTCTGATTTAATAACTCATCAGTCTTCTTAATATACTAGCTATATTCTTCAAGTAAAAAGTTCAATTTTATACTATGTGGCATACTATGGCGTCATAATATACATCTCCAAATTTTATATTTTTTTCGACATTATTACCTAAAAAAAACTATACGGTCGTATTATATCACATTTTTTCAAGATGTTTCAAGTCGTTTATATAAATAAAGTAATACATTTTCTTTTTGGTACCGTGCCGTATACTTATCTTGATACAAGTCGGCTCGGGCGCCAACACCATCTTAAAACCCCCGACTCGTAATCTGCCTAAGCAAAAAAGTGATAATTGCTTTGCAAAATGACAACTAGCTACACCTCGAAACATAGTCAAATTTTGCAAATTTGACATAAAAAAAGAAGGTTTTTAACCTTCTTTTTTGGTGAGCCTGTCGAGACTCGAACTCGAATCAGTGCCGTCGGAGGGCACCGTTTTATCCAATTATACTACAGGCACAATGATAAGTGAGTTCACCTTTTTATCCGTTTAATACAACCGTCGCTTAAAATTTTTAAGCGACGGTTAATAAAAACAAATTATTCTTCTGTATTTTCTTCAGGCACAATGGTAATTTTAAGCATTAAAACCTTTTTAACGGTAGATTTCAACACCTCAAGCTTGAGGTTCAAATACTCAAACTTGGTGCCAGCCGTAGGAATTTCGCCAAGGAATTCTATTGCCCAACCACTTAAGGTGTTTGCACCAAATTCCTCTTCCTTTCCTGCGAGACCAAAGTGTTCAAACACGTCGGAAATGGGGGCTTTACCGTCAACCATAAACACGTTTTCGCCAACCTTGTTAAAGTAGTCAACCTCTTCGTCGTGCTCGTCCCAAATTTCACCAACGAGCTCTTCGATGATATCTTCTAAGGTAACAAGACCTAAGGTCCCACCATATTCGTCTAAAACAACTGCTATATGTACCTTTTTCTTTTGAAGTTGTTTAAGTAGTGCAGAAATTTTTGCGTGCTCTGTCGTATAGAATGCGTTTTGCAAAATATCGTTAACACTTTTTTTACCGGCAAGATAAGCAGTAAAGAAGTCCTTTTCGTGAATAGTTCCAATTACCGTGTCGATAGTTTCCTTGTATACGAGAATACGCGAGTATCCTTCCTTTTCAAAGATTGCGCGAATCTCTTCCATTGAAGTGGAAACTTCCACTGCAACGATATTAACCCTTGGAACGAGTATATCTCCGACCTCTAAATCGTCAAACTCGATAACCGAGCGAATAAGCTGGGTTTCTTCTTCTTTTAAGGTGCCGTCTTCTTCGGCTTCTTCAACGATGGTCATAATCTCGTCTTCAGTAACCACCTCTGCGTCCTTAAAACGGAACACTTTTGAGAGAAGCCATTTCCAACCACCAAAAATCAAATTGAGTGGGAAGAAGATATAATAGAATAGTTTTATCAAGGGATAATATGCCGTCGCCATTTTTTCCGGAAAGGTTTTTGCAATAAACTTAGGAGTAATTTCACCAAAAATTAAAATCCCAACTGTCATAACGGCTGTGGAAACAAACGCAGAGGTGCTTGGGTCTTCAATAAGCCTTCCAAAGAAGATGGTCGCTAGTGTAGTTGCCGATAGGTTTACGATGTTGTTGCCAATTAAAACGGTGGAAATAAATCTATCGTAATGAGTTTCGGCAAGGTCTAAAACTTTTTTTGCTCTCTTATCACCGTTGGTGGCAAGTGAGCGCAGCTTAATTCTGTTAGCACAGGAAAAAGCAGTTTCAGTTGATGAGAAAAAAGCAGATAATAATACTAATGCAATTATGGCAATTAGTAACGGGACAGAGCCGTCAGGCATAAAATCCTCCTGTAAATAAAAAATTTTTTCTATACGCAAAATGCATATGCTAGCCTAGTATATCAAAAATGAAGAAAATATGCAAGTAAAAATATAACTTTAACCAAATTAATGTAATTTACGGTATTTAATTGATATTTTTTTTGGGATATGTTATTATATTTTATAGAGGAAATTATGAAAAAAACCGTTGTAGTGGGAATGAGTGGGGGTGTTGACAGTTCCGTTGCGGCTCTACTCTTAAAGGAACAAGGATATAACGTAATCGGTCTCTTTATGAACAACTGGGAGGAAAAGGACGATAACGGGTGTTGCACGGCTGAAGAAGATTATGCAGACGTTAGGCGCGTTTGCGCAAAAATTGGCATTCCCTATTATTCGGTAAACTTTGCAAAAGAATATATGGATAGGGTTTTTTCCTATTTCCTTAAGGAATATAAGGCTGGTAGAACCCCTAATCCCGACGTTTTGTGTAACAGGGAAATTAAGTTTAAGGACTTTAAGGAAAAGGCGCTAGACCTTGGGGCAGACTTCGTTGCAACGGGGCATTACTGTGATATTTTGCACGAGAATGGCGTTCACTATCTTCTAAAGGCAAAGGACCAAAACAAGGACCAAACGTATTTTCTAAACCAATTATCTCAAGAACAGCTTGACAAGGTGTTGTTTCCACTGGGCAAGCTCGACAAGGGTGAAGTGCGCACGATAGCCGAAAAATACGGACTTGCAACTGCTACTAAAAAAGACTCCACCGGCATTTGCTTTATTGGGGAGAGAAACTTTAGAAATTTTCTTCAAACGTATATCCCCAATCAAAAAGGCAAAATCATGACCTATGACGGAAAGGTTTTAGGTGAACACCTTGGGCTTATGTATTACACCATAGGGCAAAGAAAGGGCTTGGGAATCGGTGGACAAAAGGGTGACGAAGGCACTCGTTGGTTTGTTATTGAAAAGGATTTAAAAAACAACATTTTATACGTTGCGCACGGGAGCGAAGAAAGGCTATATAGCAGTGGACTTATTATGAAGGAATGCAACTTTATTCCTGAGCCTCCAAAAGAGAAGGAGTTTAACTGTACTGGTAAATTTCGTTACCGTCAGCCCGAACAGGAATGCACGGTGTTTATTAAAGAGGACTATATTGAGGTTAGGTTTAAGGAAAAACAACGCGCAATTACCGAGGGGCAGTTTGCTGTATTCTATACGGGAGACAGATGTATCGGTGGTGGAGTTATAGAAAAAGCTATCTTCGATTAAATAAAAGTTTTTGCCAGGTGTTGGCAAGGCAAGAATATACTAAATTAGAAAAAATTAATTCAAACGGTGGAACACGGTATGAAAAAAGATATTTTTATAAGTTATACTACTAACGACAAAGCTGTTGCAGACTCTCTAGTTGCATATTTAGAGGGAATTGGATACGGTTGCTTTATTGCGCCAAGGGATATTGACCCGGGTAAGGCGTATGCGGCAAACCTAATGTCGGCTATTTCCGATTGCAAGCTCGTGCTATTGATTGCTTCTCAGTCAATCAATAATTCCGAGCATTGTCTAAACGAGGTTGACGTTGTTACCGAAAGGAAAAAGCCAATTCTTCCCATATTTATAGAAGAATTTTCCCTAAACGACGATTATCGTTATTATCTTGGCAGAAAGCAACAGATTTTCGCATACCCCGAAAAGTTTGAAAAATATTTTTCCAAGATTCTAGATGGCGTGGAAGCGCATTGTCCTCGCAAGGCTGCGCCTGCTCCGGTGGTTCAAGTTGAAGAGAGTGAGGAAGCAGGGGCAACAAAAACCATATTCGAATACATACCTGAAAGGGGTATTATGATAAACCCTGAGGACCATCAAAGGAACGTGAGCTTTAGAAACGACACGTTGATTAATCTTATGGGTGGGATTTACGAAAAGGTTGCAGGCTTAGTTGACGAAAAAACGGCAGAGGAAATTTTCTATTCCAGTGGCTATGCTGGTGGCAGAAACTTTGGCGAAAGAATCAAAAACCAATGGAATCTTGGCGGCTCTTTTGAGGATATAAAGAAAAAGCTCGACAAATGGTGTAAGTTTGACTCGGCTGTTGGTTGGGGAAGATTTTCTATCGAGCTCAATTACGACGAGCAGAACGATTGTTTAACCGGTTCGCTAAGTATAAGTGAAGCGTTTATTGTCGATAAAGTAGGCAAGAGAAAAATTTGTGGCTTTATCAGGGGCTACTGCACCGGTGTTATTGAAACGCTTTTAGACCTTCCTGGGGTTGTTCTCACTTGTAAGGAATGCCCCTTGAAGAGTATGTTTAAAAACTCTTGCGTGTTTGAGTTTAATATTAAGGGTTAATTTAAGGAACTAGTTTGTAATGAAAATTCTCGTTATTTTTACGGGTGGAACTATAGGCAGTGCGTCTGGCAAAAAATGGATTTCGCTTGATGATTCTACTAACTACACCCTTATTGAAAACTATAAAGAAGATGGAGATGACAGCATTGTCTTTAACGTCTCCTCTCCATACAGTATTTTATCTGAAAATCTTTCGGGGGAAGAACTAACTTCTCTATGCGAGGTTGTTTCCGAAAACGCCAAAAAGAATTACGACGGCATTATCGTTACACACGGCACGGATACTATTCAGTATATGGCGGCGGCACTTTCTTTTACCGTTTCCACTAATAAAATTCCCGTAGTTTTAGTCTCTTCAAACTATCCTCTAGAAGACGAGAGGTCTAACGGCAACGTGAATTTTAAGGCTGCAGTGGATTTTATTAAAAGTAAAAGAGCAAACGGCGTATTTGTTAGCTACAAAAACGCTGGCGAGAGTGAAACTAAAATTCACTTAGGTACACGCGTCATTGGGCACGCAGAGGCTATGGATGAAATCTACAGCTTGGGTGGGGAAAGCTTTGCTACCGTTTCTAGCCAGGGAGAAGTTTCTTTGTGTGGGCAGGAAAAACAACCCCTTGTAAACGGTGAAGATAGGGCAGTAGAATTTGTTGCTTCGCCAAAGGTTTTAATGATAAACAGTTTCCCTGGTGACGATTTTAGCTATAATCTAGATGGTGTTAACGCAGTACTCATTAAGCCCTATCATTCAGGTACGCTCAACACGGAAAACCCAAATCTTAACGCTTTTTGTCAAAGGGCAAAAGAAAAGGGCGTTCCAGTGTTCCTCGGGAACGTGGCTGGAGGAAAGGCATATTCCAGCTCAAAAAGTTATAAGGACTTATGCTTAACGGTGCTTCCGTTCTGCTCTATTCCTGCAATCTACGTTAAAATTTGGCTAGCGATTAGCCTTAAAAAGGATATAAGAGAATTCGTTGTGAACGAAATTTCATCGGAGTTCTCGCTCTAACGTTGAATCAAATAAAAAATGCGTAAGGCTTTTACGCATTTTTTATTTTAAATATTGTAGAAATCAAGCAAAAAACGACTTTTATTCAAAAATAATAAATTTGAACAAAAAACAGGCTGAAAAAATTACGTCCTCAGAAATGCAGAATATAACTAATGATTCTTCAAGCGCGCAAAACAAGTGTTTCGACAAAATATTTTCTTTTTGAACAAAAGTCGACAAAGTTTTTACAAATAATTTTTTAAATCTATTGGAGGGGTGAAAAATTTGTAGTAAAATTAAGGAAATGAAAAATAAATAGGAGAAGAATTTTGAAAAAGACGGTATTTATTTTACAAGATACGAAAGAAGCCATTGACGAATTGGCGATAAACTTTAAGCAGGATGGAGAATATGAAGTTATCGGGTCGTCAACGGATGGGATATCGGCTCTTTCGCCACTTGCAGAAAAAAAGCCGGACTTTCTGATAACGGGGTTAGTTCTTTTGGGATATGACGGACTGAGGGTGATTGAAAAAATTAAAGAACTTAATATCAAAACTAAAATAATTGTGCTGAGTGCTCTTACAAGGGAGGAAGTGGTTTCAAAAGCCGTAACACTCGGCGCATCTTATTTTATGGCAAAACCCTACAAGTTTTCCATTCTAAAGGAGAGAATGAGGGAACTTTCGAAAGAAAAGAGCGAGGGGGGTGAGGGTGTGAGACAAGCAACTTTTGGAGGAATTAGAAAAGAATCGTTAGAAGAAAAGATAAGCAAGATTTTTATCAACGTTGGTATTCCCCCACACATAAAGGGGTACTCCTTTTTAAGGGAGGGGGTGCGTCTTGCTGTGGAAAACCCTGAAATTATAAACAACATTACAAAGAAGCTTTACCCAATGATAGGTGAGAAATATCAGACATCTGCAAGCAAGGTAGAGCGTGCAATTCGCCACGCAATAGAGGTGGCTTGGAACAGGGGAAGA
>JAZUAF010000017.1:0-2588 GCA_045637865.1 Christensenellaceae bacterium
AAAGTTTTCCCAAAGGGTTGTAGCACCCTCTGCTATCCAGTTTCCTAAGGAAGGATAATCGGTACGTGTTAGCATATCAAAAGCTAAATCACAGTAACCAAAATCGGACAACACACGGTATAAAGCCAGGTTTCCAAGAACACCGATAGCAATATGGTTATTTCTTTCCTCAATGAAGTCTAAAAGGCGTTTAAATGCAGCCTCGCGTTCATGCTCTTCAAAATATCCGTAATGAAGAAGTAACGCCTGACCTGTTTGAGAAGCACCAAAGGCGGTCATTGTTTCGTGGTCGATTAGTTTTTCCTTAATAGCTGTCGAAATTCTGTCGGCAAGAGCCTTGGCATATTCATACTTTTCGGTTTCGCCTAACACATCATAAACAAATGCTGCTTTATTAGCAATATCGGCCGAAGAAATAGAAGCGGTAAGGAGAAGGGGGGTATCAGGGCCGTTGCCCTTTTGGTCGGCCTGGCACCAGTCACCAAGTCCTACCTTTACCAAATTGTCCTCATTAACACGGCCGTTTAGATATTTTAAATATTTAAATAACGGCTCGGATAATTCCTTTAAAATTTCGGTATCGCCACGTAAGAGATAAACGTAATAAGGAATATTAACAATAGCAATATCCCAAGAAGGACCGCAGTTTCCGCCGCCTTTACCCCAACCCGGTGTAGGTATAATTGAGGGAAGCTCGCCATTTTCGTCAAGGGCGGCATAAATATTTCTCATCCACTCTTTGTAGCTTCTCTCAGGGTCAAGGTTTAAAAGCATCTGCTCTGCCGAAAGGGAAGCATCGGCTGTCCAACCGTTCTTTTCTCTGTGAGGACAATCGGTTGGGAAGTAGTGGAAGTTAGAAAGGTCTGAACGAACGGCAGCCTCTTGAAGTTTGTTAGCAATTCCGTTGTCGCAGACAAAGTGGCCTATCTGCTTAATATCTGAGTTAAAAACGTGATATTTTAAAAGGTCAAGTGTTGCTTGTTCCTTAGTAATACCCTCAACATAAACGTAGCGGAAACCGTGATATGTAAAGCGAGGAATATGTGTTTCACATTTTTTACCTGCACAGTAGTAAATATCCTCTTGATAAAGGTCACGGCTCGGAACAAAACGAACGTTATGAAGACAGGGTTTGCCTTCCTTCATATTTTCAACGTGTATAGTAACAATTTTTTGACCTTTTGCAGAGTTTTTAATATTAAGTTCGCAAAGGCCCGAATTATTAAGACCGAAGTCATATACAAAGCCGTCTCCACACTCGGTAACAGAAATGGGGAGAAGTGTTTTGCGAAGGGTAATCGGGTCGGCTTCGCATAAACGAGGCTCGCCTTTTGGAGGGGTAGCAGGTAAAGCACAAGCCCAGTCGCTATCATCAAAATCGGGGGCATCCCAGTTATCAATTTCAAGGCTTGCATCATAATATTCGCCAAAATGAAGGTCATCAAATAAAATAGGTGAAGAATGAACCTTTGTCTTAGTGTCAGAAATTACGGTTTCTGTCTTTCCGTTTTCATATTCTATGGTAAGTTCAAAACAAAGTATGGGAGCGCTGCGCCAAGGTGCTTTATCAAAGTTCCAAACATAAGCGCCAAGGCCGTTTTGCATACCGTTACCAAGAATAGTTGCAATGACATTGTTGCCATCCTTAATAAGAGATGTAACATCATATTTATCAAAATAAACATAATCATCGGGATTACTTCTGTATGGTGCTAAAAAACCTTTGGTAATGTCAGCTCCGTTAAAATGAAGTTCGTAAAAGCCGAGTCCGGTAATATAAAGTGTTGCTGACTTTACATTACCATTCACATTAAATGTTTTTCTTAAATAAGGTGCGGGAATATGCTTTTCACGGGTGCAAAATTCCTCGGTTGCCTTGATGTAGCTATACTGTTTTAACATAGTGCCCTCCTAAAAGTAACTGTGTAAGGAAAAAGGTAAAGTTTTGTTACCTTGTAATCATTATTATATCAACAAAAGAAAACTTTGTCTATGAATTATTAATCTAAAAAATCAGGGCTTATATTAGTCAAAATGTATAATATTTAAGCCTTTCAAAAGTTGACAAAACAATATAGCTATTATATAATAATTATGTATGTAAATATAATATTTTTATAGCAAAGGAAGTCTTACTTATGCAGTGGACATCACTAAACGATTTAAGAGAAAAATACCTTTCTTTTTTTGAGAGCAAGGGACATCTTCGTCTGCCAAGCTTTTCGCTTGTGCCACAGGGGGATAAGTCTTTATTGCTTATAAATTCGGGTATGGCTCCTATGAAAAAGTTCTTCACAGGAGAGGTTACACCGCCTAGAAATCGTGTAACCACCTGCCAGAAGTGTATTAGAACTCCCGACCTTGAGCGCGTTGGTCATACTGCGCGTCACGGCACATATTTTGAGATGCTTGGAAACTTCTCTTTCGGCGATTATTTTAAGAACGAGGCTATTCCGTGGGCGTGGGAGTTTTTAACCGAAACACTCGAAATACCTGCAGAACTTCTTTGGCCCTCTGTCTATGAAGAGGATGACGAGGCATTTGCTCTTTGGAGAGATACAATCGGCGTGCCCGAGGAAAAAATCGTA
>JAZUAF010000018.1:0-3545 GCA_045637865.1 Christensenellaceae bacterium
GGTTTTTTAGAGTTGCAATTCTGGTTTTTGGACTTGGGATCTGGGAACTTTTGGCATTATTTAACCTTATCGACTCGTTTATAACAAGTTCGCCGTCAAAAATATTCGTAACGATTGCAGAACTCGTAACAGAAAATAACTTATTCTATCATATGGGTATCACGCTATACGAAACCCTGCTCGGCTTTTTTATTACCATAGTATTTGGTTACGTCGTGGCGCTTGCCCTATGGTGGTCGGAGAGACTACGACAAATTTTAGAGCCGTATATCGTAGTTCTTAACAGTTTACCCAAAATCGCATTAGGTCCGATAATTATAGTTTGGTGCGGAAGTGGTAGTAGCGCGATAATTTTTATGGCTGTGCTAATAGGCATAATAGTTGCTATAATTACCATGTTGAACGGATTTTTGGCAACCGATAAAGATAAGATTTTACTTTTACGTTCGATGGGCGCAAACAAATTTCAAATACTTACTAAACTTGTTATTCCAGGAAGCGTTCCAACGCTTATCAGTATGCTTAAAATAAGCGTTGGAATGGCTTGGATAGGTTCGATAATGGGCGAATATCTCGTTTCCAAAGCTGGTCTTGGTTACCTAATCGTATACGGAAGCCAAGTGTTTAAGCTTGATTTAGTTATGGCAACAACACTTGTGCTATGCATACTTGCAACACTTATGTACTCTGCCGTTTCCCTCATAGAAAAAAAGGTAATAAAACAAAATAAATAGTAAACAACGGCGAAAATCTCGCCGTTGTTTACTTTATAAGAGTATACAAATTACTCCCCCACGCCCTTCGTTGACTATTCTCGTTACCGTTTTCCTCATTTTTGCTTGAGTATCCTTAGGCATTCCACTAGCCTTACCGTAAAGTCCTTCTCCTACTATTTCGGAAAGTGATTTGCCAAACATATTAGTCTCCAGCACTCCACTTGGACTTTCTTCGAACTTGTTAACTATATAGTTAACCATATCCTCACCCTGCTTTTGATTGCCTACTATAGGCGAAACCTCTGTCGAAACGTCAACCTTCATAATATGTAAGCTTGGAGCAGTTGCCTTAAGTTTTACACCATAGCCACCTTTTTTCTTAACTAAAACAGGCCCCTCTAAACTCATTTCTTGAAAGGAAGGCATAACAACACCATAACCACTTTCCTCTGCCTCGTTTAGGGCAGTTTTTATTTTATCATACCTTCTTCGCTCGTTTGCAAAACCCTTGATAAAGGACATAAGCTCGTAATCACCTTTAATCTCTTCCCCACTCTGTTCTGAGAGCACCTTGTAAAATAGCCCCTCGTTTGGCTTTAGCTCATAATCACTCGTTCCATTTCCAAGTTTTAATTCATTCAATGACAAATCATTAAAATCTTCACTGTCGGCAAAGGCTTCAGAAAGAATATTAAAGTCCTTCATCTTAGCAATCTCAGATGACGCAGTTTTAATTTTATCAATGACCTCGCCGATAATTTTGCTATCGGCGGGCAAAGCTCTTAGCCAATCGGGAATATTTACGTTTATTCCCGTCATTGGAAACTCTAAGAGCACCTTTTCCATAATTGAAGAAATATCGTCTGACGTTAAACTAGCAACGTTTACAGGTATTGCCGAAACGCCAAATTTTTTCTCTAAAGAATCTACTATTTTAAGAGCCTTTTCACCTTTTGGCTCAACGGTGTTTAACAAGATAACGTAGGGCTTTCCACACTCCTCTAGTTCTCTTGCAACCCTTTCTTCCGTTTTAGCAAAGCTTTCCCTTTTAATGTCCCCAAAGGTGCCGTCTGAAGTAACTAAAATACCAATGGTCGAATAATCGGCAATAACCTTATTCGTTCCAATTTCTGCAGCCTGTTCAAAGGGGATTTCCTTATCACTCCATGGCGTTTTAACAAGTCTTGGCTTGCCGTCCTCCTCGTGTCCAGCAGCACCTTCGGTAAAATATCCTACGCAATCCACAAGCCTTACATTTGCCGTTGATTTGTTCTTAAACTTAACTTTAACGCCGTTAGCAGGCACAAACTTTATTTGAGTCGTCATAATTGTTTTGCCGTCAGCTGATTGTGGCATTTCATCGGTAGCAATTTGTTTTTGAAGCTTATCACTAATATTTGGCACGACAAAATTCTCCATAAACTTAGTGACAAACGTAGATTTTCCCGTTCTAACCGGTCCAACTACACCAATATAGATATCACCACCCGTTCGACGGCATATATCATTATAAATATCAAATCTTTCCATAAAAAAACCTCCCATACGTTACATCGGTAATATATGAGAGGACTCTAAATTTTATGAAGCTTTTTATTTTTCCTTCTGTTTTTGTTCTTCCTGTTTTTTTAGCCTTGCCTTTACAACCATACCCTTAATAGAGGTTGGATGCTCGTCACCAGACAACATTCTTTTTATATTTTTACGGTGAGCGAACCACGTAAAGAAACATATCAAAAGTATGAGCATCGAGGTTACGATATAAAAAACCTGAGTATATCCGTCGTTAATATGTTGATAGCATAGGAAAAGCCTAATACCACCACTTATTGCAGGAGGAGTAATAGCAATGAACGAGCCCATTGCACCAAACTCAGTAAAGTAGATGAAGAGCACTGCGCAAACTAACGCCATAATAACAATTAACGCCCAGTTAAATCCGTGCACACTCTCACAAACAACCAAAGCCCCAATAGTTGAAGCAATGCCCTTGCCCCCTTTAAACTTAAGCGCTGCTGGGTAAATATGCCCCATTACAACGGAAAATCCACAAAGATATATCGCAAAGTCGGAAACGGCGAAGCTTGAGCTTTCAAAATATTTCCCCTTAAAAACGAAGAAAGCAATTAAGGTTGGAAGCGCACCCTTAAGAACGTCAAGAAAGAAAGTCAACAAACCCGTTTTTAATCCGAAAGTTCTACTCATATTTAGCGTACCGGGATTTCCACTGCCAATGTTGCGTATATCCGTTTTCTTTGTTTTAGAAATAATTAAAGCCCAATTTATATTGCCAAACAAATAACTGCAAACGGCAAAAACCACAAGCATAATACTAGTCTTCATCTTTTTTCTCCCTGATAACTATGTTAATTGGCGTCCCCTCGAAACCGAATGCGCTTCTTATGCAGTTTTCAAGATACCTTTTATATGAAAAATGCATAAGCGCTTCATCATTAACAAAGAGCACAAAGGTAGGAGGAGTAGCCTCTGCCTGAGTAACGTAACCGATTTTAAGCCTTTTGCCGTTTACCGACGGTGGCTCGTTTGCCCTTACGCAATCAAGAACTAACTCGTTAAGTTTACCTGAAGAAATTCTCTTTCTAGAATTTGCAAGCGCAAAGTCGCAAAGCGCAAGAATTTTTTCCGTTCTTTGCCCCGTCCTTGCAGACACATATACCGGAAGAATGTAGTCCATAAACTTTAAGTCTTCCTTTAATTTGTCATTAAATTTATTAATAGTGTTCGTATCCTTTTCAATCAAATCCCATTTGTTCATTACCACAACAGAGGGTTTATTTTGCTCGTGAACATAACCACAAATTTTAACAT
>JAZUAF010000019.1:0-55848 GCA_045637865.1 Christensenellaceae bacterium
CTCTCCGCCAAGCATAACCTAATCCGAACTTTGGTTCTGGGTTAGGTTATTTATATTTGACATCTTAATGTAATAATTGCTATAATAAGAAAACAAGGAGATTAAATATGAAATGGTTCGACGCGGGCAGAATTTTATTCACAAAATTTAAGCATTTGGACACGATAAAAGCTCTTCTTCTCTTTCCTATTACTTTAATAATGTTTATCGGAATTTTAATGTGTTTTCTTTTGTTTGGATTATCATATTCAGTTACTTTTTGTTTAGAATTGTTAGGCATAAAAAATGATTCAAACATAAATGACAGCGATAATAATTACATAAAAATTTCCAAAATTATTTTTACTGTTATTCTCTCTCCATTTATTTTTCTAGGTCACATGATACTAGTTGTTTGTTATTTCCCTATGGGTATATTTAGTTTGTGGACAGACACATTGTCATTCTTAGTTTGCAAGAATGAAGGCGCATCTTTTAATATTAGCAAAACTCTATTAACATTTAATAGGTGATAATGTTATACCTATTAAAACAAACATCTTTATCACAGACAAAAAAAGCACCGACTTCGGTGCTTTTTTAATGTTAAAATTTTTTCCCTTTATATACTATATCCTTTAGCAAGTTCTTCAAATGCTGGGAGAGAATTAATAATTCTTTCCTTGTCCACGCAGTAGGCAATTCTAACATAGCCGGGAGTTCCAAAATCATCACACGGAACGACTAAAATTTCCTTTGTCTTTGCTCTTTCAAAGAATTTATACGCATCTTCTTCAAGTGCTTTTACAAAGAGGTAGAACGCACCGTCCGGCTTGACACAGGTGTAGCCGTATTTAGTAAGGTTATCATACAAAATATCACGGTTTTCTTTATAAATATTAACGTCTACCTTAGCGTTTATGCACTTCTTAACTATTTGCTGGAACATACTCGGTGCGCATACGTAACCGAGTGACCTACCTGCCCCACAAATAGCAAGATACAATTCCTTAGAATTTTCTGCCTTAGGATTAACTGCAATATACCCTATTCTCTCACCAGGGAGCGACAAGGCTTTAGAGTAAGAATAGCAAACAATAGTATTATCGTAGTAATTCATAAGATAAGGCACCTTAACGTTAGAGTAAACAAGCTCTCTATAAGGCTCATCTGCAATTAAATAAATAGCGTGGTTAAATTCTTTTTGCTTTTTCTCCAACACTTCACAAACGCCTTTAATCGTCTCTTCGCTGTACACTACACCACTTGGGTTGTTTGGCGAATTGATAATAACTGCCTTAGTTTTTTCGGTAACCTTACTCTCAAAATCAGCAAGGTCAATTTGGAAGGTTTCCTCTTTAGGAAGTGACACAACCACCTTTCCACCAGCATTTTCAATAAACACTCTATACTCGGTAAAAAAAGGCGCAAAAACAACACATTCATCCCCATCGTTAAAGGTTGCCCTTAAGGAAATAGATAAGGACGCCGCCGCCCCACACGTCATATAAATATTGTCTGGCGTGAGTGATAAACCAAACTTAGCGTTAATATCGTCAGAAACGGTTTTCCTTACGGAAAAATCGCCCTGAGCAGAGGTGTAGCCGTGAAGAAGAACGGAATTTGCACTATTGTTTAGTTCTTCAATAGTATTCTTAATTTCAACGGGAGGCTCAACACTTGGGTTTCCCAAACTGAAATCGAAAACCTTATCTGCCCCAATCTCTGCACTACGAGTTTTACTGTACTCAAAAATCTCCCTAATTATAGAACGCTTACTGCCTAAAGCGTACATTTTTTCATTAATCATAAATGCTCCTTGTTAAAGAACGTATAAAATTTACAGCTTAGAAATATCTTCTCCAGACAAAGTGTCAATTCCGTTTTCCGCTAAAACCTTCATTGCTCTTTCAGTGTCGGAAGTTTTAAGCACAATTGAAGCTGAAGCTCCCTCTACCGATAAACCGTACATATATTCAATACTGATATCGGCATCGGAAATAATTTTAAGAAATTTCTGCAAACTACCCGTTTCGTGCGTAATTTTAATAATAACTACGTCGGAAGTTAAAGCAGAATAGCCCTCTTTAAGGAGCGTTTCTTTACCCTCTTCAGGATTGTTTACTATAAGCCTTAAAATACCGTATTCGGTGGTGTCTGCGAGACTGATTGACAAAATATTAACGTCGTTTTTCTTTAATACGTCTAAAACCTCACCAAGTCTACCCTGTCTATTTTCAATAAATACTGATAACTGTTTTACTACCATAATAATTCCCCTTTAATATAATTTACGTTTATCCATTACGTGAACGGCTTTGCCTTCACTTCTCTTTAAGGTGTTAGGCTGTGCAAGCGTAATCTTTGCGCTTAAACCCAGTGCCTGCTGAATAACGTGTCCAACCTTTTTGGTAAGCTTTTCAATACCCTTAATTTCATCGGTATAGTATTTGGGGTCAACCTCCACCTGAATTTCAAGCGAATCGAGGTTATTTACCCTATCAACAATCATCATATAGTGTGGAGTAACCTCTTCAACGTCGATAAGAGCAGCCTCAACCTGACTTGGGAACACGTTAACACCACGGATAATAAGCATATCGTCAGACCTACCCTTAAAGCGCGATATTCTCACTGAAGTTCTGCCACATTCACACTTATCGTAGCTGATGCTTGTTAAGTCCTTAGTTCTGTATCTAATAAGAGGCAATCCCTCCTTAGTTAAGGTGGTAAACACGAGCTCACCCGTTTCGCCCTCTGCAACGGGCATTAACGTTGCACAATCGACGATTTCCGGATAGAAATGGTCCTCACATACGTGCAAGCCGTTATGATAATCACAGTCACAAGCAACACCTGGTCCCATAACCTCGCTCAAGCCGTAAATATCATAAGCCTTAATGTTAAGCTTTGTTTCAATTTCCTTGCGCATTTTCTCCGTCCAAGGCTCTGCGCCACAGATAGCTGATTTAAGCTTGATTTTATCAATCAACTTTTCCTCTGCTAAAACCTCTGAAATATGTAAGAGATAAGAGGGCGTACAAGCTATTGCCGTTGCACCGAAATCCACCATCATAGTGGTGAGTTTTTTAGAATTACCAGTGCTCATAGGCACAACCATTGCACCCATTTTCTCTGCACCACCGTGAGCACCCAACCCACCGGTGAACAAACCGTAACCGTAAGCAATTTGAATTATGTCGTTCTTATCGACGTTTGCCATAGTAAAACATCTCGCAACACATTCTGCCCAAACGTCTAGGTCTGCTTTAGTGTAACCAACTACCGTTGCTTTACCCGTGGTGCCCGAAGAAGCGTGAATTCTAACAATATCGGAATGGGGCACTGCAAAAAGACCAAAAGGATAATTATCTCTCAAATCATCTTTCGTGGTAAAGGGAAGCTTAACGATATCCTTAATATCTTTGATATCCGAAGGCTTTACCCCGACAGCATCCATCTTCTTACGATAAAACTTCACGTTGTTATATACGTAATCAACGAGCTTTACAAGTCTTTCGCTTTGAAGTTTTGTTATGTCCTCTCTGGACATGGTTTCAATTTCTTTGTTCCAAACCATTGTTCACCTCTTACTTGTTATAACCTGCCATAAAAGCTTTTTTATTTATATCAATAGTCTTTTGAGGAACGGTTTTTTCCACCATGGAAAGCCAATCTTCAACGGTAAAGCCAATATGCTTTGCAGAAAAGCCCAAAACTACCGAATTAAGCACTTTACTGTTTCCAAGCTCTTTTGCTAAGCTCAGGCCGTCAATTGCGCACACTTTGTGCCTCTTCGAAAGCTCCTCAATTATACCTTCAGGATAGGCTTTTGCGCCCGTAACGACAGTCATAGGGTCAATACGGCAATCATTAACGATAATCACACCGTCTTTTTTAACGAAGTGCGCATATCTTAACGCTTCAAGCCTTTCAAAAGAAATCAAAACGTCAACGCTCCCTTCTTCTGCAATAGGTTCGTAAACCTTTTCGCCAAATCTAACGAAAGTAACTACGCTACCTCCCCTTTGTGCCATACCGTGCACCTCGGAAAGCTTAACGTCATATCCAGCATCAAGAGCTGTCTTTCCAATAATTCTACTGGTTAAAAGAGTGCCTTGTCCACCAACGCCAACTACCATAATGTTCATACTACACACCTACCTTTTCGATTGCATTGAATTTACAATAACTCTTGCATAGTCCACAGCCGTTACACATGGTTTCATCAATCTTAACGGTGCCGTCAGCCTGCTTTGTTAATGCAGGACAGCCAATCCTTAAGCAAGCTCCACATTTTTTACATTTTTCAGAGTTAGCCTTGCACTTGTATGGAAACTTTAACCCCTTTAACAGCGCACAAGGAGATTTTGCAATGATAACGTAAAGCTCATCGCTCTTCGTTGCCTCTTTAACTGCTTTTTCCATAGCGACAACGTCAAAAGAATCAATCTCTAAAACGTTTTTAACGCCTACTGCCGTGCAAAGCTCTTTGAGGTCGATTGCATAGGTATCTTCACCTTTTAAGGTTTTACCAGTTGCAGCGTGTTGCTGGTGCCCTGTCATACCCGTCGTTCTGTTATCTAAAATCATAACGGTAGCAGAAGACCTGTTGTAAACCATATTGATAAGAGAATTCACACCCGTATGGAGGAAGGTAGAGTCACCAATAACTGCAACCCAATTTTTAATATAATCCTTGCCTTTAGCCTTTTCCATTCCGTGGAGAGCCGAAATACTAGCACCCATACATATACAAGAATCAATAACACTCAAAGGAGCAACTGCACCTAAAGTGTAACAACCGATATCGCCAGATGCGTGAATTTTAAGCTTGCTAAGCACGGAGAAAACGCTTCTGTGAGGGCAACCGGGGCACAATATTGGAGGACGGTTTGGAACTTCCGTCTTGTCAAATACAACGTCGTTTTGGTCAAAAAGCACCTTCTTTAATAGGTTTGCACTATACTCACCCTGCTTTGTAAAGAGCTCTTTCCCTTTAACTTTTAGACCCCAGCTTTCAATTTGTTCTTGAATAACAGGCTCTAGTTCCTCAAAAACGTAAACCATTTCTACTTGTGAAATAAAATCCTCGATAAGCTTTTTGGGCAGTGGGTTAATTATGCCAAGCTTTAATACGCTTGCGTTAGGACAAACCTCCTTAACGTACTGATAAGGAATTCCACTCGTTATAAAGCCAATCTTCTTATCTTTAATTTCCACCTTGTTTATGGGGAAAGACGAACAATCGTTTTGAAGGGCAATTTCTCTTGCCTCAACCACCTTATGTCTTGCAATAGCAGAAGCAGGCATCATAACGTTCTTAGCTACGCTACGCTCGTAAACTTTATCCTCAACCTCTACCCTGTCACACAATGTAACTACACTTTGCGAGTGAGATAACTTTGTGGTCGTTCTTAAAATAACGGGAGTATCATATTGCTCGCTTATCTCGTAAGCAAACTTAACAAAATCTTTTGCTTCTTGGCTATCAGACGGCTCTAAAAGAGGAATGTGTGCACTTCGAGCAATCATACGAGTATCCTGTTCGTTTTGAGAGCTTGCAATACCGGGGTCATCTGCAACCACGATTACGTAACCCCCGTTAACGCCTATATACGACAGGGTGTAAAGTGGGTCGCTTGCTACGTTTAGGCCAACATGCTTCATACACGCAAGACTTCTTACTCCTGAAATAGATGCGCCTGCACCAACCTCAACTGCTACTTTTTCATTTGGTGCCCACTCGGTATAAACCTCTTCATAATTAGCTAGCACCTCGCTAATTTCCGTGCTTGGAGTACCGGGATATGCGCTAGAAACCTTAACACCAGCCTCATATACGCCACGAGCAATAGCCTCGTTACCAAGCATAATCTTCTTTTCTTCCATTATAAACTCCTTAAATCTTTAACTCTTTTTGCCTTGCCTTCAAACCTTTGCAAGGTGTTGGGTGATTCTAACTTAATTTTTGCATCAAGTCCGAGAATAATTTTAAGCTTACTTCTAACCTTGTTTGCAATAGTTTCAAGCTCTGTAAACGAATCGGTTGCAACGGTAAGCTCAACCCTAACGGTGAGTTTATCCGAATACCCCTCTCTCTCTACAATTATCTCGTAGTGAGGACCTAACTCTTCTACACTGAAGATTACCTCCTCAATTTGACTTGGGAATACGTTTACACCACGAATCTTAAGCATATCGTCAGACCTACCCGAAAGATTTTCCATTCTAACGGTAGTTCTGCCACATTTGCAGAGCGCATAATTGAGCCTAGTAATATCTTTAGTCCTGTATCTGATGAGAGGTATTCCCTCCTTTTTGATACAAGTAATAACAAGCTCGCCCTTTTCACCCTCTGGCAACACCTCGCCTGTTTCCGGATTAATAATCTCTGGCAAGAAGAAATCCTCGTTGATATGCATGCCTTCAAGGTATTCGCATTCACCTGAAACACCTGGGCCAACCAATTCGCTCATGCCATAGTTAGAGGTAACGAGCATATCCTCGCCCCAATATTTATGCATTTCCGCACGCATAGCCTCAGTCAAAAGCTCACTGCCTACTAAACCGATTTTGACTTTTAAATCAGTTCTTGGGTCAATGCCCATTTCTCGTGCAACTTCTGCAAGCCTTAAGGCATAAGAGGGAGTCGCAACTAAAAGGGACGTTTCAAAATCCTTCATATACATAATCTGCTTTTCGGAATTCCCCGTCGAGGAAGGAACTATGGTTGCTCCAATATTCTCTAAGCCGTAGTGAAGCCCTAAAGCCCCAGTAAACATACCGTAACCAAAACAGATTTGCGCAACGTCCTTTTCCGTAGCACCACCCATACAAGCAATACGTGAAACACATTCCGTCCACATATCCATATCGTTCTTGGTATAGCCAACAACAGTTGGTTTGCCCGTCGTTCCACTTGAAGCGTGAATTCTTAAAAGCTTGTCTTTGGGTACGGCAAAAAGCCCGAAAGGATAGTTATCCCTCATATCCCGCTTTGTCGTAAAAGGCAATCTCTTCAAGTCGTCAAGCGACCTTATGTCTTCGGGCTTTAACCCTATTTCATCCATTTTTGCCCTGTAGGGAGGAACGTTTTCATAAACTCTTTTGACTGTTTCTTTTAAACGCTCAAGCTGAAGTGCATTCATCTCCTCTCTTGAAAGGACTTCTTGTTTAGACCAAATCATCTCTACTCCTAAGTTTTGTATTTATTAAACTTCGTTCTCAATTGGCTTTTCAAAGGAATTGTATATAACTTCCTCCCTTGGAGCCGAAGTGAAAAGCGTAACAACCGTTGTTGCAATCAGTGAGAAAATCATACAAATTACACCTATCATAGGCGAACAATTCACACCAGATTTAAGCGCAACGCCAAGTGGACAATTCCACCCGTTTATATCATAGCCGAATATAAATATTAATGCGATAGTTAGTACGAGGGAACCTATGATAGAAGTCCATACGGCAGGTCTAGAAACCTTCTTCCATAATAAGCCTAGAACGTATGGCCCTATAAAACAACCTGCTAGCGTACCCCAGCTGATACCCATCATATATGCGATTGCCGCAACCTTAAATTCTTGGTTAATAATTGCTAGCGCAACGGAGATTGCTATAAATATTAAGCAGAGAATACGCATAGTCGTGTTGACTTTTTTGTCGCTTGCTTCTGGGTTAATCTTTCCCTTGTAGATATCCACTGCAACGACAGATGCACTCGCAAGTGATACCGAAGAAAGCGTCGACATACTTGCTGATAAAATTAAAATCGCAATAACCCCAATTAATCCAGTAGGAATAACAATCTTTAACATATTGGGCACAACGTCATCAGCACTAAGCACTGCCGTTTCGGGGAAGAAATGGGAAAGTGCACCGGTAAAATATGCGCCGAAGCCAATTATTAAAGCAAAAAGCGTACTAACAATCATACCTTGGTTAATAGCCTTTTTGTCCCTTATCGCATAATACTTATGTATGGTTTGTGGCAATGCCCAAACACCAAAAGAGGTCAAGAATATTAACGATAATAACGAAGCAGTGCTTCCGTATATTCCCTTTTTCGTCGAATTAAAGGTAAACCAAGTTAACTCTACGTTACTTGCGATTTCGGATAAATCCCAAGAAACGTTTTGGTGATTCATAAAGTATATAACCATTAACGCTACACCGATAAGCATTATTATGCCCTGTATAAAATCGGAAAGTGCAGTAGCGAAATATCCACCGAGGAACAAATAAAATGCCGTTAAGAGTGCAAGCACAATCATAACTACCCAACCGGGAATACCAAACACGATTTCAAACAAACTACTTAGTCCGTTATATACTGATGCCGAATAGGGAATTAAGAATATAAAAATTAAAATTGCCGAAACGAGTTTAATATTTTTAGAATCATATCTCCTTTCAAAAAATTCCGGCATAGTTTTTGCTTGAAGTCTCGTAGTCATATTCTTCGTGCGACTTGCCAAAACCCTCCAAGCAACAAACGCACCGATAATTGCGTTACCTATACCAATCCAAACGGAAGCTAAACCATAGGTTCTACCAAAGTTACCTGCATAGCCTATAAATATTACGGCAGAAAAATAGGTTGTACCATAAGCAAAAGCACTCATCCACCCGTTTAGACCATCCTTCCCTGCAAGCAGGAAATCATTAACAGATTTAGAACGATTGCGAGAATACAAGGCTATCACAACCATACCAACTGCATATAACCCTAGAATGACATAGTCTAACCACATAGCAAGCTACCTCCAAAAAAAAATGCCACCAAAAGGCGGCATTGCAAGTAAAATAAAACCGCACAAATTAAAACAAGTTATCTTTTTCTATTAAAAAAATAAAAGTAATAATTTGAGCGATAATACAACATAAAAAACTTTCCCTAACTCATAAGTAATTTAAATATATAATTAATTATATATTTGTAAACATATTTTGTCAACGCTTTTTATGAATTTTTATAAGTTAATAGGGCTATTAATTTCGTTAAAATATTATTGACAGAAGTAAACAGGTAATTCCAGCAGTGAATAGCCCACTCACAAAATTAACCATACTGTTGTTCATCCAAGGAATGCCCTTTACACAAACTGCCATAGAGCCACAATGATAGGGCTTTTCCACGTATTCACTGCAAGTATTGCATTTATATAACGCCTGCAAGCCACTTCCCAAGACACTATCTATAATAGTTCCAACAAAGGCAATTCCACAAAGGAGCAAGAAAATATTGATAGAAAGCTCTTCCCCTAGAATTAAGTAAGGAATAGACACTGCTAGTGTAGCACCAAAAAGTGCCATAGCAGTTCCCAAGAGACTCACCCCTCCACTCAAGCCGGCAGTCATCCTTTTAAATCTCAAAATGTCTATAGGGTTACGACGGGAAAACTTTCCAAAGTCGGAAGCCATTGTATCTGCAAATTCCTCTCCTAATACGGCAATTGCCCCAAACAGGAAAAGATATTGTTTAGTTAGATAGTATACAATTGCAAGAGCACCAACAACCACGCTGTTTGCCAGAATTTGCCAAGCACTTCTTTCATTACCCTTTTGCTCAGCAGGTTTTTTCTTGTGTAATAGGTTAACAACCTTTGAGCTTACACCATTTAGAACAAATAGTACTGAAACCATTGCCATAAGCGACCAGCCACCAAAAAAGGCACAAACAAGCAAGAAACAGAAAGACACAGCGTTTGCCGTGTGTGTTAAAGCCTTGCTTTTTGCAGAAAACACAACGAGCACCAACGAAAGGATAATAGCAACGATGAGCACCGGTGAAACCAGCCCGTAAAATTGCATAACTAAATAACCGAACACACCGAATTCTACGTAGAAGTTATCAACGCCGTATTTACCAAAAAGCTCTAATAAGGTAGAAAGGCAAGCCACCGACAGCATAAACGCCCAATTATATCTTAGACCAAAAACATAGTTAAAAGTAACCACGCTTGCTAGTGAAAAAATAAAGACGCCTAGCATTCCCATAATTGTTTTCGGGGGAATAATTTGTATATTTTTCTTTTTGAATATCTTAGCAAAAACAGGGGCAAATCCATCGCCAAAAGCTAAACAGTACCACGATATGCCGTGCAAAGGATAAAATTCGGGGTTTACAAAAAAAACTATTGCAGCAACAATCGTTGTGCTTAAGCCAAAATAAAAGAGCCCGTAACTCTTAGAAGTATCGTCACGATCGACGGACTTCATAAGATTGCCAAACGCTATAACGCCCAATATTACACAAGCAATAAGATTAATAATGACAAGATGAATAGTTGGGCCAACAAGAAAATAACAGATAACCCAGCTCATTGCCGTTGCAATGTGCTCACACTTCCTCGTCATTTCCTTATCAAAATTGAATTTACGTTGCAAACCTTCACCTACTGCGATAACGAGCCCCATATAGACGAAAGAAAACAAATAGCCAAGTAAAACCATAAACCTTTTCCAATAGTTATTTTATATAAATTTTTCTGCAATCAAATTATCGAAGTTACCGTCGCTCACCGAAAAACAACGTTTTATAGTGCGAGCTACTGCCGGATTAAGCTCTGACAGTGGAATATTATCTTCCTTGATTTTTTGCATTTTCTGTTCAATATACGCGTAAACACGCTTAAAAAAATAGCACGAAAATTGCGGAGGCTGGCTAAGTTCCCCCTCAGTAACGGCACAATCAGCACATCCACCTGCACACTTATCAAAGAACTCACACGTCTCCTTGCAAATCTTTCTGCGTTTAATCGAGCCGAGAACCAGCTCCTTAAATCCTTTACTTTCGTAAATATCCGAAAAGGAATTAATATCGTCAACGTTGCCAAACGGATAATTGCCCATATTATCCCTTCCACAATTATAAAGAGTTCCGTCAGGGTAAATAGATAAATATTTTCCGTGACACGAACTGTTAGAGCATATCCTGTAATAGCTACCCATAGCCATTGCGATATACGTTTCTATAAGGCGCACGTCTACACCATTTTTATCGGCAAACCAATAATCGATAAAATCAATATACTTATCGACGAATTTCTCCTTAGTTAAGCCTGCAAGTCCCTTTGCGCCACCCTCCATAAACACGTATGAAAATTCCACGGCGCAACCGTTTTTAACAAAATATTTATAGTTTTCAATTAAATCATAGTCGTCGTCAGCAACAACTGCCATACAAGAGGTTTTAAGCCCCTTTTTTTGCATTAATTTAATTGAAGATAAAGTCTTTTCGCCTAACTGACGATATTTATCGCTATCCTTTCCGTCAAAGGAGATACCAACCTTAAAATCATACTTCTTGAAAAAATCCACCCACTCGGCATCTAGAAGAGTTCCGTTTGTCTGAAGGGAATTACGAATCACCACCCCATTAACTTGATGAGCAGCGTTTTCTATTTCAACTACCTTCTTAAAATATTCTAGCCCTAAAATAGTAGGCTCTCCACCGTGCCAAACCAAGCAAATCTCCCTAAAGTCCTTTGCAAGAATGGAAATCAGTCTTTCAAATTTTTCAATAGGCAAGCTTTCCTTTTTGTGCCACGATTCACTGTTATAGCAATATTTACAACGCAAATTACAATCGTTCGTTGTTTTAATAATTACGTTAATTCTATCCATAATTTTACGAGAAATTTGATTTGTTTTCGTTTTTTCTGCCAAGCTTCCAATTCTTCTTCAACTCCTTGAAGTAATGAAACTTAACGTCTCCACCGTCTATCATACTTGAAACTACAGTATTCAGCGAATACTCTAGGATGCGATAAACTATCTTCCATTCTATAGACCCGTCATTAACGGCATTTAGCGAACTAATAATATTGTTGCTTATTATTCCGTTGACCTTAAGAATTTCCGCATACTTTTTATCAAAAACCTTTTCTAGAGTTTCTGATTCTTCATCATAAAAGGCATTGTAGGTTTTGTTCTTATAATCTTCTTCATAATCACAAATCATGTCCACGAAAAAGGTCCACTCGGCAATGCTCTTAAAAATTTTTAAAAACTCCGGCTGAGTTACCCCCATTTCCCTAAAGGTTTCATAAAAAACGTCTCCATATGCACCTAAGACCTCTAAAACGTCTGCCCTTTCGTCTTGAAGCTCGTTTATTTTTTGCATACCTCTGCTAGATATTTCAGCAAGCTTTGGTTGGTCTAATTGCGCTTTTTTTATACTCTTCCCAAAAAAAAGCTTTAAAAAAAACGTGCGCTTCCCTTTGCCATCTATTTCGTCATCATTAACCTTTTCGCCAAATGCTATTAAGGTTAATTCAGCAAAAAGTTTACCAACTGCGTCATCCTTAAAAAGCTTGACGTTGCGTTTTCCTACTTTTTCACATGACAAAAAAGGTGGCCTGGGCGCACCTGTCGCAATAGAATATATTATAGAATATATCGCCACGTCAAACATAGTTAAGGCGCGAAGCTTCTGCCCCCCTAAACTACGCAAACAATAGCATATCCTACAATAATAGCTATGAAATATTTTTCGCTCGCCTACAGACAGTTTGGACTCAAACGGTCTGAAATACCCATACATTGATATCTATAGGCTTAGCAGCAACAACTACTTTCGGAATAGTCACTATAATATCCGTCAACGTGGTAGTCGTGTTTGCCTTCTACCTGAGTCTGTTCACGGTATTCGTTAAGTAATTCGCTTTGAGCTTTTTCCTTGCTTTCAAGTTCAACACTTCTCATTTCTTTCTGCATTTTTGTCACCTGTAATTTTATTTTAAACCTTTCGGCATTTAAACCTTTTCCTTTGCTTTTTCAAGCTTTGCTTTGAGGTGTTCTATCTGGGCAACCAACTGCCCTCTTAAAGCCTCGTCCCCTAGCAAAACAACCACCTGTTCTAGCCACGAAATTGATATAACGTTAGCGTAGTATTCTATCGGGCAAATCACCGTTTGCGAAGCATCCTTAACATACTCTGCTAAAAACTCTGCGTCACACTTTTTTAAGGCTTGATAATTCTCACTAATCCCGAGCTTTACGTGTGCTACCTCGTGAAGCACCGTAAGTACACTCTCAGAGTAAGGCTGGCGAAACAACAGCTTTCCGCATAATATAATTGTGCCATTGTCTAGCATACTCGCTAGTCCCTTGCCGAAAAGATTAATTCTTATTTTGACGGGAGATATTAACCCCTTTTCAACAAGACCTTTAATCAACGTTTTAACTGCACGTATCTTGCCAACGACCGTTTTAGGCGATTTCCTTGCAGAAAAGCTGTGAATCACTTGAATTTGAGCCTCGCTAAGCACATACTCTTCTGCCGTGGCAGACCCAGTTTTTAGTTGATTATAAAAAAGTTGCGAGTTTGTTATATACAATTTTGCACCTATTTTATTTTACTAACATTGGTATTATACCATTTAACCAATATTTTGTCAATAATTTTTATTAATATCCTTTTAAGCAAGAACGTCATATCTATGGGTTAATTATTTTATAATGCAAAAACTTGTTGACAGCTTCAAACAATTATAGTATTCTACTTATATAAACTATTGGGAGGTTCTTTATGCGCAGTACGACAGTAAAGGGTTTAAACGATAATTTGCGCCACGATTTTGGTAGCGACGTTTCAATGGTTGCCACCGTGATGAATATTGGTGTATGTACAGCTCCTTTATGTTACGAAAAAAAACTTAACGGTAAGGAATTAAAAGAATTCTACCGTTCAGCTAAAGTAGGTTTTAAGCACTACTACGACGAAATTATTGATGAAAACGAATATCTAATTACTGCATACGATTGGTAAAAATCAAAGTTAATAAAACTTGCCACATATTATAGCTAAATTAAATATCGCATTCATTTAAAATCCAAAGGAACCGAGAATTTTCGGTTCCTTTTTACATTTAATCTTTTTAAGCAAATTACTCAACTATCTTAAGAAGATAAGAAACGAGCCTTTCAGCTTTTTCCGTGCTTCCTGCCTCAGAAGACAATCTAAGTAACGGCTCGGTGCCAGAGAAACGGCAACAAGCAAATGAGCCGTCACTAAAATAATACTTCGCTCCGTCCATATATTCTACTCTTACAGGCTTCTCCTCGCCAAAGTTAGGCACCACTCTATCCTCGGTTAAACGTTTTTTTACACTCGCCTTTACTGCCTCAGGAAGCCTTAAATTTTCCTCTGCAGTAAAATATTCTCCATATTTATCCGTAAGTTCCTTCCAGAAAACTGAAATGGGCTTGCCGATAGCTGCAACCATTTCCACAAACAATCCTGCGGCATAAACGGAATCCTTGCCAAAGATGTGCCCCCTAACCGTCAACCCACCTGATGATTCGCCACCTAAAACGGCATCTGTTCTATCAAGCGTTGAAGATATATGCTTAAATCCAACGGGAACTTCGTAACACTTTTCCCCAAACGACTCTGCAATTGCGTCTAGCATATGGGTGGTTGTAAGGTTGCGAACAACGGGACCTTTCCAGCCCTTATATTCGTGTAAATAGTAATATAGCATAGGAAGAATTTTATTAGGCTCAATATAATCGCCATTCTCATCAATGATAGCAAGCCTATCGCCATCTCCGTCAACCTCAATACCTAAGTCGTATTTCTCCGATTTAACACGGTGACGAAGAAGAGCAGATTGCTCAAACCCAGGAGCTGGCGTTTTGCCACCAAAAAATCCGTCTTTATTAGAGTTCATAATATCAACGGTACATCTTGCAGTATACAAAACTGTGAGCATTGGATGTGTTGCCGATCCGTGCATAGAGTCAAAGAGAATTCTAAGGTCAGCCCTCCTTATCTTTTCCACGTCAAGCCTAGATAAAATAGAATCTATAAAGTCGTTAAAAGCACCTTTTAAGAAGGTTATTTTACCCTCTTTAACAGCCTCGTCAAATGGCATACTCTTAACAACTGCCCTTTCGATAAACTCCTCTATTTTTGCAGTACAAGAAACGTCTGCATCTCTGCCTTCTTCGGTAAAAAATTTTATACCATTGTAATCAAACGGATTGTGACTAGCAGTCACCTCAACTCCATAGTGAAGTTTTTCATGCTTTACGGTAAACATAACTAAAGGCGTTGGCGCACTCCTACCCATAAAGAGGCAGTTAATACCATTCGCAGCAAAAACCTCTGCAATCCACTTCGCAGCAGGAGCAGACAAAAACCTACGGTCATACCCTATCATTACAGGAAGTTCTTTCTTTCTCTCAAACTCCATATAGTCACACATACCCTGTGCAACGAGTCTAACGTTTTCTTCAGTAAAATCTTCCCCAATCACGGCTCTCCAGCCACCTGTTCCGAATTTAATCAAATCTATTCTCCTTTGCGTTTACCCCTAAATATTGAAATCGTGAAAATTTCTATAAAATTTGACAGAGGCGTTTTCTTTAGTTTAATTATATTCGTTTTGCTTGATTTTGTAAAGCGATTTCATCAAACATTTAAATTTAGCCAATAAATTTATGCAAATCACAATTTTGTTTTTTTACCCTGAAATTTAAAATCGCGTATAAAAAAACTCCTCACCACACAGGTGAGGAGTTTTCAACTAGGTTATTACAGCCCCCAAACGAGCCAGATAAATATATATCCCGTAAGCACTGCGACAGCTGTAAACGGAAGACCTATCTTAAAGAAGTCTGCATTCTTAACGGCATAACCGTCCTTTTTAAGCATCCCGATTGCAACGACGTTGGCAGACGCACCGAAAGGAGTAATATTGCCCCCGAGCGTTGCACCACTCAATAAGCCAAAGTATAGTGCCGTTATTATTTCTGGAGAGAATTGAGGACCAGCAAGACCGGTAATTACCGGAAGCATAGTTGCAACGTAAGGAATATTATCGATAAACGCAGAAAGCAATACCGATGCAAACACAATTACCGTGTAAAGTAGGAATACATTTTGTGAACCAATATTTGCAAAGAAGCCTGCAATATCATCAATAATACCAACACCGTCAACACAGCCAATTATAATAAACAAGAAGGTTAAGAACAACACCGTTTGATAGTCAAACGATTCTTTGAAAATTCTTCCTGCAGATTCTTTTTTAGTCAAACAATAAGAAACAAGAGTGATAACACCACAGATAACACAAATAGTGCCATTGGTAATGCTACTGCCAAATACTTCAATCTTAAACACGTCGAAGAATGGGAAGGACGAGCACACGAGAAGAGCCATATTGACTAAAAGCATAATAGTAGGAATAATACTCTTAACCTGAATATTTTCGCCTTCAAAATTAATCTTCTGCTTTTGCTTTCTAAAAACGAACATCAAAACAGGAATGGTTGCAAGAGCGCCAAGCTCAACTGCCCAGAAAATAGAGAATCTTCCGTTATAGAAGAAGAAATCGAAAAATCCCATTCCCGTTTCTGCCGCAAGCATAACCGAGGTAGTATCACCAATAAGCGTTGCAGCACCCTGCAGGTTAGAAGAAACTGCAATAGATATAAGAACTGGTATAGGCGAAACGTTCACCTTCTTTGCTATTGCCATACCGATAGGTGCAAGCATAAGAACGGTTGCAACGTTATCAACAAACGCAGAAATCAAGCCTGATAAAGCTGAAACGACAACAATTGCCATAATCGCGCTAGGCATTTTGGACATTAGCTTGTCCGCAATTTTATTTGGCATACCGCTGTCTGAAAATACGCCAACCGTAAGCATAATACCTGAAAGCATTAACACAACATCGTACTTAATACTCGAAATCGTCGACACAAAATCATAATCTACATTTTTGCTAATCATCAAGAAAACTGCCATAACCACAGCGATAGCACCCGTCGTCCACGTCTTGTGGTCTGGAAGAGCGATAATGAGCGCATAAGTTATAATAAATAAACAAAGTATAACTATTTTCTCCATAAATTTTCTCCTAAATTGTTAAAATAAAAGACTTTTACCGTATCTAATTACGATAAAAGTCTTGTTAAAACTACTAAAAAAGTAATCTCCGTTGCCGGGCAAGCGCCGTATTGACGACAACGTGAACGTTTATTAGAAACGCTAACTACTCCCTTTTACTTTACGCTATTAACTTTATATTTCTTCTTATTTTAAGCCAAGCGCCTTGTAGGTTTCGTTAAATCTTTCGATGCAAGCGCCAAATTCCTTTTGTTCCTTATCCGTAATAGGAAGTTCGATAACTTTTTCAATTCCTCTTGAGCTAACCACACAAGGAACACCTAAACAGATATCCTTTGCACCATACTCCCCATTCACGAGAGTGGAAAGAGGTAAAATCGCCTTAGAGTCAGAGAGCACTGCCTTAACAAGAGCAACGGTAGAAGCTGCAATTGCATAGAAAGTTGCACCCTTTGCTTTAATAACTTTTGAACCAGCTGCAACCATACCGTCGTAAATATTTTTAAGCTTTTCATCAAGCTCTTCTTCGTTATCGCCGAGGAATTTAGTGCAGTATTGTCTTACGGGATATCCACAAACGGTTGCAAGTGAGAAGGGTGCCATACAAGCATCACCGTGCTCCCCTAGAACTAATGAGCTAACGCTAGAAACGTCTACCCCACAGTAATTTGCAACAGCCTCGGATAATCTGTTACTATCTAAAAGCGTACCCGTGCCGATTACCTGACTTGCAGGAAGACCGGTGCACTTAATCGTTTCATAAGTCATAAGGTCAACGGGGTTACTAACTATAATATAAAGTGCGTCAGGTGCGATTTTTGCAACGCCAGGCATAACGCTTTTTAAGATGCCTAAGTTTACGCCTGCAACGTCAAGCCTTGTTTGACCGGGCTTTCTGCCGATACCAAATGTTACGATTACGATATCTGAACCTGCAACGTCTTCGTATTCGCCTGAACGAATAGTTTTAGAAGGAGCACAAGCCCTGCACTGAGTTAAATCAAGAGCCTCACCCTCAGCCTTCTCTTTATTAACGTCCACCAACAAAATTTCCGAGCAAATATCGGAAAGAGTTAAGGTGTAAGCAATTGTTGCGCCTACGTTTCCTGTACCAAGTATTGCTATTTTTCTCTTTTTTTCAACCATAATGCCGAACCTCTCCTATTTTAATTAAGCATAGATATAATAACCTATAGAGAAAATTTTTGCAACCTTTTTCAGATATTTTTTTTGATATTTTTTTTTAGAACTGTTTCACTTAAATCTCCTGCTCCTACAAAGTACACCTTATTTATCCCGTTAAACCCCTCAATTTCCTTTTTAAGCTCTCGTTGGTTTTGGCAATATTTCACTTCCTTATTCACCTCTCTAATACTTTTATATAGTGCCCTTGCCGAACCTTTAGACGAAAATTTTTCCCTAGCTGGATACGTTTTGTAAATTATTAAATTTTTAACCTCTTTAAGCACCTTAGTAAAATCGTCCATCAAATATTTAGTTCTTGAAAAGGTATGGGGTTGAAAAACGTACAGAGTTTGGTCCTTCTCTCTTTCAGCTGATAGTATTGAAGATATCTCCGAGGGATGATGGGCATAGTCGCAAAAATATCTAACGCCGTTAAATTCTCCAATAAATTCGTCCCTCCTTTTTACTCCCTCAAACTTTTCCAAGCTCCTCTTAACTACCGTAAACGGAATTTTTCTATCAATAGCAAAGGCAGAAGCAGACAATGCATTATACACGTTGTGCATCCCTCTTAAGGGCAATTTGATTCTACCTAGTCGCCTACCATAAGCATAGAGAGCAAAGGAAGTGGTTGAATCTTCCCCCTTTATGTTTTTCGCAAGGTAAGTAGCTTTAGAGTTTATGCCGTACGAAACGGAGGCAACAGAACAAAGAGCCGAAGAATTCTCATTGTCCATATTAATAAAAGCTAAGGAATCTTTTATAAACTGCCTAACGGTAGCAATCTCCTCGTCTATTCCCGAATAACAATCAAGATGGTCATTATCTATATTGGTTACAACTGTAAAGTTCGGTTTGATATCAAGAAAGTTTTTTTTGTATTCACACGCTTCGAGAATTACTAGCTCCTCTCCACCCCTATTAAAATTACCAAAACTTTTGCCTTCTCCACCAAGAAAAACAGTAGGATTATACCCTGCATTAATAAAAATATCCGAAAGCATAGCCGTCGTAGTCGTTTTGCCGTGGCTTCCACAAATTGCCACGGAATTTTCAAAGCCAGCTACAATTTCACCTAAAAACTCGCTTCGCTTAAAAAGTGGGATATTATTCTTTCTTGCAAATTGCAGTTCAGGATTACCGTCGCCAACTGCCGAAGTATAGACCACGGCATCCACGTCTTGTGGCAAGGTCTTTCCGTGTCCAATACGAATTTCGGCACCAAGACTTCTTAGCAAGATTACCTCCTCACTTAAACTCCTGTCACTTCCCGAAACACAAACTCTATGCGATAAACAGTACTTTGCGAGAGCAGACATTGATACTCCTCCAATGCCAATAAAATGAACCTTGTTAAAATTTTCAATAAAAATCTTTTTATTCATACTTTATCGTATGACGAAAAACTCTAAAAAAGCGATATTTTGTGTGTTTTTTATCAAAAAACAGCTTTTTTTTGCAAAAAAATTTAAAAAAGGTATTGAAATCAATTACTTTATGTTGTATAATATATTTAACTTATGATAAGGAAGGTATCTTTTTATGAAAATTACTGACGTAAGAGTGCGCATCGTTAAAAAAGACGACAGCAAACTCAAAGCAGTAGCATCCGTTACTTTTGATGACTGTTTCGTTGTTCACGATATTAAAGTTATCGAAGGCAACGAAGGTTACTTCATCGCTATGCCTAGCAGAAAGACCGGAGACGGTGAGTATAAAGACGTAGCACACCCCATCAGAACTGAAGTGAGAGAAGAGCTCATTAAAGTTATTCTGAACGCTTTTGAAGAAGAAAAAGCAAAACCTCAGGATTAATTTTACAAACTTTATTGACTAAAACTATAAACTTGTAAAACTTTTGATGGAAGTAACGCCCCTGCTAGCAGAGGCGTGTTTCTTATATAAAGTAATTAAAGTCTTACTAAACATTTACACCCCCGTTATTCGGGGGTGTATTTCTTTTTCGATGAAAACAATTTTTGTAAATCATTTTTTGAAATATTTCTGCGCCTTTTCCTTTATAAACTCATAAGAGTCGGTAAGTTCTGCAATCGTTTCAAAATCGTTTTTGTAAACCTCTAAAATAAGCGCACCGTCAAACCCTACTAAGGCAAGGCGAGAAAACAAATCATCAAAATCGGTAACTCCACGACCAGGAAGACACATTTTGCCCTTTTCATTTATGTCAGATAAATGAACGGTTACAATATCTTCCCCCATTTCATCCAGATACTCTCTGTAATCTATACCCGATTGGCGTGCTTGCTTAATATCTAGAGTGCCTTTCAAGGCTGGAACGCGTTTTTTAAGCTCGCTGAAAAAACCTATATAGTTATAATACGACCAATGCACGTTTTCATAGGCGAGGCACATCTTGTGTTTTTGACACACAGACATAATCTCCTCGGTAATTTTCCCAACCCTGTTAAAGTCAATAACCATTGGGTTTCTCTTAATTCGTGCAACGCCGTGAAAGGTGTAATATTTTGCGCCCACCACTTGCCCTGCAGACACAGTGCCCTCCAAAAGCTTAAAGGACTCTGCCCTAGCCCTATCGTTTAGGCTATATAACTGAGGCTCAAACTGAGTGGTTAGGGTATGTATGGAATGCACGTTAATATCGCCTTTCATCTTTTTAAGCTTTCTGCCGAATTTTTTTGTGTATTCCGAATAAGACTCTAAAAATATTTCCGTGGAGTCTATTTTTAATTGGTTTAGTTTTTTAACGGCATCTTCAGTATAATACCTACCAAACAGCGATGCCGTTGATATACCAGTTTGCATTTATTATTCAATTATCGGTTCAATCAACCCAATATCTCCGTCGTTTCTTCTGTAAATTACCTGAACGGTATTCGTCTTAGCGTCAAGGAACACGTAAAAACTGTGCCCAAGAAGGTCCATTTCTTCTATGGCTTCGTTAACGGTCATAGGTGTTAGCACGAATTTCTTTTCCTTAACTAAGCCTCCTTTTCTCTCCTCGTATTCCTTTTCCCCATCAAAAAGTGCAGCCGAGGTGTATGCAGTATTTTTACTGTGCTTATCAAACCTAGTGCGATATTTTCTTATCTGCCCCTCAAGCTTAGGTAAAACTACGTCTAAATTATCATAAAAGTTCTCACCAGAAGCAGTTGCTCTAACAAACTTACCAGCATAATCTAGCATAATTTCAGTAGTAAAGGAGTTAGCCTCTTTTTTAAGATTAACCTTAGCTTTGCTTTCACTGTCAGTAAAATACTTATCTAATTTAGCAAGCTTTTGTTCGGTTACCCTTTTTAAATGTTCGTTTACTTCGCATTTTCTTGCAATAATCTCAATGTTCATAAGTTACCTCCTTATATAATTATACGGCAAAGAAAGTTATAAATCCTTTTTTTGCCGTAAATTTTTTAGTTATTAATAAATATAAACTCTCCATCCTTCGCGTCAATAGTAACGAAAGATTTTTCTCTGAGATTTCCTTTCAATATTTCCTCGGAAAGCTTATCTTCAATATGGCGTTGCAAAACTCTCTTAAGTGGCCTTGCTCCGTAATTTGAATCGTACCCCTTATCCACGATAAGTTCCATCGCTTCAGAAGTAATTTCAAGCTTAACCTCCATAACTGCTAAACGCCTTCTCAAACTAGAAAGCATTATGTCTGCAATCTTTGCAGTCTCCTCTTTTTCTAGCTTATTAAATACGATTATGTCATCAATACGGTTTAAGAATTCAGGACGGAATTTTGACTTCAACGCATCCATATATCTATCACACATATTGTCGTATTCTTGAGCTTTACTATAGGCAAAACCCAAGGTCTTTTTGCTCTCAACCTCGGTTGCACCAACGTTAGACGTCATAATGATTATAGCGTTCTTAAAGGATACAACCCTCCCCTTGCTATCAGTGAGTCTGCCGTCGTCTAAAATTTGAAGAAGAAGATTAAACACGTCTGGATGAGCTTTTTCAATTTCGTCAAATAAAACCACAGAATAAGGCTTTCTTCTAACCTTTTCGGTAAGTTGCCCAGCCTCGTCAAAGCCCACGTATCCGGGAGGCGCACCGATAAGTTTTGCTACTGCGTGCTTCTCCATAAACTCAGACATATCAACTCTAATTATGCTTTCTTCGTTACCAAAAACTATTTCAGCAAGAGCCTTAGACAATTCCGTTTTACCAACGCCAGTGGGACCAACGAAAATAAAGGAACCAACCGGTCTATTAGGGTCTTTTAGCCCTGCTCTCGCCCTTCTTATAGCGTCAGACACTGCCTTAACTGCACTATCCTGTCCAATAACTCTATGGTGAAGCGTATCTTCAAGCTCTAAAAGTCTTTGTGATTCCGTTTCCGTTAACCTAACCACGGGCACACCCGTCCAGTTGCTAACAACCTTTGCAACGTCCTCTTCGGTGAGTCTTAGTTTTTCCCTATTGGGGTTCATTTTCTCAGCGTTTGCGCGAATTTCATCAAGCTCCCTTTGAACCCTTTCTATATCCTTATTAATTTCAATGGCTCTGTCAAACTCTTCTCTTTCCTTTGCCACGTTTTTTTGGGCGATAAGCGATTCAAGTTCTCTTTCCTTTTGTTTTGCTTCTCTTGGAGAATTATAGCTGTCAAGCCTTACTCTAGAAGCCGCCTCGTCGATAAGGTCAATAGCCTTGTCGGGTAAAAACCTATCGGTTATATATCTATCTGAAAGGTTTACTGCCGCAACAATCGCACCGTCTGGAATAGCAACTCCGTGGTGTGATTCATATTTATCGCGAAGCCCTTTTAAGATTTCCACAGCCTCCTCCGTTGAGGGAGCCTCCACCATAATAGGTTGGAAACGACGCTCTAGGGCAGCGTCTTTTTCTATATACTTTCTATACTCGTCGATTGTGGTCGCTCCAATAGTTTGAAGCTCTCCACGAGAAAGCATTGGCTTTAGGATGTTAGCTGCATCCATATTTCCTTCCCCTGTGCTTCCTGCACCGACGATATTATGAATTTCATCAATGAACAAAATAATATTTCCGCTACGTTTTACTTCTTCAATAACGTTTTTAAGCCTTTCTTCAAAATCGCCCCTGTATCTTGCGCCTGCAACCATACCTGCAATATCCAAAGAAAACACTATCTTATCTGCAAGAATTTCAGGGACGTTCCCTTTTACTATAGCCTGGGCAAGCCCCTCTACAACGGCACTTTTACCAACGCCTGGTTCACCTATTAAAACGGGGTTGTTTTTTGTTCTCCTCGAAAGAATTTGTATAACCCTGTCAATTTCCTTTTTTCTACCTATTACTGGGTCTAACTTCCCTTCCCTTGCAACCTTATTTAGGTTTACTCCAAACTTTGAAAGGTCTCCAAGTTCTTCGTCCTCTTCGCTCTTTTCTTTTTTTCTTTCCTTTTGAGATGAATTAAGGTTAGACTTAAACGCCCCACCAAAGAAACTTTCATTATATTCAGGCTCAGGCTCAGCAGGTGTTTCTTCTTTCCTTATTAACGAATCATATAATTCCTCTGCCATAGCCTTTACGTCAACCTTTAAGGTTTTAAGAATGGTAACGGCAATACAGTCTGGCTGAAGCAGAATTGCAAGCAAAAGATGCTCGGTGCCTACGTATCCCGAATGAGCTTTTAAGGAAATATCGATAGCCGTATCAAAAAGATTTTTTGTTCTCGGCGTAAACATATTGCCAGGAATAACAACTGAATCGTCAATAGTTTTCTTATAATAAAACATATAACGGTCGTTGTCGACCTCAGCTTCACGCAAAATAGCTGCAGCCCTTCCGTCGCTAGCGTTAATAAGTCCAAACAAAATATGCTCGCTACCAATATATCTACAATTCGTCTTTTTCGCAAGAACAGTTGCAAGCTCAATTACTTCGTTAACATTTCTAGAAAATGCGTCGTAATACATATTACCCCCTTAATTTTTGCAATCTTTTTGAAACAATTTCTGCCCTAAATAAATCCCTATCTACAGGTGAAAGTTTTTTATTATATTGTTCACACAATACTGCAGGGCGAACACCCACAATAAGGTCGTCTATCGCTTCAAGGTCACTTATATCTATCATCCCCAGCATCGCGCCCATTTTAACTAGCGAGACGTGAGATAAAAACTCCTTATAGTCAAGTAAAATGGCATTGGTTAGAATGCCGTATGACTTTCTAACACGGTCAA
Source organism: Christensenellaceae bacterium (assembly GCA_045637865.1). Lineage (GTDB taxonomy): Bacteria > Bacillota > Clostridia > Christensenellales > Borkfalkiaceae > UBA1259. The sequence continues at coordinate 24,190 of JAZUAF010000019.1, forward strand.
TTATCTTAAGCTCTTTGTTGCCAAAGAGTCTTTCCGTCTCTTTGCGTTCCAAGGTGCATATATTTAGCACAGTATCTTCTACACTTCTTATTATATCATCCTCGGAAACGCCAAGCGTAACTTCATTGCTTATTTGATACATAAACCCTTCGCCTGCGCTCCCCTCACCATAGGCACCCCTTACGGTAAGTCCTAGTTTTTCCACCTCTCTGATTAGGGAATTAATCTTTCCCCCCTCAGTTAATGCTGGCAAGAACAATAATACTGATGCTCTCAGTCCTGTTCCGAGATTGGTAGGGCAGGCAGTTAAGTATCCTAGCTTTGAATCGTACGCAAGGTCTAAATTTTTAGATAGCTCTTCATCTATTTTTTGTATTTTTCTATACGCATCGGAAAGCCTTAAGCCTTTCATAAAGCACTGCTCTCTTATAACGTCTTCCTCGTTGACCATAACGGAAACGCTTTTATCCTCGCTAATTAGCGCAGCACCACACTCCCTGTTCTCTATAAGCGCTTCACTGATAAGCATTCTCTCCTTCATTGCCTCCAATGTTAAATCGTCAAGATTTGCAGTAAAATACAGGTTAAACGTACCACACTTAAGAAGTGCTCTGTTAACCTTTTTAACTATCTCCTTTGCCGTAACAGGGTCTGCTCTAAAGGGATAATCTCTTAAATTTCTCGCAAGCCTTACCCTTGTCATCACAACGTTTCCACGGTAGTGCTCGGTATCGGTAATATTCATTAAATCAACCCCTTTTTCTTAAGCTCTTCGCTAAGCTCAAATAGACTTAAGGAAATTTCCTTAACGTCTGAAAACCTACCTTCCATTACGGCTAGTTCTTTTTCTGCAAGAAGCCTCTTGTATTCTGCAAGCAACTCCTTGTCAACGCCCATTGAGGGGCCCTTCCCTTTATGCCTACTTCCACCCTGAATATCTTTTATGGAATTTAGTATTTCCTTTTCAAAGGCTTCGTAGCATTTGGGACAACCTAGCATACCCGTTCTGTAAAAATATGAAAGTTTATAATTGCAGTTAGAACAAACCTTATCGTACATATTAAAAATTATAACCTTTTTGCAAGTTCAATTATATATTCCTTTACGTCGCTAGCTATTTCATCACTTCTCAGCGCATATTCAACGTTGGCTTTAATATATCCAAACTTATCGCCCACGTCATATCTAATCCCCTCAAAGGTGGAGGCTAGAAGTTCACCATTCATCGCCAAATCCTCCATAGCATCAGTGAGATATATTTCACCCTTTCTAGGCGTTAGAGTTTTTAACATATTTATTATTTTGCCATCAAACACGTATCTACCGATTATCGCGTTGTTGGAAAGTGCTTCTGCAATAGAAGGCTTTTCTACAATTGAAGAAACCTCCATTATTCCGTCTTCTTCGCACTTAATACCTATATTGCCATATTTACTTACGTCGTCGCCAAATACTTCCATTGTTGCAATAACACTTTTTCCAGTAGACTCAAATATTTCCACTAAACGCTTCATACAGGGCTTATCCTTTTCCCCTGCATAAATAAGCTCGTCTCCAAGTAGAAGTGCAAAAGGCTCACCATTTAGATAAGGCTCCGCGCAAAGCATTGCGCCAGCCAAACCGTTCGCCTCCTCCTGAACCACGAACTTCACGTTAAATCTCTGTGTTTCCCTTTCAATTTCATAAAGCTTTTGCTTTCCATCTGCAAGTAATCTTGCTTCTAGCGCCTCTGCTTTTCCAAAATGATTTTTAATAACGTCAGACCCAGGCGAAACTACTATAATAATGTCCTCTATGCCAACGGAGATTAATTCTTCTGCTATGTACTGAATGGTAGGCTTGTCTAAAACGGACAACATAGGCTTTGGCACAGCCTTAGTAATAGGCAAAAATCTCGTTCCTAGTCCTGCTGCAGGAATAACTGCTTTTTTAACTTGTTTAATCATTTTCATCCCTCTCATAAACTTAATATTTTTTATTTGAAATTTTCTTCTTCTAACGCCTTAATCTTATCCACTCTCCTTTGATGACGTTCATCAAAAGAAAATGGTGTAGAGATAAACGCCTCTACTATTTCTAAGAAAAGACCAGGGCCTACAACCCTTTCGCCTAAAGCTAACACATTTGCATTGTTATGAAGCCTAGTCATTTTTGCCGAGAAAACGTCGTGGCAATGCCCACAGCGAACACCTTTAATTTTGTTAGCCATAATACTCATACCAATACCTGTTCCACAAATAAGAATACCGAGTTCAGCCTCTCCTTTGGCAACGGCATTTCCCACTAGTAGTGCATAATCATTGTAGTCGGTTGATTGCACCGAGAAACAACCAAAATCTTTATATTCAATACCCTTTTCCTCTAAATATTTTAGAAGAATGGGTTTTAAGTTTATACCACCATGGTCACATCCAATTGCTATTTTCATACGAGTTCTCCTTTATTTTCAATAAGTTTTTCAATAATAATATTACAAGCATCTTCTATTTTATGCGAAGTTCTAACATAATCAGTTAAATCCCCACCGTAAGGGTCTGGGACCTCTCCAACGCCAGTAATCTCGTTTATCGTGTACACGTTAGGGAAGTTTTTAATACACGCCTTGTGCCCTTCGGTCATACATAAAATGTAATCACTTTTCAAAAGAAGCATAGCGCTTGCTTTTCTAGACTTAAACCCATAGCCCTTATATCCAAGCTGTTTAAGTGCGACAAAGGAATTCTTACTCATCTTGTCGCCCTCGTTTGCTGACAAACCTGCGCTAGAAACTCTCACACCCTTGATTCCAGCAAGTTTTATTTTGTTTTTAAGTATTATCTCTGCCATTGGACTACGACAGGTATTCCCCGTGCAGATAAAAATAATTTTTTTCATACTCATCCACAAGATTTCCTTAATCTATTCATTATGCCAAGATAAATTCCGTCTTCTCTGTCAGTTGCAATAGCAAGTATTACGTCTGCCTTTTTTTCGCCCTCTAGAAGTTTATAGTACAGATTAGAAGCTACTTCTTCAGCCGTAAAACCTAAAAGCAATAAATTTTTGCCGTCAAACTCACTTTCATATTTGCTCTCGCACATTATGTAAGGTGTCCTACCCTTTGAAACTTCTTCTTGGTACGCTCGTTTAACCTTGTCTATTTCGCCACACTCAAACAAAAGGGTATCGCATTTTGGTTTGTAATGGTTATATTTAACCCCAGGGGATTTAACCTTATCCCCCTCTTTATGCTGTGCAATTTCGCAAGCTCCACACACCTTTTCTACCATTTCCTTGGTGATAAGCCCTGCCCTTAAGATTCTAGGAACCTTCTCCGTCACGTCTAAAACGGTGCTCTCTATTCCACCTTGGCATTTGCCTCCGTCGAGAATAAGGGGGATTTTTCCCGAAAGGTCATAATACACGTGCTCTGCCGTGACTGGGCTAGTGTGTTTGGAAAGATTTGCAGACGGTGCAACGACAGGTTTATCTAGCGCTTCAAGTAGCTTTTGGCACCCCACGTGAGAAGGCATTCTGACGGCTAGAGTTTCGCCACCACAAACAGCTTCTCTGCAAACTATCCCCTTGCTCTTCATAACTAGCGTCAAAGGTCCTGGCATATAAGCATTAATTAAATCATTTACGTAATCTTGTTCAATATAACAAAGCCTTTCAAGGTCAAAATTCTTGTGAACGTGGGCAATTAAAGGATTGTCGCTAGGTCTACCCTTAACCTTAAAAATTTCTCTAACGGCTTCGGGATTATCCCCTAATCCCGCAAGCCCGTAAACCGTTTCCGTCGGCATACCGATGACTTTGCCCTCCATTAAAAGCCCTACTGCTTCTCTTATAGATTGTTCGTCAATTTTTAATATTTTGGTTTCCATTATCCAAAAATCTCTTCGTCAATACTCTTAACCTTAGGTGTCTCCTCCACTTCAGAGGGTGCTTCTTCGGTAGAAGTTGGAGCTTCAGCATCACTATTTTTCTCCGTCTCAGTCACAGGCTTAGACTCGTGTCTTTCCGATTTACCTTCCTCCCCCTCGGCTTCGCCCGTCTCCTCGTTGAGGTTTAAGAACTTAGTGCATTCACCCTTGAAGTAAAGCTTAACTATGCCTTGTGGACCGTTTCTATGCTTCTCTACGATAATTTCTGCAACGTTTTGCTGAATTTTACCCTCTGCGAGCTCCTTTTCCGTTGCCACCTTATCGGGACGGTGAATAAACATAACGATATCTGCATCCTGTTCGATTGCACCCGATTCACGAAGGTCAGCTAGCTGTGGTCTACCCTTTCTAGCCTCTACTGCACGAGAAAGTTGAGAAAGTGCTAGCACCGGAACGTTCAATTCTTTTGCGAGAATCTTTAAGTTTCTTGAAATATCTGAAATATCCTGCTGACGGCTATCTGAACGCTTACTCGGATTCATAAGCTGGATATAGTCAATCATAACGAGGTCGAGCCCAGCCTTTTTCTTTAACCTTCTGCACTTTGATAAAACCTGCTCTGGAGTTATCAAAGAAGAGTCGTCTATGTAAATTTTTGCGTTTGACAAAACCTCTCTTGCCTTTGCAATTTTAAGCCATTCGGTTTTGTTCATTTTTCCCTTTAAGGCGTGCTCCATACTAACGCCTGCAACCGAACACATCATTCTTTGCGCAAGCTGTTCTTTGCCCATTTCAAGGGAGAATACTGCACAAGTGTAGCCTTGGCTGGCAACTGCTTCAATAATATTCATGGCAAACGAAGTTTTACCCATTGCAGGACGGGCAGCTAAAATCATAAGGTCACTACCGTGAAGTCCATTCAAAAGATTATCAAGCCCCTTAAAGCCCGTTTTAATTCCGTGATAGGAGGACTTGTTTTTTGAAAGCTCGTCAAATTTATTCATAACCTCTGGCAGAACAGAGCTTATTTTAACCACCTCACTAGTATCGGCATTGTTAGAGATGTCATAAACGACCTTTTCTGCATAAGCTAGTGCCGAACCACTTTCCATACTGGAAGCGCACTCTTTTATAATTTCCGTTGAGCCTTTTATAAGTTTTCTTAGCATACTATCTCTTTTTACGATATCTAAATATCTCTGATAGTTTGCTGCAGACGGCATAACGTTTGTAAGCTCGGTGATATATGAAATACCACCTGCCCTTTCAAGTTCTGCCTTCTTTTCTAAATAGTCCGTAAGAGTTACAAAATCTACAAGCTTATTCTCCTTAATAATGCTTTCCATAGCATTGAAAATATACTTATGAGACTCAGCGTAAAAATCATCCTCACTCAAAAAAGCCGCGACTTCCACCTGAATTTTAACGTCTATTAGCAGACAGCCCAAAATAGCTTGTTCTGCTTCTAGGCTGTGTGGCATTTCTATTGCTTTTAATGATTTCTCTTTATTCGTTTTTTCTACTGCCATATTTTTCTCCTTAAACTCTGCAAAATTCCGTCAACGCTTCTTCAAAAACCTTGAAAGCTCTTGCAAAAGTTTTTTCTTCTGTTAAATCAACGCCTGCAATTTTCAACAATTCGTTAGGGGCATCAGACCCTCCCGAAGATAAAAACCTAAAATAATCGTCGATTGCAGGCTGTCCCTCCGTCAATATCCTTTCGGCAATGGAAAGTGCGCTTATTATTCCTGTAGCGTATTTATAAACGTAAAACGCCCTGTAAAAATGCGGAATCCTTGCCCACTCGTATTTAATTATATCGTCACTTTTAACGGCCTTTCCATAATATTTTTCGTTGAGCGCTAAGTATTTTTCACACATTGTGTCTTTAGTTAAAGGTTCTCCTTTTTCTACTGATGAATGCGTAAAACTTTCAAACTCAGCAAACTGTGTTTGTCTAAAAAGAGTTGTTCTAATCATCTCCAAAAGATACGAAAGCAGGTATTTTTTAACCTTTTTATCCTCGTTAACCTTTAGTAGGTGTTTAATAAGTAGCACCTCGTTCACGGTGCTCGCAACCTCTGCAACGAATATCTTATAATCTGCCGTTACGTAGGGCTGAGTTTTATTAGAAAAATAAGAATGAATACTATGCCCCATTTCGTGCGCAATAGTGAATATATCGTGCGTAGTTTTTTGATAGTTTAGTAAAACATAAGGGTGCGCGTCGTAAACGGCAACACTGTATGCGCCACTTCTCTTTCCCGGCGTTTCATAAACGTCAATCCATCTATCGTTATACGCCCTTTCAAGCAATTTAACGTAATCGCCTCCAAGAACGGAAAGGCCCTCTTTAACAACTTCATACGCCTTGTCATAGGAAAGCTTAATCTCTGCGTCCTCAACTATAGGGCAGTACATATCGTACATATACATTGTCTTTAGATTTAGCGCTTTTTTCTTTTCCTTTATATACCTGTGAAGTATTGGAAGCGCCCTATGAACTGAAGCTATAAGATTTTCATAAACCTTTTTAGGCACGTCCTCTGAAGCTAGCGCCATATCTAAAGCTGAATCGTAATTTTTTACCTTTGCATAAAAAACATCCTTTTTTACGCTTCCATAATAGGTTGAAGAAATGGAATTAATAAGAGAAATATACGCTTTGTAATATTCGTGATACGCTTTTTTTCTTAACGCCCTATCCTCTCCGTGAAGAAGTACGCTATAAGTCCCGTGAGTGAGCTCGTACTTTTGCCCTTTATAAGTAAAGGAAGCGAGAGGCAAATCAGCATTGTCAATTTTAGTAAAAATTTCTCTAAACGATGAGGAAACTTCTGTGCTCATAGCGAGAATTTTTTCTTCATTTTCCGTTAAAACGTGCTTTTTCTTTTTAAGAATCCCCTTAAAGAAATATGAATAGTCCCTTAAGTCAGGGTCACTGATATATTCGTTAAGTTTTTCTTCAGAAAGAGAGGTTAATTCTGGAACGACAAAGGAACACTTAGCAGAAAACTCAACGCATAGTGATGAGATTTTACTTCTCATACAATCATAAACGCTGTTTCTGGTATCCTTGTCGTGGTTCATCATAGCGTAAACACTAAGCTTCTCAATTACTCTTGAAACCTTTTCGTCCTCTTTAATAAACTCCATAAGTTCTTTTTTATCTGCGAGCTTTCCCTTATACGACGAAAAGGAATCAAACGAATTTACCCTATTAAAATCTTCTTCCCACGCCTTGTCGTTTGCGTATATATCCTCTACTTTCCAAACGTACTTATTTTCCAAATTAAATCTCCATTAATTCTTATTACTATGAATGGGTGCAGGCATTCTTCCACCCCTCTCTATAAATGTACTGCAAGAGTAGGGACTAACTTCCATAATTGGCGCACTGCCTAGAAGTCCACCAAATTCCACGCTCTCACCAACGCCCTTGTTAGGAACGGGAATAACTCTAACTGCAGTAGTTTTATTATTAATCATACCGATAGCCATTTCGTCAGCAATAAGCCCTGAAATAGTGGTGTCGGGAGTATCTCCTGGGATTGCAACCATGTCTATTCCGACGCTACATACAGCAGTCATCGCTTCTAACTTAGAAAGAGTGATTGCACCGGAATTTGCAGCGTTAATCATTCCTATATCCTCAGATACGGGAATAAACGCACCAGAGAGTCCACCAACCGACGAGCTTGCCATAACGCCACCCTTCTTAACTGCATCGTTAAGCATTGCAAGGGCAGCAGTAGTTCCGTGCGCACCAACCGATTCTAAACCAATTTCTTCTAAAATATGTGCAACGCTATCGCCCATAACGGGAGTAGGCGCTAACGATAAGTCAACTATCCCAAACTCAGCATTAAGCCTTCTTGAAGCTTCCTTTGCTATTAATTGCCCAGTTCTAGTAATCTTAAACGCAGTCTTTTTAATGGTTTCTGCAATCTCTTCTATAGACGCACCCTTCATACTCTTTAGGGCGTGATGAACAACGCCTGGTCCAGAAACGCCAACGTTTATAACCGTTTCGCCCTCGCCCACACCGTGGAATGCCCCTGCCATAAAGGGATTATCCTCAACGGCATTACAGAACACAACTAACTTAGCGGCACCAAGTCCGTCCTTTTCTTTGGTCTTTTCTGCAGATTCTTTTATAACTCTACCCATCAATCTTACTGCATCCATATTTATGCCAGATTTAGACGAGCCAACGTTAACCGACGAGCACATTCTCTCAGTAATGGAAAGCGCCTCTGGAATACTTTCAATAAAAGACCTTTCAAAGGAAGTCATACTCTTATGAACAAGTGCAGAGTATCCCCCTAAAAAGTCTACACCAACCGTTTTTGCAGCCCTATCGAGCTCCCTAGCAAGAATAATTTCTTTGCCTGCAAAAGAGGATGTTAGAAGGCTTGCAGGAGTTATTGATATTCTCTTATTTATTACTGGAACACCGTATTCCTTGCCGAGGTCCTCGGCAACCTTTACTATATTTTCAGCCTTTTTGCAAATTCTGTCGTATACGAGTCTTGCCGTTTCCTTCGCATCCTCCCTAATACAGGAAAAAAGCGAAATGCCCATAGTGATAGTTCTAACGTCAAAATGCTCTTTTTCTACCATTTCAATGGTTTCAATAATCTCTTTTCTATTAAGCATAATCCACCCTAGATTTTGTGCATTGCATTAAAAATATCTTCGTGCTGAACGTGAATGGAAACACCGATTTCCTCTCCGACCTTTTTCATTGCGTCTCTTAACTCAATAAGTGTAACTGACGCTTTAGAAAAATCGCAAAGCATAATCATAGTGAAGTTTCCCTGTACAATCGTTTGACTTATATCTTCAATATTAACCTTTTTTTCAGCAAGCTCCGTTGCAACCTTTGCAGTTATACCAGGCTTGTCCTTTCCAATTACCGTTACAATCGCTCTCATTTTTGTTCTCCTTGTTCTTCAATAATTTCGTAATATTTTAACACGTTGCCTTGTGTAGTATATCTAACGTTTTGCCCTGCCTTAATGTCTGGGAAAGGTTTTTCGTAAAACACTAGCACGTTTCTTTCAAAAAAGTTGTCTTTCTTCTTGTTAAGCTCCAAAAACGTCAAACTCTTAAAGTCAACACCGTCTTTAGTCTGAAGGCTTTCACTACACTCGATAAAGTTTCCAAAAGAAGTCTCTGTAAGCCCCGTCTGAATATCTATACATTTGTTATAATATTTGTTTACACGCTTAAACTTTATGCCGAGATATACTCCACTTACAAAAACGAATACTGCCAAAATAACGTAGTGTATCGCTTTTATCACCCCTATCAATTTGTGCATATACGTAAGCGTTGAATACCACCATAACAAAGCTACCGATATAAGCAAAAACGCACCTGCTATAGTGAAGTAACCTATTAGAGCCTTTTTCCTTTGCTCTTTTGCTTCTTCAAAAAACTCCTTCTTATAATAATCTATCCTCACCTTACGTCCCCCTTTAAGTCCGTTCTCACCTTTCTAAGCCCACTCGGTGTTTTAATAAACAACTCATATCTGTCAGAATATTCTGCCATTATGTAGTCGTTATTCTGCTTAACCTTGTAATACCTTGGCTTTTCAGCCACTTCATTGCCCATCTGCGTCGGTGCTCCACTAGTAGCAGTATTTTGTGCCACACCTGGAGCGCCAGCTTGGTCTGTGTTTTTTACTATGTCCACCTTGTTTCTCTTTTTCTTGTCATCCTTTTTCTTGGGGAATAATATTCTCTCTATTGCTGCTATAACTCCAAGGAATATAGAGGCAACTAGCACAACGTAAAACACCGTTTCCATAACTGGGTTACCCTCAAACACTCCTGCAAAAAAGAGTATTATGCCAACCAAGATTATCAAAAGCGTTACGTGAAGATTAAAGAACTTCAAAATCTTGTATAAAAACTTTATAATCCATTTTAGAACTTTGAATATAAAGCCAATTATAAGGTGGTTCTTAAATAAAATCATTTAATTCTTCCCTTGTTGAATACTTGCCCTAATGCCAAAAAAGGCTTTTACCTTCATAAAAAATCTGTTTACAGGAGTAGTTATGCCCTTAATTTTTATTGAAAAATCACCAACCACACCCTCAATATTGTCAAACGTACATTTTCCATAATGCCTACTGTCTAAACTGTCCTCTCTATTGTCGCCAAGGAAGAAAACTTCCCCCTCGCCAACGGTGTAGGTAATCTCGTGCACATTCGTATCGTCCCTGCAATCGGGAGCATAGGTATTGCCTATAGCGTACTCCTCTGCCAGCAGTTCGCCGTTCAAATAAACCTGACCGTTTTTAATAACTACCGTATCCCCTTCAAGAGCTATTACCCTCTTTACAAGCCAATCTCTATTATCCTTTACTCCACTCACGATAATCACGTCACCATAATCTGGGGTTTTTAATTTGTTAGCAATAAGGATATCCCCACTTTGAAGGGTTTTATCCATCGACGTTCCCGATACGGAAACGTGGAAAAACACAAAAGAAAAAAGTATAAGATAAACGGCAAGTAGCAATATTAGAGAAGAGGTTACTATAAAAAATACCTTGTCCGAAGTTTTTAATTTGCTTTTTTCTTTTTCCGTTTTTTCCTGAGTTTCACTAGAATCCTGTCTCTCAGCTTCCTCTGCAGTTTTCTCCCCGTCAGAAGCTTCTTCAGCTACCGGCTCTTCCTTTGTTTCCACGTTGCAAACGACTTCTCTTTGGACGCTTGCAACCTCGGAGGAATCATTTTCAGAAACTTCTATTCCGTTTTCCTTTACTGCGTCTTCTTTATTTTCCATTATTATCTCCAGACTCTACGTAGAGTTTAGTTATCTTCTTCACTTCGTCAAACGATAAGAACACCGAATGGTTACAGCCCTTACATTTAAGTTTCACGTCTGCTCCGAGACGCACTATTTCCCACTCGTTCCCTCCACAGGCGTGTGGCTTTTTGGAAATTATTATTCCACCTATTTTGTAATCCATACAGTTTATCATCTATTATACCCAAAGTGCGTTATTGATAATATATTCTTTGTCAGAATAGAACTCAATAGCCTCAACGTTTTCATAACTTTTCAAAGGAAGCCCCTCTGCCGTTTTGAAAGCGTTTACAGAAAACTTAACGTTTTGCCAAATTTCTTCACCAACGACCTTTGCAGAAGCTGAATATACAACCTTTTGTCCAAAATAATCGGCAATTAATCTAACCGTTATACTTCCACCGTCCTTAATGTAGGCGTCAAACATAATGATTGCGCCTCTATCAGGCTTTGTTTTCTCGGCAAAAATACTGAAAGTGTTTACACCACTCTTACAAGTTATCCCTTGCATTTTAATGGGTCCATAGGCATTTTCAACCTCAATCTCCCCTAAAACATCTACTGCAGAAGCAAATTTCTCTTCATCTGCCGGTCCAAATCTCGTTTGATAATTATCAAGCCTTGAAGAATATATTAGGTTATTAATTTTTTGTGGCTTTATCAACTTCTTGTCAAAGACCTTTCCACACACTCTAGAACAAACTTCATAACCGTTTTTATATATAGCTTTAACAAACCACGCCGTAAAACCATAGTTAGCATTTGGCTTAAAGGTAAAGGAATAATTCTTAGTCTTTAGGTCACATTCTGCCACCTTTTGCCAACAGCGTTTTGAAGTTTCCAGCGTCCCCTCCGACACGTAGAGAGAAAGCTCTTTTAGATTTTTATCTTGCAAAGAAACTTTAACCGTTATCTCCTCTCCTTCCTCGTTTTCCACGTCTACCGAAGTGGGAAGCTCAGTTTTTTTGCTTAATAAAAATTTATCAAAAAATATGAGTGCACTTTCAAAGGTGCTTTTGCTCATAAGCGTTTTTCTATTTATTGAGTAGTTTATTGACGTATAATAATCATCACCGATTCTAGTTAAGGTATCGTACGCCCTATCAAAATCAAAACTAGGGGAGTTTGTGCAAGAGAGAATCATTGCAGGGCATTTAACGTGCGAAGCATAAGACTGTGGCTCGATTCCCGCAATAAACGCAACCTTGCCGTCAGAATAACCATCCTCAGCAACAGATAAAAATTTACATTTCCGCTCATACGCGCTCCAACCTGCGTTATTTAGAAAAACTGCACAGGCAAGCTCTTCCGTTGCAAGCAGATGCCAAAGTGTAGTTGCACCGTCGTTTATACCTAAGCCACCTATTGTGGAAACATTTGGCAAGCTTTTCAAGTACGCTAAAACGTACTTAGCAACTCCACACCACTCATACCAACAGGTCTTAACTAAATCGTCGTTGATTTCTTTAGCAGAATAAATAGACTCGGCTAAGTTTGCATAGGATATCTTTTCGGGATAAACGGTGAAGCTCTCCGTCTTATCCGTCTTACCGGCAATGTCAACCATAACGGCAAGATATCCGTTTTCAGCTAAGCGAGAAAGAAGTGCATCGTCATCGCAAAACTTAAAATCGTTAAAGACAATCACTGCAGGTATTTTTCCCTCGCCCTTTCTTACCGTTTTTATAAATATTTTAATACGCTCACCACCAGCGTTTCTGCCCAATACGTACCCGTTTTCCCTAATAAAGCCGTTATCCTCGTGCTTGCCAGCACTAATAAAGGAAGATTCTTCGGTTACTGAAAAGTTTTTCCATATAGTTGTTGGTGTGTAAATGATTGGCATTTTAACCCTCTTAGAATTTTTCCTGTATGTTTTTTTATAGATATTGCCTTAAAAGGAGTTGCAATTTGTTTAAAACTCAGTTATAATAAATCTCACCACTTTTAAAAATGTGGGCACTATCCTATATTAATATATCTTATATTATATAACATACAGTGTGTTAAATCAAGCATTTTTTTGTTTTTGAGAGGTTTTATGACTTTTTCTTTCTCAAGTGATTTTTCACAAAACAGTTTTACTGCAGTGGAAAACACTTTTATCTCACAATATCTTCCCATATCTCCGGGAAATGCCGTTAAGGTTTACCTTTTCGGTCTTTATTTGTGTGCAAAAAGTGAAGCAGAATACACCCTCTCATCTATTGCCGAAACGATTGACCTTACCGAGGAGGAAGTTAAAAGCGCACTCTCTTATTGGGAAGAATTAGGGCTTATAGTAGTTTCTTGCTATTCCCCCCTTTCAGTATCATATCAGCCTTTGAGGACTATGGGACATACTAAGATAAGAAAGTTTAAGGCAGAAAAATATGCAGACTTTTCTAGGAGTTTGCAAGCACTTCTCCCCTCTCGTATGATTTCCACCACAGAATTTTCTGAGTATTTTTTAATAATGGAAACGTATAAAATCTCTCCTGAGGCAATGCTGTTAATCGTTAGGTATTGCGCAGACAGAAAGGGTGGAGATATTAGCTATCGCTACGTTTCTAAGGTTGCAAAGGACTTCGGTGAAAAGGGCATTAACACCATTGAAAAGGTTGAAAAGGAACTCTCCTCTTACGTTTTAAGAACGGGAGTTATAGAAAAAATTCTTTCTGCAATGTCTATTAAGCGTCAGCCTGATATTGATGATTTGAATTTGTTAAGCAAGTGGACAAAGGAACTTGGCTTTGACCCCGAAAACATTATTTACGCTGCAAAGCAACTTAAAAAAGGCTCTATCACTAAACTCGATTCCTTTATATCAAAGCTCTATTCCCTAAAATGTTTTTCAAAAGAGGAAATCAAAGATTTCTTTGCTAAAAAGCAGGAAATAATTGACCTTACTATAAAAATAAACAGGGCGCTTTCCGTATACGTTGAGGTTTTGGATACTGAGATTGACACCTACGTTAATAAATGGGTATCCTACGGGTTTATGGGAGATGCACTTCTATTCATTGCATCCATTTGTTTTAAGACGGGAAAAAATAGCCTTCAGGAAATGGACGAGTTAACAGAATATCTAAGAAATAGAGGTCTTATTGATTTATCTAGCATTGGCGATTACTTTGAAGAACAAGAAAGAAGCAATGAGTTTATAAGAAAGCTTTTAGAGGTGGCTGGAATAAACCGTCGCCCCACTCAGTGGGACAGAGAAAATATTTCCACGTGGAAAAGCTGGAATTTATCTGAGGAAATGATACTAGAGGCAGGTAAACTTGCTTCAGGGAAAAGCTCCCCCATAGCCTATATAAACGGCATATTATCCAACTGGAAGAACAACTCTATTTTCACTGTTGACGCAATTGAGGGAAAAGCAGAAGTTCGTCCTGGTGAACTTTCGCAAGATGAATATAATAGAGAATACAAATCAAGACGTTCCATCGCAATGGGTAGAGCACAAAATAACCTAGATAAAGCTATGGAGATTGAAGGCTTTGCCGCACTCTACGAGAGAACGTTCGGCATAGAAAAGGACCTTGCTTTTGCAGAAATTTCAGGAGACAACGAAAAACTTTTAGCCCTTGAAAAGGAGCAAAAGGAAGTATCTGAAAAGATTGGCAAACTACTCGCCTCCATCGACTTAGAATTTAGTGACCTCTCTCCAAAATACGCCTGTGACAAATGTAATGACACGGGGTACGTTGGCACCAATAGGTGTGATTGCTTCAACAAGAAAATATAACGCTAACTATTATGAAAAAAAACGGTCGTTCTTGACCGTTTTTTCTTATGTGAAATAATTAAATTATCCTTCGATTCTGACAAAGCCGTCAACCGAATACACCTCGGAAAGCTCGTTGAATTTTTCCAAAGTTTTCTTCATTGCACTTTCCTTACATTCGTGAGTAACAACCACAATTTCAGCCTTGTCGCCGTTTAAAGAGGTCTGTTTAACTTCCTTAATGCTTATGCCATTCTTTGCAATGAGGCCGGAAACCTTAGCAAGTACGCCCGACTGGTCTTTAACGGAAAGTCTAATATAGTATTCGCTGTTAAAGTCGGAAACAAATTTTCCACCTCTAGCGTTATTATCATTTTTGAAGGGGGTGTAATAATAATCGTCGTGCTTTAATGAGAAAATAATATCGGAAACGATTGCACTACCAGTAGGAAGATCTCCTGCCCCTCTGCCGTAAAGCATAATCTCGCCAACAGAATCGCCAACAAGGTGAACAGCGTTAAAGCTATCGTTAACGGAAGCTAACGGATTTTCATTCTTAATGAAGGTGGGGTGAACTCTCACCTCAATTCCTGCCGACGTTTTCTTGCCGATTGCAAGAAGCTTTAAGGTGTAGCCCATTTCCTTGCCGTAAGAGATATCCACTTTGTCGATGCCTGAAATGCCCTCTCTGTAAACCCTGTCGATAGTAACCTTAGTGTTGAAAGCAAGGCTTGACAAAATAGAGATTTTATACATCGCGTCAAAGCCCTCAACGTCTGCCGTGGGATTGAACTCTGCATATCCAAGTTTTTGAGCTTCCTTTAACGCCTCTTCATAAGAAGAGCCTTCGTAAGTCATTTTAGTTAAAATATAGTTGGTAGTACCATTAATGATACCCTTAATTGACTGAATATCGTTTGCTTGCATACCGTCGATAAGCGTTCTGATGATGGGTACGCCACCAACACAGCTTGCCTCGAAGAAGAGCCCTGCATTCTTTTCCTTTGCAGCTTCTTCTAGCTCTGGCCAATGCTTTGCAAAGAGTTCTTTATTAGAGGTAACGACCGTCTTTCCACTTCTTAACGCTTTCAAAACAAAGGTTTTAGAAGGTTCAATTCCACCGATAACCTCAACCACAACGTCAACGTTAGGATTTGTTACTACTTCCTCGATGCTCGACGCAATATTCTCTTCCTTTAAGCCTAAAGAAAGTGCGCGCTCTCTATTTCTTTCAAGAACTAATTCAACCGTAATATCAAGACCTTGAGTTTTCTTGAAAAACTCCCTCTTCTCAGAAAGAATTTTGTACACGCCACCACCAACTACTCCTAGACCTAATATGGCTACTCCTGCTTTTTTCATATATCCTCCGTTACGCGTTTAACTGATAAATGCTCTTTAATCCGTCAAGGGTGAGCGTTCTGTCAACCACGTTAATACACTTTACTTCTTTTGCTATAATTTCACCTAAGCCACCCGTTGCAACAACTTTAATTTGTTCTAGACCTAATTCCTTTTTGATTTTGCCGATGATGTTTTCAACAAGCCCAGCAAAACCGAAAATTAACCCTGATTGCATACAATGCTTAGTGTTTTTTCCAATAACCGTTTTTGGTGATTCAAGTTCAACCATTGGGAGCTGTGCAGTTTTAGTTGCAAGCCCCTCTAAAGAGGTTTTTATTCCCGGTGCAATTACCACGCCTAAAAGTTCGCACTTTTCCGATATCACGTCAAAGGTAGTTGCCGTACCAAAATCTATTACTACAACCGGTCCACCATATTTCTTGAACGCCGAAACGCTGTTCACGATAATATCAGCACCAACTTCTCTAGGATTATCTGCCTTAATATTTAAGCCCGTCTTAATCCCAGGCCCCACCATCAATGGAGATATAGAGAAAAAGTACTCGCACATATGACAAACAGTATAATTGAGAGCCGGTATAACTGAAGAAATTATTATGCCTTTAATTTCCTTTTTGTCTATTCCACTGGTAGATAAAAGGTTAACTAAAACGGAGCCGTACTCATCAGCCGTTCTAGTGAGCCTTGAAGTTACACGGAAGGAAGCAACGAGCTTATCCCCGTCGTACACTCCGTATTTTATATTGGTGTTCCCAACGTCTATTACAAGAAGCATAATTATCTATTCCTAAAAGCGTTCTTTTCTAAAACCCTTACTACCGTGTAAATTGCTGGCGCAACCAACAAGTTAATTGCAAACTCTATTAAAAAATTAACACCTGCACACGTGATTACCAAAAAATACATAACGTTTGGCGCAAACTCACTAGCTATGGTATTGTACATAGTAAGAGCACCAACAATAAATATCGCTGTGTTTATTATGGGAATTATTCCCGCCGCAACAAACGTTGCCACATACTGATTTTTTTTGTTTAGTAAACTATATACTAAGCCACCTAAAAATCCTGCCAAAGTTGTTTTAACCGTGCACACCAAAAAAGTAAGTAACGGATGGTTTATAAAAAGAACGTTTGTAAAATAATCAATATTAAACACGCCGAAGAAAAAGGTCATAAGCCCACTTACAAGCCCCAAAATCAAACCACCACGAACACCCATTATAAGTGCACCCAAAACTATTGGGATTAACGTTAGGTTAACGTTTGTAATAACCTTGAACACCGTGCCTAATAGGTTAAGCACTACGAGTAGAGCCGTAAGAATAGCGAGATAAACGATATTCTTAGTACAAAAAAACCTTTCTTTGTCCTGCATATTGCCTCCAATCGAATCTCTAAAAGAGTATCCGTAAGAAAAAATTTTTCATATATCTACTTTGTTGGTCGGATTATCTATACCCGCCTTTCGACATACGTATTAATTTTAGCACAAAATAAATTTAATAGCAAATAAATAAAGGCTTTTGTAACATTTTTAAACTCAAAAAAGTATATTGATAGTAGATAAAGCTTCGCCCAAACAAAAAAACTACATAGGCGGAGAATTAAGATACTATTGGAGGTAACTTTATGAACGGATGCTTTGACTTCTTTAGTGGAAACTGCTGTCTTTGGATTGGTATTATTTTATTAATAATTTGCCTTTGCAAAAGTGGCTGTTTGAACGGTTTATTCAACAGTTGTTATTGCCTGCCTATTGCCCTACTTCTTATTTGTTGCTGCTCTAAAGGTGGTAGCCTTTACGGAAAGGGTGGTTACGGTTGCGGCTGCAAGTAACCTAAACTAAAAATACAGCGAGGTTCAAAAAGTAACCTCGCTTATTTTTTGTATAAATTATAAAGTCATATTATTCTAACCCTTTAGCCTTTCTCTTTAATCTAGTTTCCGTGTCTAGGGTTTTCTTTCTTATTCTAACGTTGACGGGGGTAATTTCAAGCATCTCGTCATCGTTAATGAACTCCATTGCCTCTTCTAAGCTCATAATTTTAGGGGTTTCAAGCCTTAGTGCGTCGTCACTGCCAGAAGCTCTAGTATTGGTTAGATGCTTCTTTTTACAAACGTTAACACTAATATCTTCAGCCTTTGGAGAAACGCCAACAATCATACCCTCGTAAACCTTGGTACCTGCACCAATAAAGAGCTGACCTCTGCCCTGAGCGTTAAAAAGCCCATAAGTTACCGCTTCACCCGTTTCAAACGCAACGAGGGAACCCGTCGTTCTTCTCTCTATTTCCCCCTTAAATTCCTCATAGCCGAAAAATATTGTATTAAATACGCCTTCGCCCCTCGTTTCAGTAAGAAACTGACTCTTGTATCCGAAGAGTCCTCTTGAGGGAACCTTAAACTCAAGTCTAATACGGCTACCAATATTTTCCATTTGTATGAGCTCTCCCTTTCTAACGCCCATGCTAGAGAAAACGCTACCCGTTTTGTCTTCGGGTACGTCAACTACAAGTCTTTCCATAGGCTCTAATAGTACACCGTTTTCTTCTTTATACATAACCTTAGGGGCACCTACTTGAAACTCGTAACCTGCCCTTCTCATAGTCTCAATCAAAATGGAAAGGTGCATTTCTCCCCTACCGCAAACACGGTAAGAATCGGCAGAGTCCGTTTCCTCAACACGGAGAGAAACGTCTTTAAGCATTTCTCTAAAGAGTCTATCCCTCAAATGTCTCGTGGTTACAAATTTGCCCTCTTTTCCCGCGAAAGGAGAATCGTTAACAGAGAAAGTCATTTCCACGGTAGGTTCACTAATTTTAACAAAGGGCACTGCCTCTGCCTCGTGAAGGGCACAAATTGTGTCGCCTATAGAAAGGTTTTCCAGCCCACTAACGCAAACTATATCTCCAGCCTTAGCATCCTCTACTTGAACTCTATTTAGTCCCTCTATTTGATAAATGCTAACGAGCTTTCCTTTAACTTCCTTACCCTTAACGTTAAAGTTGCACGTTTCCACCTCTTGATTAACGCGCATTCTGCCTCGCTCAATTCTGCCTATACCTATTCTGCCAACGTATTCGTTGTAATCTATTGACGAAACAAGCATTTGAAGAGGTCCCTCTTCATCAACCTCTTGTGCGTCGAAATGATTTATAATAGCGTCGAATAAAGGGCTCAAATCTTCACCTTGCTTATTACAGTCGGTGGAAGCTGTTCCCGCTCTTCCAGAACAGAAAATTATGGGGCTATCTACTTGATCGTCGCTCGCATTTAAATCAAATAACAATTCTAAAATTTCATCTTGCACTTCAGAAAGTCTTGCATCGGGTCTATCGATTTTATTAACCACTATTATGAGCTTATGGTTAAGTTCTAACGCCTTTTGCATAACGAATCTCGTTTGAGGCATGGGACCTTCGCATGCGTCTACAAGCACTAATACGCCGTTCACCATTTTTAGTACACGCTCAACCTCGCCACCGAAATCAGCGTGACCAGGCGTGTCAACTATGTTTATTTTTACTCCTTTATAGAATACTGATGTATTCTTTGCTAGAATAGTTATACCTCTTTCTCTTTCAATGTCTCCAGAGTCCATAACCCTGTCTAATACTTCTTGATTTTCACGAAAAATTCCACCTTGCTTTAGCAATTCGTTAACAAGGGTCGTCTTACCGTGGTCTACGTGTGCGATTATGGCAACGTTCCTTACGTCACTTCTTTTCACTTTCTGTCCATTCCTTTTGTTTTTCTTTTTTTATTTTAATGCATATAAAAGCGCAATCAAGGTTTTGCCGTCCTTAATTTCACCGCTTTTCATCATCGTTTTAAGTTCCTCTACCGAAAACCACTTACCCGATAAGAACTCGTCCTCGTCAAGGTGCATTTTCGTATTTGTAAAGCCTGTTGCCCTGTAGAGATAAATAATCTCTGACGTATACCCTGGTGAGGGGTAAATTTTGAAGATTAGCTCTACTGATTCTGCCTTTATGCCAGCTTCTTCTTCAAGCTCCCTAATAGCCGTTAGGGAAGGCTCTTCCCCTGCGTTTATCTTGCCTGCAGGAATCTCCCAAAGCTCTTTTTCATAGGCGTAACGGTACTGGCGAACAAGTAAAATTTTACCCTCCCTTTCACAGAGAACGCACGCACCACCACTATGCTCTATAATTTCTCTAAAAGCATCCTTCCCGTTTGGGAGAAGCACCTTATCTTTCTTAAGTTTTAATATTTTGCCGTCATAAATACACTCGGACGCGAGCGTTTCTTCCTTAAAGTCCACTTAAAATCCCCTCTAAAAGCTTAGCGATTTTCTTTTCCCTGCCAATAAACATAAAGCCGAATGCTTTAATAGTATATTTATAAGCAACAAAGGCGTAAGTAATTGCGTCCTTATCCTCAGACTCAACTACGTTTGCCAGCATATCTATAACGAGAATAAGCTCTTCTGCCTTTTCCTTTGCTAGGTTTTTTTCCCTGACTTTAATTTTATCCTCTAACAGCATTTCCTTAATTTTTTTAATGTTTTCGCCGTTAGCTCTCTTAGATAATTCCCTTTCTTTTTCAAGTTTTTTCTGTGCTTCTTCACGCTCTTGTTCACGCCTTTTCTCCTCTTCCATAAAGGCTTCGACGGGGTCTTGAAGCTTACCATCGATAACACTTTCCATAACGCCTTTAACGGCATTCTTGAAAGGCTTAATCATCGAAGTAACGAAAGCCTGATAACTACCTGAAAAGCTACCGTCTTCAAAGAAATAACGCGTAACGAAATCGGAGAATTCAATTTCTTTTGAATCTATTTTAACGAGCAAGTTAAAAATGAGTGCGAGGAGCTCTCTCGTGTTTTGAGGAAGAATAAACTCTCCCCTATTTTCCGACTGAACTTTACTGTTTAGAAGATACTTTGCTTTTGCTTCTTCAAAATCAAACCCGTCAAGACAGTTTTTAAATATAGCAAGAAGCGTATTCGACTGAGCGATAGCTTTCAATAAGTTAATAATTTTAACATCTGCGAGAATATATTTGCCTTCTATAAATTCATCTGCACGCAATAAAAACAAGTCAAGCTCTTCACGTTTAGTCATTTTACATCCTCCCCTCTCGTATAATTCTTATATAATTATACCACAGCGTTTTGCTTTTATAAACACTTTTTAAGCACAATTTTTGACTTTTTTTGATAATATCCTTTACAAATTTTTATTTTATGGTATAATTTTAGCAAATAATGGAGTAGAAGCGATATGCAGGTTAAAGGTGATTCATCCTTAAACAAGTTAATATTGTTGTTCGTGTTTGACAAAATGGAAGTGCCGTTATCTGAAAATACGGTGCTTGATATGTGCACGTCCTCAAACAACTGGCTTGCTTATATGGACTGTCAGCCTATATTAAGCCAATTACTTGAATGTGGTTGGATTTACAATATTGCAGACGAGTCAGACCCTCTTTACACTATAACTACAGACGGTAGAATTTGCCTTGCTAACTTCTTTATTAAAATTCCTGCTTCCCTCCGTGAAGAAATTTCCCTATTCGTAAAAAACAATAGAGCTAGATATCGCAGAAAACAAGAATGCGTGGCAGATTATTTTATGAATAAGGACGGAACTTACACCGTTTACTTAAAAATTATCGAGCCTGCTCAACCTATATTAGAATTAAAATTCGTTGTCCCCAACCGTCAAATCGCAAAGGACATTTATAAAAAATGGGGCGAAAAAGCAGGC
This sequence comes from Christensenellaceae bacterium, assembly GCA_045637865.1. Classification (GTDB taxonomy): domain Bacteria; phylum Bacillota; class Clostridia; order Christensenellales; family Borkfalkiaceae; genus UBA1259. The sequence continues at coordinate 45,689 of JAZUAF010000019.1, forward strand.
GATACCTATCGTAACATTTACGAAAACTTAGTTGATTAAAAAAAACTCAGTTTAAAAGACTTGGCTGTCAGCCAAGTCTTTATCTTTATTTTTCTAAAATCACGGTGAAAGGTCCGTCGTTTATTTGAGAAATTTTCATATCTGCACCGAACACTCCCTTTTTAACGGGAACACCACTCTTTTGCACGCCCTCGCAAACGTATTCGTAAAGCTGGTTAGCTTTTTCTGGAACTTCAGCCTCAGTAAAGCTCGGCCTATTGCCGTGGGAAGTATCAGCGCAAAGGGTGAATTGGGAAACGATAAGCATCTCGCCTTTAGTGTCTAAAACTGATTTATTTATTTTGCCATTTTCATCCTCACAAATTCTAAGCGTGGGGAGTTTTTTTATAAAATAATCGGCATTTTCCTTGGTGTCGCCCTTATACACGCCAAGAAAAACAACGTAACCTGCACCTATCTCCGATATGAGCTCTCCGTCAACTTTTAAGTTTGCCTCTAACACTCTTTGAACGACTGCTTTCATATAATCAATCCTTAGTTTTTTGTCATTTATAATTATATCATTACTTTTAAATATTGACAAGCACCTTTAATATAAAGTATAATATTAATCAGTAAAAACAGGAGGCTCCTAATGGATTTTTTTGGTATGGAAAAATTGTCGCTCGTTGATTACGACGGGAAGGTTGCCGCCACTGTTTTTACAGGAGGTTGTAATTTTAGATGTGGTTTTTGCCACAATTCCCCCCTTGTTGTAGGAGTTAATAAGCTTACTACTATACCTGAAGAAGAAATTTTATCCTACCTCGATAAAAGAAAGGGTCTACTCGAGGGCTTATGTATTTCAGGTGGCGAACCTACCTTAAACAAGGATTTACCCTTGTTTTGCGAAAAGGTAAAAGCGCTTGGATATTCTGTTAAGCTTGACACTAACGGCACTAACCCTGAACTTGTAAAATTTTTGCACAAAGAAAAGCTTTGCGATTATTTTGCAATGGATATTAAAAACGACAAAGAAAATTACGCTGAAATTATAGGTTTTTCTTCCTTTGATACTAAAAAGGTAGAAGAAACCGTTGAGTTTTTCCTCTCAGGTGAGGTTGATTACGAATTTAGAACTACTCTAATTTCTGAATTCCACCATAAGGAAAACATCATAAATATAGGAAAATGGTTAAAAGGAGCAAATAAATATTTTTTACAGAAGTTCAAAGACAGTGAGTCTTGTATCCAGTCACATCTTTCCGCCGTGGAGGATAAAATCGCTCTAACTTTCGTGGAAATACTCAAGGAGTATATTCCCTCCACCCATTTGCGTGGGTATTAAAAAAACGATTTTATTTTACACAAGGAGAAAAATTTAATATGTTATATTTTGCTTTCGCACTCATAGCACTTTTTTGCTGGAGTGGGTCGGACCTTTTTTCTAAAAAAGGAACGAACGAGAAGGACCCCAATAGCCACTGGAAAGTTACTTTCGCAGTAGGCTTAATTATGGGTATTCACTTTATCATTACCTTAATAGGTGGTGCAATAATCGACGCCAACGGTGGACTTACCGATGATATTCCCAAATTCGTTGCAAGTCTCTTTTATACTGATTTTAAGTTTATTGATTTCGTTAGGTATTTGCCGGTTGCAGCACTCTACATTTTGGCAATGGTTTTAGGGTACGTTGGATTGAGATATATCGAGCTCTCTATTTCCTCCCCAATTTGTAACTGTTCGGGCTCTCTTGCACTACTCTTATGCGTAATCTTCTTCCCCATTATCGGAGCTGACACTGTTGAACTCAACACCCTTTCAATAATCGGCGTTGTTGCTATCACCATAGGCATTATCGCTATTGGCGTTATCGATTCTAAGGAAAACGAAGAATTAAAGGCTCTTAGAAGAGAGGAATCTAACCGTAAATACACGAAAAGCATCCTAGCATTTGCACTTCCCATCGCTTACCTCATTATTGACGCACTTGGAACTTTTGGCGACGAGATTATCTTCTCGTTAAGAAACTGTTTAGAATGTGGTGCTTATATAGGAACGGCAGCAACTTGTCCACACTGCTCATTTGCTTTCACAGAAGATATGTTGGAAGAGGGCGCAGGCGTTATAATATCTGACTATGCAGCAAATTCTTCTTTCGAACTCACCTTCTTCCTATTAGCAATTTTCTGTTTTATTTGGGTTAAGTTCGTTAAAAAGGATAAACTTTTCGCTAGACAAAACGGTGACCTCTATATCGGTGGTATTTGCGAAACAATCGGTCAAGTATTCTATATGGCAGTTATGTTCTCACCCTATGAACAGTTTATTCCAATAATTTCAGCTTACTGTGTAGTGTCACTTCTTTGGAGTAGAATTTTCTTAAAAGAAAAACTCTCTATCAAACACTATATGGCAATAGCAATTACCTTCGTCGGCATAATTCTACTCGGTATATTCTCACCAGTATAGAATAAAAACATAAACTTAAAAAGCCAAGCATTTTATTTGAAATGCTTGGCTTTTTTTTAATCATTTTTATTGTTCAACTCGCGTCCAGTAATGCCCTCTATTATAATCCTTAACGGATAAAAGTTTTGCTGCCTCTTCAGTATTTCTTAAAACCTCTGGGTCAAGGTCTTCACCAAAGGATGCAGTTAAACTCTCGGCAACAAACCAACCCTCGACAACCTCAAAAGTTGCACTAACTAAGTTAGTGTCATAATTAAATGCAGCCTTTTGAATTGAGGTTAAGCTAGCTGGTATATAAATGCTTGCAAGCTTAACGCAATATCTAAACGCTTCTTCATTTAAAACCTTAACGTTTTCAGTGAACACTACTCTAGTTAATGAAGAACAGGTGCTGAAAGCTCTATATTCAAAACTTTCTACCTTGTCGCCAAGCGTTAAGCTAGAAATCAAACTACAGTCCTCAAACGCACTAATTCCAACGCTAACGACGTTGTCTCCTAAATCAACGCTAGTTAAAGGAGTATAACCCTTAAATGCATAATCGCTTATCTTTGTTGCCGTTGTGAGGGCAAGAGTTGTTAATTTTTCACCGTTAATTACTAGGTTTTTACTTATAGACACAGGATTAGAATCTTGAGTAGCAAATTTAATTTCCACCCAATTATCAGCAGTGCCATTATATGTAACCTTAGCAAGTTTATCGCACCCTACAAAGGCAGCCTTCCCAATTTCCACTACTGAAGAAGGAATAGTTATTTCAGTAATTTTTTTATTACTAAAAGCCTCTGCTGAAATTTTTGCCACCGTTTTACCCTCGTAGCTATCGGGAATAACTACTGAGGTCGATTCTCCTTCATAGCCACTAACGGCATAAACGCCACTCTGTTCTGTGAATGTTAAGCCACTTTTTGAATCGTCGCCTCCCCCTCCACACGCTAAGAGAGTAAACGAACTAAGCGCAAATACCAAAACAAGAAGTGTTAGCAATACTTTTTTAATTTTCATTTTTCTACCTATTACCTAGAACCAGTCATTGCAAAGGGGTCTAAAATCTTATCTAAGGTTTCCTTATCAAGAATATTTTCTTCTAAAATTAGGTCTTTAACTCTTCTGTCTTCCTTTAATGCTTTTTTAGCAAGTTCAGCAGCTTTTTTATATCCAATGTATGGGCAAAGAGCTGTGATAATGCCGACGCTATCGTAAAGAAGCTCCTCGCAACGCTCTTTATTTGCAACAATTCCATCAATACAATTGACCTTTAAGGTTTTTACAGCTCCGTCAAGACCTATTAAAGATTCAAATAATTTGTAGAATATAACAGGCTCGAAAGCATTTAGTTCTAATTGTCCCGCTTCTGCAGCAACGGTAATAGTCATATCGTTGCCCATAACTGCAAACGCAACTTGAGATACAACTTCAGGAATAACGGGGTTTACTTTTCCCGGCATAATTGACGAGCCGTTTTGCATTGCGGGAAGAATAATTTCCTCAAATCCGGTTTTAGGTCCACTCGACATAAGCCTTAAGTCGTTACACATTTTAGAAAGGTTAACTGCTAGCGTTTTGAGTGCGCCAGATACAAAAACAAACCCGTCTAAATTCTGCGTTGCGTCAATTAAATCTTCTGCCTGTTTAAGGTCATATCCCGTAACTTCAGAAAGATTACCTATGATATTTTTTACGTAAAGTTTATTTGCGTTAATAGTAGTGCCGATTGCCGTGCCACCCATATTGAGAGAATACATCTCTTCTACCGCAGTTCCTAAAAGCTTTAAGCACCTTTTTAAGCCGGAAGAGTAAGCAGAAAACTCTTGTCCAAGTCTAATAGGCACAGCGTCCTCAAGCTGGGTTCTGCCCATCTTGATAATATCCTTAAACTCTTCTGCCTTTTTGTCTAACGATTCAATGAGTTTACCTAGGCTTTTCTTTAATTTTATAAATAAATCTATAACGGTTAATTTGCCAGCCGAGGGAATAACGTCGTTAGTGGACTGAGAAGCATTAACGTGGTCGTTGGGGTGGCAAATGTATTCACCCTTTTTTCCACCCAGAAGCTCTGTTGCCCTGTTTGCAATCACCTCGTTAGCATTCATATTAACGGTTGTTCCTGCACCACCTTGAATAGCGTCGGTAATAAAATCAGCGTCAAACTTACCATCTAGTGCCTCGTCACAAGCTGTTACGATGGCATTTTTCATCTCCTCGGTAATATTGCCTGCAAAAAGATTTGTTATTGCGCAAGCCTTTTTAATAAGCACGATATTTTTTATAAAGGTTTTGTTCATCCTTTGTCCCGTAATCTGGAAGTTTTCGTATCCTCTTAAAGTTTGAACTCCATAATACGCTTCTATAGGAACGTTTAAGGTACCAATGGAATCACTTTCTTTTCTGGTTGTTGGCAACATTTCATCTCCCCTTTTTATGTTTTAATTAATATGTTTAAGCCAGACTTCCCTAGCCTAATCACTGATAGTTTAAATAATAAAATCACCTTTGTCAATAGATTTTCCTAAAATTAATTTTTATTTTGATAAAAAATAAAACCGAGTAAATAAATCACACGGTTTTATGGTATTTTCCTATATTTCTCCAAGGCTTTCGATATACACGCAAGCGTTGGTTGCGGCAACGCCACCGTCTGCAACGGCTGTCACCACCTGGCGAACGGCTTTAGTTCTGCAATCGCCTGCAACGTAAACACCATCCGTTTTAGTTTTGCACGTTTCATCGGAAATAATGTATCCGTTAGCGTCGATATCTACGAGATTACTAAACGCCTTGTTGTCTGGAACTTGCCCTATCGCAACAAAAACAGCAGGAATTTCGTGGGTTCTTTCCACCCCGTCCTTATCCTTATATACGATTGCCGTAAGTTCGTTCTCTCCTATGTAATCAATAACGGAAGTATTAGGTCTCCACTCGATATTGTCCTTTTTGAACATTGCGTTAACTAAACTCTTGTCGGCAAAGAACTTATCAAAGAGAGTATAAATATATACCTTCTTGCATATTCCAGAAAGAAGCAAAGCATATTGAAGCGCAGTGTTTGCGTCACCGATTAAGGCAACCTCTCTATCTTTGTAGAACGCACCGTCACAAATAGCGCAGTAGTATACGCCCTTGCCAACCAAATCGTCACGCTCGGACCTAGTTCTCAAATGTTTGTGCTTAACGCCTGCAGCAATAATAACGCTCTTTGCTTGATATTCGTTATATTCCGTTTTAACGTTGAACGTTCCGTTTTCAAGCTTATCTATTGCAACAACTTTTTCAATTTCAAAGTCTGCCCCGTGCTCGATAATCTGGTTAAATAGATTATCTGCAAACTGTTCGCCACTAATTTCTAAAATGGATGGATAATTCTCTAAACGAGGAGAATTGGCAATTTGCCCACCGAGGCTTTCGCTCTCTAAAACTAAAACTGTTTTACTGTTTCTTAAAGCGTAGAGCGCAGAGGTCATCCCTGCTGCGCCTGCGCCTACAACTATTATATCGTACATTATTATTTTACACTCTCAATGTATTTTCTAATTTCTGAAGCGTTATCAAACGCAACGATTTTTCCCTCGATGGGAACTAAAAGGGTTGGAGCCTTTTTAACACCGAATTTAAAGGTAATTTCCTTATTTTCTTCTGCGTTGATTACGTTGTATATGATACCTGCTTTATCTAACATCATCTTGCTAGTTTTGCAGTTAGGGCAACCATTTCTAGTAAAGAGAACGGGACCTGTTAAAACTTCGTCAACCTTAACGGTGTTATCCTTGCATTCGCAAGCAGAACCCTCTTTAACAGTTAGCTTGGAATTTTCGATATCGTAAACCTTACGGTTAGCAAACTCTGCCCTCTTACCGTCGTTCCAGTTCTGTACGGGACGATAGTAACCGGTTATACGGCTGTAAACTTCAGTTGCCTTTCCACAGGTGGGGCATTCATAAACTTCGCCTGAAATATAACCGTGTTCTGCACATACCGAATAGGTTGGAGACATGGTGTAGTAAGGAAGCTTATAGTTCTCCGCAATCTTTTTAACGAGGTTAGCAGCAGCCTTCCAATCGGGAAGCTTTTGCCCTAAGAACGCGTGGAATACAGTACCAGAGGTGTATAAGGTTTGTAATTCGTCTTGAATATCAAGTGCAGTGAAGATATCTTCGGTGTAGCCTACGGGGAGGTGTGAGCTGTTGGTGTAGTAAGGCGTGTTAGAAGAATCGGATGCAGTAATGATATCGGGATATCTCTTTTTATCGTGCTTTGCAAGACGGAAAGAAGTAGATTCAGCAGGAGTTGCCTCGAGGTTATAGAGGTCACCATAAAGCTCCTGATAATCGGAAAGCTTGTTTCTCATAAAGTTGAGAACGTTCTTAGTAAAGTTCTGTGCTTCTTTTTCCGTTAAGTCCTTACCAATCCATTTAGCGTTGAGGCACGCTTCGTTCATACCAACTAAGCCGATGGTAGAGAAGTGGTTGTTAAAGGTTCCGAGATATCTCTTAGTGTAGGGATAGAGCCCTGCTTCCATAAGCTTGGAAATAGTGTCTCTCTTAACCTTTAGAGACCTTGCAGAAACGTCTAATAAACGTTTTAATCTTTCATAGAATTCTGCCTCGGTTTTAGCGAGATATGCGATTCTAGGCATATTAATAGTAACAACGCCAACTGAACCAGTACTTTCGCCCGAACCGAAGAAACCACCCGATTTCTTTCTTAATTCTCTTAAATCAAGCCTTAACCTACAGCACATAGAACGAACGTCAGAGGGCTCCATATCAGAGTTGATGTAGTTAGAGAAGTAAGGAGTTCCGTATTTAGCAGTCATTTCAAACAATAGCTTGTTGTTCTCCGTTTCCGACCAGTCGAAGTCTCTAGTGATAGAGTAGGTAGGAATTGGATACTGGAAGCCTCTGCCGTTAGCGTCACCCTCAATCATAATTTCGATAAACGCTTTGTTTACCATCTTCATTTCTTCTACACAATCTTTATACTTGAAGTCCATTTCCTTTCCACCAACGATTGCGTTCATTTCAGCAAGGTCGTTAGGAACTACCCAGTCAAGAGTAATGTTTGTAAATGGAGATTGAGTACCCCATCTAGATGGTGTGTTTACACCGTAAATGAAGGACTGAATGCACTGTTTAACTTCTTTATAAGTAAGGTTATCTACCTTAACGAAAGGCGCAAGATAAGTATCGAAGGAGGAGAAAGCCTGTGCACCTGCCCACTCGTTCTGCATAATACCGAGAAAGTTTACCATTTGGTTGCAGAGCGTGGATAAGTGACCTGCAGGAGAGGAAGTAATTTTTCCAGGAACACCACCTAAGCCCTCTTTAATGAGCTGACGGAGTGACCAACCTGCACAGTAACCAGTGAGCATAGAAAGGTCGTGAATATGAATGTCAGCATTTCTATGAGCTTCTGCAATTTCTTCGTCGTAAACTTCAGATAGCCAGTAGTTAGCAGTAACTGCGCCCGAGTTAGAAAGAATAAGACCACCAACGGAATAAGTAACGGTGGAGTTTTCCTTAACACGCCAATCGGCAACTTTTAAGTAATCATCAACAACCTTTTTATAGTCAACGATAGTGTTGCCGATATTTCTAACCTTTTCTCTCTGTTTACGGTAAAGAATATAGCTCTTAGCAACGTTAACGTAGCCTGCCTGAATTAAAACTACTTCGGCACTGTCTTGAATATCTTCTACCGTAATTAAATTGTCTTTAATTTTTTCGGAAAAGTTTGCCGCAACCCTTAGGGTGAGCATATTTAAAATATCTGCCGTGTAGTCAACGCCGTTTGCGTTGAAAGCTTTGGAAAGGGCAGTTGTAATCTTGGACATATCAAACTCTACTACTTTTCCGTCTCTCTTTTTTACCTGAAACATAATCTTCTCCTTATTTCTTTTGCGTTAGTGTTTTAATGATACCATTTATATATTTTTTTGTCAACCCATTTATCCCATATTTTGTAAAATTTTTTTATTTTAAACACAATATCTTGTGGTTTGAATAATTTTTGTCTTTATTCGTTTTTCGCATAAAGAAAAGGAAAAACCACAGCTGAAAACTGTGGTTTTTCGTGTTTTTTGTTTAAATTAGACGTTAATAATCCTTAAAATTCTTTTGGTAGTTATCATAAGGAAAATATCGAGAATCCAAATAATATTCCACCCAAGCACTATGCGAAGGAGCGCTGCTACAATTTTACCCTCTGAAAGCCTTGTAAGAACTCCACAAACCAAGCTGGTTACGGGAATGATAGCAAGAATTACGCTAACTAGCCAATCCAAACCAAAGTAATCGTCTTTTTTAGCCATAAGAAACCTCCAATTAAATATTTCCTGTTGATATTTTATCATAAAAAAAAGGATTTGTACATACCCTTTTTATTGTTTTTTCAGATTTTTTGTGATAAAATTTTCTCATTATGGAAAATTTATTAAACTGCTTTAACGGTTTTGTCTGCAGGAAGGGTGAATGCAGAAAAACCTGTTGCGCCCTTTGGCAAGTAGCCGTTGACAAAAAAACCTTGCATAAATATAAAAAAATTAAGGGTGATTTTTCACAAAGGATACAAGACGGGGTTGACTTTAATTCCTCTTCCCTATGTTTAAGAGAAGGCAGATGCGCTTTCTTAAACAAAGATAATCTTTGCGATATTATAATTAACCTCGGAAAAGATTATCTAGGAGAAGTATGCACAGTTCACCCGAAATTTATAACCTCTTTTAAAGGATATTCAGAAGTAGGTATCGGAATTTCTTGCGAGGAGGGAGCAAGGCTTTTATTCGAGTTTAACGGCAAAATCGCCCCAGCCACTCCACCTAATATCTCAAAACTTAAGGGATTTGAAAGGGAAATTATCCTATTTAGAGAAAAAGTTTTAGAAATTATTTATCAATCTTGCACACTTAAAGAGAAGATATTGAAAATCTTATCACTTATAGGTGTAGAACAAAAGGCTTTTCTCTCTCAACCCTTGTCGTTAACGGACTTGGAACTTCTCGATAAAGACTGGGCGCCCTATCGTGATAGTTTTAAGGAGTTATCACTAGATATAAATAGCGATATTGAAAAAGAGCTTACTAATTTAATAGCATATTTTATCTATCGCCACCTAATAAACGCAGTAGATGTGCTAGACTTAAAGAGTAGAACGCTTTTTTCCCTATTTTCCACCCTTGCTATACATAATATATATAATAATAGCAAAAATGTGCAAAAAGATTTATCTTTGCTCTATGAGATTTCAAGAGGCTATTCAGCTGAAATTGAATATTCTGAGGATAACTTATTTAAAATTCTTGATGGTTTTGACCGTTTGCCTCTACTAAACGGCATCAACTAAAAAACGGCTTGAATTAATCAAGCCGTTTTTTTAGTTATTCACTTTATATTTAATTAATTGCCTTTATATCCCCAAACAACAGGACAATTATAATCGTTCCAGCCACTATACCAACCACTAGGCTTACTCCCTGCTTCACAATAGATGGTTAGTAAACTACAACCTCTGAACGCATCTCCACCTATACTTGTTACGCTGTTTGGTATTTCTATACTTGTTAATGATGTGCAATATGCGAACGCACCCCCACCTATACTTGTTACACTATTTGGTATTTCTATACTTGTAAGTGATGTGCAACCATCAAAAGCATAAGCACCTATACTTGTTACGCTGTTTGGTATTTCTATGCTTGTTAATGAGTCGCA
>JAZUAF010000020.1:0-35971 GCA_045637865.1 Christensenellaceae bacterium
AAAATACAAAAGAAAAACAGCCATAATTTGGACATCAATAGTTCAAATTTTGACTGTTGTTCATTTTGGTGACCCCTACGGGAATCGAACCCATGTTACCACCGTGAAAGGGTGGTGTCTTAACCGCTTGACCAAGGGGCCGGTTAAATTTTATATCTACGGCGACTGCCGATTTTTTACTGGTAGCGGCGGTCAGATTCGAACCAACGACCTGCCGGGTATGAACCGGCCGCTATAACCAACTAAGCTACGCCGCCATATTATTTAACTTTTCGTTAAATGCCTATGTATTATATCCAAAAACGGAAATATTGTCAAACATATTTAAGCGTTTTTTAAAAATTTTTTTGTTTTAGGCTTTCCCCCATGTTTTTCGGGAAAGCCTAAACCTTGTTTTCTATCTCTTGCCATAATTTGAGGCGATTCCACCTGTAGAAGTTTCCAAATACTTATTGTTTAAGTCTCTGCCCGTTTCGTACATAGTTTGAACGATGGCGTCAAAAGACATTTTTCTCATATCGGCAAGGTAGTATGCAATACCGAATGCACTTATCGCCCTTAACGCCGCCATAGTGTTTCTCTCGATACATGGCACCTGTACTAAGCCACAAACAGGGTCACACGTAAGCCCGAGGTTGTGCTCCATTGCCACCTCTGAAGCGCATTCAATTTGGTCGACTGTTAGCCCGTACAATGAACATATAGCTGCTGAAGCCATTGAGCACGCAGACCCAATCTCTGCTTGACATCCACATTCTGCTCCACTAATGGACGCATTGGTTTTAATGACGTTACCGATAACACCTGCCGTTGCAAGCGCATCAATAATTTTCTCGTCTGCAAACCCAACGTCCTCATTATAATAATACAAAACTGCAGGCAAAACTCCGGAAGCCCCACACGTGGGTGCAGTAACGATAGTGCCGTTATCGGCATTTTCCTCTGCCACTGCGAGCGCATAAGAGGAAATAAGCCTATTCCTTTTCAATTCACCAAGCTCACCCTCTCCACCCTGCGAATAGAGATGCTTTGCCTTCTTTATAATATTAAGTCCTCCGGGAAGCACACCTTCTCTAGATAAACCTCTTTTAACGCAGGCTTTCATAACTTGCCAAACTTCAGCCAAATACTCACGCAAATCAGGTTCGTGCATATAGGCATAATCACATAACTTGATACCTTTAGCCTCTACGAGCGCTTTAATCTCGTTAAAATTCTTCTCCTTATATATTTCTGGAGGCGATACAAACTCTACCCCCTCGATTTTAACACTTCCTCCACCGACGGAAAGGGCACGAACCTTAGCCTCTTTTTTTCCCTCCTTAAAAACCTCTATATCCATAGTGTTGGGGTGGGGCAAGACAGTCGTTTCTCTATCGAAGACAATTTCCACTTCTCCTAAGACTTCCCTAATCACCCTATCCGTGCCGTGCCCCTCGCCAGTTAGGGCTAGCGAACCGAATAAGGTAACCTTAAACTCGTACCCCTCTTGATACTTATTCTTAATAAATTTGCAGATTTTTTCGGGGCCGATGGTGTGCGAGCTAGACGGCCCTTTGCCGATTTTGTATAATTCCTTTAGCGATTGCATGTTTTCCTCCTTAACTCCTAATGCAAGAATATTATACAACATAATAAAAGTAAAGGCAAGCAAAAAAATTTTTTTGCTTGCCCCCTATGAAGGTATCTCCGTATAAAATACGTTGATTACTATATTTACTCTAGCGATTCTTCAACTTGCTCGCTAGGCTCTTTTTCAGATTTCTTTTTTCCGTTTGCTTTCAACTCTCCAATTACCGTTTTTCCCATTACAAACAGAGCGAGAACGTTAGGCAGTACCATTAAGTAATTAAAGAAATCGGTAAGCTCCCAAACTAAGTCGTTCTTAAAAACCGTACCGAGGAACACGAACACAATTGCAATAACCACATAGACAAAGGTGGATTTTTTACCGAAAAGGTAGGTGAAATTGATTTTGCCGAACAAATTCCAGCTTAAAATTGTGGAAAAAGCAAAGAAGAACAAGCAGACTGCAACGAAAATGCCACCGACCGTTTTTCCCGTCGAGGAGAAATTAAACAAGGAAGCAACAGCATTTTTAACAAGGTTGGTTTTATCTATTCCCCCCTCGGTGCTGGTTACGGCGTTGAGTGCCTCGGGCGAAGAAATTAAAGCATCCTTTCCTGCATAGAGGGTTATTATAACGATAAGCGCCGTCACTGTCAATACAACGAAAGTGTCGATGAACACGCTTACCATAGCCGTTACACCTTGCTCGTGCGCCGAACTAACTTCTGCCTGTGCGTGAGCGTGGGGTGTTGACCCCATACCTGCCTCGTTAGAGAAAAGCCCCCTCTTTGCTCCCTGACTTATTGCCTCTTTAAGTGCTGAACCTATACCACCACCGATGATTGCCTGAGGCGTAAATGCAAACCTAAAAATCATAGCGATTGCTTCGGGCAAGAAAGTAATTCTACAGCAGATGATAATTAATCCACCAAGAAGGTAGATAATAGCCATAACAGGCACTATCTTTTCAGTAACCTGAGCAAGAACTTTAACGCCCCCGAAGAATATTAAACCAGCTAAAACTGCAAGAATTATACCGATAACCCAAGTGGGAATACCTGTAGCTACTTCCTTAACCGTGCTTGCTATGGAGTTTGACTGAACCATTGAACCGACAAAACCTAGCGCAATTACGGCAGAAAAAGCAAAAAACGTAGCTAAAATTCTACCAAACTTTCCCTTGAACGCCTGTTTAATATAATAAACGGGTCCACCATTATATCCACCGTCCTCGGAAGCTTCCCTCGTTTTAACAGCCAAAACAGCTTCGGAATAATTGGTAGCCATGCCTAGAAAGGCAATTATCCACATCCAAAAAATTGCACCCGGTCCACCTGCGAGAATGGCGCCTGAAGCACCGACTATATTGCCCGTTCCAACCTGCGCTGCAACAGCTGTAGTAAATGCTTGAAAGGAGGTCATACCCCTCCTCTCTTTACTGTCGCCACTTTTTTTGCCAAAGAGATTTCTAAATCCCTCGCCAAAGCAACGCACTTGCACAAAGCGAGTTTTAATGGTGTAGAACAAGCCTACACCAACTAGCAGAACGATTAACACGTAATTGGATAAATACTGGTTAATAGTTTGAAAAACATTAAGTAGCCCTTCTAAAAACGCGCCCATAACTTCTCCTTAAAATAAAAATTACTCTTTCCGATGAAAGAGTAACCTAAAAAACAAAGAATAAACAGTATTAAATCTGCCCTGTCCTTTTGCCTGAGAGATTAGGGGGAATGCCCCTTTGCACCTTCGGCACTCTTAGATAAGAGATTCTCCAGAGTTTCTCCCTGAACGGTCTTAATAAAAATTCCGTTCAGTTCATCGAAATTATGCGTTAATTCTAGCACTTAAACAAGTAGTTGTCAATTAAAAACCCCCTCCCTTACGAATTTTAAATAAATTTTAAGAACTTTTTCCTCTTTTACAACAAGCTCAAATTGAAAAAAGCTTTTTCAATATGCCTTAAGGTGTAAAAGCTGTAAACTTAGTTCTTGACAAACGATTATTGGATATAATATAATAAAGATAAGAAAAAGTTATACTCTACACTGCAAGCAGGGCAGATGCGCCACCGAAAAAATAAACACGCGCGTGGCATGAGGAGAGATTATGTATCAATTGTTTTGTGATTCTAACTGCGAGCTGGACTATAGAACGGTTAAAGAGCTTGGCTTAAACGTAATAAAAATGCCCTATCTAATCGATGGGGAGGAATACTTCTACGATATGGGCGAAAAACACGATTTTAAGGGGTTTTTCGACAAGATGAGGAAGGGTGCCACCCCAAAAACCATGGCGCTTAACGAATATGATTATACCGAATACTTTGAGCCTGTTTTAGCTAGGGGTGAGGATATTTACTATATCACCTTTTCCCACCAAATGAGTGGGACCTTCAATCAAATGAAGGCGGCGATTAGTGCGTTAAAGGAAAAATACCCCGAAAGGGAAATTCGCTATATCGACAGCAAGCTTATCTGTATGGGTAGTGGAATAGTTACCTACTACGGTGCTCTTAAATATAAAGAGGGCGCTTCGATGGATGAGCTTGACCAATATCTAAAGGGAATAATTGATTCCACTGCGACCTATTTTATGGTGGACGACCTTACATATCTACACAGAGGTGGCAGGATTTCCGGCGTAACTAGGGTTGTTGGAACGCTTCTCGGCTTAAAGCCCATTCTCCACTTTAACGAAGAGGGCAAAATTTTAAGCATCGACAAGCAAAAAGGCGTAAAGAAAGCCCTGTCCACCCTCGTTAACTTTTTGAAAACTAAGGGTGACGAAGTGGAAAAGTACAAGGTAGTAGTCGTTCACGCAGACGCTGAGGAAAATGCTAAGCTCTTTGTTGAAAAGATTAAAGAAGTTTTCCCAAAAGCAGACTTTATCTTCCAGCAGATAGGTCCTGTAATCGGCTCTCACTGTGGTCCGGGCACCATAGGAATAGTTTTCCACTGCAAACAAAAATAATCCATACAAAAAGTCTTAAAAAGAGTAGGCAAAACACCTACTCTTTTTTATTTTATTCTCCTTTTACTTTTATTTTTAAGCCGTATTCTTTTGCTTTGTCACGCATCGTGAAAACTGGCTTTCCGTCAACTACACCCTCATAGCCTACCGTAGAGGCAAGAATTAGCTCTGCCGCCACCGATGCAAAGCCGTGATTACAGCTTGCCTTAGACTGGTCGTGCTCCCAAAGAGTTCCCGTTTTTTCTGCCATAGAATAAAAATATTCCGTCATCTCCGTTAAAACTCTTTCCCTTTCGCCCACGCTCACAAGGTAGTAAAAACGCAAATAGTTGCCAATAAACATATTGCTTTTTCCAACCTCTGGGAAAACGCTCTCCTCCCTTAAAGGTCCAAATTTTTCTATCATTTTTTTTGAGAAAGCTTCGCCCATATCCATCCCGAAGAATAGGGCGTAGTATTGGCAAGTTTCAGAAAGATGCTCATTGCAACGAACAAGCTCTCCGTTTACCCTCACTGCGTTTTCTGCAAAAAACTCACCGTCAAAGGATAAATCTATAACGCTTTGGCGTATTTTTTCTGCCCTTTTTCTTAAAGCTTCGTCTCCGTACATAAAATCAACGGCATCTAGCATAGCTGAAAATAAAATGTTGGAGGGAAAATTTACCCCTTGCGTATACGCTTGTCTATTACAAACGCTCCACTCTATAAACACCCAGCTTTCCAAATCTTCTAAAAGAGAGTATTCGTTAAAGTACTTTTCAAAGAAATTTATAAGGTTATAAACCCTTTTCTTTGCCCTTTCGACAAGCTCTCTATCCCCCGTGCGAAGAAGATAATCTTTAAGTTCTATGACAAACCACATTGCCCAATTAGGGATATAATGGTTAGGGTTGCTCTCTGACGGAAAGCTCTTTGGTATCATTCTATAATCAAGCTCGGGAGTTTGGGAAATAATAATATTTTCTAAAAAGGCACGCTCTATATCGTTTTTGCCGGTAAAAAGCCTTTCTGCCCTTGCCGTAAAAAAGGAATCACAAAGCCAGCCGGCTCTTTCTCTCCCCGGGCAATCGGTAAAAATATCCACAGCGTTTTGAGAAAAGGTGCTTCTTGCCGCGTTAAATACTTCGCCAAGCTTTCCCTCTGCCTCCACAGAGACAAATTCCGTGTAGTCGTTCTCCTGCGTTATAAGTGAGGGAGAAAACTCCACTTCCCCTTTATAAATTATCTTTAGGTGTTTAAACGCATAAGGCTCAAAGGACTGAAAAATCCTCTCCCCTTTAGGCACGGTTAGGGCGATTAAATCGTTGCAGCCCGAACGGCGGAAATGCCACTTGCCATCTTCTAAATATTCCTCGAAAACCATAAAAATTTCCGATTGTTCTTTTGCTAAAATTTGCAGCTTGATAAAACCCGTTCTTTCTCTATTTAGGCAGTAGTTTATCTCGCGATAGCCATCTTTAGTTTTATCTATAAAATCACGCTGAACTAAAAACCCCTCTTCGCTAGCTAAATTTTGGGGGTTAGTTTCACTAAAAGCAGGGCTTATTTTATCAAACCCCTTAAAATCCCCCTCGCTAGTTTTATTAAACTTTGCAGGGAAGTATTTGCACCTATCCCCAATTTCCTCTAAAATTATGGGGGCTTTCACTTCGTAAATTTTCTCTTTGACTACTCTGTCGTCAGTGAGGTCGTAAACTTCAATACCGGTCCTTTGCCCACTGTACCTTGAAACGTCCGTCTTTTTAGAAAAACTTGTATAGCAAGAAAAGTCCTTAGAGGTGTAAACCACTTTATCGCCATTGATAATTTCAGCACCAAAAAAGGGAAGCTGATAATCACAGCAGTATGCGTTATGGTTGTATCCTGCAACTTCTATAATAATTTCTTTCGCTCCGTCTAGGCAAACGCTTCGCTTTCTCGAATAACCTGTAGCCGTTCGCTCTGGTCCGTAGGAAACAAACCTTCCGTCGAGAAATACGCGATAGAAATCTACTGCGCAAAGGGTTAACTTTTCGCAAGACCTTTCAAGTTTAAGATAAAAGCGCCTTAAAGAATACTTTTGTTCTCTATCTCCACCCCAAACAAATTCCATTTTCTTTCCTCTGCGTTTTTCTTTGCTAAAAACATTATATAATATAATAAGGCAAATGTGTATTTTATTTGCAAAAAAATTACAAAAAAGAGTGAACAAAACCTGCTCACTCTTTATTTTTTTAATTATTTATCGGTCTCTTCAAAAATCTTTCTAGCTTCCTGCCAGTTAAGATTGAGGTCGTCGGTAAGATAATCTCTAATGGTCGTATATACCGAATCTTTTGCTTTAATAAGCTCTTGACGGTAAGCTTTTGCTTCCTCATAAGACTGCTTAAAGTCTTGCTTTTCGCCCTCTGACATTTTCGTGTAATTCTTGTAATCTCTAAGCTCGTAGTAGTAAGCCGCAAGAATTTGTGCCGTTTCTACGTTTTTGAGCTTGGTCTTGAGTTTATCGGAAACATGCTCTTTGCTCGCTTCGGAAAGCTTTTCGTATTCTGCCTTAGCCTCTTCAAGCGAAGCAAAGGTTAATTTATTATTCTCGTCTACTTCATATTCAATATCGGTAGTGGGAATAGCCTCGATAGCAGCGATAGCTTTATTTGCAGCGTCTCTATCCGTCATAAGCCCTAAGAATGCGTGACCTTGTAAGGTGTAGAAATCGTCATCAGTTCCTTCCTCTTCGTCCTCGCCAAAGTCAAGCTCAGCGTCGTTATCAATGCTAACGTACTTGAGATATGAAGCACCTTCCGTTGAAGAATCAAGGTAGAAAATATATTCCTTTCCGTTAATTTCAATAATTTCAGGGTCGTACCAAGTGGAGGAAATAATATCGTTTGAAACAATTTCTTCCTCTGCACCGGATTCTAACTTAATTCTAGCAAGCTTGCCCGATTTAGCGTTGTAATACATATAATCTTCGTGAAGGAAGAAAAGGGTAGAAGCTTTGTCTCCGTTAATAACCGTTTTCTTTTCGGTGGTATCGTTTCCAGTTAAAGTCGTTTTATATACTACAAGTTTATCAGTATCGATATAGTAAACTTCATTAAGGCTTTCGATAACGATGTTATCTGCAATGTATTTGGAATTCTTTATTTCCTCTTCCTTGCTGATGTCGGAAAGGTCGATTGCATAGGTTGTAGCACTGCCACCGATATCCGTCTCGGTATAGAAAAGGTATCCGTCCTCTACAAGGCTAATGTCATAAGTCTTGTCCTCTTCGTGGCCACTCTTAATAATTTCACCGTAAATTCCACTCTCGTCCTTTTCTTGACCTACGGTGTAGGAGCAGAGAACGTTATAGCTTTCTGTAGCTCTTACGTATGCGTCTCCCTCGTCGTTAGCCTTTTCTTCATAATAGTTTTCTGCATAAGCAGTCATAGTATAAATTACTTGAGCACTGCTTCCGTTGTCTAAAAGCGCATACTTTGAAAGGCTTAGCGAGGTTGTTTCTTTGTCAGTTGTTTCCTTATCAGTAAGAGTTACAACTTCGTTGTTTTTATCGTCAATCTTTGCAACGACGATTTTGGTTTTATTTGCAGTGTTGTAGCTTATAAGCTCGCTTGCATCCTCGTCAAAGTAAACGATATAAACGCTTCCGTCTGCACCTTTAGCAATTCTGTACTCGGTGTTTAGACCTTTAACGGTAAAGAATTCCTCAGTACCCGTTCCGTCAACCTTACTCCTAAAGAAGGTGAGATAGTTAGACGCAACGTTACCAGAAGAGTTTTTCTCCGTACAAGGCGTTGCATAGTAGATATAAGCGTTTTTCTCAGCGTCTTCAAACAAATATACACCTGCATTGTAATCGGAAGCAACCATAAGCTTTGGAATTACAATTTCCGTTTTAACTGAATCGGTGCCGATAGTTGATTTGTCAACGACCACAAGAGCACCCTTAGTTGGCTTGCCCCAAGTGTTATTTTCAAGACTATCGCCAACGCCGTTAACGAAATAAAGGTAATTTTCCGTTTCAGCAATAGCTCCACCAACGCTCAAAATTTTGCCGGGAGTTTTAAGCGTAGTGGTTTCCTTTTCGCCACCACACGCAGTTAAGCTGAACATTGCAATTACCACGAGAGTAATAGAGATAATGCTTGCAATAAGTTTTTTCATAAATTCTCCACTTCTTATCGGTAAACATTTTTACGTTTTCCGAATATATTTTAATTATACAGATATATATTATAACGCATAAAACGGACTTTTGCAATTATTTTAGTTGTTTTTTATGCTCTTTTTATTCTTTGAGGTGATAAATTTTGGATAAATTCGGTATTTTTAAGCTCTTAAACTCTTTTTTTGATTTCTACAAGCAAAATTCTCCGGAAAAGGGCACCCCTCCCTTTTCTCCCGAAAAGCCTATGGAAGAGCACCAAAGCGTAGCTCGGCAAAACCAAAAAAACACAACGGGGGCCCCCTCAATCTCCCATTCAGGCGTGCCTTTGCAAGAGAAAATGCTATCCACAATGCGCTCGCACGACGAATTGGTTAAGAGGGTGAACTCCTCTGTCAAAAAATAGCCTTTATCTTGCAACAAAATTTTAAGCTAAGGTAAAATAAAAATATTTTTTGTCCCTTGCTTTTTCCTTAAAGCCAAGAGTAGTTAAAAGCTTTTTAGAGGGCAAATTCTCCCTATAGCATTTAGCCTTAATTTCCCTAGCCTTTATCTTAGTTTTTGCATACTCTATTAATGCTGAAACACTCTCATGGGCATATCCCTTTTTTTGGTGAGGTTTAGCTATTCTAAAACCGACCTCTACCCCTCCGTGATAATCAAAGCCGTGAAGCACCACCTCGCCAACGAACTCGCCCTCTCTTTTAACCATTAACGAAAGCTCCTCGCCTTTTTCTCTCAAAGCCTTATTAAAGGAATAAAAATACTCGGCAGAAGGCTCGTTTTCTCCTAAGTCCTCTCTATAATCGTATCCCCAGAAAGCGTTGAGTTCCTCGTCTAGATACAAGTCCCTATAGGCTTGCTTATCCTGCTCCTTAATTTCCGTTAAAGTTAGCCTTTCCGTTTGAATTTCCACCTCTTTATCTATCCCTATAAAAGCCGTTAGAACTTCAATATTATTTTTCTCCTTGACCTCTATGGGGTGATACTGAAGCTTTGAAATTCTAAGCCCCATATCGCCACAGTCTTCCTCACGATTTATAAGCTTAACGCCACCAATTGCAAAAGCTTTAGCGAACTCACTAGCCATTGTTGGATAAACCCCTGTATATTCGCGAAGCCCCTTTTCAATATGAACGATGAGCGTATCTTTTACTCTTTCTCCAACGGATAGGCTAACCACCTTTTCTCCCACCCTAATAATGCCACCGACTTGACCAAGCTTATGCATATTAAATATATAATCTCTCAGTTTTCTATCCTCGGCAACCTGCAAGGGGGAAGAAAATTCTGTTGTCCTTTCATACTCTTCTAAAAAGATTTCAATATCCTTAAAATCTTGCTCGTTAACAACGGAAAAACGGTAATCGGGGTATAACTTTTTGAACTTGTTAACGTGATTTCTTTGCCCAGATAGTTTTTTCCCAGAATAGGTTTTGAATTTTTCAGCATCGTATATATAATCGCTCCAATCCCGCTCGTTCATAACCTTGGCAAAGGGATATCTCTCCAAGAGTTCGCTAGCCTTTGCGTTGTCTATACAACAAAAAACTAACGGGCACCCCTCTTTCATACAGTATTCTTCAATCTTATCGAGCGCCCCACAAACGTCTTTTCCAATGGGGTAATAAAAGCCGGTAGAATAGTCCTCGCAGGACTCTTTCATTATCAAGGTATCGTTATAGATAGCGTACTCTATAATAAACTCGTCTCGCCAAATATATTTTGCTCCGATAGAATAATCGCAAAACTCTATTTCCGATTTCTCCATAAAATCGGAAATATCTATAACGTTTTCCTTAAGCCGTATAAACTCTAGCATACTTTTCTTCTCTATTTATTTTCTTAGATTATGTCTAATGTTTTATGATTTTAACTTTCCTTAAAAAAAGGCTCGCTTCTGCGAGCCTTTTTCCTCTATTTCTTCTTCAAATATTCCACTATATCCGAAAGTCTATCAAGGTCGTCTCTCGTGTAATAATCAATATAAATTCTACCCTTGTTATCGTTGCCGATGGCGTTGATTTTCGTGCCGAAAACCCTCTGCATATCTGCCACGAGCTCCTTTAATTCTAGCGAAAGCTCTGCCTTTTGCTTTTTTCTCGCCTTTTCTTCAGGCGTCATAAAGTATTCTTTAACTTTCTTTTCAACTTCCCTAACGGAAAGCCCCTCTTTGACAACGGCATTTGCCATTTTCTTTTGGTCCATTTCGGGAACGGATAAAATTGCCCTTGCGTGCCCTGCAGAAAGGGAGCCGTTTTCCACCATTTTCATAACCTCGGGAGCGAGGCTCAATAGCCTTAGGGTATTGGCGATTGACGGGCGAGATTTACCGATTCTGTCAGCGAGGTCCTCTTGCGTTAAACCGTAGTCGCTCATAAGCGATTTCATTGCGTTTGCCGCTTCAATAGGGTTTAAGTCCTCCCTCTGCAAGTTTTCAATCAAGGAAATTTCCTTAATCTGTCTTTCAGTGTAGTTCTTAATAATTACGGGAATTTTTGATAAACCTGCGAGCTTACTTGCACGGTATCTTCTTTCACCTGCAATAATCATATACCTGTCGCCACTTCTGTTTACGATGATAGGCATAATCACGCCGTGTTTTTCAATAGAATCTGCAAGTTCTTGAAGTGCAGTCGGGTCAAACGCCTTTCTAGGCTGGTCGGGGTTAGCAAAAACCGAACCGATTTCCACCTCAGTTACCCCTTGTCCACCCTGTTCTTCACTTTCTTCAAAAATCAAATTTCTTCCGTAATCGCTTTCCGTTTCGGAAAACAATGCAGATAAACCTTTTCCTAAACCTCTATTGTTTTTCATTTTCCTTTGCTCCGTTTTTGTATTATATCGTTTGCTTGATTATTTTTTTACTACACCCTTAGGTTGCTTAGATAAAAACTCCTCGGTAAAGGCGAGATATGCCCTTGCACCAGAGCACTTAGTATCGTGAAGCATTATGGGAACACCGTGACTTGGCGCCTCCGATAAACGAATGTTTCTGGGAATAACCGTATCGTAAACGCGTTTTCCAAAAAACTTTCTAATCTCTTCGGAAATTTGCCTTGAGATTATTGCCCTGTTATCATTCATTGTGAGCACAACGCCCTCAATCTTGAGGTCGGGGTTGAGGTGCTTAACAACTAGCTTAATGGTGTTCATAAGCTGAGATAAACCCTCTAAAGCGTAGTATTCACTTTGAATGGGAATGATAACTGCGTCTGCACTTGCGAGCGCGTTTATGGTTAAAAGTCCTAGTGAGGGAGGACAGTCAATGGTAATAAAATCATAACAGCCTCTTGCCCTTTCCAAAACCCTCTTTAATACCTTTTCTCTATCCTTAACGTACACGAGCTCAACCTCGGCACCGGCAAGGTCGATATTAGACGGAAGAAGGTCAAGCCCGTCAACACACGTTTTAACGACAGCCTCTTCAATAGGCATGTCATCAATCATAACGTTGTAAACGGAATTCTTTACTTCGCTTTTAGAAAACCCTAAGCCACTCGTCGCGTTACCTTGTGGGTCTAAATCTACAAGCAAACACTTGTACCCCTTTTGCGCCAAATACGCCGAAAGATTCACGCACGAGGTGGTCTTCCCTACGCCACCTTTTTGGTTTGAAAACGCTATTATTCTTGCCATACTTTTCCCCTTTTGTATTATTGCTTTTCTAGTTTTTGTTAGGAGTAATTATTTGTTTTCGTCTAAGGAATCGCTCTTTTCTTCACCACTTTCTGAAGAGGGAGCATTCTCCTCTGCCTTTTCTTCAGTTTTTTCCGTTTGTTCCTTTGTCTCTTCTGCCTTTTTTGTTTCGGGCTCCTCCTTAACGATTACAGGGTTTGCAGCTCTTCTCTCAAAGGGATTTTCCGAAAGAGTTCTCTCGTTCTCATCCATAAACTGCATAATCTCTTCAACCGACTTGCCCTCCATAAGCATTTCCACTTCCTCGGAAAAGATAGTTTCCCTCTCCACCAAAAGTCTTGCCATATTGTCTAAAAGCTTTTTGTTTTCGCCGAGAAGTTTTCTCGCTTTTTTGAGCCCCTCCTCAACGATACTCTTAACCTCTTCGTCAATTAAAGCGGCCGTCTTGTCGCTATAGGTAACGTGCGAAGCCATATCTCTGCCGATAAAGATTTCCCTTTCCGAACCGTATGAAATAGGACCAACCTTGTCGCTCATGCCCCACTCGGTAACCATCATTCTAGCTCTCTTACTTACAGCCTGTATATCCCCTGAAGCACCTGCAGATATATCCTTAATTATAAGCTCTTCGGCAACTCTGCCACCGAGCGTCATAACGATATCGTCTAAAAGTTTAGCCTTAGTAATATGGTTATCGTCCGTTTCAGGTCTAGTCATTGTGTAACCTGCTGCCTGACCTCTAGGAATAATCGAAACCTCGTGCACTGGGTCACACTTGGGAAGCAGTTTAGCTAAGATTGCGTGACCTGCTTCGTGATATGCCGTAATACGCTTATCAGTTTCTGTAACAAGGCGGGATTTCTTTTGTGGTCCGATTAATACCTTATTTATGCCCTCGTAAAGGTCTTTATTGGTAATATATTTTCTGTTTGCTCTAGCAGCGAGAATAGCTGCTTCGTTTAATAGGTTTTCTAGGTCTGCACCGGAAAAACCACTAGTCATTCTGGCAACCGTCTTAAAATTAACGTCTTTAGCAAGAGGTTTGTTTCTAGAATGAACTTTTAATATTGCCTCTCTACCCTTAACGTCGGGAACGTTAACGTAAATTTGCCTATCAAATCTACCGGGACGGAGAAGTGCTGGGTCTAAAATATCTGCACGGTTGGTTGCCGCCATAACAATAATTCCGTCGTTGGTCGCAAAGCCGTCCATTTGAACGAGCAACTGATTTAGGGTCTGCTCTCTCTCGTCGTGTCCACCACCCATACCTGTTCCACGCTGACGACCTACTGCGTCAATCTCGTCAATAAACACTATACAGGGCATGTTCTTCTTTGCAGAATCAAACAAGTCTCTAACCCTAGATGCGCCTACACCAACGAACATTTCTACAAAGTCCGAACCACTTATGGAGAAGAAGGGCACGCCTGCCTCCCCTGCAACAGCCTTTGCAAAAAGCGTTTTACCCGTTCCGGGAGGGCCAACTAATAGTACGCCCTTAGGAATTCTTGCGCCAACCTCAGAGAATTTTTTGGGATTCTTAAGAAAATCTACAACTTCAGCAAGCTCAGCCTTTTCCTCTTCTGCCCCTGCAACGTCGGAAAAGCGAACCTTGAGATTTTGATTAACCCTTGCGTTAGTCTTAGCAAAGGACATTGCCCCCTTAGTTCCGCCCTGAGTTTGCATTATTATTATGATAAACACAACTGCAACAAGCACGTAGCCTAGTATCGGCAATATCGTTGACCAGATAGAGCCCTCGTTCGGGTCCGTCCATCTGTACGATACGTTTGCTTTGCTTAGACTAAATTGTAATGCTTCGATTGTTCCAGAGTCTCTGCCAAAGACTGTTGAAAAAGGAAGCACATAATTTGCTTGCGCCGTGGAAACCTTCAAACTAAACGTAATAACGTAATGGTCAAATACAACGTCTGCAAGTTCAAAGCTAGTTGCAGAATCATATATGCCCGACACAATAAGTGAATTTTTAATAATGGGAACATTGTCAAGTTCGCTTTTCTCAATGCCACCATCAAGCGCATATACAACTTTTTCAAATTCATAGTAATCAACTTCTTGTCTTTTGTTTAAGAAACTGTTTATGGAAGAAATTGCAAGAAAAGCGACAATAACTGCAATTACTATCCATATCCATTTGGTTTTTGATTTGTTCAAAACTAGTACTCCTTATATTTCGTTAATTCAAGTATACCCTAAAACAGTTAAATAAACCTTGAAAAACGCTTTATTTCATTATATATATTTATTATACATTATTGTAAAGAAAAATACAACGATTAAATCCAAATTTTTAATAAATTTTTTATTTGTATAGCGCCAAACTTTTTTCTATGCGCCATTGCAGGACACTATTTGTTTATCAAATAGCGCTTCATTATCTATAAACAAAAAGCACATTCTGCGTATTATAAAAAATAGAATTAATTAAAACCTACAATCTCCATTCACAAGCAAATTTAAGCTTTCAACTTTATAAAACATCTATTAAGCGTGCTACTTATTCAAAACTAACTAGACCCACTTTAGAATTAAAGCGAACAAAACGAAATCACCCACCATTTGAATATTTAAAAACTAACAAACAGCCCTTAACCTAATTTGATTTAATAATTAAAAACAACAATACTACTCTGTGCTCGAAAGCCTATAATTTATACAAAGCTCACTCCCCACAAGTCAGCAACTAGACTCTTGCCCCAAACACCACACCTGCTTAGCCAATGTTTATTATAAAGTAGCAAACAAAGATAATCCAACAATCCACACCAAAAAAGTGCAAAAATTCCGTCGCAAACAGCACTTCAGCTTAACGCGCTATTGTTTTAATATATAATATATATGCGTTTATAATGCAACGCAATGATTACATCTACTATGTTGTCTCGGTCGTTAATTAAACACATCATTTTAAATACAACCAAAAAGCTCAAAACCCACACTTAACACCCACTCAATTACACAGACCCAAAACTACACCACCTCAAAAACAGGCTTTATTTTGCAATCGAACCTTTTTTGTTCGCAAATAGGCTTATAAAAATTGTCATTTTAAGCCCGTGAGACAGAATAGACTTTGTTTTTACCATCAATTTTTACAAATTTTTTCTTTTGTAAAAAGCAATATTTTGTCGTGCGCTATATCCGTTTTTAACAACAGTAGTTGTTGTATGTTTTAATAAAATTGTTTAACATGAAACATTTATTTTTTTAAATTGTTTAACGTGAAACATGGGTTTTTAACATGTAGAGGATTTTTATAAGAATTTTCTGCTCGTTTTTGGTTGATTTTTAGATAAAAATTTAATGCGCTTTATTTAAAATTTGTATTTTTTATTGTTTCTATACTTTTTTGACTATTTTGTTTATTATAAAGTCCTGCGTACACAAAAAGTTTCACATGAAACAATTCACGCTATATGCGTGCTAATTATATTTATTTTAACTCAGCTTAACCTAGTAAATAGCATACTCAGACATATAATGCTTTTAATGTATTTAAATTGTAAATATATGTGTAAGCTTAAAAATAGGAACCATATCTATAGTCCTAAAGCGTTGTTGCAAAAAATATTATGATGCGCATCTTGTTGTAATGTTTTGACTTGATTGCACTATTATAAAAATAAACGAATAAAATAAATGAAACATATAAATAAAGGAAAAGGCATTCAAAAAAAATTATCTTAGGACACATTCTAAATGATTGACTTAAACTAAAAACGGGCTTAGCCAACGTTTAGGCAATGGTTGAACTAATATACTTGGCTTCAATAAACGATAAACTAGTCGCAAGCAATTTGTTTTATATCTAGGACAAATGGGAAAATAGAATTATAGGCACTTAACCGTTTTTCTTTCAAGCGTTAACCCCTTTTTTTTAAATTTTAGTAAAAGGCGCTAAAGATTTGTTTAGGCGCTAAACACTATAAAACTTGTTACAAGTTGCTTTTAATCATCCATTTACATAGTACTTTGTTATAAAAACTGCATAATAAAAACTCCACCAAAATTGGTGGAGCAAAATCAAGCAAGACTATAAACAATAGTTTAATTATACCTTTATAATTATCAAGTAGGGTTTATTTAATAATGGTTGCTTTAACAAGTTCAACAAGATTAACCCTGGACACAAGCTCAAGTATAAGTGCAAACAGGTTGGTATTATTAATAAATTTAGCAATAGCAGATTGGTCAACAACGTGCATAATTTGCTGGAACAAGCCAAGAGGGATAACTCTTATAATTAAAAAAGCAATTTGAACGACAATTATACCTTTTATAAGACCGAAAAGCAAACCTAGGAGCTTGTCTGGAACACCGACAATCGCACATTCGTGAGAATCTTTAACGATTTCTCCAACTAAAAAGAGGGCAATTCTCGCAATTATAAAAATACCAATAACGGAAATTGTACAAGTAATGTAGTATCCAAAGACTGGTGAAACTATATCGCTAACTGTATAATCAAGAGGAATATCGCCTGCGCCCTTAACGTCTAGAACAATTTTGATAATCCAAGTGCTAAGGTTTGAGTCGATAAGCGAAGCTTCGCTCGCCTCCCTAAGTGAGGTGAGCATAATATCCTCACCGAACATACGAACGAGCACACCACTTACTCCGTTAGAGATAGAGGACATAAGATTAAACTTAGTTTCCAGAAAGGAAGAAACGGCAGTGCAGAGCAAGACGGCAATAATTATCGCAAAAAGTGAACCGAACGTGGAAATAAGCGATTTAATAAACCCGTTTTTGCAACCAAAGAAGCAAAACACGCCGATGACGACGACGATTAGAACTTCAACGATTATCACGCCTGCCAAAGAAGCTAATAAATTCATGCTTTCTCCTTAAGCTATTCTACAAGTTTGATTATAACACTTTATCGGCTCACTAGCAAGCCTTTAGTCAAAAATGGGTATAAAATTTTGTCACCTGGCTATAATTCATAAAAACTTTGTTGATAATAGCGGGAGAGAAGAGTTATGGAAAACAGT
The DNA here is from genome assembly GCA_045637865.1 of Christensenellaceae bacterium. Taxonomy (GTDB): domain Bacteria; phylum Bacillota; class Clostridia; order Christensenellales; family Borkfalkiaceae; genus UBA1259. Next base: position 17,344 of record JAZUAF010000020.1, read on the forward strand.
AGTTATTCGTTCAGCACCTTTAACGAATTTGCACACGAGGGGATAGCGAAGGCGCTTGTGGAGCTAAGAAAAAACAAGTTTCCACCTGTAATTTTATGTATAGGTAGCGATTTGGTGTTAAGCGATAGCCTTGGCCCGTTAATCGGAACGCTCTTAATAAAGAAAAACGTGCCGGCATACGTTTACGGGAACTTATCCTTTCCGATTACGGCAAAGGAAGTAAACTATGCCAAAGAATATTTAAGAGAGACTCATCCAAACTCACCTGTAATCGCAATTGACGCAGCCGTTGGGAGTATGGACGATGTTGGAATTATACGCGTTCTAAAAAAGGGCATAAAACCAGGGCTTGGCGTAGGAAAGAATCTCAAAGTGGTAGGAGATTTATCTATAATCGGAATAGTGGCAGAAAAAAGCCCAGGAAACAACAAGCTTTTTAATCTAACGAGGCTAAACCTCATATACGGCATGGCAGAGCAAATTGCAAGGGGAATAGCAATCTCTCTCCCAATATAATAGCTAACCCCACCGTTATTCATACGGTGGGGTTCTACTTTAAATTAAAAATCAGTTTGGCTTTTCTTCATTAAGAAAAGCCGTATTTGTTAAAATCATACGCTATTAAAAGGGTTTTTCTTATTTAATTGTTAAATACTAATACGGCTTTCCCGTTGCTCTCATTTTGAAAAAGCTAGGGTTTCTTTTAACTTCTTCCAAATGCCCAGAGGCAGAATAACTATAATAATCACCATCAGCAACGATAACGTGGTCAACCACTTCAACACCAAGTAGTTCGCAGAGCTTTATGAGGTTTGCCGTTGTATAATCGTCGGCAACGCTTGGCAAAAGCGAGCCACTCGGGTGATTATGTGCTATCAATAAATATTTAGGCTTGTGCACTCCGATTGCAGTTAAAACCTCTTTTGGCTCAGCATTTACTCTGTCAAACTCATCTCCACTATACGGTAGCGAATGCAAAACCTTATATCTAGCATTAAGCAAGAATATCTCACAACGTTCCTTCTTGAGGTTATAAAACTCTGCGCAAACAAATTCTGCAAGGTCAGAAACTGAAGAAATTTTCATCTTCTTGTTTCTTGATTTATAAATTCGCTCATATGTTTTGCCAATTAGCTGAATTTTACTGGCAACCGACTCTCCAATACCTTCCACTGTGCAAAGCTCGGTTAGTGGTGCAGTGAACACAGCCTCAAGCGACCCAAACAACCTTAAAAGTCTATGCGCAATGGGATTAGTATCTATCCTCGGAAGCATCATATACAATAGTGCTTCCAAAAGTTCGTGATCATTAAGCATGTCAGAGTTTTTATTAAATTTCTGCATTAGTCGTTCTCGGTGCCCCGAATGAAGCTTATTATCTTTCATAAAAAATATTTTAACATATTTTGCCGAAAACAGCAAAGCTTTGAAAATATTTTGTAGACTTTTTGGAGTTGAAGTGATAATTTAAGCAAAAAGATTGCAAAAGCTTGTAAAAAAGATTATAATATTGTGTAGGTAAACGCCTTTTTGGAGATAGTAATGAATTATTCTGAATTTATAAAAGACTTAAAAACGATAATATCCTTCAAAAGCATACAGGGGGAGGCGAAAGAAAACGCTCCTTTTGGCGAAGAAAATAGAAAAGCATTAGAATTCTTTCTAAAAAAAGCCGAGGACTTTGGCTTCCAAACGATAAATTACGATAACTACGGTGGAGAACTTGTGTACGGAAAAGGAGAAGAAGTAGGAATCGTTGGGCATTTAGATGTTGTTCCCGTTGGTCTTGGCTGGAAGTCTGACCCGTTCACGCTAACAGAGGTTGACGGCTGGCTCATCGGCAGGGGGACAGAGGATGATAAAACTCCTTGCTTGCTTTGTTTGTACGCCTTAAAGGAATTAAAAGATGAGGGCGTTTCATTTAACAGAAAGGTGCGTTTTATCGTTGGCTGTAACGAGGAATCTGGGTGGAAGGATATCGAGTATATAAAAACCAAAACCACCTTCCCAAAACACGGCTTTTCGCCCGATAGTAATTTCCCCGTTTGCTATGCCGAGAAAGGCATTTACCACCTAAAGATAACTTTGCCGAAACTAGAAAAATTTAAGGACCTTAAAGGTGGCTCGGTAATAAACGCCGTATGCGATTTTGCAAAGGTTACAGCTGACAGGGAAGCTATCGACCTAGAGCTTATAAAAAAATATGGACTTACGCTTAAAGAAGGTGGCGTTATTGAAAGCTATGGACTTTCTGCCCACGGCTCCTATCCCGAAAAGGGCAAAAACGCACTCTATCCCATATTAAAATATATTGAGGAGATGGGCGAAAAACTAAATGGGATTGCAGACCTTTTGTTTAAGGACGGAATTGGTTTATCAAGCTTTGCCAACGAGCAAGGCGAAACAACCATTTCTCCAAACCTAATAATAGAAGAGAACGGCAACTTACTTCTCGCGTGCGACGTGAGAGTTCCTGCTCCCATAACCATTGACGAGCTTAAGCCCTGTCTCGATAAAATTCCACTACCCTCTGTCTTTATAGAAAGGCACAAGCCATTTATGGCTGATAAAAACGGCTGGCTCGTTCAGGCTCTTAACACAGCTTACAACGAAGTTACTGGAGAAAACACCAAACCCGTTCCACAAAGGGGTTCAACTTTTGCAAGGGTGTTTGAGGTGGGCTGTGGCTTCGGCTTCGGCTCTGATACGGGAACACGTGGTTGTCACGAAGCAAACGAGGGGATTTCTATAGAGCATCTCAAAAAAAGCTACGAAGTTTATAAAAAAGCAATACACAATTTGGTAAAATAAAACACAAGGGTAAAAATATGTTTGACGTTGAATTAGTAGGCAAAATCGGTTCGATGGCGCTAATAAACAAAGAAAATGGCACACTTGACTATACGCTTATCGCAAGGCTTTCAAGAGAATTGAAGCCTGGTTACGTTTGGGTAACCAGTGGAGCAGTGGAAACAGGCAGGCTAGATTATATTCAAAGAACGGGCACCGAGCTAATCGGAGATAAAGAAGAGATAAAAACCGACTATGCTGCACAAGGTCAGTCCATACTTATGTCTACCTATCGCCAGTTTGTCGACCCAAAGTATTCCATTCGTCAAGTGCTTATCGAACACCAACATTTTAACGACGAGGTAAAGAGGGAACACCTAAAAAATATGCTTCTTCGTTGTAAAAACCAAAACGCAATACCTATCGTAAATTATAACGATGCAGTTAGCATTGAAGAAAATAGGCGACTAGAGATTCAATCGTTAAAAAGTGACCACGACAAGGTTGTAGAATGTGTTGATAACGACGAAACGGCTTCGCAAATTGCTTGCCTAGTTAAAGCAAAAACTCTTTTGATTTTAACCAGTGCAGACGGAATTTATAAGGACAGCAAAAACCCCGACACCCTAATTAATGAAATCGGTGGAGCGAGCGTCTACGAGGTTTTAGACAATATTACCGAATGTGAGAATTATTGTAAAGGGGCTTCACGTGCAGGGGCAAACGGTGCAAGAGCTAAGCTTGAATACGTTAAGGACGCCGTTAAAAATGGCACGACGGTTATTATCGCAAATTCAAAGTATTCTATTGAGGATATTCTCTCTGGAAAAGCAAAAGCCACGAGAATTGGCGTTAGATAAAAACTAAAGGCAATCGTTGATTGCCTTTTTTGTTAGTATTTTTCTAATGATTAAAGAGATTTTTAAAAATGAAAAGGGGATAAAGTTTATCCCCCAACAGTTTTATTATATCATAAATCATCAGTGTTTTCAAGGGGTTTTTTAAAAATTTTGTTGAGAAAATTTTATCAAAAACTATTGACAAGAAAGGCTTCGTATTTTAAAATATAGGTGAAGATAAGAAGATACCTTAAATAAATTCCTTAAACAAAAAGGAGGACGGTCCGATGTGCAGAATAAGGAGATGCACAAAAAAATAAGCTCTTAGGAGGGTGGACCAATGTACAATTCAAACTTAAAATCTAAAAAGGGGGTATAGACCAATCAACAGTCAATTTGCTTACCCTAAAGAGTCCGTTAGGTAGGAATAGGCGATAAAAAGCAGGTTTAGTAATCAAAAAGATACCTTATACGGTAGTGACGGTAAGCCACAACTAAATAAATATAGATAAAAAGGAGATAAGCGATGGCTTATCTCCTTTTCGCTAAATTAATAGCAATCTATATAAAACCTCTTCTTGGTACAAAAAAAGCTAACTGCTCCCCCGTTCTACAAAGGAATAAATTTCCTTTTTGAAACTGCATAATTTCCACCGTCCTACACACTATAAATAACGAAGGGGGGAAATCATGAAGGAACAGAACAAGAAGAAAGGTACTGCCAGTAAAAAGACTACGGAAAGCAAGACTACTAAGAACTGTAAATAACTCTAAATCAATAGATAGCGAATTTAGTTCTACAAGTTTTGACCCGTTCGGTTCGTACACGGGCGTGTGTAAAGATATTTACGAAAAACCCGTTCAAGATGCCGATGACCTGTGAAACGTCTTTACAAATAACGAAAAAATAGTAATACAGCTTAAAACATATTAAGAATAAGCTATAATTTCAATAAAAGATAGAAACACAAAGTCAAGTTAGGTAGTAAAAACCGAGATTTAAAACCTTTAAAAGAGAAAAGACCTGGAAGTTATTATTAACAGAAGGGTCTTTTTGCTTTGCAAATATTTGCTTGACAATTTTATTCTAGTGGTATATAATACCCTTGCTTTTAAGACGGTTATACGGTCGCGGGGGTGGAGAGAAACCACCAATGAGGAAAGTCCGAACTTTTTAGAAACAGGGTGCCGGAGAAATCCCGGTGAGGGTGACCTTAAGGAAAGTGCAACAGAAAATAACCGCCGATAATTCGGTAAGGGTGAAAAGGCGTGGTAAGAGCACACCGCTCCAACGGTAACGGGGGAGGCAGTGTAAACCCCACCTGAAGCAAGATTGACAGGCTCCGTCATCTAGGGAGTTTCACCTAACGGAGTCTAATAAAATATCGCTTGACGATATCGGAGACGGTATCGCTAGATAAATGACCGTACACGACAGAATTCGGCTTATCGACCGTTCTTAAAAGCAAATTTATAAACAAAAACAATCGAAAAATTTTTCGATTGTTTTTTATTTTTTAAGATAAACCATTAAAACTGCAATGTCTGCAGGGGAAACACCCGATATTCTGCCTGCTTGACCTAGAGATATGGGTCGAATTTTATCAAGCTTTTGCCTAGCTTCAATTCTTAGTCCCTTAATGCTAGAATAATCTATGTCGGTGGGAAGAATCTTTTCCTCGAGCTTTTTAGCTTTTTCAATTTGGTCAAGACCCTTTTGTAGATATCCCTCATACTTTGCGTCCGTTTCCACTATGGAAATTATTTCCTTGCTTATCCCTTCGAGAAGGTTAAACTCTTTTGCAATTTCCTCTAGAGGAATACCCCTTTTAACAAAATCGGAGACTGAGAGCGCCTTGTCTGGCTTAGTATAGCCGTAACGCTCTAAGATGGGAAGCGCTTCGGATGGCTTAATGAAAATTTTAAGTTGCTCTAAAGCTTTTTCGTATTGTGCTTTTCTCTCTAAATATTTAGAATATCTAACGTCGTCGACAAGCCCTGCTCTTCTACCAATTTCTGTCAAACGGAAGTCGGGGTTATCTTGCCTTAAAATAATACGGTATTCTGCACGAGAGGTCATCATTCTGTACGGCTCGTTAGTGCCCTTTGTCACAAGGTCGTCGATAAGCACACCGATATATGCTTCGTTTCTGCCTAAAACAATCTGCTCTTCGCCTCTAAGTTTTAGAGAAGCGTTAAGCCCTGCAATTAAACCTTGAGCTGCAGCCTCTTCGTAGCCACTTGTTCCGTTAATTTGCCCTGCCGTGAAAAGGTTTTTAATCTTTTTATATTCTAAGGTTGGCAATAGGTCAAGTGAATCAATCGCGTCGTACTCAATAGCGTAGGCATAGCGCATAATCTCGCAATTTTCTAAGCCTTTAACGGTGCGATACATAGCCCTCTGCACGTCTTGTGGCAGGGAAGAGGACATGCCTTGAACATAAATTTCATCGGTGTCAGCCCCCTCGGGCTCCAAAAAGAGTTGATGACGGTCCTTATCTGCAAACCTAACTACCTTATCTTCAATAGAAGGGCAGTATCTCGGACCCGTTCCCTCAATTTTCCCAGAGTATAGGGGGGAACGGTGTAAATTCGCTAAAATTATTTCGTGCGTTTTTTCATTGGTGTAAGTTAAATAGCAGGGGCGTTGAACCTTAGGAACACCGTCAGTTAAAAGGGAAAAAGGATAGATATCCGTTTCTCCCTCTTGAATTTCTAAACAAGAAAAATCCACCGTCTTAGCGTCAATCCTAGCAGGGGTACCCGTTTTGAATCTCCTCACTGAAAAGCCTAAATTTATGAGATTCACAGTAAGCTCGTTTGCCGCCTGAAAACCGGAGGGACCGGAGTTTTGCCTCCACTCGCCTGCAATAACGCTACCGTTAAGATAAACGCCCGTTGCAAGAACTACTGCCTTGCACTCTAATATCCCACCATAGGAAGTTTTAACACCCGTAACGGAAACACCATCAGTTAAAATTTCCACGGCTTCGCCCTGTAAAATTTTAAGATTTTTAGTGTTTTCCAAGGTTTTTTTCATAAGTCGGTGGTAGAGATTCTTATCCTCTTGCCCACGAAGTGACTGAACTGCCGCACCCTTTCCTCGGTTAAGCATACGAATTTGGAGAAGCGCCTTGTCGGCATTTACACCCATCTCGCCTCCGAGAGCGTCAATTTCCCTTACAATTTGACCTTTAGAGGTACCACCTATGGAAGGATTGCACGCCATAAAAGCTATACTGTCTAAATTCATAGTTAGTATAGCCGTTTTTTGCCCTGTTCTAGCTAGGGCTAGTGCCGCTTCGCAACCGGCGTGTCCTGCACCGATTACTACAGCATCAAATTGTCCTTCCAAAAATTCCGTCATAATTATTGTTTAAGCAGTCTCTTTTTCATATCATTAATTTTTACTGCCATTTGCCTGTCTGTTTTAATAAGTTCTGCAATCTTGTCCCTAGAATAAATTACGGTAGAATGGTCTCTTCCACCCATAATTTGCCCAACCTTGTCGAGGGGCAAACTGCTCATCATATCCGTTAAAAGATAAATACAAATTTGGCGTGGTTCGACAAACTCTTTATTTTTTCTCTTGCCGAGAATTTCGTTTCTGTTTATTCCAAAGAATTCGCTAACGCAATTGATAATATCGTCTGCCTGCATTTCCTCCTTCTTTTCTCCAGCCGATTCCCTCAACGCCTCGTCGACAAGACTTGGGGTAATGGGCTTTTCGTAAAGCTTAGAGAAGAATATAACTTTTGTTAGTTTGCCAATGGAAATTCTGATGTCTCCTGAATCCATCTCTGCAATATGCTCTAAAACCTTATAATCGAGTGGATATTTTTGTTCTTCTGATTTTCTTCTGAGAATAGCGATACGGGTTTCAAGCGTAGGGGGTTGCACGTCTGCAAGTAAGCCACCCTCGAAACGAGTTCTAAGTCTCTCCTCTAACACCTCAATTTCCTTTGGAGGTCTATCGGAGGTTAAAACTATTTGCTTGTTTTGGCTAACGAGCTCGTCAAAGGTGTGGAAAAACTCCTCTTGAGTTATCTGCCTTTTTGATAAGAATTGAACGTCGTCAATCAAAAGCACGTCAACGTTGCGATATTTTCTTCTAAACTCAGCGTTTGCGCCCTTGCCTTTAGAAATGCTCTCTAAAAGCTGTGTCATAAACTTTTCACAAGTGGCGTAAACAACGTTTAGGGTTGGTTTATTCTTTTTTAAGTAGTTAGCAATCGCCATAAGAATATGCGTTTTGCCAAGACCTGGGCCACCGTAAACAAAAAGTGGGTTATAAGATTCACCTGGTTGAGTAGCAACAGCCTTTGCCGCAGCGTACAAAAAGTCGTTCGAGGGGCCAACTATGTATGAATCAAAGGTAAATTCCGGTTTTATCGGTGAACAGAACTCATCAAACTTTATAGTAGTTGCTTCTGCAACAGATTCAAGGTACTCCTCTCTGCTTTCAGCAACCACTATCGAAAAGTCGGTAACCTCGCTATTAACTTTTGCGAGTGCACTTTTAATTTTATTACTCATATTCTCGCTAACTGCCTTGCCGAATAGGTTGTTAGAGGTGATAAGCACAAGCTTTTCTCCAACAATATCTACAGGGGTTAGTCTAGAAATAAAGGTGTCCATAGAAATTGAACTAACCGTGTTTTCTAATTCTGGAAGAGTTGTCTTCCAAAGTATTTCGTAAGATTCCATTTTTTATATATCCTTTTTTGGTGTGTAACCTAGAAAAATTATTTGCTTTTCAGTGTAAAACATTATATAATATTTTTAGAAAAAGTCAAAGCTAATATGACACAATTTTTGAAAAAAGTTCTTTATGCGCGTTAAAAGTTTATTTTTAAAAAATTTCCGTAACTACCAAGAGGAGGAGTTTTCCTTTACTGACGGAATAAATATTCTTGTTGGAAGCAACGGGCAGGGTAAAACCAATGCGGCAGAGGCTATCTTTTTTCTTTGCACAGGCTATTCGCCAAGGGCAAACAAGGATAGGCAAGTAATACGCTTTGGCGAAGAATCTGCCGATATTTCTGCAACTGCTAACACCTCTTACGGGGAAGTATCCTCAAGGATAATCTTTAACAAAAACGATAAAAAACGAGTTTTCGTAAACGGTATTGAAGTGTTAAAGATAGGGGAATTTTTGGGAAATATCAACAGCGTTTTTTTCAACCCACAGGAGCTAAAGCTTGTTCAAGAAAGCCCCGAAGATAGGCGCCGTTTTATGAACGTTTCCCTCTCTCAAATGAGTAAAACGTACTTTTATTCCCTATCCAGATACAATAAAATTCTATCGCAAAGAAATAACCTCTTGAAAAACCCAGAAGTTAGTATCGTTCGCGAAACGTTGCCCATTTGGGATATTCAGCTTTCGAGAGAAGCAAGCAAAATAATAAAAATGCGCAATGATTTTTTATTTGAACTAGCCCCTGTTGCAGGAGAAAAGCACGCGTACCTTACCGGTGGCAAAGAAGAGCTTTCTATGAAAACGGAGGACGGATATACCGGCACAGAAGAAGAAATTGCTTTTGCTATAAAAGAAGACTTAAAAACTGCGCTTGAAAAAGATTTACGCCTTGGCTTCACTTCGATAGGCCCCCACCGTGACGATATAAAGTTTACCCTAAACGGAGAGGACGTTAGAGTTTTCGGCTCACAAGGTCAGCAAAGAACAGTTGCTCTTTCCCTTAAGCTTGCAGAAACGGAATTATTTAAGTCACGCTTCGGCGAATACCCCGTGCTTATTTTAGACGACGTACTCTCAGAGCTAGATAAAGCAAGACAAAAACGCCTAGTTTCTGCAGTGGAAAATATACAAACCATCTTTACCACGGCTATTTTTGATAGATATACCTTTAGGAATAAGGAGTTTACTAAAATAACGGTGGAAAAGGGCAAAATTAAAAAATAATCCTTGTTTATATAAAATGAAAAGGGGCAAAGAAACTACCCAAGGAAATAAGAAAAAACCGACTTCTAACTAAAGTCGGTTTTTTTTACAAGAATAATTCAGCCATTTCCTTTTTGTCAATATATCCGACGCTTTTTTTAGCAATTTCGCCACCCTTAAACAATAAAAGGGTAGGAATGACCTCTATGCCGTATTTAAGTGCAATAGGGGTGTAATCGTCAATATTTATTTTTGCAACCTTTATTTTGCCCTCGTTTTCTTTAGCGAATGCTTCAAGCTCGGGGGCAATCATTTTGCAGGGTCCACACCAGGTTGCCCAAAAGTCCACTACCACTGGCAAATCACTGTTAATAACTTCACTTTCAAAATTAACATCGTTTAATTGTAACATAATAATCTCTCCTTAATTATATTATACCCAAAATTCCTTCCGTTTACAAGGGCTTTATAAAATTTAAGCACGCTTTTTATAAAAATAATAAGCGTGCTTTTCTCTTTTGTATTTTTTCTTTTGTAAAGTCTAAACAATATTTACTCTTTATCCTTCAAGCTGTTTCCAAGATAGGTGCCAAAGCTGAAAGAACTTATTGAGCTTTTAGATGATTTTGAACCACTAGAAGCAGGTCTCCTTCCACTGTTTCTTCTATCATTTCTTCTGTCACCCTGTTCACGTCTACCCCTAGAATTTCTATCGCGTCTACCTTGGTCTCTGTTTCTTCCCGCATTGTAGGGGGTAGAGTTTTCGTCTAAATCAAAGGGAACGATAACTACAAAACGGTTAGGCTCCTTTCCGTCTGACTTGGTGGTAACCGTCTTGCTGTCTGCAAGTGCCGTGTGAATAATTCTTCTCTCAAAGGGACTCATCGGTTCAAGCTGAACTTCCCTTCTCATTTCAGTTGCCTTATCCTCAAGCTTGTGAGCAAGAGCAATAAGAGTTTCCTCTCTCTTTTCTCTGTATCCCTCGCAATCAACTGAAACTTTCTTGTATTCTTCGTTGCCGAGGTTAGCCATTGCACCGGCTAAAGTCTGCATAGCGTCCAAAACTTCGCCCCTGTAGCCGATAACTGCAGAAGATTTATCGGTAATTAAATCTAAAACCTTCTTCTCCTCTTCTTCCTTTACATTAACCTTTGCATTGATATCCATTAAATCTAAAATCTTTTGCAAAAAGTCAGCAGCTCTTTCTAAATCGTTAAGCTTTTCGGTAATTTCAACAACTGCTTTGCCCTTGAGTCTACCAAATAAACCCTTTGTTGGCTCCTCAATAATCTTAACTTCGGCTTTCTCCTCGGCAATTCCGAGTTCCGTTAGCCCCTTTTCTATCGCCTCTGCGACAGTTTTACCCGTAAATTCCATTCTATCCTCCATCCGTTTAACGGTAAAAATTATTTCTTCTTTTTTGCTTTTTTAGTAGGCTGTTTTCCATCGGATAACCCTGTAAGGAAGCCAGTATCTTCAGTCTTTTTTTCTTCCTTTACTTTAGCCTTAGCTTTGTTTTTATTTTTTTCGTTCTCTTTGGGTTCTTCTTTTTTAACGTAAACCCTGCCTCTAACAACGTTAGTACTCTTTTTTGTTTCTCCGAACTTCTTTTCTACAACCTTGTTTATAACAACGGTAGTTACTATACTGAGTGCCGTGTTAATAATAATATAGATTGAGAAGGCTGCAGTATACATAAAGGAGAAGAACGCCATCATTATAGGCATCATCCAAGTCATCATCTTTTGGCTAGAAGCACCTTGTCCGTCAACCGTTTGAAGCTCAAGCTGAGCCTTTTGTGACCTTGTGGTTATTATCTGCGAAGCAAGAGAGATTAATGCAGAGAGTATGCAGAGAATATAGAAGCCGTTAGCCATAGTTTTTTCTTCTACTAGCTTAGCAGTTAAAAGATTATATTCCTGCTCAGAAATGGGAGCAGTAGTTTCAGCAGAGCAAGAACATCCACAACCTGAAGTATCTGCAACTGTAGCCTTAAACTCTTCGTAATTAGGAATGGGGTGTTTATGCGCTCCGTCCGTTACCCAAATGTTCTTAACCCAAAGGAAACCGTCTGCACTGAAAGTCTTTGCAGACATTATACTTTGAATATCTCTAATAAAATCTTCTGCAGTTACTTCTGCAGGATTAAAGGCTTGACCATTTTCGTTTAATAACTTATTATTTGCCTCGGTTTTTAAGCTACCAGTTAGATTTTTTTCTATAACACCGTAACTTACTTCACCATCCCAAGCGTCGTCAGAGATAGCGTTTTCAGAAACCTCTTTGTAGTATTGCATGTATCCGTTAGTGGTGAATAGGGTATAGCCCTTTTCGGTTAGGGCATAGAAAATTTCAAAATCTCCCTTTTCACCGTTTATGGGTTTTTTAATAGTAGTTTCGTTGTTTAGCTTATCAACGTCAATTTGAATGGACTTTTTATCTTCAGCTATTTTAATATATTCACCGTCAATTTCCATACCATAGCAGAATGAAGCGTTTTCTTTTTCTATAGTTTTTTGATTGTTAAAGAAATTTTCGGTTATTAATTTATATTCTTCTTTTGTAACGGTTACTTCTCCATTCTCTAAAGTAAAACCTGATATATAGCTAACGTATCCGTTTGTTGTTGAAACGGTTATGGTGTAGTTTGAGTAGTCAACTATAATTTTATGGTCATAACCCTCGAGTGAAATTTCTGCGTGGTCTCCTCCATCTTTAGTTGCTTCTTTATAAAGTTCATTTACGTTAAAGTCTATCTTTTTTTCCGTGGGGTTTAAGGTAATGTATTTATCATCAATCTCAAAACCGAATTTAAAATTATCAGAACTCTTGTTGTAAACTTCTTCAGTAAAAAGTTTGTCATTTAAAAGTTCAAATTTTTCCTCATCACTACTTACAGTGTACCTAATAAATCCGTTCTGTGTTGTAATGATAACTCCTTTATCTTCGTGTTTATGAAAACTATAAATTTTATGTGAAGCGTTTAGGGGAGCAATCTCTTCCTTAATTTCATTTTTTAATTCTGTATAAAGTGTTTTATCGTTAATATTGAGATTACCCTCTTCGTCAACAGCAATAATAGAGCCATCCTTTTCAAAGCCTTCGTAAATAACTGAATTATACGCTTTAGTCATTTCATAGAAGTAAACTCTGTTTTGATATTGCGAATAACCTGTAAAACCGTTAATTGCAACTATAAAAATAATAAGCGTTAAAATAGTAGGAAGACAAGAGCCCCACATTGAATAGCCGTTCTTTTTATAAAGCGCCATCATTTTTTGGTTATATAATTCTTTATTGTTTGAATATTGTTTTTGAAGCCTTTCAAGGTCAGGGCGCATTTGTTCCATTAAAAGGGAGTTTTTGCGCATAGATTTTCTTGAAATTATATCAAAAGGCAAAGTAATTACCTTAAGTAAAACGGTAAAAAGAATTACACCTAAGGCAACGCTACCGGTTGCAGTAACTAGTCCTAATATTAATTTAATTAAAAAACTACCGGGAACAGGCAGTGAAAAATTAATAACGTTCATTTTTTAATATACCCACTTTAATTGGCTTTTTTTATCGGGAACTTTATCAAAACCTCCCTTACTCCAAGGATTACACCTTAAAATACGCCAAATCCCTAAAGCCCAGCCCATAAAAAAACCGTGCTTTAATATTGCTTCTAGCGTATACTGCGAGCAACTTGGAATATATCTGCAATTTTTTACTGATATATGGTTTTGATAAAATTTAATAAGAAGAATGCTAATTTTCTTCAGCATCAAAAAAATTACCTTTCTTTAATAAAAATCCTAAATCTTTGTTAAACGCCTCTAAAGAATACTCTTTTTGTACCTTTGGCAATAAAACAAAAAAGAAGTTTTGACGTATTTGAGGCGTAAAACTTCTGAAAGATTCCCTTAAAAGCCTTTTAATTCTATTTCTCATAAAAGCTTTACCGTGTTTTTTTCCTACCACGAAACCAACCTTTAATTCCTTTGCAGGAATATAAAGGAGGGTTAATGTGTTAGAGTAAAGCCTTTTTCCGTCTTTAAAAACTCTTGCGAAATCTTTTTCTTTTTTTAATCTTTCGGGTAAAAACATATAATTTTTTACCTTCCTATTTAGAAAAATTAAGCAGAGAGCTTATGACGGCCCTTGTTTCTTCTACGTTTTAAAACGTTTCTTCCGGTTTTAGACTGCATTCTTTTTCTAAATCCGTGTACCTTACTTCTCTGTCTCTTTTTGGGTTGATAAGTCTGTTTCATATTATTTCTCCTAATTGTTTTTGAACTTTTTTACTTTTACTATTTTATATATATTTTAAACGTTTGTCAATCGTTTTAACCGCTTAACCACTAATTCTAACGGGTAAGATGAGGTACATAAACTCGTTACTTGCTATCGGTGATATAATACAGGGGTCTATTGGTGAATTTAAATTGATGTTTATAAAATCTTCATCCACCGTTTTAAGGTATTCTAAAAGGTACTTTCCATTGAAAGCTATAAGTAAATCTTTTCCCTTTAGGTTAATATTAATTGCTTCGTTAACGTTTCCAACTTCCGATTTAGAAATAACGTTCATAGTATTTTCTTTAATATCGAAGCGAACAACGTTATATTTATCGTTCTTTGCAACTATTGAAGCCCTTTCAATACTTGAAAGAAGCATGTCCCTATTTACGGTAACTACGTTTTCAAAGCTTGTAGGAAGAATGTGCGAATATTTAACGAATTCTCCCTCAATAAGTCTTGAATAAATAATAGTGTTATCAAATTCAACTAATAGTGAATTTTTTTGTATATAAACTTTTATACTTTCTTCCTTTTCTAAAAGTCTAACTATTTCGTTTAAGGTTCTTGCGGGAATTATTGCAGAAAAATCTCCACTAGCTTCAACTTCCTTTTTAACAACGCTCATTCTGAACCCGTCTAGCGCAACGCCTGTTAAAACGCCACCTTTAATTTCAAAGAGGCAACCTTTCAATATCGGTCTAGAATCGTCTGTTGAACAAGCTAAGGTAATTCTCTCAACTAACGTCTTAAAATCTTTTTGCTTAATTTCAAAATAATTCTCTTGTTCTTCACTTTTAATTATAGGAAAACTTTCAGCAGAAAAAACCTGAAGCTCCGATTCAGAGTCAGAATATTTAATTTGAAGCTGACCGTCGTAAAGGCGTGAAAGTTCTACTTGCTCTTTTTCAAGTTTTCTAGTAAAATCAACAAAGTATTTACCAACAACTACCGTTTCTCCCTCCATTAAAACGTCTGCCTTAATAGTTTTTTCAATGGTTAGCTCGTTATCTGTAGCAGTGAGAGTTAACGTATCTCCCTTAGCAACCATCTTTATACCTTCAAGTACGGGGTTTGCACTTTTTACTGATAACGCTTTACTTACCTTTAACACTCCATCGGAAAGGTCTAATCCATCGCAAATAACTTTCATTTTCTACCTCTTTTTCTAAAATTTAGCCACAGTTTTTCATTATATAAATATATATAGATATTATATAATATAATAGGTTAAAAATCAAGTGTTTGAAAGTTTAATTTTTTACTCTTTTTATTAGCTTTCTTTGAATGAAAAAAGAATAACAAAGAGGTGAGTTAAGGGAATTTGTTAGTTTGTTTTTTATTTATTTTAAATTAAAATAATTGTAGTAGATATAGTAGGGTGAGTTAATTTGTGGATATCATAAAAAAAGTTAGAAAAAAAGAGAAAAAAATTTCCACAAAGGTTGTTAAGATAAGTGTTTATAAAAAAATATAATTTGTGGACAAGTAATAAAAGGATAAGATTTTTGTAAAAAAATTGGGAAAAGGATAAAAAAAGAGAGTAAAAATAGCGAAAAAAAACTATTAACAAAAAAGTAAAGTTTTTAGTGGATAAAAAAATTAGTTGAGAATAAGAAAGTTGTGTGATATAATAAAAACATGAAAGAGATTTTTGAAATTTACGGAATAAATTTAACTGAAAAACAGCTAAAAAAGTTTGAAAAATACTATCAACTTTTAGTAGAGTATAACGAAAAGTTTAATCTAACTGCAATAACTGAAAGGGAGGAAGTAATAGTTAAACACTTTGTGGATAGTATTTATAGGGTGGATAAGTTGAAAGGTTCACTTCTAGACGTTGGTTCTGGTGGAGGGTTTCCTGCAATTCCACTTAAAATTATCAATGAAGAACTGACAGTTACTTGCCTTGAGGCAACGGGAAAAAAGTGTGAATTTTTAAGGGCTGTTGGTTGTGGATTATCTCTTGATAACTTTTTCGTTGTTAACGGCAGGGCAGAAGAGCTTGCAAGAGAGGAAAAGTATAGAGAAAAGTTTGATTTTGTTTCGGCAAGAGCTGTTGCAAGGCTTAACACGTTAGCTGAATATTGTATTCCCTTTGTTAAACTCGGTGGAAAGTTTATATCCTTTAAGGGTGATTATAGAGAGGAGTTAGAAGAAGCTTCTAACGCGATAGAGGTACTTGGTGGAAAGCTAGATAAAGTGGAAGATTTTACTGTTAACGAAGCAAAACGTGGAATAATATATATTGAAAAGATAAAGCATACTGATAAAAAGTACCCGAGAGGAAGAGGAAAAGAAAGGAAATGCCCACTGTAAAAGATTTTGGCGTTGTAATTAATAAAAAGTATACAATGGCGGTAACGGGCCACAGAAAAATGGGAAAAGACATTAGCAAGGAAACCTTAAAATTAATATTCGAGGGGGCTATATACGACGGATACGATACCTTTCTTGTGGGAATGGCTGTAGGTTTTGATTCGCTTTGCTTTAGAGTTTTAGAAGAAATTAGAAAGGAAAATAATATAAGAATTATTGCCTGCATTCCTTGTGAAAATCAGGATAAAAGCTTTAGTGAAATGCAAAAAATAGAATATAAAAAAATGATTGAGTCAGCAGACGAAAGGTTAGTGTTATCCAAAGAATATACGCCTTATTGTATGTTTGCAAGAAACAGGTTTATGGTGGATAATTGTAGCTATCTTTTAGCCTATTTAAGGGAGGAAAAGGGTGGCACAAAATATACCGTGGACTACGCCCTTGAAAAAGGTTTGAAAGTTAAAATAATTTAAATATTTATACTATTTTATCATATCGAGCGTAGCAATTTATTGCAAAGCCAAAGAGCATCTCTCATTGTCATACCGACTGAGGGCACAAAGTGTCCGAGTGGAGCGTATCTAAATAAACAAAAAAAGAGCAAACGTTAATTAGTGTGCTCTTTTTTTATGTATAAAAAAATAACTTAGTCATCAATATTATCAAACAGGGGGCTATCAAAAAAGTCCTTAAGTTTTATTCCTAACCCTTGACACAAATATTCTATCGTTGCAAGTTTTGGATTTTTGCTTCTTCCTGAAAAAATACTGTTTACTGTAGACTGAATTACTCCTGACATAGTACATAATTTGTTTGGTGTAATACTCCTTTCCTTGCAGAACTCTAAAATTCTTTCCCTTACTGCTTCATTTAGTTTCATAATAATCTTCTTTTTAACGATGTATGCATAAAGTGTAGCAACAGTATGTGAAAAATGTTGTGAATGTATTGACAACCTTGTGAATGTGTTGACAATAAACTGGCAAAACGATAAAACACTTGTGAATGTATCGTTAAAAAAGAGAGGTAAAATTATGGATTATAGGGAAATGTATTTAACTGATTTGAGGAGATATGCTAAAAGTATAGGTGTAAAATGTCCAACAAAGTATAAAAAGGCAGTGCTGATAAAAAAGATAAAAGAAGTGCAAAATGGAGAAAGGGAACCAGAGTATTCGACAAAGGGTAGACCAGTAAAAATAATGATAGAACAACTGGAAGTAACAAAAGTGGATATACTGCTTTACGCTATAAAAAGAGGGAAAACGTTTTTAGAAGAGTTAGAAAGAGAAATTGAGCAAAAGATTAAAAAGGATGAAAAAAAGTAGAAAAATTTTATAAAAGAAGAGAACTTTTCTCCCCCTTGCATACCGAGCGAACGATAGAGCCAGAGTGTAACTCAAATATAAGTTTTATTAAGTATAAAATAACAAAACCTCGTCATAAAAGAATTGACGAGGTTTTATCATATAATTACTGACGAAATTAACTGTTTTACCCTTTTAATTATCAGCTAAAATTAAATGAACGAAGCCTTGTTTTGCCTGACACACAGGGCAGGTTTCAAAGGCTTCTTTTGAGGTGTGCTCGTATCCACAGCCAGCGCATTTCCACTTAACGGGCTTGCTCTTTTTATATAAGGTGCCATTTTTTAGTTGGGTGTACAAATCCTCAAAAAGCATTTTGTGGCAGTTTTCAATTTCTGCAATATTTTCAAATAATGTAGCAATATCCTTAAAGCCCTCTTCCTTAGCAGTTTTAGCAAACTCGGGATAGAGGAGTGTTTCGTTCTTTTCATCCTCTGCCGCAAGCTTTAAGTTTTCTAAAAGATTCCACTTTTGCTTAAATGGATATCCTGCAGAAATATCAATGTTTTTAATTTGCTTATCAGAAGCGTCTTGAATTTTAGTGTAAAACATTCTAGCGTGGTTAAACTCGTTGTAAACAATTTTATCAATAACCTCTGCAAGGCAAGCATAACCCTCTTTTCTTGCTCCGTACTCGATAAACTCATAACGAGCTCTCGCTTGACACTCGCCAGCATAAGCTTTTGCTAGGTTAACGTAGGTTTGACTATCAATTAGTTTCATAAAAATCTCCTAAAACTTGTATTTTTAAGAAAATTGTACCCCAAATAAAACTTTTTATACCAAAATTTTTTTACCTTATATATATAATGTTTAGAAAAATCAGCGAAAACAAAAAAAATAAAAAAAATTTAAAAAATTTTTAAAAAAGTAGTGAAAAACACTTTACAAAATTAAAGTGATGAAGTATAATATAGATACTTACTTCACCAAAGTAAAGTGATGAAGTAGAAAAGAGAAAAAAATTATAGTTGTAAAATAAAAAGGAGAACACAACAATGAAAAAACTTTTAACACTTATTTTAACCTTAATTCTATGTGTAGGCGCATGTATGGGTTTAACCGCTTGTAACCAACCTGAAGCACCTGCTAATAAACCCGTAGTACTAAACGATATCGTAAGTCGG
>JAZUAF010000021.1:0-1638 GCA_045637865.1 Christensenellaceae bacterium
GGTGATTAAATGAAGAAAATAATAATTTTGCTGCTTTCTTTAATTTTGATTTTTACACTTTCTGCTTGCGGTGTTTCTTCGTTTGATGACTGCAAGGAAGATAGAGAGAAAGTTGTTGACCAAATACTTGATAAAAGTGTTAAAATTGCGGAAAATGGTTTAGTTACCTTACCTGATGAATTTAAAAACCTTTCAGATACGGGAGAGTGTCTAATAGTCGAGTTTCAAAATCAAAGCGCAATATATTTCTTTGAATTGCGTGGAATTTTAGGTGAATCAAAAGGTTATGTGTATGTTACCAACCAAATCGATTGGAAAGATTATGTCAATGAAGATAAATATACAGGTACAGAAGATTGGATAGATATTGAAGAAATTGATACAAATTGGTATTCTGTTAAAACAGAATAAAATGTTATAAAGTTATAGAATCTCAGTTTTCAGGCACATATAATTCGTGTCATCAAGTTCAAACTTCCCAAAAACTCCCGTTCACTTTAAGTGGACGGGAGTTTTACTTATTACTTCTTACCTCTTCACTATTACCTCAAATAAAGTTTGATACGGGATTTTTGGGAAGTAATAAGTAATAGGTAATAGGTAATAAGTGTTGCGGCTTTGCCGATTTTGTGCTATATTAAATACAAGTAGAATTTTTCTTACGAGGTGGCTAAAAATGAACTGTAAAATGGTTAATAAAATTCTTTCAGATACCGCTTACATTAGAATGGGCGGAACTAAAGAGGAGCTTCGCTCAGCCGAATACATAAAAGCCCTTTGCACCGAGCTTGGTCTTGAGGCTAGAATTGAGCCTTTTCCTATTACTATGTACCAAACAAATACCGCAAGGCTTGTGGTAGACGGTAAGGAAATCCCTTGCAAAGCATTTAACGGCTCGGCAAGTAAAACGGTTAAAGCAAACTTTTACTACCTTAGAACCACCGATAACGCCTCACTTAAAAAATGCAAGGATAAAATCGTTCTTATAAGCAGTAGATTAAACTTTACCCTTTACGATAGTCTTGCCCAAAACAAGGCTTTGGGAATTATAACCTACAACGGAAACATTTGCTTTAGAGATACCGATATTGAGCAAAAAGAAATTTGCTTTGAGCATAAAAAAGAGTCTAGCCTTCCCGTAGTTAATATTCACGTAAAGGACGCTATGGCGCTTGTGAAAAATAATTCAAAGCTTGCTGAAATTGCCGTTGAGCAGAGCCATTATATAGGCGAGTCGCGCAACGTGGTGTTGGATATTGAGGGCGAAAAGGATGAAACCGTGCTAATCTCGGCGCATTATGATTCCTCATTCCTTTCTACGGGCGCTTATGATAATATGTCCAGCTGTATTGTGCTGTTACACCTTGCAGAGTATTTTTCTGCCAATAAGCCTAAGCGCCGTATACGTCTTTTATGGTGCGGAAGTGAGGAACGCGGACTGCTAGGCTCGGAGGAATACTGTAATATGCACAAACCCGAGCTTAAAAACATATTATTAAACATTAATCTGGATATGCTGGGTTCCTTTATGGGCTTTTTTGCAGGCTTTTCCTGTGTTAATGAGGAAATGACCGATTTTATGACCAAGTTCCTTAAAAAGCAACGTATTCCCGCCGACGTTAGGTACAGAATTCGCTC
>JAZUAF010000022.1:0-57689 GCA_045637865.1 Christensenellaceae bacterium
TAAAGGTTAAGTTACCAGTGCCGTAGGTACCATCGCCATTATCAATTGCACTGTAGAATATGAGTGAACCGTAAGTGCTCTGATCACTTGCGTTATCGTCGTTAATATAAACGTTTTCGAAGGTAACTGAAGCGTTAGCAGTTTCAACTTGATAGAAGAACTTAGCGCCAGTATTTATTCCAGTAGCAGTGTAGTATCTATAGGTTTCTTCTTGAAGTGCGCTTGCAGTATAAACGTTGATGTGGTTGAATGCGATATTCTTAATAGTAGCGCCGTCACCAGCAAAACCAAACATAGAGGAGGAAGTTCCTAAGATGTTTGCATTGTTGAGAGAGTAGCCTTGGCCGTCTAACGTTGCCTTGAATATGTTTTTACGAGCACTGCTAGTGTTGTTAAAGAATTCGTGAGTTGCACCAGTTGCATCAAAGCCCATAGCGCCAGCAGTAGCGTCAACAGGGAGGTTAGATACGTCAAAGGTGATGCTTTCAAGCAAGATGTAAGTACCGGTGAGAGTTTTTGCAGAGCAATAATCACTACTGTTAGTGGTAATTCTATCTGCACCAGAGAATTCTTCGAGCATTGCAAGGCGAGAATCTTTATCGTTCTTGAACGCACCTGCGTATGCCTTAACGTTAGTTAAAGTATATAATCCGTTTTCATCGGAGTAGGTTAAATTGATTAATCCACCGTTTTCTTCGGTAATAGCGCTTGCATCGAGCTTGCCCTCTACCATAAGTTCGGTTCCCTCATAGGTGAGCGAATCAACAGCGAATTCACCAAGAGTATCAGCGTAGTAAAGTTTTCCGTCAACCTTACTTAAGATTAATGCCGTTTCGTCAGTATCAGCTACTCTAGTATCTACGTTTACAACGTAGGTTGCGAGAATTGCTTCGCCGTACTTAACGGTTACGTTTGCAGTAGCATATTTGCCACTTACAATAGTAAATCCAGTAGCAGTTGCAACAACGGCGTCGTTATCACTTTCTACAGTGAACGCAATGCTATCTAATCCACCACCGATTACAGTTACTACGTATTCAGCAGTGCTGGTTGCGTTAATAATGTTAGATTCAACTTCTACGCCATCCTTAGTAAGAGTCGTAGTGAATAACGTGTTAACAGTAACAGTATAGGTTGCAAGAGTTGCTTCGCCATAAGTTACGGTTACGGTTGCAGCGCCCTCTGCGTTAGCTGCAATAACGATTTTGTTTCCAACTAAGGTTGCAACAGCGTCGCCAGAAATAGCGTATTCTGCACTTGCAGTTACGTCTGCACCCATTGACTTAACGGTAATTGCATACTCTTTACCTGCTTCGTTAGCATTAATTTCGCTTACTACAGCACCGTCCACGTAAGCAATCGTGCTTGCGTTGTTCCATACGGGAACACCGTCAACGATGGTCCAGTAGTCGGATGAGAAGCTACTATAATCGTTAGTTGCTTTTTTCATAGCATCATAGGATGCGTACTTAACGAAGTTTTCACCTCTAGTGTTAGAAGTTAAGGTAGCAGCGTTTCTTGACATATTTGCAGTAGTTATAACGTAGGTGTTTAATACAACGTCGGTATCCTTAACTGCACCGTATTGAGAAATGTTAATTCCGTCGCCTTCGATAGCGTGACCGTTACCACCAGTGAAAACAGGGCCTTTAGCGTTTTCGATGATAACATTGTTCCAAGACCAGTTACCGATTGAGTACTCATTGTAAGTTACGTCACCCTCAACGGTTTGAGTTGTATAAGGAGAGTAAATCATAAGAGAACCGTAAGTGCCGTTATCATCTGCGTTATCGTCGTTAATGTAAACGTTTTCTAAAGTAACATCAATGTCGGGAGCTTCAACAGTTAAGAATATCTTAGACTTTGAACCACCACCAAGGGAGTAGTATCTTGCAGTTTTAGCTTCATCTGCCCAAGCAGTTCCTACAGTTTTAAAGCTGTTGAACGCAATATTTTTAATGGTTGCACCGTCACCAGCAATACCTAATATAGGATTGTTGAAGCTTGCAATATTATTGAGCGAATATCCACGTCCGTCAAGAGTTGCCTTAAATATATTACTGTGGTCTTCGTCGTAGTTGTTAAATACTTCGTAAGGCGCTTTAGCATCATCACTATTGTAGTTGGCAACGCCCTCTTCAGCAGTAGTAGGAAGATTGCTAATATCAAAGGTAATGTTCTCTAATAGAACGTAGTAACCACCTTCAAGGTCGTCTTTCTTTGCGCCTGCACCATAACCAGCATAGGTTCTACCTGCAGCAGAGAATTTATCTCTCATTGCAAGACGAGACGTATCAGTATTTTCGTAAGCCTCGGTTACGTAGAGCGCGTTGAAAGTGAGCCATTCGCCACCAACTTTTGCTACGATTTCAATTTCTTTACCGAGGTTAGCATCGGTAACTACTTCTGCAGAGAAGGTCTGCTCGTTATAGAATACCATACCTACTTCGCTACCTGCAAAAGAGGTGCCGTTGAGGTATAATTTACCATCTTTGTTAACTACAACGCTTTCTGCCTGTGCTTCACCAGCAGCAGGAGCTTTAAACTGTGCTGTGTATTTGGTTACAACACGGTCTGCAGTGTAGCCGTAAACTTCGTAGTCAACACCAGTCTCGAGAGATGCAAAGAATGCATCGTCAATTTCAATACCTTCATCGGTATTTCTCATAACTGCTTTACCACTGGCACCTTCAGTGTAAGTTACGTTTTCTGCTGATTCAAGACCAACGATAGAGCCGTCTGCATAAATAGTAATAGCTCCACCTTCTACGATGTCACCATTTAAGTATTTAGCTGCGAAAGCTTCTTTATCGGTAACAGTACTGCTTTCATCAGCAAGTTCTGCTACTGCTACGTGGAGCATAGAACGAGTTTCGCCGTGTGCCCCGTAGATAACCTCGCTAGATTCACCATTGGTATAGAAAATTTGATAGAAAGGTCTTACGCAAAGTTCGTCTGCATACATTCTGTTAACGTAGTCAGCCTTTTGGTCTTCAGTAAGAGCCTCACCTATTTTTTCTTCTTGTTTTGCAAACACGTTGGTGAGGTTGTACTTAACTGAGAAAGAGTATACGTAGTTGTCTCCCTCTTCGTCAAGCGTGCCAGAAGTATTTACGGTGTACGCTGCAAGCCTTTTGAAGCTACCGTCAGCATTTTCTCTGCCAACTTCTACACCGAGATGTACTTCACCCTCTCCTGCACGCGCTACAAGGTCAGCGTACCCTAAAGCGTCTTCTGCATTTTCTGTGCTAGAAGTACCTTTAGCAATCTGCACGTCGAACTTGATACCTGTATCTTCTACACTACCACCTAAGTATACCTGTGCTCCAGGTATTACCTCTAAGCCGTAATCGCTAGCTGAATTTAACGATTCTGCCTTAGTAAAGGTTAAGCCTGCAAAGAAGAAACATAGCGACATTGCAATAGCCATTAATGCGATTGATAATGATTTTACTGTCTTCTTCATTTCTCTCCTCCTTAATTGCCTTCGTCAAGCCATCCGAGATCGTAGTCCGTAGAATCTTGCACCGACACACTCAGAACGTCCTGCTCGGAAGTTTCAATAAGAAAAAGTAAAGGTTGTTCATATTTTTTCATAAAATATCTCCTTTTCTTGTTCCTTTTTTTATTTTGCAACAGTTTTCTCTAAAAAGCAATACTCCCCCAATACTTATCCTTTTGGGGATATTTATGCCTTATATTCTATCGTTTAGCGAAGATTTACGGCACTTTTTTATACTTTTAAGGATAGAATTAGGAAATTCTGCCTCTTGTATACCATATTTTATTACAAATACAATAATTAGTCAACAAAAAAAAGCAACTAAAAAATATTAAAATGCTATATCGATGAGGTTTTTTATTAATTTTTTACAAGTTTTTTCAGTTTTTTTATGCTGTCATAATTTTTTTGTCCTACCACAAAGTCTTTTTGTGCGTTTGTGAGGGGTTTTGTTAAAATACTTATGCTTAC
Source organism: Christensenellaceae bacterium (assembly GCA_045637865.1). Taxonomy (GTDB): domain Bacteria; phylum Bacillota; class Clostridia; order Christensenellales; family Borkfalkiaceae; genus UBA1259. Next base: position 3,974 of record JAZUAF010000022.1, read on the forward strand.
ACGAAGTTTATAACATATAGAGATACAATTATAGTATATAGAGATACGCTCCACTCACTTCGTTCGGTCGGTATGACAAGTGGGAGGGGTGCTTGCGTTCGGTCGGTATGACAAGTGGGGTTTTGTTCTCGGTTTGTTTGACAAAACACAAAACGGTAGGCGTTACATACATAAAGCCTCGCCCAGAATTTTCAGGGCGAGGCTTACTCGTTGTTCTAGAAAAATATATTTCTGTTTTAGCCTAGGTTCTTTTCGTAAACGGAAAGTTCGGCTTTTAACATACGCTTAACTTGTTTAATCTTCCACGCAATCCTCTTGGGGCTTGCAACGTAGCCCATTGAGGGCTCGTATCCGATAGAGGAATCTTTCTCTGCGTATTCTATGCTCTCCTCTGCGTTCTTTATCTCTGCTTCGGCAATTTTTCTTATCTTTGCCGTGATTTTATTAATTTCCTTTTTGGTTTCGGCTATCATTAGCTTATGCTTTTCAATATAGAATTCATAGGCGTGTATACACGTTACAAACATACACTTCATATATTTTATCGTGTTGATTAGCCTTAAAAGTTCGATATTGGGGTTTTTAATCGCCTCTAGGTCGCTAATTACTTTGTTTAGCCTTGATACGTTCTTTTGATGCAATTTTATATCGCTTCTAACCCTCATTGAAAATGGTGCAAATCTGCCTAAGTCCCACGGATGCAAGGTGTTGAAGCATATTCTTAAGCCGAATAGGAGATTTTCTTCTTCCTTAGGCTTTAAGTCCTCCGATAAGCACAAGGGGTACGCCGTACCTATACGCATAGGTCCGTACTGCATTTCATCCGTCGGGGGATAATTTTTAATAACGTCGGTCATGCCACGCATTGCTTCTCGAACGGCTTCGGCGTTCTCGCCAAACCTTTCTCGCATTGCCATCATTAAGCATTCGTCGGTATCGTAATTCCTCTTGTTTTCTCTAACGGTGAAGCAATAGTATTCAAACCTGTTGATAAAGGAGGGCGTAAATCCATAGTGGTGGCATTCCATTACTCCTTTGAGGTCGTAATCCTTTTTGCATTTTAGCATTGCTTCGTATCTAGCTTTCCACTGCTCGGGCACGTATTCTACGGGAAGCATTCCGAAGTCCCACGTTCTGCCACCAGAGTTGCTCATAGTGTAAAGCTTTATGCCACGTTTTTTCGCCGCCTCTGCTTCACTTATGAAGTACTTGCCGGGGCCTGCTACAGCTAGCGAATAGTCACACCCCATTACGTTGGTTTTTCCAAGCTTATATTTTTCAAACATTTCAAAGGTCACAAGTAAGCTAATATCGGTGGGAAGCTTTTCAATTAGCCTTATTCTCGCTTCTTTATTTACGTAGCCCCAGTTATAAGTCCAAAACACAATCTCTGCATCGGGCTTAGCTTTTCTTATGCTCTTTTTGATAAGCTCAAGCCAATCGGGATAGTCCTCACAGGGCCACCAGCCGGGAGTGGGTTTATCCCCCTTCATATTGTCCTCGTTTAGGAAATGGTGATGGCGTGGCTCTACGTTGGGGTCAACACTCGGAAACTCTACTGATTCGCCAACAAAAATCATTCCCTTAAAGCCGTTATGCGCCTTAAAGAAATCAGTATACACCTTTTCGTAAATCTCTTCGGCATTCTCTGCATAGGGGGATACGAAATTCATAAAGTTGCAGTACGCATAGGTGTCGAGACCAAAGCTCTTTGCCCTTTCTATCGTATCGTTAAAATCAAATTCGCCAACTCTATTTTTGTTAATGCCCTTGCAGAACAAAATTATAGAATCAACACCCTCTTTTACGAGGTTGAGCAAATACTCGTCGGGGAAAATATCCAAGCCGTACGCTGAGTGCACCATTCTAGGTGAGAAAGCAGGCTTGTTTTTATACTCCCCTTTTGCTAGGAATAAACACCTATTCCTCTTTAATCTCTTTTCAATATCGTATAGAGCTTGTGCCTGACCTCTTTCATCGTTTCCGTTAATGGTTATTTTGCCTTCTTCTACAATAATGGCTCTGCCCTTGAACTCTGCAAATTCGCCTAAGGCTTCTCTATCGCTAATAAATTTTATCTTTATTGCCGTTTCGGGGTTGTTTTCTTCTACCCTGCCCTCAACTCTTAAAAAGGTTTTGAATTCTTCAGAAGCTTTTTCGATTACCTCACCATTTACTCCTTCGTAAATTACTCCACCTTCAAAACTGATTTCGCCAAGTGCCTTTTCCGTGCCACCTAAAAGCCAGTCCTCATCGTAAAGTTTGGTTAGCCTTGCTCTAAAATCATACTCTTTTTCTTTGATAAGCTCCATATTTTCCTCCAAATACGCCTAGTTGTTATATATAATAACATTATTTGCTTTTTCCGTCAAGATTTTCTTTAAGAGCGTAATCTAGTTTTTCGCCCTTTCTTAGCAAATTTATAAAAAAATCTTGCTTTTTATTAAAAAATATGGTAACATTTTATCAAATAGCACTGCTTTTACTAACATTTTTTTAATTCGGAGGGTTTATGGCAGAATATATTAGCGTGGAGCATTCTATCCACTATGCCGCAAACGATTACAGTGGCAAGATTATTAATTTTGACGAGCTTACCCCTATCTTTATAGGCTACAAGGAGAACAAGCCGTCTGACGGGGACAAGTCAAAGGCTACCTCTAAACGCTTCTGCTACGTTATCCACATCCTGTCCGAGGGAGAGTGCACCTTTGCTGAATCTAACAACGTTCACGAAGTAAAAAAGGGTGACGTGTTTATTGCTAAACCTCACGTGCCCATTTCCTACGCCTTTAACGGGAGTGAGCCTTCCTCTTATGCGTGGATTGGGTTTTATGGAAACTACGCAAAAAAACTTGACGACGTTGCCACCGTGCACCACCTCTCCACCGATTACTATACGCAAATTGTTAGGCTTCTCTCTAGAAGTGGCTCCGTTTATGCAGAGCCCGTTGCAGAAATTTTATTTAATATCCTAACCGAGATTTTTAATTCGGATAAAAACCGAAATCTTGCTACAATTCGTGCTTACTTAGACAAAAACTATATGAAGCCCATAACCATTGATGCACTTGCAAAACAGTTTTCATATAATCGCACCTATCTTTCTCAACTTTTCAAAAAGCAATACGGATATTCCTTAAAAGAATATCTAACCAATAAGAGGTTAACTGAAGCATTAAAGCTTATTTTAGACGGCAAGAACATTTCAGACGTTTCTTATATGGTAGGCTATAATAATCCCTATAATTTTAGTAATTCCTTTAAGGCAAAGTACGGCGTTTCACCAAACAAGTACCTTAAAAAGGACAGCGTAATTAAAAAATAACAGAATAAATTATTAAAGCGTTTCAACTTTTAGAGACGCTTTTTCTAAACATTATTATATATTTATATATTATATATAGCAGATACAGTTTTTTCCATTAGCAAATTAGCCCACCTTTTTTCTTGCAAAAATTGTAGGCTTATGATAATATATATCAAGACTTTTAATGAAGGTGCTTTTATGAGGAAGTTTGATACTAAAGTTCAACATTTAAAATACAGGGTGTTAAGGGAAGTTGCGCGCTTTTCTTGGGAAGGGACCCTTGCCGAGAATATTTTAAGCATCCCTAAAATTATAGTTCCGGCAAAGGAACCAACTATGCGCTGTTGCATTTATAAAGAGCAAGCTATAGTTATGGAACGCGTAAAACTTGCTATGGGTGGGGACAAGGAGAATAAGAACGTTATAGAAGTTATTGGCATTGCCTGTGACGAATGCCCTATGAGTGGCTACGAAGTAACGGACTATTGCAGAGGTTGTCTTTCCCACCGTTGCGAGGACGCGTGCAAAAAGAACGCAATAACCTTTGACGGACACTTGAAAGCACACATAGATAAAAGCAAATGTGTAGAGTGTGGACTTTGTGCTAAGGTTTGCCCATACGGAGCTATAAGAAATCATAAGCGCCCGTGTGAAATCGCTTGCAAAATAAAAGCAATTTCCTCTGGCGAAGATGGAACGGCTGTTATTAACGACGATAAGTGCACCTCCTGTGGGGCATGCGTTTACCAATGCCCTTGGGGCGCAATAAATGATAAATCATATATTCTTGACGTTATCGATATTATTAAGAAAAGCGAAAAAAATTCTAAATACAAGGTGCGCGCCGTGGTTGCGCCTGCAATATCAAGCCAATTCGTTTACGCTAAGCTTGGTCAAGTTATTAAAGGCATTAAAGAGCTAGGTTTTTATGACGTAACTGAGGCTGCGCTCGGTGCAGATATGGTTGCACTCTCTGAAGCAAAAGAATTAACGGAAAAAGGATTTTTAACAAGTTCTTGTTGTCCTGCGTTCGTTTCCTATGTGAAAAAACAGTTCCCTGACCTTGCAGGGTACGTTTCACACAACCTATCCCCCTTTGCAACTATTAGCAAAAAGCTAAAGGAAGAGGACCCCGATTGCAAAGTAATATTTATAGGGCCTTGCACTGCAAAGAAGATGGAGTTTAAACTAGACGAGGTTGCACCATACGTTGATAGCGTTATCACTTTTGAAGAGTTGCAAGCTCTTTTTGACAGCAAGGATATTGATATAACCACCCTTCCAGAAGAGGAGCTTATAAACGCTTCCTATTACGGAAGAATTTTCGCTAGAAACTGTGGGCTTTCGGAGGCCGTTAAAGAAGGCCTAAAGGAAAGTGGGTTAGAAGATTTTGACTTAAGAGCCGTTCCTTGCGACGGAATTGAAGCGTGCAGAATAGCCCTTTTAAAAGCACAAAAACGCATACTTGACGGTAACTTTATAGAAGGTATGGCGTGCATTGGTGGTTGTATCGGTGGAGCTGGGTGTCTAACCCACGGAGAGAGAAACAAAATAGACGTGGAAAAGCACGGTAAACAATCTAAATCTCCCGATATTAAATCTGCCGTTGATGAATACGAGAAAAAACACAGTAAATAAAAAGAGATACGCTCCATTCGTACACTCCGTGTACTCAGTCGGTATGATAGGAGGGAGGGTGTAACTCAACCTCGGTCGGCATGACAGGAGGAGACACAGCCTTAATAAATATATCAAAAAGACAGAAAAAAGAAAAAGTTCGCTTAAGTTAAAGCGAACTTTTCTTTTTAATTATTTAAGATAACTATCCTCTCTTAAAGTACTATTAGTTAGATACGAGGGTTATTCTTATGTTGTAAATGTTTTCACAAGCCCAGTTGCTTACGCCCATACCAAAGTAGATATTGAGATGGTCAACTTCTCTTGCAACCTGTCTAGTTTCACCTGCGATAAACTCGGTAGTGCCGTTTGCTAGAGCCTCAGAGGAAGAATAGTCGTAACCACTACCTGAGCCTTCACCCTGCTTAATAATCTGCGAACCTCTTGAAATTGAATACCACTGAGGCCATTCTTGCGAATACTTTCCGTAGTATGCACAAGTTTCATCAGTTTTGGTTGCGCCGTAGTATCCACTACTCTTTGCAGTACCGGTGGTAATGTAAGTTCCTTTGGGATAAATTACCTTGCCGTTTCTATTAGTTAAGTCTTTAGTAACTCTTAAAAGCACTCTGTAAATTTCACCTTCAAAGAGGGTCAACGCACCAGTAGCAGGGTCATAAACTACAACTTCCTGTCCGTCAATGGTGTCAACTATTTTGCCATCATTATTAGTTGAAAGGATATAATTAGAACCATCAAGCTTAGCAAGTTTAGCTACGTCTCCTTCAGTACTCTTTGCGCTGGACTTTAAGGTGCCGTTATCGGTAAAGTCGAAGATTACTACCTCTACTTGCGTTCCGTAGTAAATCATATCGGAATCGGGAGAGGTGGGTGCACCGTATTCAGCGTTGTACTTAATGCCCGTTACGTCAATAATCTCTTTAAGCTTTGAAGCGATAACGTCTCTAAATCCTTCAATTGCAAGAACTTCAGGAGAGTTGTAGTAATAACGTGCAAGATATGCTGCAGGGAAGTACCACTCAGAGTAAATCATTGATTTAACCTTAACGTGCTTCATCTTCATTGCAATTGCATCTTTATTGCCATTTTCAATCTGCTCTTGAGTGTAGTTACCAAATCTTAAATCAGCAATAGCACTTGCATTAGAGAAGGCGTTGAATAATTCAATAAGGTCGTTTACGTCCCAATATTCACCATTGTGCCCAACGTAACTGGTGTATGATTGAGAGTTACCTATTAAGAAAGTGTTTTCAACATCTTGATTGTAGTCGGGATGTTCAGAGCTGTTCGTTCTAAGGAAGTTAGCCCTAACTGCCATACTCATTTCTTTTTCGAACGCGCCTTCCATAATCGAGATAATTTCTTCATCAACGAAGGTAGACTTAAACCAAGTATCATAGAGAGTTGCAAGGTCTTCATCAGCGTTCCAAGAACGTTTAGCAGTAACATAAAGTTTTAAGTTGTTGAAAGCAGTTATTGCGTTGCTTTCTGCCGAGCTTGCATAACAGAATACGTTATCCGTTCCACAAGCTTCCAATATCTTAAAGAAATCTTGGTCTGCAAGGTTTGCCGAGTAGTAAGGAACGGTGGTGTAGTTAGAAGCTTGAGTGTTAATCCAGAGATACATATCCGTGTTGTCAGAAATGTCGCCCCACTGTTGGATGTTTAGTCTTACACCACTTTCTTCTGCTATATATTTATATACGTTTTCATTTTCAATGCCCGTAAATTGATATGCACCACTCTTAATTTCTTCATAGGTGTAATAAGCTGCTTTGTCTAAGGTGTTAACAACGTTTCCGTTTTCGTCAATCAATTCACCTTTTGCATTAGTTTTGGGTAGTTTTGCAAAATTGTCGGATGATGTTACGAGGTATACGCCAGTTGAAGCATAAGTGCCGTCGTACATTTTAACGCTATCGGCAACTGCCACCCATTTCTTTTCCGTGCTGTCCCATTTTACAGGAGCCCACTTATCACAGTTGGTCTTAGTAGAAGAACCGTTTACGTATGCAAAGAAGTATTGTACAGTTTCTTTAACGTATGAATAATGAACGTTTCCGCTTCCATCTGTCCAAGTTTCACTTAAGTCGATATTTACAGTGCTGAGCGTGTCAGTAGAAACATCGTAAACTTTCTTTTGCCATAAAGCTTTCATCTCAGCAGAATTTTCTGCATATCCGAAGAATTCGGTGAAAGCAACTTTGTTACCTTGCATCCAAGCGTCGATGAGCTTATTAACGTCGTTAATAAATTCTATTATCGAGCCGGACATAGTGCCCCAACTATCGGAACTAGAGGTAACGCCACTGTATAAAATAAATTCTTTTATACAAGCATCGCACTGACAGTGTGCAGTTCCGTCAACAACGGTGTTGTAGAACACGTCTGCAATATCTTGATAATCAACGTACTTAAGGTTATTTAAGCATTTTTCTAAGCTTTCTCTAACCATTGCTTTGTACTCTGCTTCATTTCCGTGAGCATTGTAACAAGGTTGACGGAGATAGCTACCTACAGAATCCACCTTTGAAGCGTAATTGGGAACGTTAGAACCTATGGTGAAAACAGCAACAGTTCCTGCTTTACACGTTGAACAAGTTTTCCCTATCTTGCTTGCAGCGGCACTTTCGCCACAAGAATTACATTTTATTTCGTAAGCAGCAGTACCATAGAATTTAGTTATAACGCCCGTGTTACAGGTTTTACAAATTCTGTTTGTGCTAGCAAGAGGTTCACCAGTAGTTAGGTCGTAATAGCTTTTGTAGTTGTATGAAGCACGACAACTTGTATTGCTACAAACGTAAACCGATGCGTCACCATACCAATCGGGATGGTCGTGAACGTGGTTTTGAACAGGGAAGTGATAGCTTGCGTTGTGCCAACCTGCACTAGTGTGCGATTCAAAACTAGTTGAAGTACAGCCGTTATCCTCTTGTTTGTTTACAACGGTGTTGTAGTTTCCGTTACATTCATCAGGACTAGTAAATCCAACAGAATGTCTACCACAAGACATACATTTGTAAGCCGTGTGCTTTTTGTATCCTTCAACGGTCATCGTAACGTCTACGATGGTGTTTGGAGTTTTACAAGTACTCTTACTGCAAGCTGTAGGCTGAGTTTCAGAATATTGATAGTGACCACTATTACATTTCCAAGCTCTCTCTGTTAGAGTTTCTGCAATCTGTAAATACTCCTCGTAAACAACCGAGTAAGTTCTCATTCCACTTTCACCCTGGTTGCCGTTCATCTTTAACGCTTCTTTAAGAGTGTTGTTGTAAGTGCCGTAGTTTGCGCTACGCCCCTTAAATGCAGGGAAGAACTCTGCATACGTTCTAATTGCAAAACTCCTTTGCGTTACGTTTTCATCTAGAGTGAAAATAGAAAGGTCGTGCGTGTAATGATAACTGTGTATCCAAGTTTCATAAGCCTTTTCATCAAGACCATTGATACCCCATTCCTCATAGAGCTCGTCGCCTTCTTCAAGGTTTTGGATGTTAGTGGGGACGATGCCGGTTACTTCATAATTAAACAATTCGTTAAGGAAGTGGTTTACTGCACCGTGGCAACCGTCTCCACGGCTATCGCCATAGGTTTCGTCACCACCGTATAAGAAGATGGTGTTTCCTATAGTTGCAATCGCATAGCCACCTGATAAAAACTCCTTGCTATCGTAAGGAAGACCAGATGCTTCAAACAAATAGTTTTTAACACCAATTACTATGTACTTGCCACCAACCGTTGCGTCTTTATAGCTTGACGAGTAACTAATAATGTTGGGAACGCCCGTTGCCCTTTCAAACATTTCCACCATGTGCCTTGCTGGAACGTAGGTGTTTAAGTGAGAAGAAGTAATAATTTTGTAATCGGTTTTAGCAACCCCTGCTTCTTCATAAATGATTTCAATTTCGTAATCAACCGTCTTTGAAACAACGTCGTAAACGCTGTTGCCGTTGTCACCCATAACGGAAACTACTATTCCGTCAGAAATATCGAGCTTAGTAAAGTCGAGATACGAGCCGATATCAACAGTGGTTTTTTTGTTCACGAAAAGGCTGGTTCTCATTCCGTTGAGGAAAACTCTTCCGTTTACTTTTTTAGAGAAGGTTACCACAGTGTTGTTAGAATTGATAACGCCTCTTTCTTCTTCTCTGGTTATCTTTCCAAGGTAGCCCTCAAGCGCTTCCCTTGCAATGTCGTTATCACCATAGTCGCCAGAAACGAGCGCCATATTTGCAATCGCTCTCATCGAACGGGTGTTGTCCGTACTAGTTGCAGCAACAGGGTCACTCGTGGTGCCGTTTGCATAATTTACTACAAGGTATGCCTTACCTGTCAATTCTACTGCAGCTCTTTCTTTTGCCACCTTAGTGCTTAACTGACCGTAGTTCATTATTCCGTAGAATTCTGCCTTGCCGTCTTCAAACACGAGCTCTTCGGTCCAATAGTCCTTCTTTGCCGTGCCGCCAGTGGGTCCTATCGCCGTGTAGAGCGTTACTGAACCACCGTTTCCTGCTAAACCAACAACCTTGTTGTAATATTCTTCGGTAATTACGGTTGTGAATCTCATTCCGTAATTGCCAGTCATATCAACTTCGGCTCCCGTAAGCATATAGAACTGCCCATCAGTAGGCTCAAGGTCTTCTGCTTTTACCGAGAATATTCCCGACACTGAGGCAGTGAACGCCATTAAAATTAGGCAGAGCGTAGAGAGTAACACGATTAAAGTTTTTCTTAATCCAAAAGTCTTTTTCATAATCTCCCCTCCTTAGTCAAACCATCCGAGGTCAAAGTCTCCGTTGTCGGAGCCAGTCCACTGGTCGTCAAAAGAAACGCCTAAAACGTCTGCATCAGGCGTTTCAAACATTTCAAGTTCAGGCTTAACGTATTTTTTCTTGTCCATACATTTACATCCTTAAAAGTTTTTTGTTTCTTATTTTTTGCCTTACCATATGATGTCAATATTAAAGTACTAAATATTATACCATAATATTTCAATAATTGCACGCTTTTTTAGGCATTATTTTCTCTTTTCGACTTTTTGTTTGTTTTTGTTTTGTTTTTACACTTATCTTTAACTAATTTTTACAAAAAAAAGCGTTTTACTTGACTTTTCCCCCTCGTTTGTTATAATATCAAAAAAAGAAATAAATTAAAGGAAAGTAATCGTATGAAAAAAATCAGAACACCTTTTTTTGAAATCGGCACCAAAAACTATATCTACGGTGATGACGTTTTAGCTTTGGCTAAAAGGGCAGACGAGCTCGCAGAAAAGTACGATATCGACGTGCTTTTAACCACCCCTTATGCAGATATTAGAAGAGTTGCTGAAAACACTAAAAATATTATCATTATTGCACCCTATATGGATACACTTTATCCCGGTCGTGGCATGGCTGCCGTTCTTCCTGAGAGCCTTAAGGCTGCAGGTGCGCACGGTGTAGTTGTTAACCACTGCGAAAAGCCTATGTCTCTTCCCCAAATTAAGGACACTATTAAGAGAGCAAGAGAACTTGATTTTATTGTTTTTGCTTGTGCAGACACTACTGCAGAAGCTCAGGCACTCGCTCACTTAAAGCCCGATATCATTAACCCCGAACCCTCCGAACTTATCGGTGGTGGTGGCGGACAGGTTTCCGATATGGGATTCGTTAAGGACACTATCGACGCTATTAAAGCTATCGACCCCGATATCTACGTTGAGCAGGCTGCAGGTATTACCAATGGTCAACAAGTTTACGATTTTATTATGGCTGGTAGCGAAGGCGCAGGTGCTGCTTCGGGTATCGTAAACGCAGAAAAACCCTTCGAAGTAATGGAAGAAATGATTGCTGCAACTAGAAAGGCTAAAGACGACCTTGAAAAAATGAAAAAATAAGCAAAAATAAGGAGAAAATTATGATTTACAAAAATAAACTTTCCGTTATGTCTAACGATAAAACCGTTACCTTTCACGACGTTACTAAGGAAGTAAAAGAAACCGTTGCTAAATCCGGCATTAAAAACGGTATCGTGGTTATTTATTCTCACCACACCACTTGCTCGGTTATCACTCAGGAATGTGCTTTCGATATGTCTATGACTGGTCTTGAAACACTTCAGCAAGATTTAGTTGACGTGTTTGAAAAAGTATGCCCCACCTGTAGAAGAGAAGGCATCTATCTCCACCCCGGGCCCAAGGCATTAAAGTTTGCCGAAGAACACGGTGAGGATGCTAGAGGTTGCCACAACACCGAGGCACACCTCATCTCCTCTATCATCGGTAGAAGCGTTACTGCTGTTATCGACGAAGGCGTGGTTGACCTCGGCGAATTCGGGTTCGTTCATTTTATCGACTGGGATAAAACCCGTGGCAGAAAAAGAAGCGTTCAGATTATGGTAATCGGAGAATAATTCTCCTTTCAAACTAAACTTAAAAAACGCCAAGTTTTTGGCGTTTTTTCTTTTTGTTTTATTCCTTTTTTAACTTTCCTGTCATTAGCGCTTTTATCTCTTCTCTCGGAGAGCGCCCTCTGTACACGACGTTATAAACAGAGGAAATTATCGGGGCGTAAATGCCCTCTTTTTTTGCAACGTTATACGCAATTTCCACAGCATAAATTCCCTCTACAGTTTTGTCGTTTGCTCTCTTAAAGTTTTCCATTCCCGAAGAGCCAATTATATAACCTGCATTATAATTTCTCGAAGTTTTTGACGAGCAAGTTAAAATCAAATCGCCAATTCCTGCCAAGCCAAAACACGTTCCCTCTCTTCCACCAAAGTGCTTTACGAAGCGCATAATTTCAGCAATGCCTCTAGTGATGAGCGCCGCCCTCGTGTTAACCTTATACCCAAGCCCATCAGCAATGCCAGACGCTAAAGCTATTACGTTTTTAAGTGAGGAACAATATTCCGTGCCTACAGTATCGGTGTTTGTGTATACTCTAAAATACTCGTTGCTGAAAATTTCTTGCACTTCTTTTGCAATGCTCTCATTCTCGGCAGAAGCAGTTATAGCCGTGTACTGTTTTTTTGCAACCTCTTCTGCAAAAGAGGGTCCCAAGAGCGACACCACCCTCCCTCTCATAAAGGGAGGCAATTTTTCTCTTAAAACCTCTCCGAGAGTTTTGCCCGTTTGCTTATCAAAGCCTTTTGCAAGATTAACAATAATAGCGTCCTTTCTTAGACAAGGCGATAGTTTTTCTGCCGTTTCCCCTATCGCAAACGAGGGTACGGCAAAAACTATAATTTTTGCATTTTGTACCCCCTCATCTAAAGAAAGAGTTGCCTTTATTCTTTCGTTAACGATAAAATCCTTGCCAAGATATTTTGTGTTCCTGTGAGAGGAATTTATCTCACCGATAACACTCTTGTTTCTTCCGTAAATTACTACTTCTCTTCCTCCGTCTGCAAGGAGGTTACCGATAACCGTCCCCCATGCGCCAGAGCCCAACACACACACTTTTTTCTCGCTTAGTTTTTTCATCTCCTATTCTCTCCTAAAAACTGCGAATTCGCTTATTTTTACTATTAGTTTAGCTTGTTCTTCTAAAAAAGCTTTTTCTCTTTTTAATGCTTTTTGGCAAACTTTCCCGAAACGACTTTTTCTAAAAAGTCAATGAAAATTTTTCCGTTTCCACTCCTTTTTAAGCTATCTTTATATCCAAACCCTATCGTTCTAAAGACACCCTCTTTTACCCTCAACCCCTTTACGCCTTGAGGCTTGTTTTTTAATGCGAGAGCGGGAAGAAAAGCAACCCCCATTCCCTGCCTTACCAAAGATAAAACCGAAGCACTCTCTGGTGACTCGATAACAATCTTCCCCGAAAATTTTTCGGCATTATAGCTATCGCTTAGTATTTGCTCGCCGTGGTCGATATAGTTAAAGGGATAAAGCTCCTCTATTGTCACAGTTTTTTTAGACGGAAAAGCATCGCTCTTTACCACTGCAAGATAGGGGTCTTCCATAAACGGAGTCCACAAAAACCCACTGCTCACTACGTCGTCAGCAAAAATCACATCCGTTTCTCCCTTCTCTAAAAGCTCTCTCACTCCATCACTAACCGTTACCGAAAATTCAATATCCGGATTCTCTTTCTTAAAATTCATTAAAATTTCTGGAAGTAAATGCTCTGAAATGCTCGAGTAAGATGCTATTCTTAGCGTTTTTTCCCTTTCTTTCGACAAGAGCCTTGCCGATAAAATAAGCTCCTTTTCTGCCTCGACCACCTTTTTGAGTTTGTCGTAAAGAGCCTCTCCTTCTTTGCTTAACGAAACGCCCTGTGGCGTTCTATTTAGTATTTTTACACCAAGCTCTTCCTCAAGTGAATCTGCCATGTGCGAAAAGGCAGACGGCGTATAGGAAAACTCCTCCGCCGCCTTAGATAAACTCTTATATTTTACTGCCGATAAAAAGGCTTTGATTTTGATAGTATCCATATCTTGTTACCAATTGTGAAAGTTTTTCACACCCATATTATAAAACTCCGTTTCCCAAAAGTCAACCGTTATGATATCATTGTTAAGAAAATTTAGTATAATATATGGCAGAATATGAGTAATTTAGTCAATAAAACATCGGTTGCTGACGGCAACGTAAAAAGAAAAAAGACCGTTTGGTTTTTAGCATTGCTTTTTGTAGTTTTTATTTGGGGAATAAATCCCATTAACGTAAACTATATGTTAGAATACGTTTCTGCTCAAGTTTATGCCACGATGACCGGCATTATCGCTTTTGTTTCTCTTTTAATTATTAACGCTAAAAAACTTAACCTCTTAAATGCTAACTATTTCAAGGTGGCAGTCCCCACGGGTATAATCTTAGCCTTTGCAGAGCTCGTTCAAAAAATTGCACTCCCCCACACCACGCCTGCAACCTATGCGTTTTTAGAAAATCTTTCCTGTGTTGTAATTCCCATCACTTATTTTGTTTTTACTCGCGAAAAACCCTCAATTTTCAAGGTTGTTGGAGCAGTGCTTGCATTAATAGGTATGGCAATATTTTCGGGCATTGATTTTACCACGGGTGAATTTTCATTTGGGTTTGGCGAAATACTTTGCGCACTTGCCGGTGTCCTTTTCGGAATAAACATTGCAGCAACTGGCGCTTACGCTAAGAAGCTAGACGCTCCCCTTTACGTTATGATACAAATGGGTATTTATGCAGTGGTTGGTGTTGTGTCAGGTTTGATTATGAGTATGCCCATCTTTGGTGGAAGCCTTGCAGAAAATTTTCGTTTCTGCTTCGAGCCATGGTTATTAGCTTGGACAATTGTGGCAACCCTAATAGTTAACACACTTTGTTGGATACTTAGAACAAACTGTATGAAATATATAGACGCAACGGTTGTTGGAATAGTTATCCCTTTCTCAGCAGTAATAACGGGAATTTGCTCTGTTATCCTAGGCACCGACATGCTCGCGCCAAGCCTAGTAATCGGTGGGGTACTCGTTGTAATTGCCGTTATAATTTCCGGCATTGAAAGGAAAAAAACTAACGAAGAAAAAGCTTAATATTTTAAGTTGTTAAATATGCAAAAAGGCAAGTAAAATACTTGCCTTTTTTGTTTTTTATTTTTTTTGTTTTACCACAAGGTTTTTGCACTTGCAGAAACACCTGCAGCTCCGTCCTCGAGGGCTTTTTCCATTTCCTCTACCGAGGAGAACAACCCACCTGCAACAATGGGAGTATCCGTTTCTTCTTGAATTTTTCCAATAACCTTGGTAATAATTCCCGGCATAATTTCAATCATATCGGGTCTGCCAATTTTAATAGCATCAAGCGTCGTTCCAACCGAGTGAGAATCTACGATAAAAAATCTTTGCACAGTATAAATTCCAGCTTTTTTTGCCTGCTTAATAAGGTTGGTTCTAGTGGAAATAATTCCATCTACCCCAAGATTTTTTAGGTATCTGATGCCGTATTCATCTTTACCAATGCCCTCTGCAAGGTCGATATGCACGAAAAGTTTTTTGCCCTTTTTGTGTGCCTTTTCAATTTGCGCACCAACCTCTTCAATATTGGTTGAAAGTAAAAATACCGTTTGAATTTCTGAAGCTATAGCTAAGTCAAGCTCTTCCTCCGTTCTAACTGCTGCAAATATCTTCTTTTTGTCCATAATTCACCTACTTTAAATCTCTAGTTGCAATTACCTTTGCACCGAATACGTTTTCTATTATAACGTCTCCACTGCAAATTGGCAATACTGGGTTTACCTTGTTTATTATTTCTACTGCCTCCAAC
This sequence comes from Christensenellaceae bacterium, assembly GCA_045637865.1. Lineage (GTDB taxonomy): Bacteria > Bacillota > Clostridia > Christensenellales > Borkfalkiaceae > UBA1259. The sequence goes on from JAZUAF010000022.1 coordinate 19,144, forward strand.
ATTTTTTCTTTAGGAATAGTTCTATCCGTTTTAACGGAAAGAATCTTTCCGTTTTCGCACCTAACGGTGGTGGTTACGGTACGCATAGGGTGAGTGCACTCTTCGTTAGCGTACTTTTCCCCCCTCGGACAAGTATTGCCCGTAACGGATACAACCTTTCCCTCGGCTAGTTCAATTTTTAAGCTACAACCGAGAGGGCAAACGATACAAGTCATTTCTCTTATCATTTTACACCTCCAACTTGAAAATCAATTCCTTATCCTTGTCGAGGAGTTCGGTATTAATCTTAACACTTTCCATTTCACCGGGGGCAACTTTTAATTTCTTTTTATCATAAACGCATTTATCCCCAGAATATGCCTGAACCCTTACGTTCTTATAAACGTCGGCGACTCTAAAATAAACGGTCACTTCCCCCTCTTTATTGATTTTTCTCGGAACGGTGTAGCGAACCTTACCGTCCGTTTTAATATTTATACAAAATTCTTCCTTACCTTCTGTACCTTTAATGTATTCAGCCGCCGCCTTGCCTGCAATTTCTGCCTCCTCAGACACGAAGTCAACTAGGTCGTGTACGTGGAGCACGTTGCCACACGCGTAAATTCCCTCAACGGAGGTTTGCCTAAACTGGTCAACGACTGCACCGTTAGTAACGGGGTCAAGTTCAACGCCTGCACTCTTAGACAATTCGTTTTCAGGAATAAGACCAACTGATAAAAGAAGTGTGTCGCAAGGGATATATTCTTCCGTTCCCTCAATAGGTCTTCTGTTTGCGCCAACTTTAGCAATGGTAACGCCCTCTAACCTTTCCTTGCCGTGAGTGTTAACAACGGTGTGCGAAAGCTTTAATGGAATATTAAAATCATTTAAGCACTGCTCGATATTTCTTGCAAGACCACCCGAGTAGGGCATAAGCTCGCAAACGGCTTTAACCTTTGCGCCCTCTAAGGTCATACGCCTTGCCATAATAAGTCCGATATCGCCAGAACCTAAAATAACAACTTCCTTGCCGGGCATATAGCCTTCGATATTGATGAGCTTTTGAGCAGTACCAGCACTGTAAATACCTGCAGGTCTATCACCGGGAATATTTAAAGCTCCCTTAGGACGCTCTCTACAACCCATTGCAAGAATTACTGCCTTTGCTTGAATTTCAAAAATACCGTCTCTATCGTTGGTGGCAGTCACCACCTTGTCTTTGGAGAGCTCAACAACGGTTGTTGATAGCATATATTTTATGCCCTCTTCTTCAATTCTCTTAGAATATCTTAGGGCATATTCAGGTCCCGTTAACTCTTCCTTAAACTTATGAAGTCCAAAGCCGTTGTGAATACACTGGCTTAAAATACCACCTAAATTGTTTTCTCTTTCGATTATTAGAATATCTTTAATTCCGTTTGCTCTTGCAGAGAGTGCCGCACTCATACCTGCTGGGCCACCACCAATTATAACTAACTCGGTCATACTATTTGCCCTCCTTGGTTTTGCCCGTAAGCATTTTTGAGTTTCCACCATTTTTAGTAATTTCCGTTTTGTCTACCCCCATCTCTCTAGCTAAAAGTTCCATTATGTATGGGGAGCAGAAACCACCTTGGCACCTACCCATTTGTGCCCTAGTTCTTCTCTTGATTCCGTCAAGGTCAAGGGGCTTGGGGTTAGTTCTTATAGCCTCAAGAATTTCTCCCTCGGTAATGCGTTCGCAACGGCAAATGATTTTACCGAACGCCTTGTCTTTCTTTATAACTTCGTTCTTTTCTTCTAAACTCATAGAAGAAAAATTGGTATGAACCTTTCTCTTGGGGTTATAATTTTTATTTTCCGTTAAAGTTATACCCTCTTTTTCTAAAAGAGATACAACCTCTTCTGCTATTGCAGGAGCAGAAGAAAGACCTGGCGATTCAATTCCTGCAAGGTTTACAAAGCCTTTAACTGGTGTGTTTATAATAAAATCACCGGTGTTGCCAGCCGCACGCAAGCCACAGAATGAGGTAATTGATTTGTTTAGTGCTAAACCATTCACCTTCTTTTTTGCATCTGCAATGATTCCGTCAAAGCCCTTTGCCGTGGTAGATTTGTCTTCCTTGTCGGTAATATTCTCAGAAGTGGGTCCTAAAAGCAAGTTGCCGTCTACCGTTGGGGTAACAAGTATTCCCTTACCTGCCTTTGTAGGACAAGAGAACACCGTGCTCTTAACTAGGTTCCCACATTCTTTATCTAAAAGAATATATTCGCCTCGTCTAGGTGTAACGACAACGCTGTCGTCACCAACCATTTTTGCAATTTCATCAGAATAAAGTCCTGCACTGTTTACAATATATTTTGTAGTAATAGCTTCATCTTCAGAGCAAACGACAAATCCGTCTGCCTCCTTTTTAATGCTTGTAACCTTAAAGTTTCTCTTTAATTCCACGCCGTTATCCATAGCGTTGCCCATTGCTGCAATTGTTAAATCGTAAGGGCAAACTATGCCTGCCGTGGGGGCATAGAGAGCACAAGTAACTTCTTTAGTTAAGTTCGGCTCAATTTCTCTCGCCTCATCACCTGTTAAAACCTTAAGCTCCTTAACGCCGTTCTTAACGCCACGTTCATAGAGCTTGTTAACCATTTCTTGGTCATCTTCGTCAAAACCAACTACTATTGAGCCGTTGTTTTTGTATTTTACCGATAAGTCCTTTGCAACCTGCTCCATCATTTCAGCACCCTTAACGTTGAGCCTTGCCTTTAAGGAACCCTCGCTCGCATCAAAACCTGCGTGAACGATTGCAGAGTTCGCTTTCGTTGCACCCATTGCAACGTCGTTTTCCTTTTCTACAACGCACACCTTTAACTCGTACCTTGAGAGTGCTCTAGCCGTCATCGCACCGACAACGCCTGCACCAATTACCACTACGTCAAACATTTTTCTATCCAAACTCTCCTAAAAAAATAGAAAAAAAGCGCGCCAAAATAAACCTCTTTTAGTTTATTTTGACACGTCTCCTAATCTCTGTATCAATAGTATTATAATACTACCTTTATTTTTTGTCAACGATTTGACAATTCTTGTAGATAATCTACTATAACTTTTTTTGCTCTTCTTTATAAATTTTAATTTTTAGCGACGCTCTTCCCTTACCCGTTGCAACATATCCTAGATACTCTCCGTTACGGTTAAAGTAGGTTGCGCCTATTGGAATTATTTTGTTTGCATAATAAGAACAAACGTATCCACCGTATTTAGTAGAAACTTCCCTGTCTCCATTCGATATTTCCGTATTCTTCTCTCCGTCAAAATAAAACACAGGGAAGCATACGCCAACCCTTTTGAAAGGTGCTTTTACTTTAATCTCCACGCAATCATCATCTACTGAACAGGAAAATAAAAGCTTGGTTTTATCTGCCAATTCGCACTTGAAATGCGCAAGGAGTTTATCACCCTTTTTCTCCTTTTTTACAAGGGTATACTTAGCATTTCCGTCTGCCCCGTTTACAATCCCTTTTCTCTTAATCACTGCAGGACAAATTGAAAAGGGTCCCTCGTTTTCTCCAGCAATATTGTAGTTTGGCGCACCTGTAAACGGAGTGGAAAGGGCAATCCCGTCCGGTGCGTTCTTTTTATGAATTCTGCCAACACCAGAGCCATCATAATGCGCATCTGCCTTAAGCTCAAGCTGAACGGAATACTCACTGCTGGATATAAAAACCTTGTTAAACTCACTGCTCGTTTCGAATATATAACCACCCTTTTGAAAGGGGGCAGGAATAAGCTCCACCTCGTCTAAATCATAGTACAATCCAAGCTGAAGATAAGAGGCGGTAGTTATCATATATTTATCAAAATACGCATAACTTTCGCACCCAATTTTGCTATCAATGCCATAGAAATTTTTTACGTGCTTGCCCCTATAAAAATCAAGATTGGAAAAAACTTTATCAAGGCATTTTACGGCAGCACTTTTGAACTGCCCTGCCAAAACCAAGTTTCCTCTTTTATAATTTCTGTCTGCCTCGTGAAAAAGAACGGGAACAAGAAGTGCTTCATTAAAAACAAATTGATTGCTTCTTCCCCCAAAGGCAATTTCACCGTTTATCGATAGAGTTTTGAGAGTGTATAGCCCTGCTTTTTCCAGATTTTTATCCAAAAAATCCTTATACCTCCCGTCGTAACCAAAGCGAAGCATATAGCAGAGCAAAGAACGTGTAACCATGTCGTAAACTATAGGATTATTAGGGTCTAAATAACATCCGTTTTCATCAAACCACTCTTTCTGAGTGTCTAGCTGTTTGTCGACGAATTCTCTGTCTCCACCTAACCAAAAAGCGACTCTTCCCCACTCTGAAGCAGCAGCGAACACTGCCCAGTTAGAAAGTCTGCCGGGGAGGGTGTAAAGCTTTTTATATAGATTAAAAGGCGTTTCTTTTGCAAGCCCCCTTTTCCAAAATTCTATTCTCTCTTTATCTACGGTGCCGGCATTTTCCAGCTCCAATATTGCTAGAATCAATTCCTTTATAGAGAATTCATTTGCAGCCTTAACCAAGGGAATTTGCTCTACACAAACATCCAAAATCTCAAGCATATATTCTTGAAACTCACATTTTCTTCCGTGAGCGATAAGAAAAGCAAGGTTTGCCCCGAGCCTTGGAAAGCCGTGCTCTTTTAGCCCCTCTTCCCTTACCGTTTTTATATACGCTATGATACGCTCCTTAGAGTAACACTCTAACGAACGCTCCATTATATCTAAAATTTTGGTTTTTATGCTTTTCATTTTGTTTCCTCTACTTTTTTATTATAACATTTTTTAATTCTCTTGGCAACAATAAAAAAACACCGTTTTAAGTAAAAGAGCAAGCTTTTTGCCTGCCCTTCTCTCTTTTATATTTTTATTATAACAAGAACTATTAACGCAAGATGAATTAAAATTCCCAATATGTTAATTGCCGTAAAATACCAGTGTTCGCCTGAGGTTTTATGGCGAAACTTTTTCATTCCGATAATTCCCCCGAACGCCCCACCTAGTATAGACATTATTAAAAGCACGCTTTCCTTTACTCGCCATTTTCCTTTTTTCGCTTTACTTTTATCTATTCCGTAGACAAGAAAGGTAATTAGCGATAACAAAAGTAGATATCCACCGTAAATTAAAAGTAATAAGGTTTTATCGTCCATTATCTTCTTCCTCACTGTTTTTTAATAAATTGTCTTCCCTTGCGGAAAAGCCTTTTTTCCTCTTTTTAACACACTCGGTTAAAAGATATTCTATTTGCCCGTTTACAGAACGAAATTCATCTTCAGCCCATTCCGATATTGCGTTAAAAAGCTTCTCCGAAACTCTTAGAGGGATTTGCTTTTTACTCTTATCGTTCATATTAGTATAAGCTTCCCGAATTTACTATGGGCTGAGCGTCTCTGTTTCCACAAAGCACTACCAAGAGGTTGCTTACCATTGCCGCCTTTCTTTCCTCGTCAAGATTCACAAGCTCTTTTTCTGAAAGCTTAGCAAGCGCCATTTCCACCATTCCAACTGCCCCGTCAACAATCATCTTTCTTGCATCGATAATAGCAGAAGCCTGCTGGCGCTGAAGCATTACTGCAGCAATTTCTGGTGCGTACGCAAGATAGGTTATTCTAGCCTCTACAATTTCAATACCGGCATCATCTACACGTTTTTGAATCTCCTCTTTGATTCTAGAAGCCACAACCTCGCTCGACCCTCTTAAACTACCCTCGTCTGCAACTCCGTCACCTGTGGTGTCAATACCTTGCGCAACGTCGTAAGGATATATTCTAACAATGTTTCTTAGTGCACTATCACACTGCAAGGATAGATATTCTTTGTAATTATCCACGTTAAACACTGCTTTCGCCGTGTCAAACACCCTCCAAATTACTGCAATACCTATCTCCACAGGATTTCCAAGACAGTCGTTAACCTTTTGACGGGCGTTACTAAGCGTCATAATCTTTAAAGAAATCTTATTGTTTGTTTTAGCTCCGAACACCAACTCTCCCGAAGCATTAACCTTTAGTGCAGATTCTTCTTCCCCTCCACTTACGTCTCCACTTTGGTTAAGCTTTGTTCTCGCAGCAGGGTTAACTGCAACACAGAAAGGATTCACAAAATAAAAACCATCACCTTTAAGCGTTCCAACGTATTTGCCAAACAAAGTTAAAACTAACGCTTCCTGTGGTCTTAGAACCTTTAAGCCCAAGAAAGGCACCCAGCCGACACACATCCAAATTCCACCGACCACCATAAATATTGGATATACAGTGCTAAATACTTCTAGTTCCCCCTCGCTTGCAATAGCCCCGACCACGAATAGCGCACAACCTAAGCTGTATAACAATATCGTTAATACAAGCACGAACATACCATTCTTCTTTTGCCCTAAAATCTTTTCTTGCATAATTTTTCTCCTTTCCACTAACAGTGGCTTTTGATATCAAAATGATATCATATTTATTTCACCACGTCAAGATGGTTTTAAATAATATTTATTTTCGGCACAAAAAATGCACCCTTTAAGAGTGCATTTTTTATTTTGATAATTATTTACGATAGCTTTTGGTGTAGTTAGGGAGAAGTTTTGGCGAAACTTCTGCATTTTCAATGCCTGCCTCTTTAAGCTCTGCATTGAACTCCTTAACGTGGCTTAAAGTAAGAGCTTTAACCTCTACTTCTTTAGCCTTTTCAGATGCGTGACGACCTGCGTTTCTACCAAAGACGATGATGTCAAGGAGTGAGTTGCCCATTAAACGGTTCCTGCCGTGAATTCCTCCAACGGCTTCGCCTGCAACGAATAGGTTTTCCACTCCCGATTCGCCGTTTGCCGAAATATCAATACCACCGTTCTGATAGTGAAGAGTGGGGTAAACTAAGATTGGCTCTTTTCTAATATCAATACCGTACTTGCCGAACATTCTCATCATTGCAGGTATTCTCTTTTCGATAGTGCCTTCTCCTCCTAAAATTTCAATCATAGGAGTATCGAGCCAAACGCCAACGCCATCCGTCGTTTCAATGCCTAAATCTCTCTTTTTACATTCTCTGATAATTGAGGAAGCCGTTACGTCTCTGGTTTCTAAGGAATAAACGAAAGGTTTGCCGTCTTTATTAACGAGCTGTGCGCCTAAGGACCTAACCTTTTCGGTAACGAGTGCACCGAAAATTTGGGTGGGCTCTGCAACACCGGTGGGGTGATACTGCAAGGTGTCTGCGTATAAAAGCTTAGCACCTGCCCTATATGCTAAAACAAGCCCGTCTGCAGTTGCACCGTAATGGTTTGAGGTGGGGAAGCCTTGATAATGGAGCCTGCCTGCACCACCAGTTGCAATAATAACCGTTTTAGCTTTAGCAACTAAAATTTCTTTAGTTTCCATATTGAGAAGAACTGCACCTGCAGCCTTGCCTTCTTCGTCCTTAATAATTTCAATAGCCGAAGTAAAGTCGATAACGGGAATGTTACGGTTAAGAACCTCGTCGCGAAGGGTTCTCATAATTTCAGCACCCGAATAGTCCTTACAAGCGTGCATTCTCTTTCTTGAAGTTCCACCACCGTGGGTGGTAATCATATTGCCGTCTTTATCCTTGTCGAACATAACGCCAAGCCCGTCAAGCCACTTAATAGCACCGGGCGCATCGTTAACAAGTTTATGTAAAAGCTCGGGCTTAGCGGCAAAGTGTCCACCACCGAAAGCGTCGAGATAGTGGATTGCAGGACTGTCGTTTTCTTTGTCTGCAGCCTGTATTCCACCCTCAGCCATCATAGTGTTAGCGTCGCCTATACGGAGCTTAGTTACAATCATAACGTTTGCACCGTTTTCGTGTGCAGTAATAGCTGCAGAAGAGCCTGCGCCACCGCCACCGATAACTAAAACGTCAACGTCGAAATCGGGATTAGATAAATCAACCTCTACGTCCGTAAGTCTTGACTGTCCCTGCAAAAGGGAAGCTAGCTCGTGCAAAACCTTGTCCCCCTTGTTTGGTCCAACCTTTAATTCCTCGTAGGCTGAATCAATATAGTCGGGGTGGTTTTCCTTTAACACCGTGGTCTTTTCATCTGCCGACATACGGGGAAAAAGATTTTCTAAACGCTCTTTTCTAGTTTCTTCCACTTTTTTCATGGAAATAAGCTGTTCTTCAGTATACTTATACATAACTTCTCCCCCCTCTTATTTTTCTATCTCTCTATGGTTATAGAGTTCTTTCATTTCTTCAATGGATTTGCCCATTATATCTTCTAAAAGGGAAACGTGTTCGCCCTTTTCAATCTCATCTACCCTCTTATTTAAGTGCTCGCTCTTTGGTGCAAGATATTTGCCGTAAAGTCTTCTCGCAAGCTCTGCAACCTGAGGATGCGAAATACCTGCAGGGCAACGAGAAGAACAAACGCCACACATAACACAGTCGAAGCTCTCTTCTGCGCACTTATCGTATTCACCCCTTTGAGCGTATGCGATATATTGCATAACCTTTAATTCCTGCGTACAGCTCTTAGTGCAAGCGTTACAGCCTATGCAAGAATAAATTTCAGGATATAACTGCATCATAATCTGCTCGGTGGGTTTGATTTTTTCCATATCGTAAACCTTCTTAACCAATGGGAAGAAGGGAAGGGTTGCAACGTACATGCCCTCTTCTACCTGTGTTTGGCAAGCGAGACAGGTTTTTAATTCCTGCTGTCCCTTAATACGGTAAATAGTGGAACAAGCACCACAAAATCCGTTACGACAACCACAACCTCTAACGAGTTCATAGCCAGCGTATTCCATTGCCTTCATAATAGTTAAACTTTCGGGCACTTCATATCTTTTGCCGAAAAAATAAACGTTAACTTTATTGCTCATTTTTGCTCTCCTTTTCTTAGTATTCGTTGGGAAGTTCATCAAGCTGGTCCATTCTAAATACGGGCCCGTCTTTACAAACAAATTTGTCACCAACGTTGCATCTGCCACACTTGCCTACGCCACATTTCATACGAAGCTCTAAAGTCGTGTACACTCTGCTCTTTTCAAAGCCTAACTCCAAAAGTCCGTTAAGCGTGAACTTAATCATAATAGGCGGACCACATAAAACGGCAGTCATATTCTTGTCGAGTCCAAGTTCCTTTACGTAGGAGGGAACAAAGCCAACGTGTCCGTCCCACCCCTCTTGTTCACGGTCGATAGTGAGGTAAACATCGAAATCCTTTTCGTTCACCCACTCCGTTTTAATCTCGTTAATATCAACGAGGTCGTCCATACTTCTTGCACCGTAAACGATAACAACCTTGCCATAATTTTCTCTATAATGACGAACGTAGTTAATAACGCTTCTTAAAGGTGCTAAACCGATACCACCTGCAATAAAGAGTAGGTCTTTTCCCTTAAAATCTTCTTCAACGGGGAAGTTTCTTCCGTAAGGACCTCTCACGGTGATTTGACTGCCCACTTCTAGCGCGTGAATAACTTCTGTAACGCAACCGCATTTTTTAATGGAGAATTCCATAAACTCGGTGTTTGTGGGAGAAGAGGTTATAGAAAACATACTCTCGCCAACACCGGGGATTGAAACCATTGCGCACTGACCGGGGAGGTGTTCAAAGGGTTTTTTCCCCTCTAAGTTTACAACCCTAAAAGTTTTAACATCGGGCGTATCACGCCTAACGTCAGTTACCTGACAGACGGTAGGGATTAAAGTTTCTTTAACCATTATCCTTTCCCCCTAATTTTTTTATTACTTTAACTATGTTTAAGTTCTGAGGACACTTGTTTACGCATCTGCCACAACCTACACAAGAATAGGTTCCACCATATTGCGAGGGGTAGTAGCAAAGCTTATGCATAAATCTTTGACGGAATCTCTGCATTTGAGTAGTTCTGCTGTTTCCGTGAGCCATAAGAGTAAAATCGGAATACATACAAGAGTCCCAACAACGATATCTAACGACTCCCTTATGCGTTTTTATATCGCGAATATCGAAGCACTGACAGGTTGGGCATACGAAGGTACAAGTTCCACACCCTAAGCACGCCTCGCTCATTTCTTCCCAAGCAGAATCGTTAAAGAGTTCATTTAAGTTTTCTGGCTTAAACCTGCTTAAATCTAAATCCTTGAAAGGCAACTTTTCTAAAATAGCTTTGGTGGATGCTTTTTGCTTTTCCACTTCCTCTTCTCCACCCTTTTCGAAGAGTTCTTTAACGGTATCAGTGAGCGCCTTTCCCTTTTCGGTAATCGGCTCCCAATAGAGATATTCTCCGTCAACCCAAGTTGCCACGTCTCCTTGTGGGCTTGTTGGGTCTATGCCGAACGCCGTACAAAAACAGCTTTCTTCTGGGCGTGAGCAAGCGAGAGAAACGATTATTCCCTTTTCCCTTCTGTTTTGATAGAAGGTATCAACGGGTTCGCTTAAGAAAACGTTATCTAAAACCTCAATCGCTTTATAATCGCAGGGCTTTACTCCAAAGATAACGAAAGGTTTTCTCTCGTCAAAAGCTTCTCTTGGGTCGATGATTTCAATATTGCCATCTGTATTCTTGAATTTTACAACGTTTTCCGTTTGTGGAAAGAAAGCAGATTTTGGTGATTTAACCGTTTTAAGAGTTTCTATAGAAACTTCCTTGCCCTCACCCCAAACGTGGAAATTAACTTCTCCAGCCTTTTTAATGGGAATATAGAGCCCCATCGTTTCGTTAATTTTAGAATATAATTTATCTAAATTATTTTTAGCAATCTTATACATTATTTTTTCTCCTTACTAACCACTTCATTAGGTTCAGCATCGCCTTCGGTGTAAGAAGTCAAAGGTGTTTTGCCATCGGCAGTTTCGCCTGCTTGGAATTCGCCGTAGTTTTCGTTAATATCCTTAATAAATTTTCTATTAAGAAGATGTAAAGGAATATTTTGGGGGCAAACTCTACTGCACTCACCACAGTCGGTACAACGACCTGAAACGTGGAAAGCCCTTATAATGTGGAAGAGCTGTTCTTCAAACTTGTCGCCGTTTGCCTTTCCTGCAATGCCAGAAGCAGGTGTATCGAACACACAATTATGACAAGAACAAGCAGGACAAACGTTTCTACAAGCGTTGCAACGAATACATTTCTGCAACTGACTGCGCCAGAAAGCAAACCTTTCCTCTTCCGTCATCTTTTCTAATTTATCAACTTCGCTGAATCTGTCAAGGGGCTTAGTCACGCGTTCATTTATAATAATTTCTTCATCCTTTACTTGGTGAGTTTTTGCACAAACCAAGCATTTTTCTAAGCCAACCTCGTGTTTATCAATAGTAACGCTATCACCGTAGAAGGTCTTTACCGTTATTTCGGTATCAGTCTCTTCTACTTCGGTTATGCCAGAAATTCCTTTTGCTTTAACCTTTTCAATATCAACCTTTCCTAAACACTCTATAGCAACAACTAAAATATTTTCTCTATTTATTCTGTGCTCTTTTACGAGTTGATTGAAGCTATAAGTATCGCAAGGCTTTAAAAATATTGCCGTCTTGCCTTCCTTTTTACTTTCGTTAATGAGATATTTTGAAAGATTTGCGCCACAGAAACAATTGTAAACAAAATTGTTTAACGATTCAACGGTTTCAAAGGTCGCAGGAGAGGGGTCGTGATAAAACTCACCCTTAGTCCAACCGATAACACGCTTAACTTCGCCACTTGACAAAAGTTCTTTTGCGCGCTCAATCATTCTTTTTTCTACTTCGTACATAACTATTCACCTTCCTTTACTCTTAAATCGGTGAGCTTTTTGTTCTCTCCAAGCTCGGTTATAGTTTTAACGAAGTCGTTCATAACTGCAGAGAATTTTGCGCCCTCTGCTGCAGAAACCCACTCGACTCTCGTTCTTTCCTTTTCAATGCCCATGTAATTTAGCATAGAGAATAAAAGGGACATTCTTCTTCTTGCATAGTAGTTGCCTGTAACGTAGTGACAGTCACCAGGGTGGCAACCACAGAGAATAACTCCGTCGGCCCCCTGTTGGAACGCCTTTAGGATAAAGGAGGGGTTAACACGACAAGAGCAAGGCACCCTAATAATCTTTACGTTTGCAGGATAGGAAAGCCTTGAAGACCCCGCAAGGTCAGCCCCTGCATAAGAACACCAGTTGCAACAAAAAGCAACGATATTTGGGGTAAACTCTTTATTTACTTCTTGCATATTGCTTCCACCTCCGACATAATTTGTCTTGAAGAAAATCCACTTAAATCCATTGCGCCCGAAGGACAAGTAACAGTACAAGCACCACAGCCTTGACAAACGGCAGGGTTAACGCTTGCAACCCTTCTCTTTTCCATCTTGCCGTTTACTCTGAACTCCTTTTCCACGTAAGTGATTGCACCGTAAGCACACACATTAGCACAGTTAGAACAACCATTGCACATCATCTCGTTTGCACTAGCAACGCAGGGGTTGGTTTTCAAATGGTCCTTGGCAAGCAAACCTATAACCTTTGCTGCACAAGCAGAAGCCTGAGAAACCGTTTCGGGAATATCCTTAGGCCCTTGACAAACACCTGCAAGATAAACGCCAGCCGTGGGGCTTTCTACAGGACGGAGCTTGGGGTGAGCTTCAGTTAAGAAGTTGTTGGTGTCAATACTTGCAGTAAGCAAGGTGGCAATTTTTCTAACCGAGGGTTCTGGTTCTATTGCCGTTGCCAAAACCACTAAATCGGAAGGAATAATAACCTGCTCGTTGTCTAAAAGGTTTGAACCCTGCACCATAAGCTTGCCGTTTTCATTATAAACCTTGCCAACCATTCCTTTAATATAGTCAACACCGTACTGTTCAACGGCTCTTCTATAAAACTCGTCGTAATTCTTGCCGGGCGTTCTCACGTCGATATAGAAAACGTGAACTTCGGTATCGGGATATTTTTCTCTAATTAGCATTGCGTGTTTTGCAGTATACATACAGCAAATCTTTGAGCAATAGGGTTTTCCACAACCGGAGGTGTCTCTCGAGCCAACGCACTGAATAAAGGTTATAACCTTGGGGTGAGTTAAATCGGAAGGTCTTAAAAGAGTGCCGTTTGTAGGACCAGCTGCATTCATAAGCCTTTCTAACTCTAATGAAGTAATAACGTCTTTATTGTCGCTATAACCGTATTCGTTAAAAGCGTCGATATTAATCGGCTTAAAGCCTGTTGCGACAACGATTGCACCGTACTGTCTATCAATAAACTCGTCTTTTTGTTCATAATTGATTGCGCCTGCACCACAGAATTTCTGGCAAACACCACACTTGCCCGTTTTGAGCTTAATACACTGCTCTGGGTCAATAACTGCAACGTTAGGTATTGCTTGCGCAAAAGGAATATATATTGCTGGGCGATTGTTGAGGTTCATATTGAACGCGTTAAGTCCCTTTTTAGATGGGCACTTTTCCATACAGATTTTGCAACCCGTACACTTGGTCTCGTCAACAAACCTTGCCTTTCTCTTAATTTTAACGTTAAAGTTCCCTACGAAGCCTTTAACCTCTTCAATCTCAGAATACGAGAGTATGTCGATATTTTCGTGCTGAGCACAGTCAACCATTTTAGGGGTTAAGATACACGCAGAACAGTCAAGCGTGGGGAAGGTTTTATCGATTTGAGCCATTCTTCCACCGATTGTCGCTTCCTTTTCTACGATATCTACCTTGTAGCCTGCATCTGCAATATCGAGAGCAGCTTGAATACCTGCAATGCCACCACCTATAACGAGTGCACGCTTAACTACAGGGCTTTCCCCTGCCGTCAACGGAGCATTCAGCTTAACTTTAGCGATAGCCGTGCGCACTAAAATTAGCGCCTTTTCCGTACCCTCTTCAATATCCTTATGTATCCAAGAGCATTGCTCACGAATGTTAGCAACCTCCACCATATAGGGGTTTAAGCCTGCGCCTTCTGCCGCCTTTCTAAAAGTTGCCTCGTGCATTCTTGGGGAACAAGAGCCTATAACGATACCCGTTAAGTTATGTTCCTTTATAGCTTTTTTAATAAGTTGCTGTCCGTTTTCCGAACACATATACTGGTAGTCTTCTGCGTAAACAACGCCAGGCTCTGCCTTTATAAGATCAGCCACCCTCTTTACGTCTACCGTTTGGGCAATATTACTGCCACAATGACAAATAAAAACACCTATTCTTTGCATCTTTAATTCTCTCTTTTATCTATTTGTTGAATTTTCTATACGCACTAACTAATAGTTGCTGGGGTAAGTTTTCATCTACTATGCAGGGAATATCCTCTGCTTTAATGCCGTTTCCACCTTGCTCGCCTGCTACTGAATTTCTCACTGCCTCGATAACGCCTTGCGGTGCAACACCTCTAGGGCATCTTTCTACACACGCCATGCAGGATAGACAGTTCCAAATAGCCTTGCTCTCTAAAAGCTTTTCCACCTTGCCACTTGCAAGATAGCTAACAAACTGGTGTGGCTTTATATCCATTTCGGAATAAGCTGGGCAACGCCCCGAGCACTTTCCGCATTTCATACATTTTTTAACGTCCGTCCTAGATATGAGGGAAAGATTTTCTATTATCCATTCTCTGTTCATTTATTTCACCCCCAAAGCCTCTGCAAGTAACTCGGTAAAGTATTTAACCTCTATGCCCTCTCCATGTTTTTGAAGATTGTATAAACACAATGGGCAAGCCGTGATAATTTCTTCTGCGCCCTTTTCCTTTGCGCTATTTAACACCCTCTTGCTGCTCTTTTCAGAAAGCTTTTCGTTCTTTAAGGAAACGTAAGCACCACAGCACTCGTTTCTCATTGGATAGGAAACGGGAGTTCCCCCGATTGCCTTAATAAAGTCCTCTAAGATAGTTGGGTTTTCAGGGTTATCAAACGCCATAACACCACTCGGACGAAGCAACAAGCAACCGTAGTATGCGCCGATTTTTCTATTCACAGGGTTTACAACCTTGCTCTTGATAACGTCAAACCCAATTTCCTTTTTAAGGAATTCTAGATAATGTATAACCTCCGTTTCACCAGCATAGGGCACGTCTAAGCCCATATAGTTGTTAGCCTTTAACTTGAGGTTATCGTCAGATTTCATATCTTCGTTAACCCTCTTGATAACGTTGTGGCAAGCAGAACAAAGGGTTAATAATTTGCCACCGTTCTCTTTTGCATAATTTAGCGCTCTTATTGCCGAAAGCTTAGTTGCCACTTCGTTTGCCCCTGTTTGATAAACGCCTCCACAACACTGCCATTCGGGAATTTCCTCTAGCGTAATGCCGAGAGCTTCCATAGAAAGTCTTGCATACTTGTCAAGCTCCTTCGCCTTGGTCTTAAGAGTACACCCCGGGTAATAATTTATTTTCATAATCTACTCCTCTTTGCGAGATTATTTCGTTACGACACAAACAAAAAACGCACCAAAAACATCCACCCTAAAGTGGAGTTATTTTGATACGTCTCCCATTCTCTGCATCTGTAACATTATATAATTTTTTCCTTATATGTTCTTCATCAATTTTCACTTTACCATATAATTAACTTTATTTTATCATAAAATTTTTTAATTAACAAGTATTTGACTGTGAAAATTTGTTTTTTTACCAAATATCGCTAAGGAAATTTCTTCCTATAAATCAAACGCTCGCCTGCAAAATCTACAAGCGAGCGTTAATATTATTTTTTAATTAGCCCATTAAACCTATCATAAGGTTACAAGCAAGCACTACTAGAACGAGCGAAATAGGATAGGTAGATGCGTAGGCAGAAGCAACGTCCTCAGTTTTTGCCGTATTAATGAGCGTGCCGAGAGCAGGAGTCGAAGTCATACCACCAGTGATAGAGCCGAGATTGTTGAGAAGTGGAAGCTTTAACAAATATTTTCCTAGGAAGAACCCAACAATCATAGGTACGATAGTCATAACCGCACCACCAAGGAATCCCCAAGCAACAATGCCTAAATCGTTGCCGATAGCTGAAACCAGGTTAACACCACCATCAACACCAGCGCCAATAAGGAATAGCACAAGTCCAAGCTCTTTGATGCTCTTTAGCGTAGCTTCGGGAATTTCTAAAGAAAGCTTACCGATTCTGCCAAAGTGACCAAAAACAAGGCACATAATGAGAACGCCACCCGTGTTTCCAAGAGAGAAAACGGCTCCAGCAAAAAGAGGAATTTTGATACCACCGAGCAAGAGTCCTGCAATTATTGCAAGTGATAAAGACGTAAAGCCAAAATCATCACATTTGAATAGCTTCTTCGCAGTCTCTCCCTTTTCTTCCCCTACAAAGCCACTACATAATAAGCTTCTCTCGTGAGCCATGTCTGCCTTAACGAACTTAGGAAGCAACTGAACGAATAAAACCACACCGATAACGCCAAAAGGATATGCTATTGCATGACCTATGGTTACCATTGTGTCTTCCATTCCCTTAAGCTTAACTGCCTCACCTGCGGCAGAATAACCTGGCGTTGAAGTGAGTGCTCCAGACAAGATACCCGACCAAAAATCAGAGCCATAGGGCGAGATTAATGTACAAACTACTGCAACTGCAGTTCCTGACAAAATGATTACAACGCCCATAAAGATATATGTTTTAAAGTTTTTAGCAAGGTCCCTGAAAAATCTAGGGCCTGCCACAAAACCAACTGCACCTACGAATAAAACAAGACCAACGTTTTGAATAACGTTTTTATAATAGTTAGTATTGCCCACTTTTTCCTGTAGACGAAGTGAACTCAAAACAGGAACATCTTCAGGAATAAGCGTACAAAGGTAACCAAACAGTATTGCCACTAAGAACACGCCAGCCGTACCAAGAGAAACACCTTTTATAGTAATTCGGCCAAGCAAATATCCTAAAGCCGTAGTAACGAATATTCCTATTAAAAGAGCAGACAGGCCAAACACGTTAAGAGAAGTTGTTGTTGTAACAACGCTAGTCTCTTTATCTTTAACAATGGTGTTTGTGATTGTTGTACTGCTGCTTATCTCTGCATTGATTCCACACCAAACGCCAACAGCAGCAGCAACCACGATTGCAAGCACAATCCAAAGCCACTTTAGACTCTTTTTCTTTTCAGAAGGCTGCTCATTACTAGCAGTTTCTTCTACAAATTGCTTGTTTTCCTTTTCCATAAATTTCTCCTTTTGATAAAAATTGAAGCAACCCTTTCGGGTGCAAGATGTAGATAAACTCAAAGCAAACTGTCCAAAATCTCCTACTTGCTTACGTTTCTATCAAATACCGAGGGTAATTATACCACTATAAAATTTCTTTTGCAACCTTTTTTCGTGCCTTTTTGATAATAACCTTTTTTTATAAAAAAAGACAGGCACAAAACCTGTCTTTAAAATTTTTACTATTTTACGCTGCAAGTACTTCTACACCGTTAGCCTGCAAAACGGAGAACATTAGATAGAAATCAAACTTGCTCTTTCTGGTTACTTCAACAATTGCAGAAACGTCAAAATCGCCAACTCTTTTTTTGAGAATCTCATCTTCGCTTGAGAAGAATGCTATTGCACCCTTTTTAAATAAGCGTGGCTTTCTCATATAAACGTGGTGAATTTCAGATAAGTCGATATCGTACTTTCTATCACGAAGCATATAAGTAATGCCCTCATTCCTCCTAAAAAGCAAGAGAGAATCTAGCCCTTTATCGTAAATACCTAGCTTGTCAGTATCTAAATCCCATTTTAACATTTGCACACCTCATAAAAATATTTTGCCCTAAGGCTTTTTCTTATTTATTTTAACCCATAAACGAGGCTTTGTCAAGAGGGAATTTTTCTAGCGCTAGAAGAGAAATTAAATTAGCGTTTTTAGCACAAGAAAAAAGAGAGAACGAAACGGATAAACCATTAAGCTCTCTCCCTTATTCTCTTAAAAAATATTTAGGCCTAAATAATCTTTTTTCTTAAGTTTATTTTCTCCTCAAAACAGTTCCTCTCTCACCGAAAAGTCTTTTAGAGTATATTTTTTAAGGAGCAATTAAGCGTCTTTTTCTTCTTTTTCGAAAACGAGCATGTAGTTGTACTGGGTGCTGTTTTGATTGCCGAATAATCTACCGATACAACCAACTTTTACTTCAACGGGAACGTTGTAAGCACCAACAAATCTCCAGCCGCCTTCAGCTTCTTCTTGGATTTTCTTTCCAACTGGAGCTAATGCTTCAGCAGGTTTATAAGAAAAGTTACCTTTTGCCGTGATACGACCAATATACGCTGTTTTATACTTATACATATCTTCTTCCTCCAAAAATTTCTTAAGTAAAATTTATCTTCATATATGTGAGAGAACATATTGAATTCTTTATGGATAATCTTCGCCACCGTTAGGTTCGTGACAACGGAGCACTCTGCCCACGCCCTTAAAAAAGCCCTTTAACGTGCCGTACTTCTCTATAGCCATAAGCATATAGTTAGAACAAGACGGGGTAAATCTACACGCACCTCTAAGTGAACGGGGAGCATATCTTTGATAATTTAACACCGACAAAATTAAAAAGGGCTTAAAGAACACACAAAACGTTACAACCAATAGAGGCACGAATATCCAAACAGAGTATTTTAACAATATAAAGGTTGTAATTTCTGCCCCATAAATAAGCAAGGGGAGAAGTAACCCAAATAAATATCTTTTAAATCCCACCTTTGGGCGAGAGAGTTCTTCTTCTATCTGCTGTTTTTCTTGTATTAACTGAAGAAGCTGGGCTTTCGCCTCCTCCACACTGTCAGCAATAACCTCGAGAGATTCCTCTAATTCCTGCAATTCTTCCTGCACCTGCTCTTGCAGTTCAGTTAGACTTTGCTTTTCCTCGTTGCTCGTTAAATCTGACATTTTGCCCTCTTCCCTTTCCACCTTTTTAGCGTTACAAGGTTTATAGTAATCTTATTTTAACATACTTCGTGGTCTTTTTCAATACTTTTATTTATATTTTTCTAAAATTCTACTTTTGTCGCCATTTCCCTTAAGAAAGACAATCATGCAAGGGTTCTACTTTAAGGAAAGAGCCTCGCCGTCTATCTCAATTTCACCTGAAAGTAAGCAGAGTGCTTTTTCTAATTTTTCGGAAATCGCCTCTCCTATGCGTGTAAAACCTAGTTGAAGCGCCACAAATTTAAAAACTCCACTCTTGGTTGCCGTAACGTTGTGCTTAAGCACTTCTCTAAGTCCGTTAGCGAGCTCTTCAGTAGCAATCTGCCTAACGTCTCGAACAAGCTTTCCATCTCTTTTAGGCACGCGAAGCATTGGAATGCATGCCCCCTCAAGGTATAAAAACCCCTCTCTTCGAACAATTCCGAGGCTCTTAGAATCCTTCATATACCACTCAAAATCGTTCCTAACGCCTTGGGTGATTTTTTCCTTGCCAAACATAAACAACAATCGGTGCAACAACCAATCCTCTGAAAGAGGTGCTTCCACTTTAAGAATTTCCAGCGTAGTACGAGCAACATCATACTTGCACGCCTCTGCTATCCTGTATTCGTTTGCCTTTTGATATTCGGGAAATTCAAAGCGTGCTTCTATTGCAGTTTCCGAAAAACTGTTTGACTTTTCCTTTCTTTCCTCCACCTTTTTGTTCGCCACCGTGTTCTCTAGTGCACCCTTAACGGCGACTAAAAGTCTTTCCTTTTCCACACGCTTGTTCCTAAACCAATCGGCAGACCAAATGCGATAAAACTTCCACCCCATTCGCTCTAGTATTGCCTGGCGAAGCCTATCTCTATCTCTCGTGCTCTTTGCCGAATGATAGTCCTCTCCGTCACATTCAATAGCGAGTGCGTAATCTTCTGAATCGGGGTACTTTAACGCTAAATCTATTTTGAATCCCGAACGTCCCACTTTTGTGTCTACACAATATCCTTTCTCTACAAGGAACTCACACACTTCCCTTTCAAAATGATAATCTCGCACGCCAAAGGGGTTATCCTCCTCCTTTTGACGGGATATTTCGCCATTTTCTGCATACTCTAAATAATCTCTTAAGAGCTTTGCGCCTACGGATTGTGTTCTTGATAAATCTATATCTGTATATCGCATTGAAGAAACGACCTGAAGATTACACTTTGCCCTAGTCACGGCAACGTTCAATCTTCTTTCTCCTCCCTCGCGATTTAAAGGTCCAAAATTAAACAGTAAACGCCCGTCGTGGTCTCTAGCATAGGCTATACTGAAAATAATAATATCTCTTTCATCACCCTGAACGGTTTCAAGATTTTTAACGAAAAAAGGCTCTGCCTTATCCGACCTAAAGAACGCCTCTTTCGAGGGGTCAAGCTGTCTGCGTTTTGCAATGAGTCTATCAATCAAGTTTTGCTGAGATATGCTAAACGCCACAACGCCAAGACTTCTCGAAGGATAATTTTCAATGTTTTCAAAAACCAAGTCGACAATTTTTTCTGCCTCAATTCGGTTAGTTTTGGTGCTTCTGTCAAAAATGCCGTCAACGTGGAAAAAATCTACGCCAGCACCCACTGAGTCCTTTCTTGGCGATGGGAAGGTTACTAATTCGTTTTCATAAAAATTTTTATTAGAGAAGGCTATAAGCTGTTCAAAACGGCTTCTGTAGTGCCACTTTAATCGTTTTTGCAAAAAAGAGGTCGAGCACAAATCTAAAATTGATTCATAGTCTGTGATGTCGTCCATTTCCTCTTCGTCATCTTCTTGACCAGCTATGCTGTTAAAGAAGTTGCTAGGTGGCATCTGCTTGGAATCACCAACCACAATCAACTGTTTACCCCTATAAATTGCGCCTATAGCGTCCTGTGGGAATATCTGCGAAGCTTCGTCAAACACTACGACGTCGAACTTCATATTCGGGCTCAAAAAGGTACTTACGCTAAGTGGAGACATTAAAAAACATGGCTTTAGCGCTTGAGCTAAAGTACCAATTTCCTCTAAAAGCACCCTTATGCTCTTTTGTTTTCTCTTCTTTTCCCCCTCCCTGAGCAGGGTGGAAATGGCACTTCCTTGTGCAACCATATCTAGGCTCGGTCTCTCACCCGAAAGCTTAGCCTTAATTTTTGCTTTGTTTATCTCAAAGGTGAGCTCGTCCTTCTTTTTAAATAGGCTCACCATTTCGTCGTGAGGAATTCTCGAAAGGGAAATTAGAATAGGAGTCTCGTGTATGATAAGGTCAATCCACTGGGCAAAGAACACCTTCTTAAAGGCTGACAATATTTCCTCTCTTTTAACATTCTTCTTAATGCAATGGTCGATAAAGCTTCTAATTTGTAGCTCGGAAAGTTTATCTAACACCTTTATAAATTCACACCAGTTATCCAGCTTGTCAACACTATCCAAACAGCCCTGATACTTGTTCTCTAACTCCTCGATTTTTGCAAGGCGAAGGTCATATTCGGAAGGGTCAAAGCGCCTTAACATTTTTTCTTCCGTACTAGAATAACGCTCAAAAAGATTGTTAAAGCACCCGGATATGCTAGCAAACTCCCCTTTTCTTTGCAAGAAGCTTTCTTTCGGCATACTCATAAGCTTGCCAAAATCTACTTTTGCAAAACGTATTTTTTCAAGCTCTGTTAGTTCTTCAGCTAATTTTGCAAAATCGGTCGTAAGCCCCTCGTATCCAGAGCCTAAAATCGAGCCTGTTTTCTTTTCTAGCAGGGTAAATTCCTTAACTACGTTTTGATAATCTTTAAGCTCTGCCATCGAGGACACAAGCGTTTTATAAGATTGTCTCCTCCCCGTTTTACTGCAATACTTAATTTCCTTTGCAATTTGTCTGTATTCACCACTAAAAAACCTTGCAAAAAAACTTCCGTACTGCCTTGTAAGTTTCTTATAGATAGACTGTCCGTCAAGTTTATACACGTCGTCGTCAAACGCTTCATCTAAACGATGTTTTAAGGCGAGAGCATTCTTTGCAAGGGCAGACATCTCTTTTATAGCGCCCGTCACTTTTGCTAAAGTAGAATCGTTTAGCAAGGAGGGAGTTATAAACTCACTCGTGCAGACAAGGTTAAAAAAACTACGCAGAGAATATGCTTGACTTACGTTTAATGCTGAAATAAAATATTCCTTTTTTAGTTTATCGTTTAGTTCCTTAATGCCTCTGCAAAAATCGACAAGACCCGACAACTCTTTCTTTAACTCCAGCGTCAACTCGTAAGAGCAGTTAGTGTTTCTATATCCATACCAAGAATTTTGATGATAATCGTAACCTATATCCTCAATGTTTTTAACATAAAGGGATATCGTCGTTTCGGCAAGATTAAGATATTCTTCACCCTTTTCGCTAATGTTAGATAGCAAAAACTCAACGTTCGGCGCTCTTCTGCAAACAGAAGCCTCCCCAAATATTTCGTAGAGGCTTTTATTTATCGTTTGGCGAACTTTATGTAACTCTTCTGCATAATCGTCAAGCTCGTGCATAGCGTGAGTTTTTGCCTCCACTTCCACCCTCGCCCTGCTAGAAAGAGTGCTCCTTTGTAACTTTATAGTACGGCAGAGCTCCTTAATCACCTCTCTCTTGCCCGTTTTGTGGCTGTGAAGTTCCAAACAGAACTCCTCAAGCCCTGCCTTTTTTAGCTTATCGTATACCACGCTTAGGGCTGCTAGTTTTTCCGATACGAATAAAACTTTTTTACCCCTTGCGAGGCATTCTGCTATTATATTTGTTATCGTTTGGCTTTTGCCCGTACCAGGAGGGCCTTGAAGCACAAAGCTTTTGCCCTCTTTTGCTAGTTCTATCGCCTCTATTTGGCTAGAATCTGCATCTACAACGTTGTATAACTCGGCTTCGCCTGTGTCGGGCTCTATTCCCTCTTCTGCCATTTGGCTAGAATCAGTCATAGAATCTCCCCCTATAAACTCCTCCGTGGGCATGTCGGTAGCTTTGCCACCTAGTATAGCATTAACGCTTTTGTTTGTTAATATTTTCTCGGCGTTGTCCTTTATATCCTTGTGCATGTTTATTTTTAAAAAGGAAAACAAACCTATCCTACATTCCTTTGAAACGCCCCATCCAAGCTTTGATACAATCAGCGATATCTTTTCTAAATATTCGTGAATATCTTCCTCTTCATAAGGGGGCAAATCTATTCCGTATTCGCTCTTTAGCTTGAAGTGGAATGTGGGGTTTAATATAATTTCACTATCGGTAATTTTTATTCGATACGGCTCTATTGCCGATTCGTTTTCTATGGATATCGGCACAAGCAAAATAGGTGCACGCATAACGTGCTCTAGGTGCCCTACTTCCGTCCAGTTTATAAATCCAAACGCCATATATGCAATATTAACGCCCGTTTCTTCTATGGCAGTTTTCGCCTTTTTCCCAATGTTTTTCAATGCTCGTAAGGGATTGACAAATTGGCTGAATATTAAAATCTGCCCATTTTTCTTTAGCCTTGGGGCGTATGTTTTTATATACTCTTCTCGCATTATAGCATAATCAACCTGTTCGCTCGAATTTGCCACACCCAAATTCGCTTTTAACGGTTCATCCTCTTCATCATCTAACTTTGGGTCGTAAACTTCAAAGGACGCTGAATGCAAACTCTTTGAAAAAAGCAGGTCAAAAGACGGACTCACCACCTCGGCTGTCCCCATTTTCGCTTCTCTGAAGTTCACTAGATTGTTCCTTTTCCCTGTGTCAAGCAACAAATTTGCCCATTTATTTAGCTTTTCAATGTTCATATCTTTTTTCCGTATTAATAGTTTATTATGACTGGATTTATATGACAAATAATGTCATTGTAAAAATTATATCACTTTTTAAGTTAAAATACAATATGTAATGACTCCAATTTTTCAGCTTGAAGAATGCCATAATCTTAAATTTATACCTGACGCGTTTATCGAAAATATTGGTCTGTTCCCTTTCTACAATATATAAAACCGTTTTAATTTTGCAAAGAAAAAAACCTAAAACTTACACTAATTTGTGTTCGTTTTAGGTTTTGTTTGGTGAACCCTATATTTTCTTTTGGAAATATAGTCGTTTAATTGTTGTTTTGTTTGAAATTTCTTCATCCGTTCTCTTTTTTTGTATTAAAAAAGGGCTAACGGTTTTTATTCCGTTAACCCTAATTTTAGTTGTTATTCTATTTTTTTCTTTCGGCTAATTCTACTTTTCATATTTATAATATATGATTGTAAAGCCTTAAACTTCGCTAAAAAGTTTTGCATATTCTTCTTTTGTTAAAATAGTTTTTCCGTCTTTATCTATGTATTTTTTCTCTTTCAACCAATCAAAAACTTCCGAAGCGAGTGGAAAGCCCATAGATAACTTGCTTTGTAATGCTACACGAGAAATATTACCTTCTTCAAAAGCAAGTTTTAATCCTTCTATTTTGGTTTTATACTTTATACAATCTTCTTTTGTGGTTTCTTTCATTGTACTTAAGTGAGAATTTTCTATCGCTACATTGAAATGTTCTAATGCTTTTTTATAGTTTATTTCAACACCCTTTCCATCGAAATAAAGTCTTCCAACATTGTAATATGCTGTTGGTAGTATTTTATCGTTTGCTTCTGCCCAAAAAATGGCGTCGTTAAAGGATTCTAATGCTAAATCATAATTTTGTTCAGTCCCTTCGCCGTGTTCATAGAGATTTCCTATATCATTAAACGCCTTATAGAAGTATTGTTCTGTTGCTTTTTTAAGCCAATTAAATGCTTTTCCCAAATCTTGTTTAACACCTATTCCGTCTCTATACATACAACCGACTTTATATTGAGAGATTTCAAATCCTCCTTCCGCTCCTTTTATATAATATTGAAACGCCTTTTCATAATCTTGTTCGACACCTTCACCATAATAGTACAAAAAACCCATATTGTTAAAGGCGTCGGCGTGGTTATATTCAATTGCTTTCTCAAAACACTTTATTGCTTCATCTATGTTTTGTTCAACACCTTCTCCATTGAGATAAGCAATTCCTAAACCCACATATGCACCAGTACAACCTATACTTAATGCTTTATTGTAATATTCAAAAGCCTTTTCAAATGATTGTTCAACTCCTCGTCCGTCTTTATAATAGCGTGCCATTTCAATCATTGCGTCGCCATTGTTTTTTTCTATGAGTTTTTGAATATAAAGAATTGCCTTTTCATAATTCTTTTCGCCATCAGATTCGCCTGCAATTGTCCAATAAGCAGTTTCAAAACCTAATTCTGCCGACATATAAAGGTATTTTTGAGAAGTTTTCAACGCTATATTATCCGTATCTAAAATTGATTTTTGTTCATATAATACATATAAACAATAATATGCTTCGGGATTCATTTTTTCATTTATGCTTAATAAATATTCAATGGCTTTTTCTTTATTGTAATTGTTATCTATGGCAAGTTTTGCAATTTCTATAATAGAATCAACATTACCGCTTTCTGCTTGTTTTTCCAATAGTTCAATTTTTTCCATCTTTATTCTCCTTGTATGTTTTCTTTTGTCTTTTTGCAGTATTCCTTAAAACTCATTGCTTGATAAGGGTTTAAGGCTTCGCAAAGTGTTTCTATTAAATACTTGTTTTGTTCTTCAATGTAGTATTTTCTTGAAGACGGGGAACACTTAAACGTAAACGCTCCGCAATCAATTATATGCTCTATTGCTAAATCGTAAAAATTCTTAAAGTCGTCTATATCATAATCATCATCAACGGGCAAAGCACAGTATAATTCGTTTAAGTCGTTCCACATTTCTACTGCACGTCTGCATTTTTCAATATATTTTTTCGTTTCTTTATCGGCTATACTATCAACGTCTATTTCACTCAATAGCCTTTCGATACCGCCAAAATAGAAGTTGTTATCCGACTCAATGAAATCTCTAAAATCATTGCCTTGTTCATCAAGCATTCTATCGGGGTAGAAAATGTTTTCTAAAAGCATCCCGTTCTCTAAAATGTACTTAACTATATCTCGCTTGCTAAAAGGGTTATAAGCCAAGTCTTCAAGTTTATCTTTATTGCTAACGTTTGAGTTAAGTATATATTCTGCACGCTTTTTATGGTCTTCGGGTCGGTTAAAATCTCTATCGTAGATATACTTTGCATAAGCGTTGTTATTTACCGTATCGTTCTTTTTTGTATCCGCTTTTTTAAGTTCTACCTTAAAAGAAATAGTTCGCACCTTGTTTTCTTCAAAGCGTATTCTATATGCGCCATCTACAATTCTTTCGATAGTTCCACGCCCCAAAATCTCGTGTATAACAGTATCGCCAACGTTGAATTTTGCCTTTTCCGTTTGTATCGGGAATTTTGGGTTGAGTCTGTTTACGTAAGACTTTGCCCATTCGGTATAGTCGGAAGTAATTATTCCCGTTTTCTTAAACGCCTTTTCATCTATGTCAAAGATAAACCTTGACGGAGCAAGTTGCATTTGACCGCTTGAATTCATTTCGCAATCGGTAAGTACGAGCCTTTCTTCCGCACGTGTCATCGCAACGTACATAAGTCTTCGTTCTTCTTCCATTTCTTCAAGAGTGTTTGTTTGAGAAGAAGGGAATATACCTTCGTTTAGTTGGCACACAAACACGTTCTTAAATTCTAAACCCTTTGCAGTATGAACGGTCATCATTTTAACACTATCGACTTTATCGCTTCTATCACTACTTGTAATTAAAGCAACGTTATTTAGATAGTCAGAAAGTTCAACCTTTTCTTTGGCTTCCGTTTCATATTCACGGATAGAGTCTTTGAGTTCAGCTATGTTATCAAGCCTTTCTCGGTCGCCGTCTTCCATAAGCATTTTTTCATAACCCGTTTCTTTTAGAATATAGTCGAGCAAGTCGTTTATGGAATACTTTTCTTTAAGGGCTTTTATACTCTCAATCAGTTCTATATATTCATTTGCACCCGTGCCCGTAAATAGAGCGTTAAAGCGATTGTTCTTCAACGCCGTGTAAAGCGAAACGCCGTATGCTTCGGCTTCTTCACGGATAAAAGCAAGCCTTGTTTTGCCTATACCACGAGCAGGCACGTTTACCGTTCTCAAAAAGGAAACGTCGTCGGAAGTTTCCGCCATTTCAAGGTAAGATATAACGTCTTTAATTTCCTTTCGTTTATAGAAAGCAAAACCGCTAAATATAACGTAAGTTATCTTTTGACGTATCAACGCTTCTTCTATCGCACGGGAATTATTATTGTTTCTATAAAGCACGGCGCAGTCACTCAAAGAGCCACCATTTTTAACTATATCAGTAATTTGTTTTGCAATATAATTGCACTCGTCTTTTCGGGTTTTGGCGTGGTGGTATTCCACCGATAAGCCGTCTTTTTTAATGGGTTTCAAATGTTTTTCTATTCGCTTTGTGTTTTTGGTTATAAGCGAATTGCTTGCATTAAGTATTTGTGGTGTAGAGCGATAGTTAGTATCAAGTATGATAGTTTTAACGTCCTTAAACTTTTTGTCAAAGTCAAGGAAAAAGTTAACGTCTGCACCACGAAATGAGTATATAGTTTGGTCAGGGTCTCCCACAATAAACAAGTTGCCGTTATTCTTTGAAAGAAGCGACACCAACTCATACTGTTCGGGGGAAACGTCTTGAAACTCATCTACTTGTATATACTCAAAATAGTTGCTCCACTTTTCGTTAAACTCTTTATCAGTTTTAAGCAAGTATAAGGTAAAGTTAACAAGGTCTGCAAAGTCTAAATAGAAATTCTTTCTTTGAGCCTTTAAGTATTCGTTAATGATAAAATCGGTTGAAGTCTTATTGCTAACGTTAAGGTTTGAAAAGGTTTTAACACTCTCGGTAGATATAAGTTCGGGTATATATTTAAGGTCAAATTTATACACTTCAATTCGTGTAAGCACGTTTGAAAAAGTATTGTTTTTTAATTTTAACCCGTTCTTTTCATATATCTCACGTAGTAATTCTTTTTGGTCTTCAATATCTAATATCTTAAAGTTTTTCGGGTAGTTAAGTCTATGTATATCAAAAGATAAAATCTTTCTGCAAATACTATGGAACGTGCCGATATAACCGCCGTCTTCATCGGGCATAAATTCGCGAATTCGCTTTTTCATAACGTTCGCCGCCTTGTTAGTAAAGGTCACCGAAAGTATATGTTCGGTTGGCACGCCCAAAGCCTTTGCTATATACACGTATCGGTGGGTGAGCACCCTTGTTTTTCCGCTCCCTGCACCTGCAACAACCCGAATATACCCTTCCGTTTCTTTAACGGCAGATTGTTGCTCGTTGTTTAGATTTTTTAATATTCGTTTTGTTTCCATGTCAATCTCCTTAGCGTGTTAAAATCAAGTTGATTTTAACATAACTATTATGACACATTTAGTCATAATCATATAAATTTGAAGAATTTTTTGATAAAGTTTCTTATGCAACCTGATACGTTTTAGTCCACGTTCTACCACACTTGTTACAACGGAACTTTACAACAGCATAAGTGTAACAACCCCCAGGGCTTTTGTATTCCTTTATTACTGTGGCGGTAGAATTTCTACCACCACACAAATTACAATTACCATGAGATGCTTTTATTAAACCATTAGCAGCATCTCCGTTATTACTACCTACTAACAAAGCAAGTCCCAATAATCCTAATAACCAACTCATAATATATCCTCTCCATATATTTCCTTAAATTTTTCTTTTGCAATAAGAATCTTTCGGCTTAAGCCATCAAATTCAGCAAGATAACCATCTTCTTGCATTTTGTCAATAACGACTTTAGCTCTAACAGTATTTTATAAACACAATTTCTTTATATTTTTAGTTACTTCGTTCTCGCCCATAAAAAACTTAATAGCCTCATCTATAATCTTTATAGCCGTTTCATTATCTTCACACAAAGATATGTTTGAAATTGCAACCTTTTTTTCCCAAGGCAAAAAGTGCATTGTATATTTTCTATTTTCTTTTTTATTGTAATTATCAACAAACGTATGAACTTCATTTTGCTTTTCAGTAGGAAATATACACCCTTTTATAAGCCAAGAAATCATGCCGTTAGCAATGATTATTTGCATTTTATATTTTATTTCACTGCCCGGATAAGCAAAAGATGAATCACCCTTAGCAGTTAACACCGTAAAACCAATGTTTTTTTGTTCTTCGCACTTATCCATTAAATAAACTAAAGTTTTGTTATAATTCATAATTTTTTATCTCCTATATTTTTAGATTTAGGCTAAAAAGCCTAAATCGTTAAGTTTATTGTAAAATTCCTTTCTCATGCTTTCATCAGCTAGCAACAAGAAAGTATCTGTAGTTGTATTAAGCACTTCCACAACAGCATCTAAAAACAAGTCTATCTCGCTTTCCATTACAAGTTCTGGCGCTTTAGCGTCAATCAATTTTCTAAGCCTATTCCTTCTCAAAATAAGCTTTCTATACGCTTCGCTAACAACGTCAGTTTCCCTATCAAAGCGATATCTTGGCGCAGGGACAGGAATAACTTCTATCACACGCTCTTCACCTTCTTCAGTAAATATTGACATCTTGCCAAAGAGTTCTTCTGGAACGGTAACTTTGCCAAAGTTGTAATTCTCAAAGGTTTTAGTATCAAACAATCCGTTCTTCTTACCTTTCCCCGTGTCTCTATCATAAGTTAAAGGCTCTTTCACTTCCAACATGTCTTGATACGCTGGGAAATCATTCTTAAATGCGTCTTGCTTAAAGTCAATTCTAATAGTGTACTTGTCTTTTTTCTTTGTCATAGTAACTCCTATGTAATTAAATTTGCCTTAACGCCAGCTAACGTGCCAAATCATGGCAATCAATAAACTAAAGCCTACTATAAATTTACCCTCCCATAGGCGGGAGCTTTTTAATCAGTTACTGATTATTTTTTAGTGATTGTTTTAACAATATCACCAGGCACTTGGCAAGCCAAAAAGTGAACTACTCCTAAAAAACTACCAAATAAACCTTTACCGTTTCTTATCATAATCTTTCCTCCGTTTATAAATCCTTATAAATTAAAATTTAATCTTCGTCGTCATAATAATAGTCGTCTTCTTCATCAACTACGTCACAGATTTCTAAGCCTTTATCATTGCAATATTCATCAATACTGCTATAACCCAAAGCCGCAATCGCCCCCAATAATGCTAAAAGTCCCATTTTCTACCTCCATTTGCTTGTATATAGATTTTAATTTCGTTAGACTTAACGTTTTGATAATAATTTTTCATCTATCAACCTCCTTACGCTTTTATATAGGAACTAAAATTTTTCAACTTAACACTTTTATTGAATATTTTTTATAAGTTTTTTATTCTTCTTTTCTTACACTTCTATATAGAAATAATATTTTTAATACTTAACACTTTTTATAAAAGTTTTTTGAAAATTTTCTTTCTTCTTGTTACGTTTTTATATAGGAATAGTTTTTTCACAACTTAACACTTTTAAAATAAAAAAAGGAAATACCTTTCGGCATTTCCCTTTTTAACACGAATTTTTTATTCAATCTTTTGTTTCTTACCATTATTCCAAGCGGAAGGGTGAATTCCTTTTGTGTAATTTTTTGTAAAATTATTTTTTCTACATACATTTTCAACCATCTGTTGTAGGCCCATTTTACCTATAGTACATAGATTTATAATTGCAAAAGGACTTATGGCCTTTAGCCTTGTCACAAAATCATTCTTGTCTTTATTATTTATGCATATAAAAAAATTATTATCTCTATTTTTCTTGTTAGCTTCATTTTTCTTTCCTGACAAAGGTTTCCCTTCACTACACTGATACTGTATTGCATTAAGCAAAATCACATCACACTCTAAAGAATTCATTGCATTATAAATCTTACTTTTACTAAAATTATTATTAAAATCATTATAAAGATTTACTCCACTTACTCCCATACATGGACCTAACGCCATTTTTGTAATTGGATCATACTCGTTTTTGTGTGGGCTTTCTAATATTATTACTATAGGATTTTTTAACTTGTTAGTTACACTAACCATATTATTGTTGTCAACATAAACCATATCTGCTCTTTTAGGATATGGACTAAAAACGCCATTAACAATTTCCCCAACAACTTGGTCGGGACAAGCATTTATATTACTTGCATTAGGTGCTATATTTGCAAATGAAAAATTTTTTAAAAAGTTTATCATCATTTATATTCATCCTTTATCTTGCTTAAAATATTACAAATGAGTTTTCTCACTTTTATCAAGTAGTCTCCACAAACCTCAGCTTGTGCACAAGTCATAGTATCAGAGTGCGCAGCAGGATTTCTTATCTTTTTAATATCTCTAACATCTGCTGCAAGATCTACTAAATAGTTAACAATTTCTTTCTCTCTATTAGCTAAAGAGAAAGCATCTTCCTTAAACAACTCATTGGCAAACTCAACCATATATTTACTTATAGTTGTAATTGCTTTACCTGTTTTCCTATAAATCTCTGAGCGACCAACCCTTTCTTTTTGTATTTCTAATGGCGCTTCCATTTTTGCATCAATCACATACCAAAGTGACCCTAATGAAAATCTAAAGGTCTCGTGATTTTCAGTAAAAGAATAAATATCTTCCTCATCTACGTTTATAAAACACTGTTTCTCATTAAATTCCGTAGGGGACGCTCCCTTTTCCTTAAGAAAAGCCAAATAATGCTTGAAAAAAAATTCTGCAAGTTCTATTTCCAATGCCTTTGCCATAGCTGTAATACAAGGTGTAAAATCCAAATCTTTATAAAATTCTTCACCTAAAGAATAAAAATTTATGTACGAAAAAACCCCTGATATTAGTGCCTTTTGGGCATTCTGCTTTAATTGAATCCAATACTCGCCAAAGTCCTCCTCTAAGTCTTTCCTAATTTTTAAAATCAAATCTGACGGAAACAATTTTTTAGAAATAGTTTCTTTTGCATATTTTTGTATTCCATTGATTGTGTCATATTCATTTAAATCTCTCTTAACCATTTCTAAAGCATATCGACAATTATATCCGTTATCTACTGCTTTTTGATAATATTCTTTTGCTTTTTGCCAATCTGCTTTTATTCCATATCCGTAATAATAACACTCTCCAAGATAATAACTAGCTATTTTTGAATAACTGCTGTTAGATGCTTTAAAAAATATTTCAAAGGCTTTTTTATAATCTTGGTTAATCCCCTCTCCTTTAAAATACATTATTCCGAGATTACTTTGAGCGTAAGCATCCCCATCCTGCGCAGCCTCAAGAAACACTTTTTGTGCAGATATATAATCTTTTTCTTCTAAATACAAATAGCCAAGCATATTTTTTGCTTTTGTCTTGCCTTTTTTTGCCGCAAGAATTAAATATTCCTTGGCTTTTTTATTATTTTTTTTACATCCTTTGCCCTCAAAATACATCCTTCCCAACGAATAAAAGGCTGATTCACAACCACTCTCAGCAGAACGTTCAAACCAAAATTTAGCTCTTGTATAATCCTTCTCTCCTAGGTGCCCTCGTTCATACATTACTCCTAAATTATATTGAGCCATCTTTTTTTCAGAAGCACATTCGAATAATTTTTTTGCAGAATTATAATCTTTAACAAAATCGTTGTTACAAAGTAATACGCCAAGTGCTATTTGTGCCGGCCAAAATCCTTGTTCAGATGCCCTTTTGTACCATTTTTTTGACTCTTCAAAGTCCTCAACATCCTCGCCAAGTTCATAAAGTCCTCCTAATACATATTGAGCATATGGTTCGCCATTTTCAGCGGCTTTCTCGTACCACTCTATAGCCTTAGAATAGTCTTGTTTTACTACGTGACCATAATAGTAAGCATGCCCCATAAGTTTTTGCGCAACACTATCATCGTTTTCAGCAAGGACCTTTATATCGTCGATTACATTTGCAAAAATCCCATTTGCTTTATCAACATCTTTTTCTACACCTTTCCCATTAAAAAGCATACGTGCAAACCCAAAAGCACATTTAACATCCTTTTCGTCCATGCCTTTTTTATAAAACTCTATTGCCTTTTCATATTCTTCGTTGTTATAAAACTCTAACGCTTTTTCGTAATTGTTATTGTTCATTTTGTTTTCCTTTTAGCCTCTTTTGAACGTTTTACATATACTTTTTTCCAACGTTCCCCAAACAGTTTTTTATATATTTTGCCTAACACCCTAGAAATATCTTCTTGTTTCTTTCCGCAAAAGTTTGCAACTTCTTTTTGATTTGGACATTCTCCGTTATCTTCAACAAACCTAAAAATCTCTTCATTCAAATATTCTTTGTTCGATAAAAACTCTCTAGCTTTTTCTAAGTCTCCATCACAGAATCTAATAATCCAAGACGTAAAAATCATCGAGTGTAATCTTTTTTCTCTAACTTGAAGAGCTCCAAAAATATTGTCCATTTTTTCAATACGTTCAATAAAACTTATCTCATCAACAGTCCTATCTTCTTCAGTCTTTTCACGACTCGCTTGCAAGTCAAACAATTCTACTTCATCACCTTCTTCATTTATAATCGTACTTGATATAGCGATAGAATTTTCATCCATCACTAACAACTCACATACTTTTCCCGGCGTAATATTTAATCCTTTTGCAACTTCCTTAATTACTTCTGGATTCATTCTAGGGTCGTATGTTTTTGACCGCATTTCATAATCTAACCCCATAACGCACATCGTTTCTTTCATTGCTTTCTTAACTTTTTCTATTAATTTGTCTCGTTGACTCAACCTAGTATTTGATGAACCTTCATTCGAATGTGTTCCACCACCTCTAGTATTCATTACACTTTCTTCTTGCATTTTGCTTCGCATAGCTTTTCGGAAAATATTATCATAGAAATTTAAAAAACTACCTTTTTCTGGATTATAATTATTAAAAGCATATTTAGCCTTGATTATAAGCAAGTCATTACGTATATCGTCCCCATAAATTAAGGAATAATATATAGAAAGTATTCCTATAAGTTTAAATCCCTCCGTTTCAAAGGCTGTATAATCCATTTCTTTGTCTATTTCAAAAATAGGCGAATTATTTATTAATTTCACGCAATTAGCCCTCAAAACATTTGTATTATGTTTCTCGGAATCATAATAGCTGAGTTCAGTTTCTATTCTCAGCCTTTCGTATTCTTCTCTAGCAAGCATGGTTCACCTCTTAAAAATTAAGTAGAGTGTCTAATGCTTTTACTGCGTCGTTGGAAGATTTATATGACATTGTCTTTGTTAAATTGTTGAGATAATAAAGTGGCGTCAAATCATAAATTACGGGATTAATAGGCTTAGTTTTGCCCGTTCCACTGCCATCATCAACAAAATCTACTTTACCATAGATAATATTTTTTATATTTGCCTTGAAGAATTTTTCCGCAAAGTTCATAACTGCAAACATAATGATAGGAAGTGGCTTTGGCCCATAAGTAACATCTCCTACAATTTCTGCATTTTCTTCAAGTGTTGCAACCATATCACGAATTATCTTTTTATGAACATCGCGAGTTTCTGTAAAAGGTGTTTCTATTGGTGAAACATATTCTATATCTGCACCGATATTACGATTGATTTCATTAAGTTCTTCCTTAAACTTTACTTCGTTTTTCTTACTGTTTCCTTCTATGTCTTTTTTTGAAAGTAAAACAATCTTTACTTTTTCACCTTTTTGCATAGTTTTTGCTAGAACTGCATTTACAGGGAAGGCAACTTCGCCGTCATATTCAATACTCTTGTTCCCATCAACTTTATAGTTGAAACTGTGTAATTCCTTTTTCATTGGAAGGTCACTAAATACAATTTTCATTTTATTTTTCTCCTTTAATCTTCTCGCCACTTACATAAGTGGAAGTTTATAGTATTTTTACTTTGTACCTTTATATAGAACCAATATTTTTTAAACTTAACATTTTTGTTCTATATGCTTTATTAAATTTTCCATAATTCATAAATCGGGTATTTAACGAATTCATTTTGCTCTTCAATACTCATTTTATCAAACAACATTTTTGCTGGTATTTGTTGCTCCAATAAAATATGAGCCCCTAATAATACCGAGCGTGAAGCATTTTTATCTTCCAAGATATTATAAAGTTTTTTTATTTCTTCTTCTGTAAATGACCGCATCCTTTTGATAACTTGCAACAAATTCAATGTCTTAATTTGAGATGGCAGTTCTTCTTCTGTTGATGTCATTATCCATTCTGCAAAGTCTTTCGCTATAGGAAGAATTTCTTTGTTTTTTGTTTTGTCATATGCTTTTATCATTTCTAAAAGGAAATAATTTGCTCTAGAAAAAGTTTCTCTATGTTTCTCAATGTTTTTAAATGAAGGCAAAAATCGGTCCCATTTTATATTATCTATTTTCTCAATATCCTCTGCTGTTAAAATTACATATTGAGACATTTGCAATCTTTCACCATTTTCTCCTTCGTAAGTTGCAACCAATTCTACATCAAAGAAGTTTTCTATCTTATAGCAAGTATCATTATCTTTCAAAGGTGTTAAAACTACAATAAAACTTAAATTGCCAACCTTCATAAGTGCTACATAAGGCAAATCTTTTTTTAAGCCAGAAACAATTTTATTTTCTATAAGAGACTCATATAATCTATTAATATTTCTAACAGATTCATCATCAATGGTCTTCATAGATAATTTTTTGCGACAGTTAAATAAGTCCAAAATACATGTTGCTTTTCGTGCAAATTTAAGTATCTCTCTTTGATGCTCAATGTCAAAATTAGATGTATCTAACTCGGAATTTTTAAAAGGAAACTTTTCTCCGTTTAATTCAAAACAACCATTATCCATGTAGGATAACATAAAATCTAAATCCGTTGACAAAATTCGAACATCATCAGAATTTTTATAACTAATTTTTGCCCCTGTTTCTTCTTGATTTACGATTAGTGAAAAACTACTACCAAATAAATATTCTGTATTTTCTCTGCTTTTTATAATCCGTATTTTATCGTAATAATTTTTTCCTGCTACAGTTACAATCGCTGCCATATCTTCAAACGTTTTCATGTTTGTTGGCAAGCATTTAATCGGTTGCGGAATAGCACATCCTTTAATATTTGCATAAAGGTAAACATCATTATTAACAAGCGCGGTTTGAAAATCCTTTTTTAGTCCCACCCCTGAAAATGGAATTGTTATATTCTCTAATAAATCATGCTTATTCAATTCTTCAAGCGTAAGTAATGGGGCCTCTGCAAAGCTGGCTTGCTTGTTACAATTCTGTAAACAATTAAAAAGTATTGTTGATTTCTTACTGTTGTCATTAGGAAAAACTTTTAATTTTACACTTTTACTCGCTTGGCCTTTTGCATTTTCTAAAATAATCCGTATCTTTATTGGAGTTAGCTCCACATAATATATTTTTTTCTCTGTGCCACTATTATTTATAAACACAACAAAATAAATCAATCCACCATCTACAAGATATCCCCTTAAATCTATTGTGCTTATAGGAAATGAAATTTCTTCTTCTGAACATTCTTCTTTTTGACATCCTTTTACTTGCACAGGCATTCTACCAACAAAATTTTCTTTAGTGTGTTTTTCATTCTTGTAAATATATATTGCCCCATCCCAGAAAGGTTCTTTATCATTATCTGGAATATATTGGTCAAGATGTTTTGTTGTCATTATAGCATCTCTTACCGCATCAACTGATAATGTTTCAATCGCTTTTTTGCTTAATCCCATTTTACTCCCCTAGTATATCTTGTTTTATTGTGCTCAACTATTTATTTCTTCTTCTAACTCTTTAATAACTTCTAAAATAGCATCAAAATTAGGTTTTTCACCATATAGCATTTTTTGCATTTTTTCATAATCTTCTTTGAATGCCTTTATGTTATATTCGGGTGGAAGAAGCTTTATAGTACCTTTCTTTGCTTCCTCATATTTTGCCCAAGAACAATGATAAAACTTGTCCTTAAATTCAACAACCTTATTTAAAAGTTCAAAATTTTTTAATGCAGAATTCTTCACACTTGAATTCGCCATACAATAGACGTCGTAATAGTGTCTTGAATATCGTTGTGGAACTTTGCTACTCTCTGGTCTATTAGATTCCCTATGTAAAATCGTTATCTTTTCCCAAAAAGTTCTTTCTGGAAGAACCGTTAAAACATTTGTTTTCGGTTCTTTAAACAATCTTGGATACTCTTCTGCCACAAAAGGGGTAATTTCTTTGTCTGCCGCAGGCGTCCATGCTGCAAGCGCACCAATTTCTAATCTTATAACCGACAAAATAGAAGAATCTTCAAATCCTTGGGGATATGCGAAAATGACAGTTTGTGGGTCGTCTTTATCAATATAGCAATCAGTTTTTACCGATATTTCGTTTTGCATATCTTTTTTAAGTTCTGGCAAAAATACTTCTCTTAAAAATTCTTCTGTTTTAGCACCAGCCTCTTTGTTAAAAGTATCCTGTTTGCTAGCTGAACGAGCTTGCCATGGTTCGTCTTTTGTGTATCCTATAACTCTCCAATCCAAAATCAAGTCGATATCTTCTGAAAATCTTTTTATTAAGTTGTACGATTTAGAAAGGCTAGTGCCACCTTTAAATGCGATATTGTTTTTCCATTTTGAACGATGAAAAAGGTAATCGAGCATAAAACAAACCCAATAATCTTTTTCAATTATCGCTTCAGTTAATCCCTTTTTGGTTGCAGTATTTATAAACAAATCTTGTCTATCACTTTCATTTATTTGCGCTATTAATCTCATATTTACCTCACACAAATTTCTCTTATGATTTCATATATCCACGAAGGAACAAATTTGGCTTCCATTAGCATCCTTTGTTTTTCATCATAATTTAACTTAAAACGTATTCTATCTATGTCCCACTGAGTTATGTTCTCCATTCCTAAAGCCCTTAAAGCCTGAATAACTAATGCGGTTTTGTAACTTACTATAGTTATTTGTCTATTCATTGTCTTTTTAAAAATAATTTGAACTTTTTTATATCCATATTCGCGATACAAACCATCACTAACATAGCTCCAAACAGATGGAACTTGAGTAGACAAGCCAAGTAGATTCAGCGCGGTTTCTCCACAAGGAACGATTGTCCAACCATAATTCCTTGCAATTGCATGAGCAACAGCGTCAGGATGCGGAGCAATAAATTCCCCTAAAAACGAATTATATTTAGGTTTATGGTATACTCCACGCATTACCCTAGCGATCTCTTTATGAGCAATCAACCTGTTTAATGTTTGTCTAATCGTTGCTTGATTAGCAATATCTAAAAAATCAGCTATGATAAAAACACTACCTTCTGGGTAATTATTTATTCTATTACATATTTGCTGATAATAAGTTAAACGATCCATATTGTCCTCCTTGTCACAAATATTATATAGTATTCGTGACAAAAATGCAATAGTATATGACAGAATTTTAAAAATTTTATTGCTAATAAAATAATTATTTAGCACAACATGGCTTGTTCTTGACTTAATTTTAGAAGTTTTCTAAAATGCTCTTTTGGACGTTAAAATACTAAAGGAGAATAAAAATGAAAAAATTAACAAGAAAGAAGAAATTAGAGATAGTAGAAAAATACTTATGTGGAAACAGCGTGATAAATTTAAGTGAAGAATACAACCTATCTAGAAGCACGATATATTACTTTATCAATAGACACCGTACAGCAATATGCGACCACCCTGTAAATTTAAGAGATTTTACAATGTTAAATAAAATGCACGAGCGCAAAAAACTT
>JAZUAF010000023.1:0-128490 GCA_045637865.1 Christensenellaceae bacterium
ATCATAGCTAACAAGTTTACACTCTAATACAAGTGGAATTTCTTCGATTATGGGAGCGTTTACAAACTCGCTTTTTACCGTATGCCAGCCTGCTTTTTCTATTTTATTAGCAACGTCATTTGCAGAAACCACGCCAACGTAATCGGCAGGAATAACGTTTTTGCTATCGGCAATCGCAACTGTAAACGCCTTGGTTTTTAAGAGGCTTTTTACAGTTTTATGATTTTTATCAAGACAAATAGAAACTTGCGCCGTATCGCAAACCATGCCCCAAGCAGCGTTCATAGCGTTTGGCGTTCCATTTTCATCATAAGTGCCAACGATTAGCACAGGCAACGGATAAATATATGCTTTTGGTTTTAAGTTCTTTCTCATAATTTTTCTCCTAATATCAAATTAAACACCTCAATCCTTTTTTATGAATTTGCACTTTGGATAATTTGAACAGCCCCAAAACTCTCCATATTTCCCATTTCGCAAAACTAACTGTCCACCACATCTTGGACAAATACCACGTTCTAAATTTCGTTGCTGCTCTCTTACATTATGTATGTGTTCTTGTGTGGATATCTCTGTTTTTTTAGATAATAATGTTTTATATGCAATTTCCATTTGTTTTACAGACAAAACACTTTCTCCATATTGTAATGAACTTCTTAAAGAAGATAAAGGAATAACATTATTTGCTTCAATATGGTAAGTATTATTTTGAACAAAAACAACCAAAGAATGTACGGGAAGTTTTCCAACAATTTTCTTTACATGATAAACATGTGTTGCATTCTGTTTAATTGGATTATATAACTTATTTTTAACATTGCCATAGGCTAAAACTTGTGTCCATTCTCTTTGATTTTCACTTCCGTAAATATCCCCAGAATAGTTTTTTGTTTCAATTACAAAAACACCACGTGGATTAATAACAATATGGTCTATCTGCGAAGTTTTCCCTTCATTAGTTATAATTAAATCATTTATAATATACTGTTCATTTTCAATTGTTTCACCTATAACCCATTTAACTTTATTCTCACCACTTTTTCCACGAGTAGTTGGATTTTTTAAGTATATAGCAAGAATTATGATTAAAATAATAGGTATTATTAAAAGAAATGACATAACTTTTTCCTTTGTTTACTTAATTTAATTTCTCAATTCCAATATATAGCATTGTTGATTATTTATATTATATCTTTTTTTGCCACTTTTTTCAAATGTTTTGAGTATTACCTTTAAAAACAAAAATCTTTACTTTTAAAAGCCGATTTTAGCCTAAAAAGTAAAGATATAATAAAAATACACTTGTTTCTTAAATTGCTTCTGGGCAAACTTTTTTATACTGGTTTTGATATTTATAAAAATATGCAAGCGCCCATACCCTAAATAATCTACAATTTACACAAAAATTTTTTGCTTTTATATCACAATTAAAAATAAAACAACTCTATTTTTTTACTTGGTGTAACAGAGTATTTAATATGCTGATAATAGAGTTTTGATATGCAGCACCTCTTAAATTTCTTACCACTACCACATGGGCAAATGTCATTTCTTCCTACATTCTTGTATTTGACATCCATTTTTCTTTCGATTTTGCTATTAATCGAAAACATTTGTAAGAAAGGTAAATTTAATCCAATGAAATCATCTAATTTTTTAAATTTTTCATCATCCGTAATATCATCATCCACAACTTGCATAATGCAACGTTTGTTCTCTGGATGTGCAACAAGTGCTACGCCTTGAAAATGTTTAATTTTTTCAATATTGTGTATACAAGGTTCTCCCCAATATAGTTCCCCTTTAATGTGAGGACAATCTAAACCAAGCACAGATTTTCCACAAATGCTACAGGTTGCTTTTTCAATAACAAACTCGCTACTACAAAATAGTTTGTAAGGATATAATGCTTCATATTCTAACAATAAATCATATAAGGAAGGCAATTCAAAGCGGTTTTCTTCATTAGTAAATTTACCAACAGATTTAATAATGTCGAAACAGTCCTGCAATTTGTCCCAAGAACCTTTATAATCCTTAATTTTTAATTTGTTAAAATAATTTCTTAATTCACAAAACAGCAAGAAATATTCTTTAAACACATACTGGGCGTTTGCTAAACGCTCGTTTTTAGTTTTAACGGCTATTTCTTTAATTTCTTGAAACATTGGCTCAACATCTTCGAACTCTTGCATGGGGTTAATAAAATCACCGCTTTGCAACTTTCTTTTCATAGAGTTAATTGCAACACAAATACTTTTTACTTGGTCAAGGTTCATATATTCAATAAAGTATTTCAGCATTTTATCCTCACATTTTGTTTAAATCAATTTTTTCAAAAGTTTCCTTAAATGTTTTAGCGTCGCCACTATAATGAATAGTTTTTTCTTCATGCTTTCTTTTTACAATCATGGTTATATCAATATTAGCATTTTCCTTTTCTCTGCCTTTAAGTTTACTTTTAATAAAATCTCCAACAATATTTATTGCGATAGGCAATAAAATTTCTGTTGCAATCCAAATGATAGGAGCCCAAATATCAAACGAATGAAGGGAACGAACTTTTATATCAGCATCCGCTAAAATATCATATGAGTGATGTGTGTCGTTTTGACGGCAAAACTTAATAAACTCTATAGTTTCTTGAGCAAAGCAAAAGTCGTTATCGCCATATTTAGCAGGAACGGCAACAAAATCAACAGTTTCCAATTTTTTTCTAGTGTTATCGGATATTGATTCTAGTTCAAAATATTCACTAAAACTTGTATTGCTATTTATTACTTTAATTTTTTCTTCCATTGTAAATTCTCCTTTGTTATTTTTGTGATTTTTGATAGCCTTTTTTAATTAGCATATCGATACCTTTTGCTTTTAAAAAGTCTTCTGTATTCTGATAGGATTGCTCATAATTAACAGGCTGTATTGTATTAACACTATTCCAAACTAATGCTTCAGTAAGATACTTTATAGTTAAATTATTGATATGTTGAATCATAGCATCGTGTTGTTTTGTCGAATAATAAAAACGAAGTTTCTGAACATCGTCAATCAAATCAGTAATTTCTTTATCTTCTCTAAATTTATAAAAAATTTCTAAATAGTCGTTCATATTTTCTCCTTTGTTATTATTTTGGTTTTTTGCGACCTGAACAATAAGGGCAACCTCGACCTCTGCTTCTATCTGCAATTCTTGCTTCCCAACAATGCCCATTTTTACACTTCCACCAAACTTTTATATTGCTATTAGGCATAAAATCTTCTGGTTTTAATTCACCATTTTTTTCGTAATTCCACTCATTTGCAAGGTTGGGATTAATGGTCGCTAAATCACTTTCGCCCTTAATTGCTTGTTTACCAGAGCAGTAAGGACACCCACGTCCATTATTTCTATGCGCTATTGTCGATTGCCACTCGTGTCCTTTATAACATTTCCACCATACTTTCACACCACTATTTGCAGTAAATTCTTCTGGTCTTAAACTTCCATTTCTTCCATAATTCCATTCACTTACAAGTTTGGGATTAACCGTTACCAAATCATTATAGCCTGAGAGAACTTTTTTGCTGGCACAAATAGGACAGTCTTGACCATTGTTTCTATTGTTAATTGTAGCTTGCCATTCATGCCCTTTAGCGCATTTCCACCAAACTTTTTTATTGCTATTAGGCATAAAGTCTTCTGGTCTTAATTCACCATTTTTTTCGTAATTCCATTCACTTGCAAGTTTGGGATTAACCGTTACCAAATCATTATAGTTTCTTAAAACTTTATTACCTGAACAATACGGACAACCACTACCTTTACTCCTATTTGCTATTATAGCCTGCCATTCGTGTCCTTTCTCGCATTTCCACCATACCTTTTTATCGCTATTCGGCAAAAAATGTTCTGGCATTAAACTACCATTTTTTTCATAATTCCATTCTTTTGCTAATTCAGGATTGGTACACAAAAGTGAATTTTCTTTTTCAGTGTATTCACGTAAGTTTTCTATTCCAATAGTATCTCTTTTTAAGTCAATATCAAGACCACATCCAATAATTTCACTTAATACTTTTTGCAATACTTCACCTAACTCTTTTTGTTTTTTATCTACAACATAGTCTATTGAAGTATCATTTAATAAAGGTAA
Source organism: Christensenellaceae bacterium (assembly GCA_045637865.1). GTDB lineage: Bacteria > Bacillota > Clostridia > Christensenellales > Borkfalkiaceae > UBA1259. The sequence continues at coordinate 4,134 of JAZUAF010000023.1, forward strand.
ACCTTCCCTTATTCTATAAAGTTTAATACCGTCTTTTTTACATTTTAAGTTTTTTTCTAAATCTTTTTTTGTTTTATTTTTATGATAAAAATAACCATCATATTCAATAGCGATTTTTTTATGGGGAATATAGATATCCAATTCATAACCATTTTCCATATATCTATGAACAACTTTTATTCCATATTTTTCAAGATAATATAAAACAGCATATTCTGGAAAAGAAGAGCTCCTTTCTGAGCTACATATAGGACAATTATTGCCATTATTTCTATTAGCAATTTTTGCCTGCCATTCATGCCCTTTAGCGCATTTCCACCAAACTTTTTTATTGCTGTTAGGCATAAAATCTTCAGGTTTTAAATCACCGTTTTTTTCATAATTCCATTCGCTTACAAGCTTTGGGTTAATAGTTGCTAAATCGTTATAACCTTTTATTGCTTTTTGATTAGAACAATAAGGACAACCTTTTCCATTATTTCTATCTGCAATTCTTGCGAGCCATTCGTGCCCTTTATTACATTTCCACCATACTTTCATACCACTATTTGCAGTAAAATCTTCTGGTCTTAAATTTCTATTTCTTTCATAATTCCACTCACATGCAAGTTTGGGATTAATCGTTACCAAATCATTATAGCCTAAAAGAATTTTCTTGCTAGCACAAATAGGACAGCCTTGACCATTATTTCTATTAACTATGACTGCTTGCCACTCATGTCCTTTAGTGCATTTCCACCAAACTTTTTGATGGCTACCCAAAGTTAAAGTTTTAGGGTTTAAACCTAATTCATTATTCTTTTCCCAATTCCATTCTGCCATTAAAGTAGGGTTGTCTATTAAGTACTTTTTTTCTTTTTTCTCTGACATAGTTATAACCTTAAATAAATTTCTAATTTATTATAGCACATAGCAACATATATTTCAATTACTTATATAAATCAAATAGTTTCCCAAAAAGGGTTTATTTTAAATCTTGGGAAAAAGTTTGTAAAATTAGGAATTTCATTTTATAAAAAATGCTTAAAAGTAATAAAAAACACCCGAAAATGAAGGATTTTCGGGTGAAAAATATCTAACTCAATGGGACGATGAGGCAAAAAATAGCGAAAAAATTAAGATTTTTAAGGCTCTTTAAGTTTGAACAAAACCCTAGGGGGATTTTGGGAACAAATCTTTTTAAGTTTTTCAAGAAAAAAGGCAAGATTTATCTTTGTTTTTCTAATGTTTTATTGTGTTAAATTTTTTAATAATTTGTTTGGGAAAAACCCCTGTAATCAGCCTTAAAATCCCTTGGAGAAATATTTATTTAAAAAAATCTGGCGTTAATTAACGCCAGACCCAAGAAGGTTTTACATCTTAAAAAAGATTGTTTTATTTAACAACCATTAAAAAAAGTGTTGCACTTAGTTTGACAATTCATTATAAAACACTTTTAACCACTCTTCGGCAATGGTTTTTGCTCCGAGCATATTTGGGTGTGTTCCATCCTTTGTAACGTTTTCTTTGCCAAACCTATTAGCTTTTTCATTCATTGTATCATTTAACGACACAAGCTCTAAATTATAATCAGCACAAAGTTTTTCTAAAAGCACCCTGTAAATAGGAATCATTTCGTTATACCAATAATAATTTTTAGGTAATTCATCATCTATTTTTACAGCATAAGGTTCGCACAAAATAATTCTAACATTTGGAAAACGATCTCTAGTTTCTTCAATAATATCGCGATAAATCTTTTCAAAACGTTTAATATCCGTTCCACCACGAATTTGGTTAGGGTGTTCCACGTCATTTATACCAACGTTTATAGTTAATACATCGGGCTTTAAGTTCCAAACGTCTGGCGTTAATCTACCATATAAATTATAAATTCTATCTCCAGAATTCCCCCTATTGAACACGTTATATTCATTAGGATACTTAGATAAAAGTTCAGAAGCAATTAGAAATACACATCCCCTACCATAGGACGGCATAGTTCCATCAGGCTCAGTTCTATCTCTTCTAGAATCAAAAATTGAATCACCAAAAAAAATAATATTTTTAGCCATTATAAATCAAAACTCCTTTTGCATAACCTAGTTTCTCGCCTTTTTTTATTAAATCAAGGCAAGCTCTCTGCAATGAGGTATCTTGAGGCATTTCATCGGGGCAACCGTTATACGGTTTATAAAACACTCTCCAAGCTGTAGAATAATCATCATAGAATGCTTCGCCAACAATCTTATAATCAGCACAAAACTTCATAAAATTGCCGTTTGGCGGCAACACTTCTTTCCATTTAGAAAAAAGCATCCATGAACGAAACACCAAAATTGTTCTTCCACTCCCAAAAAAATCTGGAAAGAATTCTCTTATAAACGAGTTTACTTTATCATAAGACTCTCTAACACTCTCATAATCAAGCCTTCCACCAGTTCTAGGAACGTGAACGTATAAAACATTATCTCCTTCATTAATTTCAACGCCATCAACCATAGCTTTGCCATAAAAATGCCCTAATTGATACTGAAGTTTACCAAAAGGAAATTTTTTATATTCAAAATACTCCTTAAACCAAGAAAAGCCGTTTATACCCCAAACACCAAACCTGCCTTCACAGTCTAAAGCTTTATATTTTAAATCCTTTACAACGTCAAAATAAACGCTTAAAGGCAAACTTTTAGCGATATAAAACTTTTCTAGCACGATTAGAAGAATCGCTAACACTAAAAGATAAACCATATATTCGTTTATTCCAAAAGATAGAAAAATAGTTTTAAGGCTATCAGTTACGTTATCGTAACTGATAGCGCCTTTTTCAAAACTTTCTACAAGACAATATATTTCGTCTTTTTTATCACTATTTATTGCCTTTATAAAAGATTTGTACAACAATTCTTTAACTTCATTAGAAAAATCTGCTTTTTCTAAAATTGGAAGTATATCGTATTTCATTTAATTATCCTATCTAAGTTTATCAATAAAGGGTTTTAAATCAATAGTTTTGCCTTCTTTTATACTCATATTACCAGCAATACCAACCATAGCAGAAACTACGCCCTCAAAACTTCCTGCGCACTGATTTAGTGGGTCAGACTCATATCCGTTAAAGAGCATTTTTATAAGAATATCATCTGCACCATCGTGTGAACCCGTTCCTCTATCGTACTCGATAGTTTCAATTTGTCCACCCTTAGTGATAACCTTAATAACATCTTTTTCAGTATCCTTATCATCAGGGCTCCATTTCCTTGCGATTATTACACCTTTTTCACCCGTAATAGTAATGTTATATCCCTCGTGCATTGAAGCCATTTGAAGCGTATAAGTTAAAAGAGCACCTTTTTCATACATAACTGAAACTGAATAATTGTCGTTAATATCAGCATCGGGCGTAAAAGCGCAACGGTCTCTAACATATCCATCTTCCTTTTCGTTATCGTAGTAAAACCTCTGGTTGAGCACTTTACCTTTTTCATCATCGGGAACGTAAACTTCACAATTATCTCTACCCGGACAATCTTGGCAACGCTCAGCCTTCATCTCGCCTTTATCCCCGTAATGAACCCTATTTGCAAGAGCAGTTACGTATCTCGGTTCGTCGTCAATAAGCCAGTTAGCAACGTCTAGGTGATGAGTAGATTTGTGTAGCAGCATACCTTGAGAGTATTCCATAAGTCTATGCCACCTCTTGAAATAATCGCCACCGTGAGAACGGTTTAAGCCGTATTCATAATTTACGGAATAAATCTTACCGATTTTGCCAGACATAATTAACTCTTTAATGTGTACTAAATACGGCATATATCTGCAGTTAAAGGTAGTGGTAACAGTTTTACCACTTTGCTTTTCTGCATCACGAACGGCAAGGCAACGTTCAAATGTGTTAGTTAACGGTTTTTCCGATATTGCATCGTATCCTTTGTTAAGTGCACGAACAACATAATCGTGATGAGTGTCGTCGCGACTCGTAACTAAAACGGTATCTGGCTTTTCAGCATCAAGCATTTCTTCGAAATCTTGGTAAACGGCACACCCTTCACCTATAATATCTGCTAAAACCCTGCTTCTTCCCTCGTTAATATCATAAACACCTACGAATTTAACGTCGTCAGGAATATTCTTTCTAACCTTTTCGATAAACATGGCATAACATCTCATACTAGCGCCAACAATTACAACTCTTTTCATTTTTAGCTCCTTACAATTAAATAAATACTAGTCATCCAATTCGTTGGTAACATTATAGGTTTTATAAAATTCTCTCAGCATATCAAGATGTGCCTCACAAGTGATATATGCTGCAAAGGCATCTTTTTTATCTTCTGGAATTATTTTATACCAACCAAAGTTTGCGCTTTTTGTGTAATCAATCCAACCTTGTTTCCACGAACCGTCCTTCATTGACTCACTTCTCTCAAAAAACGCTCTTAAAACAGTTTCTTTATCTTCACCTTTACAAAGGGTAATTCCTTCTGTTCCATTTACCCTAACAGGAATGAAATCAACTTTTAACTTATCGCCAAAATCAGCATCAACGAGCAAACAGGTGTTCCATAAATCCGTTTTGTCAAGATTTGAAACGAATATAAAGTTACCCTGTCCATATAAGATATGCCCACCCATAAACTCTTCATAGCAACCGATACAGTGTGTGTGTTGACACATTACTAGGTCAGCTCCGTGCTTAACCATTGAACGGCAAGCTTTAACAAGCCTTGGAGAAGGATAACGGCAGTGTTCTTTTCCTCCGTGATACATAACAACCACATAGTCAGCGTTCTTTTTAGCTTCAACTATATCATCGTTGGTGTCGTACGGGTCATATTCACGACATCCTACCCTATTTTCAAGCGCAATGGAAAACTCATGCTCAGCAACGGCAATAATGGCTATTTTTTTGCCATCCTTTTCAATAATCAAATCCTTTCTTGCATCAAGCAGGTTTTTGCCTATACCAGTATATTTAATGTCGTTTTTTTCTAATTCTTTAATCGTGTCGTAAAGACCGGGTTTTCCAAAATCAAACACATGATTATTTGCTATACCAACATAGTCAATACCTGCTTTTTTTAACGTTTCAGCAGTACCAAAAGGCGCTTTAATATTGGGTCCGAATTTATGAATAGTATGTTCAGTTTCTGTAATAGCACACTCAAGATTAACAACAACTGCGTCTGCACTTTTTAACACAGGCAAAACGTCGGTAAAAATAGCCTCTACGTTTTGTTCAGCAAAATATTTAATACAATTAGTTTCTTCTTTTACAGAAACGTCAGAACCAAATAAAATCTTCATAAAAAACCTCTATTTATATTTCTCAACTAACTCTGGAGTGAGCAATTTTGCAGAATCTAAATCACAATAAACCGTGCAATCTGCGTGAGTTTTTAATAGTGTTGCTGGAACTTCTGTCGTAAGCTCACGAGATAACGTGTTAAAAATCGCTTCAGCTTTAACAGCGTAAGGAACAACCGAGATAATATGTTTACATCTCATAATTCTATCGCATGTCATAGAAATTGCCTGCTTGAAGCACTCATCCTTGTCCTTAAACCAGCCTTCACCAACCTGTTGCATTAAACATCTGTCATCAAGAGTTACCACCTTGTATGCTCTCTTATCATTAAAGTCTGCAGGTGGGTCGTTAAAAGCGATATGAGCGTTTTCACCGATACCAATAAGACCAACGTCAACAGGAGTTTCATCAAGAAGTTTAGTAAGTTCCACAATAGTTTTTTCGGGAGCAACTGTGCCATCAATTAAATGATAATTTTTAATTGGAACCTTTTTGATAAATCTATTGAGTAAATAATTGTTAAAGCTTGCAGGATGTTCTTTAGATATACCAACGTATTCGTCCAAATGGAACATTTCCACCTTTTCCCAATCAATAGGAAGCTTAACAAATTCATCAAAAAATGGAAACTGTGAAGCACCGGTTGATAATAAAATTCTAGCAAAGCCTTTCTCTGCGATTGCCTTACTGATAAGCTCTTCCGTTTGTTTAGCAGACTTAAGCCCAAGTTCTTCTTTCGTGTTGCAAATAATTACCTTCATTAAATTAATTCTCCTTTAAATATAACGTTTTTAACGTTGAATTTCTTGTCAATTAAAACAAAATCGGCTCTTTTACCAATTTCAATACTTCCGCGGTCGTTAAGCCCCATTATCCTAGCAGGAGTCGTAGCGGCCATTTTAGCAATATCAACGATATCAACATCTGCAAGCTCACCCATAGTCTTAACAAGCCTATCAAAGGTAGAAACACTTCCTGCAAAACTATCGAGTGAAGTAAGTTTTGCAACACCATCGTCAACAATTACTTCAGTACCACCAATGAGTTTACCGAGAACTGACTTGGTTCCATCTGAAAAGCCACAAGCCCTCATAGCATCGGTAATCAAGCAGATTTTATCACAACCTTTACACTTATAAATTAACTGTAATAAGCTTTTGGGCAAATGTTTGCCATCAGCGATAATTTCAACGAACAAATCCTCGTCATATAGTCCTGCCTCAACAGCACCTGCAGAACGATATGCGTTCTTTCTTACGACACCTCTCATACCCGAATAAAAATGTGTTAAAAGATTAATACCATAATCTTTTGCAGTAATAATAGTATCAAAATCAGCGTCGGTATGTCCTGCAGAAATAATCACGCCATCTTTTTTTGCTTTAGCGCCTAATTGTCTGGCGTTAATAAGTTCTGGAGCAATAGTTATTCTTTTAATAAAGGGATATTTTTTAATAAGCTCATCATACTTATCTAAATCAATATCACAAATCCTATCAGGTTCCTGTGCCCCGCATTGCTCTTTTGATAGCCAGGGCCCTTCTAAATGAACGCCCTCCAAGTTAAGCAAATCTCCGTCGCTTGCTAACGCTTTATAATTATCAAGCGCACTTTCAATCGAGTCATAAGTATCCGTTAGCGTAGTAGCGTAAAGAGTTGTTGTTCCATGCTTTAGATGGAAAAAAGCAAGCTCCCTCATTTGACTCGGTGTAGCATCCATAAAATCAAGCCCATTTCCACCGTGGCAATGCAGGTCAATAAACCCAGGCATTAAATATAATTCCTTAGCGTCAATAATCATGTCACTAGCTATCGGCTCATTTGTTATTTCTAAAATTACACCGTTTGAAGTTAACACGTTTGCATTATATAAAATTTTATCTTTAAGAATTACGTTTGCGTTAGTAATACAAGTTCTCATTTCCCTTCCTCTACAATAATTTTATTAAAATCATTATATTATTACAATATATTATATCACTAATCTTTATCTTTTTACATAAATTATACAAATTTTTATGATAAATTTTAAAAAAACAAATTGACAATATTAATGTAGCATGTTAATATGTTGACGAATTTTATTTAGAGGCAAAAATAATGGGGTTTTTAGAAATTGAAAAAAGAAACCAAACGCTCAGTTATAACATGACGGAGCCACAGTTTCATGATTATTATGAAATATACTTTCTAACGGAAGGCATAAGAGATTTTTTTATTGAAAACAAACTATATCGCATTAGCGCACCCTCTGTTTGTATTATTCCACCATTCGTTATGCACAAAACCGAAGGCGATGCATACGAGCGAATTAATATTTATCTATCAGAAGATTATTTAAGCACCCAAGAAAAAAACTTTCTCATTAAACTTAGTGAAAACTCTGTTTACACATTAGAAAACAAACAAACCACCTTTATCTCCACGGTGTTAAACGAGGCAATGAAGATTGCAAATAGCAACGTTGACCACGCAAAAGAAACGCAACTTAACTTCGTTAAAACGGTTATATACTATCTTCAAGCGCAAACGCTTTCTCCAGCCCTTGAAGTTGGCTTTACGAGGCACGGAAAACATACTGATGAAAGCATATTAAAAATTGTTGCACATCTTAACGAAAATTATCGCGAACATATCACACTAGACGGATTAAGCAATAAATTCTTTCTTTCAAAAAACACGTTATGTACTAGATTTAAGAAGAGAATGAATTGTTCCATTATAAGCTACGTAACGTCAGTAAGATTAAATAAAGCAAAAATGTATTTATCATCATCAAGTTACTCGATGGAAAAAATTGCAGAATTATGCGGGTTTCCATCAGCCAACTATTTTGGATTAATATTTAAAAAACATTACGGGATTTCCCCTATTAACTACAGAAAGAAAAAATAATACAGATAAAAAAGATAAGCAAAAAAACTATGCTTATCTTTTTTGTTTACAAAAAGAAAAAAGGTGTATTTAGTAATAAACACGCCCTTTTTATAATAAAATTTTTAATTACACGACAAAATCAAAATTCCTTATCGTAAAGGTTTTCCCCGTTGTAAGTTTTACATCAACCTTACAACTATAATTCCCACTATCAAGTGAATCTAAATCAATATTACCAAAGAAACCTTCCAGTTTATCATTGATAAAGCTTGATAATTTAAATGTGAATTGACTAAATCTAGCAATTCTCCCAGCACATTTTTGAACATCTACTCCATTGCTATCAGATATGGTAATATAAACAGAATCCATATACCAATTTGACATTATTTCACCTTCAAAAAGATTATTGATTGAAGGCGTTTTTATACTATCGATAATTTCAGGCGCAGAAGGGATTGCAGGGTCAATTAATTCCTTACAGGTTATTGGAAGATATCTTTCATCAAACAAACTTAAAAATGTAGTTTTTTGGTCTACACCGCAAATAATATTCACGTACTCGCCAAGTGTTTCATCAAAATAACTTTTATCTGATTTTAAATTACCAAAGGTTTGTTCAAGATATATAACCTTGCTTTCTCTGGGATTAACACTTCCATCATCAAGATATTTAATATCTACACTTTTAACCATTATTGAGTGTCCTGAGGTATCACGTCTAAAAAGAACATCACCTTTTTGCAACTTAGCATAAGAATTATACATTACAACTTTGCCATTATTGTTACAAACATCATAAGTACTTCCCGTATAATCGTCAGCAATCTCATAATCTCCTAATGGCAAAAAGCCATTATTCTTATTAAAATATTTCATTGCGCCAGAGAGCTTTACAGGGTTAACAGAGTTCCCTACCTGACTCCACGCTAAATAAACTGCTGAAGAACAATCGTTGCCGATTCTAGAGTATGCAGTGCCACCGTCAAGTGCGCTTCCACTAAGCCCGCTTATGGTATAAACGCCTTTTTCATCTGGCTCACTAGCATATTCTAAAAAAGCATCTCTTGTCCCACCAGCATAAGTATACGGTAAACCTAGATAAATTTGTCCTTCTACAATATTTACTAAGTTATCCTTACCAGAATGATTAACCGTATAACTAAAATTTTCACCAGCACGCCAATAAAAACTTGTTTGTTTTTGCATATAATCTAGTACGATTTCTCTTCTAGCTTGAAGAAGTGCTTTTTCTTCTTCAGTAAGTTCCCTGGGCTCTCCACAAGCCACCAAGCAAAAGGTTAGAATTAGTGAAAAAATTAGCGCAAATAGTTTAATAATTTTTTTCATTTTTTCTCTTTTTTTCTCCTTTTTTAAATATAAACGAACGGAATAAAATTATATTCATTACAATAAAGAAACCTATTAAAATAATTAGTGTCTCGAGTGGTATATGAGGAGCCTTTGTCGCTAAAATCATCATTGGAAAGCCAAACGCTATCGCAGGAATAGTCTGATAGATGAGGTTGTCAACAGCAGGTGTTTTTAATTCAGGGTCAATTTCTCTAAGCAATACAACGCCTGTGCTAGCTGTTCCTGTCAACATCCCATACATAACTAAGAACTGTTCGTCTTCATATTCTTTGAAGAGTGTTTTCGCAACAAACCTATTGTAAAAGTAAGTTATTACAAGCCCAGCCACTCCAATAATAAGCAGAACGTGCCAATAATCCTTTAATAAATCAAGCCTAATTGCTGCAATACCAGCAACAATCATTATATCAAAAAAGAAATTACTTATCCTGTTCAAAAGGAAATTGTTTGTATATTGTTTTTTAGCAATTTTAGCTTTTTTGAGCAAGTTCAAAATTATCTTAATTAAGCTAGCAGTTAAAACACCAATAAGGAAGTTGAAGCCATATATAACCGACTGCATAGAAGGAAGTGCTAAACTCAACAGGTACATAATACCATAAGCTAAAATGTATGCAAGGAAAATTAGACCGATTTGAATGGTAATTTTATCCATACTTCCATTCATAGGTATTTCTGCACTTGATTGAATTTCGGCTTCAGTAATCCTTTCTCCGACAGTTGCTGACACGCCCTTGAGCTTTCCTTTCTTTTTCATAATATGTAGGTGAATAACACCACCAATACTAGCAGAAAGGAATCCAAGTGCAGCAACAGTTAGACCAAAATTTTTACCACCTATAAAATTAGAACCTTCGGGAAGATTTTCATAAATCATACCGTAGTTCATAGCTTGCCCTGTTCCCTGCCCATATCCAAAAGGAAGCAAAATTCCTGCGGCTGGAAACAAATCGGGCAGTAATGTTGCCGCTACAAGCATAGTAATTCCTAAACCGACAATACCTTGAAGAACATAGGTTGCAACCGTCGTTATACCAGAATCAAAAATTTCACGCGTTCTCTTTTTCGTATGTTTTTTATCAGATGTCTTTAATGCAGAAGCAACAAAACCTAAAGCTAAACAATGGAAGGTTATTGTTTCTAAAGTCTCCATTCCCTTGCCACTAAAACACTCCGAATCAAAAAGCACATTGCCTGTAATAGCATAATAAATAGTGGTGATAGCAAGTAGAATTATACCACCAAGCACCGGTGTTGGTATTAAGCTTTTTTGTAAGAAAGGTATAGTTTTCTTTAGTGAGTTTGCAAGCAATAGTGAAACTAAAAGCACTGCCATTATAAACACAAAGCTCCAAACACTAAAGTCCCAAAAATTTGCCATCTTCTCCTCCTTTTACCGAATGGTAATACAAATTGACGTACTTTAACGCATTAAAACGCTCACCACTCTTAAACTGATAAACCTTGTCCTCATGATAAATATTTAGTTTGTTTCTTCCTAGCACTGAAACTGCAGAAACTTTAGCAAAATCAAGCACCTTTTCTTCATCAGAATATTTTACAATAAATTTATCTGCGTAAACCGAAAGCGTTGCCTCCTTAGCAATAAGCTTTTTTCTTTTATATAGTTCAACCTCAAAAAAGGCTGAAGAATCGGTATAAAACGGCTTATTAAAATACTCGTCAATACTTAAGTTGCTAACAAACTCGCACTGATAATCATACCATTTTTTAACCGTATCAAAGGGAAAATCCTTATCTATGCCAACAAGCTTTTTGTTTGGCATATACTTAATTGCAACTTCACAATTTTTGCATTTTATTATATCGCCTTTGCTTTCAAACTCCGAAAGCCCACAATGAGGACAAACGTACATTGCTCTTTCAAGATATTCAGCTCTATCTTTGTGTATATAGTCACCGATATACGAATAGTCGTCAACGTACAGCTCTTTTGAGATTAGGTTAAATAACTCATCATCAGATAAGCTTTTAATTTCTTCAACTTCAATTACTTTAGAAACATAAGTTTTAATTTTACCCTTTCTAACACAATCACTCCACCTTGGGTGAACACCATATCCCCCCTCAATTCTCATTATTGCAATTGGCATTTTTAATACTTTAGCTAATTTAACAATAGATGGTTTTAGATATTCGGTGGTACCACTAAAAGTTCTATTCCCCTCAGGCGCTATTGCAATAGTGCCACCCTCTCTTGCTACTCTGATACAATTCATAACTGCAAGAGAATCGTTTGCTTGCTTCTTTATGGGAATTGGTGCAACAGCCCACCTTAAAAGTTTACTAACAAAGCCGTTTGAAAACAAATCCTCACTAGCAACGTAATACACTGGGCCCTTAAAAGTCATCGCAACCAAAAACTGGTCTAATGCCGTTTGATGATTGTATAAAACTAAGAATCGTCTACCATTTCTTTCCTTAAAAGGAACCACCTTAGGCTTATATCTCATCCTTGTATACGGCGTTAGAACTAAATGCGCTAAAGCAGTAATTATTTTATGGCGAGTTTTTATCCATTTGTTTTTCTTTTTCGTTCTCATATTTATCTAATATTTTATCACTTGAAAATTGCTTAGTCAATACTCACATTAAACTTTATAGGTTAAAAATATTGAAAAAATAACAAAACGGGTAGGACTGTAAGCCCTACCCGAAAGATTATTTAACGTTAAAATAATTAATTGAATTGTTGTAAGAAATATCTTCAACCACCTTTCCTACAAGCGCTAAATCAGAGGTAATTTCTCCATCCTCAACTAAGGTGCCGAGATAGTTGCAGAGAATTCTTCTAAAATAGTGGTGGCGAGGATATGAAAGAAGTGAACGGCTGTCGGTAAGCATTCCAACAAAGGTTGCAAGATGCCCCGTTGCAGTAAGGTCAACTAAGTGTTTTTCCATACCGGGTTTATTATCTAAGAACCACCAAGCAGGTCCATACTGAACCTTTCCCCTTGCACTGCTATCCTGGAAGCAACCGCATAATGTCACAATTTCAGAATTCATTTTGGGGTTAAGGTTAAACACGATTGTTTTTGGAAGCGAACCTTCAAGGTTTAGTTTGTCAAAAAGTCTACTCATTAACTTAATGCTATTATCCTCTGATATGCTGTCATAACCGGTGTCAAGACCGAGTTTACCAAGCATTTCAGTGTTATTGTTTCGCATTGCGCCAACGTGAAGCTCGCATCTAATGTCGTATTTAGCATACATTTTCATAAGGAAGTAAGTTAAGTATCCCTTAAAGATTTCACTCTCTTCTACAGTTACAGCCTCCCCACTTCTGCGCTTAACAAAAACTGCTTCTGCTTCATCCCTAGTGTAGACTTTGCAAACGCCCTCGAGAGCGATATCTGCCGCACAGGTGCCAACCTTAATAAACTCGTTAAGACGGTTTTCTAAAGCATTTTCAAGCTCGTTAAGGTTTGTGATTTTAAAGGTTAATTCTTCTAAGAGACCAACAAAATCATTATATTTTTCCGCTTCAATGTTCATAATTTTGTCTGCACGGAATGCAGGAATTACCTTGAAGCCATATCCCTTAGCTGCAATTTTAACAAAGGTAGTTAAATCATCGAAAACCTCGTTGGTGGTGAAAATGAATTTAACGTTTGAACTTTCAATTAAGCTTTGTGGAGTAATGTTATTTATTTTAATAAACTCGTTACACCAATCCCAAATTTGTTCAGCATTTTCCTCGTTAATTTCAAGTTCACAGTTAAAAAATTCTTTTAATTCTACTTGTGACCAGTGATATAACGGATTGCCAAAAGCAGTCGATAAAGTTTTGCAATATGCAAGGAACTTTTCCTTGTTTGATTTATTGCCTGTAATATATTCTTCGTCAATACCGAAGTTTCTCATCAAACGCCACTTATAGTGGTCACCAGCAAGCCAAATTTCAAAAATATCGTTAAAAGTTTTATTTTCTAAAATTTGTTTTTCAGGCAAATGACAGTGATAGTCAAAAATAGGCATATTTTTAGCGTGGTCAAAATATAATTTCTTTGCAGTTTCACTCTTGAGCAAGAAATCATCCTTTAAATAGCTCATAACAGTCTCCTTTAACCTATGGTTAAATTGTTTTATTTATGTAAAAAGTATAACACACCAAAAAGATAAAATCAATATTTTTTACTTTATTTTTAAGCTATTTTCAAAATATTGGAAAAAGTGTTTTGAATTTTGAAAAATTTGTGTTATAATACACTTACTTGCGAGCATGGCGGAATTGGCAGACGCGCTAGACTTAGGATCTAGTGGGCGACCGTGGGGGTTCAAGTCCCTTTGCTCGCACCATAAAAAAAGAATAGGTTTTCGCCTATTCTTTTTTTTACTCAGATAGATAAGGGACTTGAACGGGTAGGAATCGGCAACCTAAAAGCTGATTGCAATTTGTATTGGTTGCCGACAAAAGGTAGTCACCTACCTTTTACTACCCAGGCGTGATAGTGAGCGTATAGCCGATAGGCTATGTAAACTTTATTTTGCAAAAGTGTGCAAACGCTTTAGCGAAACGGAGCAAGTCCCTTTGCTCGCACCATAAAAAAAGAATAGGTTTTTGCCTATTCTTTTTATTTATCTAAATTATCTATGGATTGCGTGGAAGCAAACGCCAACGGTATCCGGTCCACAATGCCCACCAATAGTTGGGTTTACAACGTGAATTTCCGTCTTAAGTTCGTCACCATATCTTTCTAGCAATTTTTGCTGAAGCTCTAAAGCAAGCTCGTAGGCATCTGCGTGCCCAATAACTACACGGTATTTTTTTATATCATCTTGCAAATTATCAACGTAAGTTAAAATGCTCTTTAGGGCACCACGCCTTCCTTTAGCTTTAGCAATTGAGCTCATTATCCCTGCAGAATTGATATTAATAATCGGTCTAATACCGAGTATTCCACCCATCGTTGCAGAAAAGTTACTAACCCTGCCACTGCGAGCAAAAAATTTTAAATCGTCTGCATAAAAATAAACGGCAAATTTATCCACCTCGGTTTTTGCCCACTCTACAATTTCTTCTGCTAGAGCACCCTTTCTTGCTAAATCGGCAATTTCCATTGCAATATTATAACTACAAATACTAACTCCCTTAGTATCAACCGTATAGAGTTTGCGTTCGGGATATTTTTCAGAAAGCTCTTTCCACGCAAGATTTAACGAGTTAAAAGTTCCACTCATAGCTGCTGAGAAATGAACGTAGAGTATATCCTTTCCCTCTTTTAGGGTGGGTTCAAAATATTCTATATATTTTTGTGGCGAAAGAGCAAAAGTTTTAGGAAGATTGCCCTCTCTCAAGTTATCGTAAAATGTTTTATAATCAAATTCGGCAAAATCAACATAAGGATAAACGTCAACCCCTTCTTTTAAGGAATATGGCATACTAATTAACTTATAGCCGTTCTCTTGTGCAATTTTTGGTGTAATATCGGTATCAGTATCAGTAAATAATTGGTACATAGCTTTTCTCCTTGGTATATCTTTTTTACTTCAACACTCTTTTGAACGCTTCGGTAATTATACAATAATTATAGTGTTTTGTCAAGACACAAATTTTTCCAAGGTTTTAATATATAATTTTTATGTTTTTGTTTAAAAATTCATTTGAAGGCTTTCGGTCTGTTACTATATAATCGAAATCCGTGAGTCCAGCAAACTTATATATACCCTTAGAAGAGAATTTTGTGTTGTCAACAAGCAAAAACTTTTTATCACTGTTTTTTAATGCAGTATATTTTATTTCCTTTTGCTCTAGAGAACGCTCGAACGCCCCCAAATGTTTAAGTGACGTACACGAACAAATCATAAGGTCAAAACTAAACTCTTCAATCTGTCTAACTGTATAGCTACCCGTTGAAGAATTTGTGTTATAAGCAACGCTTCCACCGAGCAATATTAAATTAATTTCTTGTTTTTTTGACAATACTAATGCCGTTTGAATATTGTTAGTAACAACAGTTTTTCTAGATAAGTCCAGCCTTTCAGCAAGCGACAACGCCGTAGACGAACTGTCTATAAAAAGTGAGCTAAACTCAGGCAAAACCTTTATCGCGTTATATGCTATAATTTCCTTTTCTTTAGTATTTTCATTTATTCTTGCAAAAATAGAAGTTTCTGTTGCATTCTCGTGTAATAGCGCTCCACCGTGGCATCTGTCGATTACACCTAATGCATTCATCTCCGTTAAATCACGGCGAACGGTTGCCTCGCTTACAGATAGTTTTTTAGATAAATCAGTTACACTAACGTAACCGTTTTCTTTTAAGATTATTTCAATTTCTTTTCTTCTCTTATCAGCAAACATACATTTCTCTTTTGATTGATTTTTGTGTATTTTGATTGAATTTTATCACTTTTTTGAAACTTTGTCAACACAACAATCAAAATCAATCATTTTAATTTATTATGGACAAATAAATTGTTTAATGATAAAATATAATAAAAAAAGCACGAGGTAGTATTTTGAGTAGATACGAAGAAGCAAAAAAGATATATGCAAAATATGACATAGACACGGAAAAAGCCATTGAAAGATTATCGAATATTCCAATTAGTGTTCACTGTTGGCAAGGTGATGACGTTATTGGTTTTGACGGAAGCGACAGTATTGATGGTGGTATACAAACCACAGGCAACTACCCTGGAAGAGCGAGAACGCCAGAAGAATTATTTAACGATTTAGAGGTGGTGTTTAGCCTTATGCCCGGCAAAAAGCGTTTAAATATTCACGCTTGTTACGCGATTTTAGGCGATGATAAAGGAAAAATTGACAGAGATTCTTATACAATAAAACACTTTAAGCCGTGGGTTGATTTTGCTAAAAAACTTGGGCTTGACGGAATAGATTTTAACCCCACATTCTTTTCACACCCTAAGGTGAAAGACGGCTTAACCCTATCCTCTCCCGACGAAGAAACAAGAAATTTTTGGATAAACCACGGCAAAGCATGTATGGAAATTGCCAAATTCTTTGGCAAGTCAATGAACAGCCCTTGCCTTGTAAATATTTGGATTCCCGATGGATATAAGGATATTCCCACAGATAGACTCTCCCCTAGATTACGTTTGATTGATTCTCTAGATACAATTTTAGAAAATTACGATAAAAAATGGGTGATTCCTGCAGTTGAAAGTAAAGTGTTCGGTATTGGTATTGAAAGTTACACGGTAGGGAGTAATGAATTTTATCAAAACTATGCTTCAAAAAGAAATATTTGTTGTCTCCTTGACACAGGGCACTATCACCCTACTGAAATGGTTTCAGACAAAATCCCTTCCTTACTTGCTTTCTACGACACTGTTGCCTTACACGTTTCTCGCCCCGTTAGATGGGATAGTGACCACGTTGTTATTCTTGATGACGAACTAAAAGAAATCGCAAAAGAAATTATTAGAAACAATGCAGATACCAAGGTAAAAATTGCGCTCGATTACTTTGATGCAAGCATAAATAGGCTTATGGCATTCGTAACGGGTGTTAGAGCAATGCAAAAGGCACTACTATCAGCTTGTCTACTCCCTAACGAAAAGCTAGTTGAATTGCAAAACAAAAATGATTTCACAAAAATTATATACTATAACGAGAAATTTAAGACAATGCCTTTTAGCGATGTTTGGGAGGAATATTTAGCTCGTAACGGACTTTCCGATGATTGGCTTAACGAGGTAATTGATTTTGAAAATAAAGTAATTGCAAGCAGAAAATAAGG
The DNA here is from genome assembly GCA_045637865.1 of Christensenellaceae bacterium. Lineage (GTDB taxonomy): Bacteria > Bacillota > Clostridia > Christensenellales > Borkfalkiaceae > UBA1259. The sequence goes on from JAZUAF010000023.1 coordinate 21,399, forward strand.
AGTTAAAATGAGAAAAAATATTTTAAAAGCACCTTTCGTTCAGGAAATGTGCAAAGCTACTGCAAATATGTATAGGCTTGGATGGGACGAAAGGAACGGTGGTAACATTAGTTATTTACTTGATGAACAAGAAGTTTCAAAATACTTAAATTTAAAAAAGGTTATAAGAACTATCCCCACAGGTTTTGATGCAACTCCATTAATTGGTAAAATTTTTATAGTTACGGGAACGGGCAAGTATTTTAAGAACGTTGAATACTCCCCAGAGACAAATCTTGGCATTATAAGAATTGCTAAGGACGGCACCACGGCAGAACTATTATGGGGCTATAAAGACGGTGGTAAATTCACTTCAGAATTCCCTGCTCACATGATGAGTCATGTTGCAAGATTATCAGTTGACCCCGAAAACAAAGTTGTTATCCACTCTCACCCAACCAATATTTTAGCCATGAACTTTATTCACGAGCTCGATGAGAAAAAGTTTACTCATACCCTTTGGGAGATGTGCACCGAGTGTATCGTGGTCTTCCCTGAAGGTGTTGGCGTTCTCCCTTGGATGTTATGTGGCACCAACTCTATTGGCGAGGCAACGGCAGAAAAGATGAAAAAATTCCGTATTACCGTTTGGGGTATGCACGGCGTCTATGGAGCTGGAAAAAGTCTAGACGAAACGTTCGGATTGATTGAAACGGTGGAAAAAGCGGCGCAAATTTATATACTCACCTGCAATAGACCACGAATCAACACAATAAAAGACGAGCAAATGAAAGAACTTACAGACTTTTTTAAGGTTGACTATAGAAAAAATTTCCTTGACTTATAATAAAAAAACTCAAATGAAAAAGGCACTACTTTAATTGAAGTAGTGCCCTTATTTTATTTACAATTATTTCTTTTCTACGAAAATTTTCTTTAAGCGAGCAAATCTTGGGAGTCCGTCTTCCTTAAGCATTTCTGGTTCACCTTGAATTAATGGAAGTGCATACTTAACAAATTCTTCAGAAATACCCGTGCCGTTATCAGTAATCCACTCTAAGGGAACGGTTTTTTCCGTATTAGCTGCAAGCTCTAAAGGAAGAAGTTTATATTCGCACTTATACACATCACCCTCTACCCTTTCATAGCAAACCATTTTATCAGTTTCGCCACTAACAGCTGCTCTAACAGCCATTTTTCCTGCTTCAAAGGTTTCTTCTATGTCAACCTTACTAGCACAATGTGCTGCACACCTTTGCATTAAGGAAAGCTCAACTGCCCTAGTCTTGAACCCTGTCTCGTTTTTGATAATGGAAGCAAGGCTTGCAGCAAGACCACCAAGCTGGGCGTGACCAAAGCTATCTCTTGCACCTTCCTGACCTAAAACTTCGGTAATAAGCTTACCGTTTTTATCGTGAACACCTTCAGATACACAAACGATACACTTGTTGTTATTTTCTGCGCAAACCCTCTTAACATCTGCAACGAATTTATCAACGTCGAAATCAACTTCAGGAAGATAAATAAGGTTAGCACCGAGTCCTTTATAGTTGGCAAGTGCTGCAGAAGCAGTAAGCCAACCTGCGTTTCTACCCATTGCTTCAATAATACAAACCATAGGAGTATCGTAAACCTTAGCGTCAAGGTTAATTTCCATAATGGAGGTTGCAATGTACTTTGCCGCAGAAGCAAAACCTGGGCAATGGTCGGTACCAAATAGGTCGTTATCAATGGTCTTTGGAACACCGATAACGTTCATATCATAGCCCGATTTAGCCATATATTTGCTAATTTTATTACAGGTGTCCATACTGTCGTTTCCACCATTATAGAAGAAATACCTAACGTCGTATTTTTTGAACACTTCTAGCAATCTCTTATAATCGGTATCATCTACAGATGCGTCTTTAAGCTTATATCTTACGGAGCCTAAAGCAGATGACGGAGTATTTTTTAAGAGTAAAAGTTCCTTTTCATCCTCTTTAGAAATATCATACATTTCTTCGTTTAAAATACCTCTAATACCGTGTGCAGCACCGTAAACAGCAGTAATTTGAGGACTAACAAGTCCTTCTAAAAAAACGCCTGCAGCACTTGCGTTAATAACGGAGGTAGGACCACCAGATTGAGCAAAAATAAGTGCACCTTTCAAGTCTTTCATTATATGTTCTCCTTTAAGTAAATTATAAACTCAACACGTGAGCGATTTCATACAAATCTTTATCAAACGGCCTTTCCTTTTTAGACACTTCGCTAAAAGGAACCGTAATAACTTTATTGTTCTTAATACCTATAGCGCAACTTTCAGCCCCGTCTCTTAAAAGTTCTACAGCTTTATAGCCGAATCTTGCCGCTAAAATTCTATCCTGCATATTGGGCGAACCACCACGTTGAATATAACCAAAATTGGTAACTTTAACACCAATTCCACTCTTTTCATGAACGTATTTTGCAATTTCATCTCTGTTACCTGCACCCTCAGCAAGAATAATCATATTAGACGTTTTGCCCCTCTTATAACTCTTTTTAATTTTAGAAGCAATCTCATCAAGGTCAAAGGGAATTTCAGGCACTAATACGTACTCAGCACCACCTGCGACACCGGCGTAGAGAGCAATGTCTCCACAATGACGCCCCATAACCTCTAAAAGACAAACTCTGTCATGAGAATGCATAGTATCACGAAGGTTGTTTATCGCCCATAAAACGGTGTTAACAGCCGTATCAAACCCAACGGTATAATCAGTATAACAGAGATCGTTATCAATAGTTCCAGGAATACCAATAACCTTAATTCCAAAATTGTCGTAAAGGTCTTTTGCACCTCTAAAGGTACCGTCACCTCCAATAACTACTAAACCTTCAATGCCGTACGCAGAAAGAGTTTCAACAGCTTGTCTTTGCGTTTCTATATCAATAAATTCAGGGCATCTGGCAGTTTTTAAAAAGGTGCCACCCTTATGAATCATATCTGAAACTGAACGAGTCCCAAGTCTTGTAATTTCACCTTTAACTAGTCCCGCATATCCTCTTTCAACACCGTAAATATCAATATTGTTGTTAAGGGCAGTACGAACTACTGCTCTTAGGCAGGCGTTCATACCTGGCGCATCGCCACCACTAGTTAAAACAGCTATTCTCATCATAATAAAATCTCCACAAATTTCTTAAGTTAAAAATATCTTTTTTTATTTTATCACTACGTGAAATTTTTAGCAAATATTTTAACGCAGTTTTACACCTTTTTTCTAAACAAAATCATATCTTTTTCATTGAAATAGTTTGACAATTCGCTCTTTAACCCCTCGCACCAACGAACGGAGCAATTAGCATTATATTTTTTATCGCCTATTGCTAGTATTACGGAAACGTCTCCAGGGTAATTGGTTAAAACATCTAAAATATCGTCAACCTTATCTTCAATAACCTTATCGACGATTAAGCCTAAAAATTGCTTTTCTACAAGTTCAACCTTCCTATCCTCTATCTCAATTTTATCGAGAGAATCGGCAATAATTTGAGGCACTCCGTCTTTAATTTGAATTTTGCCCGAAACTTTAACTATCGCATCATTTGAAATAATTGCCCTAGCCTTGTCGTAGACCTTAGGGAAAACTATAACCTCTATTTGCCCATAAACATCCTCAACCTTAGCAAAGGTCATAGTAGAACCACCTCTAGTTGAGAGATTTTTATACTCAGAAATAATGCCACCCATAACAACGTAATCGCCATCTTTAATTTCTGTATACGTTTTAACGTGTTCGTCGTCCTCGATATAATAATCAAGCACACTCGTATTAAAAGTGTATTTATCAAAGAGTGATTTATAATCTGAAAGTGGGTGCCCTGAAAGGTATATTCCTAGCACGTTCTTCTCTAAAATTAACTTTTCTTTAGAAGAATATTCTGGGACACTTGGAATTTCAAGCTCTAAACCTTCATCCTCTTTAAGTATGGTACCAAATAGACTGATTTGAAAGGCATTTTTCTTTTTATTAGCATCAGAAATTCTGTCCATATATTCAGCAAAAACAGAGTGAAGTGCACTTCTAGCATTCCCAAAACTGTCAAATGCACCCGCTAAAATCAAGCTTTCAACAAGCCTTTTATTAATACCGAGAGAAATAGTTCTGTTAATAAAATCAGCAAAAGAAGAATACTCTCCATTTTTCTCCCTTTCTTCAACAATTAGATTTACAACGCCAAGTCCCACGTTTTTTAGCCCCACGAGCCCAAAACGAATACCACCGTTTTCACACTTAAAAAACGCAACACTCTTATTAATATCGGGTGGAAAAACGTCGATATTATTACTCTTTAGATAGGTTAAATATTTGGAAGTTTCTTCTATTTTATCAAACCTGTTGTTTAAGATTGAAGTAAAGAATTCCGTTGGATAATAATTTTTTAGATAAGCCGTTTGATAAGAAAGCACGGCGTAGGCTGCAGCGTGAGATTTGTTAAACGCATATTTAGCAAAACCAGCCATTTCATCAAACACTTCGGTTGCAACCTCTTTAGGCACGCCGTTTGCAACGGCACCTGGGATTGGGTCACCCTTTTCGCTTATACCACCCTCTATGAATATCTTTTTCTGCCTATCCATTTCGGCGGCGTTCTTTTTGCCCATTGCACGCCTAACGATATCCGACTGACCGAGTGAAAACCCAGCAAGTCTTTGACACATCTGCATAACCTGTTCCTGATATATCATAACACCGTACGTGTTCTTCAAAATAGGCTCGATTAAAGGGTGTTTATATCTTATTGTTTCCGGATTATGCTTGTATTTAACGTAGGTAGGAATAGAATCCATAGGACCTGGTCTATACATTGATATTCCAGCAATAATATCTTCAAAGGTGGAAGGCTTTAAGTCCCTCATAAAACGTTTCATTCCGGGACTTTCAAGCTGAAACACTGCATCAGTTTCACCGTCACCAATAAGTTTGTAAACGTTGGGATCGTCATATCCTAGCTTATGAAAATCAAGCTCCACACCAAAATCTTCCATAATATACTGCTTCGCTTTAGCAATATCGGTTAGCGTTCTTAAGCCAAGGAAGTCCATTTTGAGCATACCGAGTTGCTCAATCTCCTTCATATCAAACTGAGTAGTAACGTCGTCACCATTCTTTTGAAGAGGAACGTTGTCTGCGATAGGCTTTGCACAAATAACAACGCCTGCTGCGTGCATACCCGTCTGTCTCGGCATATCCTCAACCCTTATAGCCATATCAACGACCTTTTTAACGGTGTCGTCAGTGGCGTACATTTCTTTTAGTTCCTTAACGGAAAGGTCATCACCGTCCTTATTTTTCTTAAAACCAAAAGCTTCGCTTATAGAAGCTTTTCCATCCATAAGCTTAGTTATTTTGTCCGTTTCAGAATAAGGAACTCTAAACACCCTACCAACGTCTTTTATCGCAGCTCTACCGGCAAGAGTACCAAAAGTGACGATTTGGGCAACCTTATCAGCACCGTACTTTTTTCTAACGTATTCAACGACTTCTTCACGCCTATCGTCTTGGAAGTCTATATCAAAGTCGGGCATACTTACCCTTTCAATATTCAAAAACCTCTCGAAAACCAGGTCGTATTTTAATGGGTCAACGTCGGTTATGCCAACTGAATATGCAATAATACTGCTAACGCCACTTCCACGACCAGCACCAACGGAAATACCTATGCTTTTAGCATAGTTAATAAAATCCCAAACGATAAGATAATATTCGATGTAGCCCATTGTATGAATGGTGTTAATTTCATATTCAAATCTCTCGCGAATTTCATCAGTAATAACAGGATAACGCTCCTTTAATCCCTTTTCTGCAAGTCCACGGAGGTAATCGTAAGCAGACTGTCCGTTGTCAGGAATATAACCCGGAACAAGTGAATTATCCCTTATAGGTTCGCATTTATTGTTGAGGTCAAAAATGGGCTCTTCATTACACTTTTCAGCAATAACAACGGTATTTGAAATAGCTTCAGGCGCATAAGAGAATAGCTCTGCCATCTCCTCAGGGCTCTTTAAATATGCTTGGTCGGTATCCATCTTAAACCTTGTGGGGTCGTCGATAGTAGATTTTGTACTAATGCAAGCAACAACGTCTTGAACTTCAGCATCTTCCTTTTCAATATAGTGAACGTCATTAGTTGCAACAAGCCCGATATTTAACTCTTTTGCAAGCTTACAAAGTAACGGATTTATCCTTTTTTGGTCGGCAAGACCGTGGTCTTGAATTTCTATATAGAAATCGTCACCAAACATATCCTTGAGCATAAGAGCAGCCTCTTTTGCCCCCTCATAGTCGTTTTGAACCAGTCTTTTTGACACTCTGCCCTGTAAACACGCAGAAAGACACACTAAGCCTTCTGTGTGCTCTTTTAATAATTTATAATCTATCCTAGGCTTGTAATAAAACCCCTCAACGTACGCAATAGAATCAAGCTTAATTAAGTTTTTATAACCTTTTTTATTTTTACAGAGTAAAATTAAATGGTCGTAACCTTTTTCTTCCTTTCTATAATCGTCTGCAACGTATAATTCACAACCTATAATAGGTTGCATTTTTGCTTCCTCTTCGCTTTGACCACTCTCAAGCGCTTTTAAGTATGCCTTTTTAGCACATTCTGCAAAATAAAGGGTACCGAACATGTTTCCGTGGTCGGTAATAGCAAGCGCGTGCATATTTTTCTTTCTACAAGCCTTAAAAACCTCGTCAATCCTTGTAGCACCGTCTAACAGGCTGTACTCTGTATGAACGTGTAAATGTACGAAATTAGGCATTTGTATCCCCCTTTAATTCATTTGCAATTTCTATAATTTTTCTAAGCCTGTGGTTAAGACAACTTTTGCTTAAATTAAGCCTTTCAGCAAGCTCCGATAGAGTTTCTTCAGGGTATTGTTTTCTAGCAATCGCTATCTCCCTTAACCCCTTTTTCAACCCGTCTAAGCCCGTTTCTCTTTCAATAATCTCGATTGCTTTAGTTTGCTTTGCAGAAGCTTCAACTTGCTTATTAACGTTGCTCATATCGCAGTTCATTCTACGGTTAGCTTCGTTCATAAGTTCTTTGCTTATCATAAGCTCAGTAAGTTTTAAAACGGATACGGGCGCACCTATAAAGGCTATAAAATCTTTAATATGTTCAGCACTTTTAATATATAAAACATAGTTCTCTTTTCTTCTTAAAATCTTAGAATATATGCCGTTTTTTATAAGCAATCCACTTGTTTTTGCGGCAGGTTCCGAATGGGAGAAAACTAATTCTAAATGATATTTTGTGTTAGTGTAAGCTTCTCCAAAATCAGGCACTAGACAGACACCTGAGGAAACGAACAGTCCACGAAGAAAAGACTTAAAACAGCATTCTTTTTCAGTGAGCTTGCCGTAAAAATCAAAGTTAACGGCAAGGTCTCCCTCGTACTCTTTAAAAATTTCAAGCTCAGTTAATAATTCAACGCCTTTATCACCTGAAATTACAAGTTCAAACTTATCTTTTTTATTAAGCCTGTCCTCGGAAACGGTAATTTCCCTTACGTTATAACCAAAGAGACTTTGCAGATACTCTGAGACTGTAAAAGATGCTTCCTCATCATAACACTTAAACGAAAGACAAATTTCATCGTCCTTTTCATAAAGCATCCCAGAGCCTCGAATAAGACCTGCGATAAACGCTTTCTTGCAGTGCTTTTCTTTAATATTTTTTGATAGAATTTCCTTTTTTATAACCTCACCAAAATTCATCGCCCAGAGTTCTCCTTAAAGTTCTTAAACCTGAAATCGGGCAACCTACCGTTAATATTATGAATCCTCTCTTCGCCAATATTAAGGCGTTCTACAATTCCACTTGCAAGGCTTATTTCACCAACTCTCCCTGGCGCGTGGGCATCGGAGTTGATTACAAAATTAGCCGAGGTTTTAGCAACAATTTCCGACACTTCCTCGTCAAAGAGGTGAACTTTTTTTGCGTTTAGTTCAATATAAGTTCCATAATCAGCTGCTGCCTTAGCCACTTCAAGAGAATCGGCAAAGCAACAGTAATTTAAATGTGTAATAACATCTACAGGGTTATTTTTAATAACATTGATAAAGGTTTTCGTATTCTCCTTTATAAGCCTTTCTGAAACGCTTGATTTCTTAAAAGTTGAATAAAAAAAATTTGGCAAAAATAAAGAAAAAGCCGTGCCGAATTTATACAAAACAAACTTATGAATACCTGCAAGAAAAATATCAAAATCATCATAACGCTTTGGCTTTAGATCGGTCGTCCCATCCACACCAATTATATTAGATTCAATGCCAACAAGCACGTTAACACCCGTTGATTTAGAAGCTTCAGCGCATAAATTCTTAATTTTATGAATCTTGCCTCCACGCAAACCGAATGCAGGGTGAGAAAAGCCGTGGTCAGTTATACCTATCTCCTTTAGATTTAGGTTTTTTGCCGCCTCAGCATTATCAATTATTCTCCCCTTTCCGTGCGAAAACACTGTATGGGTATGGTAATCTCCCGTTAAAATCATTAGAAATCTCCAAGGTATTCTATTTCTTCATTTAATTTTATATGAAATTTTGAAAACACTTCATACTTTACAAGTCTTATTAGTTTATACACGTCTTGCGAGGTACAATTCTTATTAGCAACAATGATATTTGCATGCTTTTTTGAAATTTCAGCCCCACCAATTCTTACCCCCTTGAGAGAAGCCCTTTCAATTAGTTCACCTGCATAATATCCTTTTGGGTTTTTAAACACCGACCCACACGTGCGACCTTGTGGCTGAAGATTTTTTCTCTTTAATAGATAGTTTTCTATTTTAGCCCTTATACTAGAAGAACTATCTTTGTTAAACAAGAATCTTACGGAAACAACAATTTCCTTTGAATGTAAAAATTTACTTTTTCTATATGAAAAATTACAATCATTTTTGTCAATTCTATAGAACTTTCCATTCTTTACAGTTTCAACAACTGTAATAAAATCAGATATACACGTTAGAAAAGCTCCTGCATTCATAACCGTTGCACCACCGACACTAGCAGGAATTCCCGCAAGCGTCTCAATACCAGCTAGGCCGTTAATAGCACAAAAATCAATTAGTTTAGATAGGTTAACACCTGCACCAACCCTAATTTCTCCACCTTTATAAAACTCTATTCCTGATAACTTTTTTAAGGAAATTACAATTCCCTTATAGCCGTTATCGGAAATTAAAAGATTACTGCCTTTCCCTATTATTTTATATTCAAGCCCATACTCCTTACAAAAATCAATACATTCGCAAAGCGATTTAAGAGATTTTGGCTCAAAAAACGCAAAAGCGTTTCCCCCTGTTTTGTAGCCTGAAAAGGATGCAAGTGGTTTATTAAACTCAAAATTTTTCGTGAGAGAATTTAGCAAATGTGCGTTTTCGCCCATAAATCTCCTTTTACTATTTTACTATATATTTTTATTTTTTACAAGACTATACAATAAACTTTTTTAATTTATTAGTACTATTAACATCCCCTTTACTACTTGACAAGGAAAGCTCTTTTAGTTCAAGAAGTTTTTCTGGAAGTGTAAAAGCTGAAATCGTGTTAAAATTATTAAGTCTTTGCATAGAAGCCATATCTTCGTTTTCAAATTCTACGTGATAAAAGCAAGAAAACATATCAATTTCACTTAATTTTTTTTGAGAATTTTCAGAAAGAAGATACTCGGTAAATTTAATGCATTCTATAACCTTTTGCCTCTCTCCACCAATTACTGAAACGTATTGATAGAGGTCGTTAAAGGCAGATAAAGGTTCGGCACTAAAGGAAAAGCCTCTATTGGTCAATCTAACTATATCCCTTTGTGTGCCAAGTAAATATTTAGCACCTCCGTTAACAAATTCCGAATAGGCGTTTAATTGACTTCTTTCCTTAAATATAAAATTACAATTTCTCTCAATAAAATTTACTAAAGGCAAGTTATATGTAGAATTTGATACAAGACAAGTTGTTTTTTTCCCCTTTTTGTTTCGAAACGATGTGTTTTCAATTAAAAAATATCCACCTCTACACCACGGAACGGCAAGAATTTCCTTACCAAACTTTCCACCGTTTGTAGTGATAACGTTTGAAAGAGAAACAACCCTTTCGACTTCCACACCGAGCCCATAAGAAATCATATCGGGATACACCCCTTTACTAAAACTATCCTTGACGCTTGAGGGAGTATGAGAGGTTACAAAAACTAAAACGTCTTGATTATTTTTTTCATATCCTCTTGCTATTTTTAATAAAAATTGCTTTCTTGAACCAGACCCACCCTCAAAAGTATCAATGTGCCAAAGGGTTAGAATCCCCTTATAGCCACTGTTCTCCGAAAATGCTCTTTTCTCCTTAATTTTATCCACGCCGAAAAGAAAGGTAAGCGCCACACAAAAAAGCAAGAAAAAGCTAATTATATACCTAAAAATTTTCATACTAAAATTATATTACTATAACAAGAAAAAAAGGACGCAAAACACGTCCTTTTTTTGTATTAATAATTATTTTATTAGATTAAAATTTTAATGGAGATTTATTTTTTCCAACCGTTGCAACTGAAATTTTATCTAGGTCAAACACCTCATTAATAATATCGTTAACCGAATTAATAGTTACGGCTTCTATACGCTTAATTCTCTCCTCAAAATCAAACTGTTTATTTAGATATAAAAGCGTTCTGCCATACAATAGCATTTGTGCAGAGGTGCTTTCCTGTCCCATAATAAAGGTGCTTTTCACCTGCTCTTTTGCTCTTAGAAATTCCTGCTCGGTAATGCCAGCATCTCTAAACTTTTTTATCTCCTCTAGTATAGCGTTAAATGATAAATCTCTTGACTCGTTATTGACTCCCGAATACACCTCTAAAACACCACAATCTTGGTACTGAGAAAGATAGGAATAAACAGTGTAGCAAAGACCCATTTCTTCACGAATCTTCTGAAAAAGCCTACTGCTCATCCCCCCACCAAAAACAACGTTAGCAAGAGTTAAAGCTTCACTTCTCTCGTCATCAATTTTAAGTGCCGGCATACTAATACCCAAGTGCGCCTGCTCTATATCTTTATATCTAAAAAGATTTCCATTACCCTTGTCTACAGCCTCTTTCCTTTCTACAAGCTTATCACACTTAAATTTCTTCACAAAAAGCTCGTTAACTAGCTCAACAACACTAGGAATTTCAACGTTGCCTGCAACGGAAATTATAACGTTTTCAGGCGTATATCTTTCTCTTATATAATTCAACAAATCTTCTCTAGTAAAAGCCCTAACATTATCTACGGTACCAAGAATAGTTTGTCCAAGCCCAGTCTTGCCAAAAGCACTTTCTGCTAAAAGGTCAAACAAAATATCCTCAGGAGTATCCTCACACATATTAATTTCTTCTATAACTACACCCTTTTCCTTTTCAAGCTCATTTGGGTCGAAAACGGAATTAAAGAAAATATCGGATAAAACCTCGATTGCATCGCCAAAATGCTCTGAGGTTGACTTGGTGTAGTAACAAGTACTCTCCTTTGCCGTGTATGCGTTAATTTGCGCCCCTATTCTATCAATATTATCGGAAATTTCAAATGCAGAACGCTTTTCCGTTCCTTTAAACATACAATGTTCGATAAAGTGTGAAATACCGTTGTTTTCTTTCGTTTCGTTAATACTGCCCGTTTTAACTAATATTCCACAAGAAACGGAATAGAGCCCCTCCATTTTTTTAATAATCAGCCTTAAGCCATTTGGAAATTCTTTATAAAATCGCATCGCCTTCCTCCAAGTATATTATGAGTAAATAAAGTAAAATTATCTAGGAGATATTTTCGCTTACAGTTACCACGGAAAAACCATTACTTATATAATACTCTAAAATTCTTGAAAGTGCAAGCAGAGTGTGTGGTTTTGGATGCATTAAAATTAAATCTCCGTTATTTAAATTAGTAGTTGCCCTCTTAAATACCAAATTTTCATCCTTATCTCGCCAATCGATGGTATCTTTAGACCACATTATAACGCTATATCCTAAGTCGTAGGAGGCTTCTAGCGTGCTAGATGAAAAACTGCCTGATGGTGGTGCAAACAACGTTGTTTTTACCCCACACAAAGCTTGAACTATTTTCTCAGTCAAATAAATTTCCTCTCTGTTTTTTTCATAGGATAGCTTTGCGTGGTCCTTGTGAAAATAACCGTGGTTTGCAATTTCGTGACCAGATGAAATAATTTTATTAAGCGCATTAGTGTTATCGTCTGCCCAGCATCCACCAACGAAAAAAGTCGCCTTTAGGTTAAAAGAATTAAGGGTATCAACAATGGAATTTACAACCTCTGTATTTTCATACACGTTAAACATTAAAGAAACCTGTTTTTTATCCCTGTTTCCATTATAAATAGCATTTATTTCTTTGCCTCCGTAAATTGGAGTAATGTTGTCAGGAAGAAAACATATTAAAGTTACCAAAGTAAATACACCAACCAATACTAAATTAGTTATAAGCGTCACTTTTTTTCTTTTATTCATAAGCCACCTCTTTTAAGCCTATGAATAAAATATAAATAAAATTACAAATAGAAAAAGCAGGCGTTTGCCTGCTTAAATTTTTATTATATATCAGCCTTACCTAACAAATAATCAATAGAAACGTCAAAAAGTTCAGAAAGTTTTACGAGTTGGTCATAATTACACTCAAATAGCCCCTTTTCAAACCTTTGATACACCGGTTGAGCAACTCCTAAAAACGTTGCAACCTGCTCTTGCGTTAGCTTACTAGCCTTTCTACATTCTAAAAGTCTTTTTCCTACTTCTTCTTTCATCATTTATATCCTTGACAACACAATACACTTTATGTATAATAGTTTGTAGAAATATACACTTAGTGTATAAAAAGAGTAAAATTATGAATAAGAAATTTTTAAATAAAAAACCATTGTATGAATTAAGGTTAATTGCAAGGAGTATGGGTGTAAGACACCCCACCTGTTTACGCAAAAAGGACTTAATAGAAAATATTTTAAGAGTATATCACGGGATTGATGAACCTTTTTTTGGAACGAAAGGTCGAATTCCATTTAGCACGCAATATATTTTATCAAACGAACCTTCCATCAGCCCAGAGAAGATATCTAAAATAAACGATATTATTTTAAAAGCAAAAAATGAGATTATTAGCCTATTACTTGATAAAAAAATTTAATAGAAAAAAGCAGGCGTTTGCCTGCTTTTTTCTATTTAGTTAAAAATTAGTCTTTAATCACTTCTAAAAGCTTAAGGTCAATACCCTTTTCGCCAATCTTAACGATTTCTACTTTAACCTTGTCGCCAATATTTAAGAAATCTTCAACGTTTTCCACCCTCTTTCCAAAGTAATCACCTACTTTTTTAATGTAGATAAGACCAGATTTGCCGGGTGCAAATTCACAGAAAGCACCAGTCTTAGGAAGAATCCTTGCGACTTCGGTTATAAACATATCGCCAACTTCGGGGTCTCTTGCAATTGAGAGAATAATTGCCTTAGCTCTTTCACATTGCTCTAAATTGCCAATTGACGCAACGTTAACAATACCATCGTCGTTAATGTCAATTTTAACACCAGTTTCTTCAATAATCTTGTTGATAACTTTACCTTGTTTACCAACTACATCACCAATCTTTTCAGGGTCAATAGCAAAGGAGATAATAACGGGAGCGTACTTAGAGAGCTCTGCTCTAGGCTCGTTAATAACTTCAAGCATTTTGCCGAGAATGTGTTTTCTACCAACGTTTGCTTGAGCGATAGCCTGTCTTAAAATATTTTCGTCGATACCCTTAATCTTAATATCCATTTGAATTGCCGTAATACCCTTTTCGGTACCTGCAACCTTAAAGTCCATATCGCCAAGGAAGTCCTCTAAACCTTGAATATCGGTAAGGATAGACACTTTGCCAGTTTCAGTATCCTTGATAAGACCCATAGCAATACCTGCAACGGGAGCTTTAATCGGAACACCTGCATCCATTAGCGCTAAGGTAGAACCACAAACGCTACCCTGTGAGGTAGAACCGTTAGAAGAGAGAACCTCGGATACGATTCTAATTGCGTACGGGAAATCTTCCTCAGAAGGAATAACGGGCTCAAGTGCACGTTCTGCTAAAGCACCGTGACCAATTTCACGTCTACCAGGGCTTCTCAAAGGTTTAGCTTCGCCTGAAGCGTAGCCGGGCATATTGTACTGATGCATATATCTCTTAGAAGTTTCTCCATCGAGTCCTTCTAATTTCTGAGCTTCGGAAAGCATTCCGAGGGTACAAGTAGACATAACCTGAGTTTGACCTCTGGTAAACACACCTGAACCGTGTACTCTTGGGAGAACACCTGCTTCGCACCAAATAGGTCTAACCTCGGTGAGAGCTCTTCCGTCGGGACGGATACCGGTGTTGGTAATTTTTGCTCTAACCTTTTCTTTGGTGAGATAGTAGAGTGAATCTTTAATTTCTCTTTCTTTGCCTTCAAAAATTTCAGCAAAGTGCTCTAAAGTTTCCTTTTCAACAGCGTCTTGACCTGCTTGCCTTTCGCTTCTATCAAAAGTATCTAAAGCCTTATCGAGCTTTTCGCTTGCAAATTCTCTAACTGCATTATCGATTTCTTCGGGAATTGCATAAAGTTCCATTTCCTTCTTGGGCTTTCCAACTTCTTTAATGATTTCTTCTTGGAAAGCGCAAAGTTTTTTAATTTCTTCGTGGCCGAAAAGGATTGCACCAACCATTTCGTCATCACTAATTTCCTTTGCGCCAGCTTCAACCATCATAATAGCGTCCTTAGTACCTGCAAGGTTTAAGGTTAAGGTGCTCTTTTCTCTCTGCGCACAGTCGGGATTGATAACGTACTCACCGTCAACAATGCCAACAACAACGCTACCGGTAGGACCTGCAAAAGGAATATCGGAAATGCTGATTGCAATTGAGCTACCAAGCATTGCGAGAGGTTCGGGTTGAATATCAGGTTCAACGGATAATGCAGTCGCAATAACGATTACGTCATTAAAAAGACCCTTGGGGAATAAAGGACGGATAGGTCTGTCGATAAGTCTGCTAGTTAAAATAGCTTTATCCGACGCTCTGCCCTCTCTCTTTTTGAAGCCACCGGGAATTGAACCGATAGAGTACATTTTTTCTTCAAAATCTACGCCTAAGGGAAAATAGTCCATTCCGTCTCTGGGCTTTTCTGCCATGGTAACGTTAACCATAACTGCAGTTTCACCACACCTGATAACGCAAGAACCGTTGGTTTGTTCAGCATACTTGCCGGTTTCAACGATAAGTTCTCTGCCACCGACAGTAGTCTTAAATTCTCTGTAATTTTTTGTCATTTTTACTCTCCTTATAACTTAACTCTGATTATATGAAACGTTTGCAACCTTACAAACGCTAATCTAACAAATAAAAGAAAAATGGGGCGACAAAAGAATGCCGCCCTTTTTTTGAATTATTTTCTTAATTCTAAATCAGCAATAATTTTTCTGTATCTTTCGATATCAACTTCCTGCAAATACTTTAAAAGACCACGTCTTTCACCTACCATCTTTAAAAGACCACGACGTGAATGATTGTCGTTCTTGTTAACCTTAAGATGTTCATTTAAGTGATTGATTCTTTCAGTTAAAAGTGCAATCTGTACTTCTGCAGAACCAGTGTCACCTTCGTGACGAGCAAACTTATTGATGATTTCTGTTTTCTTAGCTTTATCCATTTTAATTTTACCTCCTATATTATGGACTAATTCACTTTGAACAAAGCAAGGGGTGGAGAACCGCAAAACCTTGTCACAAAGCATCAAGCCTTATTAGTATAACAAAATTATGCTCTTTTGTAAACTATTTTAACGCTATTAAATTTTTTTTCTTGCCTTTTTTCTTTGATGCGTAGTCTTCTATAGCAAACTCATAGAACTTTCTAATTTCTTCCACCACGTCATCCCACGTTTTATAAACTTCGCTATAAGCGAGTTCTCTAGTTTCTGCAAGCTTTTCTTTATCTGAAATAATTTTAATAATCTTTTCAGCCCAAAGTGCAGAATCACCCACTTCAAGATAACCGTTCCTATCGTCAGTTATTATTTCTGCAGTGGAACACCCCAAAGTCATAAGGGTTGGAAGCTTTAACGCCGAAGCTTCGATTGGAGCAAGACTTGCCGTATCAAAGGTCGATGGGAATAAGAATAAATCGCTTCTAAGGTAATATCCTGCCAAAAGCTCTCTATCCATTATTTTGCCAGTAAACACAACGTAATCTTGAAGCTCGTAGTCTTCCACCTTTTTCTTTAGGTTGTCTTCCCAACTACCTGCACCAACGATTAGATACTTAAACTTAACGCCTTTTTCTTTTAAAATTTTCATCGCGTCAAGACAGAGGTCAAGCTTTTTGTTTTCAACAATTCTGCCTACCGATAAAAACACGTTTTCTTCGTCTGCAAGGTTTTCCTTTTCGTTAACCCTATTAATAAGCTCAGCTGCGTTCTCGGGATATTTCATATCCGTTCCGTTTCTGATAACGTAAGCTTGTCCCTTGTAACCATAACTCTTTAAGGTTTCAACAGTCTGGTCAGACACGCAAATAACGTAATCTGCACGGTTAAACGCTTTAAGGGTAAATCTCATCATAAACCTTCTCATCCACTTATAAGGAAGAAGCCTATCATACTCCTCGTGGAAACAGGTGTGCAAGGTTATAACTGAAGGAATTTTATATTTTTTAGCCTTTTTTATCGCATATCTTCCAAGAAGAAAGGGCGAATGAGCGTGCACTATATCAAAAGGCTTTTCCTTTCTGCCGATAATTCTTTTCGTTTTACCATCTAAAAATGGAACTGCGCTTTGATACTTTTCCACTGCGCCAACAGATTTTATACGGTGAACGGGGAACTCATCCTTATCAACGTAATCTTTAAACTTAGGCACGAGGAGTTCAACGTCCATATCCTCCCTTTTGTGCATTGACTTTCCGTAGTTTGAAATAAGTATAGTCGGTCCATCAAAGGCAGGAAAATATGTGTCTAAAACCTCAAGCGCTCTAATATGCTCTTTAGCCATAAAACTCTCCATTAATTAAAAAATTTGTTTTTGTTTTTTAGCACGTCTTCAATCTTGTCCAAGTAGGTCTTTATATCCTTAGGTGAAGCACAACGCTCAATCCTATTTTCAGCACTGAAGACTCTTTTACTTATTGCACCGGCACCACAAGCAACGGTTGAGGAAATTTCCTCCATAACGTCAACGTTATAAACGCACGCCTTCCCTTCCCTGCAGTAGCCCACGTTTTCTAAATTGCCTGCCATGTATTTTTGCCTATACATATAATACGGCAAATATGAAAATTTTGCAAGCGTTTTGTAAGAATAATCTATCATATCATTTACGTCATCACATTTCACACGGCTTTCCTCTTGCGCAAGATATGAGCTTTTCTTAATGCACAAAGTGTGCACGGTGATATCCTCGGGGGCAAGCGAAATCGCCTTATCTATGCTGTACTTAAAGTCTGCAAAGCTTTCCCCAGGGAGCCCAGCAATAAGGTCCATATTTATATCAAATTGCCCCTTGGCTAATGCATACTTTTCCTCTATTTCCGAAGCTGTATGATTGCGACCTAAAACTTCTAAAGTCTTATCGTTAAAAGTTTGGGGGTTAATACAAATTCTAGTAACTCCGTGGTCTTTTAAAATTTTAAGGTTGATTTCAGTAATTCTATCAGGTCTGCCAGCTTCAACCGTGTATTCTACACCCCTATTGATTTTATCTATCGCAGTAAGAACTCTGTCAAGATTTTCATCGTCTAAAGCAACGGGCGTACCACCACCGATATATATGCTTCTCAAATTTTTAATGTATTCCTTGCTTTGCTCAATTTCACGAACGAGGGTGTCAACGTATGCATCAACGTACTGTCCACTTCTCTTAATGTCTGCCGTTATAAAAGAACAGTATTTACATCTCGAGGGACAAAAAGGAATAAACACAAAAAAATCGGTGTTGTTATCATCTTTTTTATATATACCTTTTTGAACCTCGATTATTTTTGAAACAAGCTCAGTTTTTGCCTCGCTCACCTTCATCGTGTCGGTAAAAAATTCCTTAAAATCACCCTTTTCTTCTATCTCAGAATAAGCAAGCTTAGTAGGTCTTATCCCAGTAAGCGCACCCCAAGGCATATCCTTTTCGAATACCTTTGAAAGCGCCTTGTAAACGGAAAGTTTAGCATATCTTTTAATTAGTCTTTTCCTAACGATTTTATCTTGTGGAAGAGAAATAAGATTACCGTAAGCAAACACTCTTCCGTTAACGGTAACGGTGTTTACAATTTTATTCTCGCTCTCTGAAAACCTATGTCTTAAATTTATGCTTTCCTTATCTGCAAAGAGATTTACAACCTCACATAGGTCATTTTCTAAAAAAGTTAATTCAGTATCAATCATAATCTACAAACAAATTGTTTTTTCTCTCGTGTGAGAGTGTGGTAAATTCTTGATGGCCAGGGTACACTTTATAATCCCCCTCAAGGTCAAAAAGTTTTTTTACAGATTTAACTAGTTCATCTCTGTTACCAGTGGGAAAATCAGTTCTACCAACGCTCTCTAAAAAAAGTGTATCTCCAGTAAAAAGCATATCCTCTACTACAAAAGTGACTGAACCGTCCGTGTGACCGGGAGTATAAATAACCTTAATTTTTATATCCTCAATGTCTAAAATGTCACCATCAGTAAAGGTAAAATCAGCAGTGCAATAATCAAAAACCCTACCAAAACTTGAGCTCAAGTTTTCCTCGTTGAGGAGTTTAGGTGCGTCAATCTTACTTATATAAATTTTAGCACCGTCATCCTGAAGCTTTTTAACGTTTCCCGCGTGGTCAAAATGTGCGTGCGTTAAAAGAACGGCTTTTATCTTAAATCCGTTCTCGTTTTCTACCTTTTTTATTAATTTGTAATTTTCACCGCTGTCGATAACGACTGCAGTTTTCTTGCCTTCATTAACCAAAAAGTAAGTATTAACCCTTAGTGGTCCTGAAGCTAAATGATAAAGTTTCATTAATACGCCGTCCTAAACACATCAATAATTTTTGAATCTTGTTTTATCTTTTTAATGAGATTATCTAAGTCGTCCTTTGTGTTAAGTCTGATATTGAAATCAACAACAACTTGATGCGTCTTGCCATCTATACGCCCATTTGTTGAGATAATATCAAGCTTTAATAGTGCAACGACACCTGCAACGGATGCAAGAATTTCTGCCTGCTGGTTACCAATAACCTTTATAGAAGCATTATAACTATTTTTGCCCGTATCTACCCAATCAACCTCGATTAGCCTATCGGACTCAGCATTTTTTAGATTTGGACAGTTGTTTCTATGCACCGTAACACCGTGCCCTCTAGAAATAAAACCCACGATCTCGTCACCAGGAACGGGTGTGCAACATCCTGCAAAACGAACGAGCAAGCCCGCCATTCCCTTTACCGACACACTACTAGCGTGGTTTTTCGTAGTGGAATAATATTTTACAATCTCTTGCTTTGGCTGTTTCTTTCGATAATAATCAATTAATTTTACAATTACTTGATTAACACCAACTGCACCGTAGCCGATGGAGGCGTACATTTCATCTTGGTTACTAAAAGACATTTTATTTGAAAGCACAGCAAAAGACTCGTCGTTTAACAGCTCGGAAAGCGAATAATTTCTATGCTTAGCTTCTTCTTCAAGCATAGTCTTACCCATTTTAACGTTTTCATCCTTCATTGCCTTCTTAAAGAACTGCCTAATCTTAACCCTAACGCTAGAGCTTTTTACAATCTTAAGCCAGTCCCACGAAGGTCCTTTAGAGTTTTGAGAAGTAACCACCTCAACAACGTCGCCAACCTGCAAAGTTGTGTTAAGTGGCACCATCTTGCCGTTAACCTTTGCGCCAACACATTTATTGCCGATTGCAGAGTGAATACTGTATGCAAAATCAATAGGAGTCGCATCTTTTGGCAAACTTTTCACGTCACCCTTAGGAGTGAAAACTAAAACTTCCGAAGAATATAGGTCGCCTTTTAAAGAATTCAAAAATTCTTTACTGTCTTTGAGTCCACCTTGCCATTCCATAACCTCTCTTATCCAAGTGAGTCTGGTGTCAAACTCCTCCGATTCGTCTTTATTTTCCTTATATTTCCAATGTGCTGCGATACCGTATTCAGCAGCGTGATTCATCTCGTAGGTTCTAATTTGAATCTCAAAAACTTTACCGAAATTTGTTACAACGGTAGTATGAAGTGAACGATATAGGTTTGCCTTTGGAGTGGCAATATAGTCCTTTATTCTACCGGGAACAGGCTTCCACTTATAGTGAATTTTGCCGAATATTTCATAACATTCGTCAACCGAATTAACTATTACCCTAATAGCAACAACGTCGTAAATTTGCTCAAAGGTTTTGCCTCTCGTCTTCATTTTACGGTAAATACTATATAGGTGTTTTCTCCTGCCAAAAACCTCGCCTGAAATTTTAGAGTCCTTAAGCATTTCTTGCACTTCGTGAACAACGTGCTCAATAAGGTCTCCGCCCTCTTTCATTCTCTCGTCTACAGCTGTAGACAAAAACTCGTATACGTCTGGCTCTAAATATTTTAAGCATAAATCTTCAAGCTCGCACTTAACCTGTGAAATACCAAGCCTACTTGCAATCGGCGCATACACTTCAAGAGTTTCTCTCGCCATACGCTGTTGCCTTTCAACAGAAAGAAAGTTAAGCGAGCGCATATTGTGAAGCCTGTCAGCAAGCTTTATAATGATAACCCTTATATCCTTTGCCATTGCGACAAAGAGCTTTCTAAAGTTTTCAGCTTGCTCCTCTTCTTTAGAGTGGAACTCAATTTTTTCAAGCTTGGTAACGCCGTTAACAAGCTCTAAAACTTCATCACCAAACTCCTTTTTAATATCCCCCTCGGAAACGGGAGTATCCTCGATAACGTCATGCAAAAAGGCCGCAGCGATAGTGGCGGAATCCAAACCTAAATCCACCAAAATTTTCGCTACGGTACACGGGTGAATAAAATACTCTTCACCAGAAGCCCTCTTTTGATTTTTATGTGCTTTTTTAGAGAAATCGTACGCTCTAAAGCAAAGTTCTAAATCTTTACCCTTATACGCCGATTCCAGCTTTTCCAAAATTTCTAGCATACGCCCTCCAGTATACTACAAATTGTATTATAAATGACGGAATTTGTCAATGCGTTTTTCTTGTTTTTATCCAATTTAAGCACCCCGTCTTGAATATAGAAAATTCCGAGCTCAAGAAAAACTTCCGTGGTAAAAATAAATTGATTTTCACTAAAAGGCATACTCGCGTTTTCAGCCTGAACTGCAGAGTTTATAAATCTCTCATTATTTAGCGAAACTAAATAGGAGAAAATCTCTGCAAAAGTACTCCTATCAGTCTTTAGATTAGAAAAACCGTCGTAACACCTATCACAAACAACTATTCCCTCTCTATTAGGAAGATAAATCGGCTTATCTAGAAAAACTATTCTCTTATAATTTTCCGGAAATTCGTTTGGAGAAATCACCACGCAGTTTTCGTTAGTGATTAAGGGCACATCAAATAAACATACCTTCATTTCTTCGGGAATCTGATAATCGGCAAGAGTATTAACCGAAGAAACAACATACATAGTGCCATACCCCTTATTAATAGCTATTTCATTTCTAGAAGTATTAGTCGCTTTTGCGCCATCAAAAGCTATAATATTAATTAGATTATGGCGAAAAACGTGTTCGTTTAACAAGGATAAATTGTTTAGGTCAAGCGATAATCCTTTAAGATACCCCTTAACAAATTCCCTACCCTTAAAAACGGAATAATTAGGCTCGTAAACCAAAGTCTTCCGCACGGGAAGTGCAAGGTTTAAAACGTTGTTTTCTCCGTTAAAATCAAGTATTTCAATTGCTTTAGTACTAAATGTATAATGTGGAGAACCACTTTTAATTGGCATGGAAAGAACCGTGCCGACCTCAACAGCAAACAACGGCTTTTTATTGCCGGTACCGAAAGGTTCTAGCATACTCAACTCTTTTGCAAAACGAAGGGTGAATTCCTCCTCGGTTTTCCACTCGGCGTAAATTTCCTTTTCGCTCCTTTTTACAAAGTCAATTTTATCAATACATTCACAAAGTTTATCGTAAAAAAGTGAAAAATTATCCTTTTCTACCGAAACACCTGCGGCTTGCGAATGCCCACCAAACGTAATCAAAAATTCTCTAGCATCGCTTATTGCGTTGTAAATGTTAATTTCTTGAACGCTCCTAGCCGAGCCTTTCAAAAATCCATCGTGCCCAGCAAAAACAATTACGGGTTTATTATAGTCCTCGACAAGCTTTGCAGCAACAATACCAACAAACCCAGTTCCCCAATTTTCATCGGCAACTAATATTGCACTTCTTTCATATAGTGCATTCTCTCTAATTATTTCCTTAGCTTTTTTGTAAATTTCATCGCATTTAGCCTGTCTCATAACGTTGTAGGTGTTAAGCTTTACTGCAAGGTCAAATATTTCTCTATTATCTTCAGATAAAAAAAGTTGAAGCGATGCGTTAGCGTCACCCATTCTGCCACCGGCATTAATTCTCGGTGCAATACTATATGCTAAGGTTTGCGATGTTATCGTTTTATTTGCACTGTCACCTAAAACGTACCTAAAAGCACTTCTAAGCCTCGTGGAATTATATATTTTGAGCCCCTCATAAACGAGAGCACGATTTTCATTAATCAAATCCATACTGTCGGCAACGGTAGCAAGAGCAACGAAATCAAGATACTTATCTGCTCTTTCGCCCAACAGTGCATAACCAACCTTATAAGCTACACCTGCGCCACAAAGTCCGTCGAAGGGATATCCACAGTCTCTAATCTTAGGATTAATAATAGGACAATCAGGTAGCTCTTCGGGTGGCTCGTGATGGTCTGTAACAATCACGTCTATACCAACATCGATAAGCTCGCAAATTTTTTCATACTCAGAAATACCACAGTCAACTGTTATAACAAGGTCAACTACGTTATCCGAACAAATCTCCTCTATTTTTTCAAGGTCAATTCCGTAACCGTCCTCACGCTCTGGAATAGTATATAGTGTGTTTATGCCGTATTCAGTAAGACATTTATATAGAATGGTAGTAGCACAAATACCGTCCGCATCATAGTCTCCACAAACGAGCACGGTTTCACCATTTTGTCTGGCATAATTTATACGCGAAACGACAGCATTCATTTGAGAAAACAGCATTGGACTATAAAAGAGCTTTTTACCGGGATTTATAAACTCCCTAATCTTTTCTACAGTGTCCACGTTACGGCAATATAAAAGCCTTGCAGTATCAAAAAGAATACCACTTTCATCCGCAAGACCTTTTATAAGAGAAACTTCTTCCCTATTTAATTCTTTACCGTAAACGACTTTCATTCTAATAATTCAATAAGGCGGATGAAACCCGCCTTATTAATAATTTAACAATTTTTTAATTAAGCTTTTTTCTTAATACTTTTAAGTATCGGCCAAAAAATCGCAGTACCTATTACAGCACCATAAACAGCCGTAATACCAGAAATCAAAACATAAACTGCCGTGTAGATTAAGTGAGGCGTAAGAGCAACTGCAAGAGCAATTGCTGTAAGAACAGTAAACGCAAGCAAAGCAATAATTCTAAACTTGCTGTCTTTAAGTCCTTTAGCCACGATTTCACTATACTCTAATTTTTCATTACCTGCAACCGAAGAAATTTCACGCAATCTACTTGCAATAACTGTTGAAACAACAGCGGATAGAATAAACGTGGCAACTGAATAAACCTCAATTGCACCAAAGACGGGAATTCTAGTTAAAGCAATCAATGAAACAAATAGAATGGTTGAAGCTAAAGAGTTAAACAATATAGTAAATGTAGCAGCAGCTTTGTTTGTTATTAAGAGATAAATGATAATAAGTGCAGATGCAACTCCTAAGGCTAAAATCGTGCTAACAACCTGAGTTGTTGACGATGGCTTAACTTCGCTTATACTACAAGAAACTTCGCCCTTATTACCTATTACAGCTTGAACTTTTGCTTCTAATTCATCAACGTCGATATCGCTAGTTGCAAAGGTGTAAAGATAAGAAGCTCCCTCGTCAATCTCTTGAACATTATAATACCTTAGACCTTTTTCCTTAAAATAATCTTCAGCAGTGTTTTTAACTTCGTTCTCCACCCCGTTAACGTTAAAGGGAAGTCCTACGATTACTTCATAATTAGTTGTATTATCAGTTGCCTTGTTAACGCCAAACACACCAAAGAAAACCATTCCTACAACAATAAGACACAAGGCAAGTATTAAACCAATTTTAACATTTTTACATAAATTGCATTTCATAATTATTCCTCCGTCCTTTTGAAGTTCACAGCCTTCTCGTTATAGTTCACAAGGGAAAGAAGGATAGCAGAATACATTCTGGTGATAAGTAGGTTGATAACAACCCCGAGAACCACACCGATACCAAAAGTAATGCCGAAGCATCTCAATGAACCGGAAGCAAATGCAAATACCGCTAAAGCAACAACGCCTGCAATAACACCGATAGAAATTATGGGTAGAAGCGCACGCTTATATCCAACTTTAACTGCAGATTTGAGGGTTTTACCTCTCTCAAACTCTTCTTTAATTCTCTTTATAGTAATAATAAATCCGTCACACACAACAAGCGTAGATAACAAGATACCTACTATTCCACCAAGTGAAAGTTTAATACCAGGAACTGCAATAAGCATTACAATTTCAAGGCAAATAAAGATAATTAGAGATAAGCTGAACACTACGCCGTATATCTTGTATAAAACGATAAGAGCAACGATTATTAGTACAATTAATACTGCAATTGCAATAGCTGAAACTAATGGTACGTTTTCGCCAACTGGAGCACTAACGTCATATGAGTCGTCAAGCTCGTATTTGTATGCAAGACCACCTGATTTAATTTGGAGCGCCGTTTGTTTTGCAGCAGCCTCAGCTGCAGCAACGGAACCAGCCGTCTCTGAATCAATGGTTATTTGCAAAGACCTACCGTCAAAATAACTGGAATTAAGCGCATTACCCTCGGTGCTTGCATTCATAACAACGGTAGAACCAAGCATTATCTTTAAGTAGTACTTATCGTTATTTTCTCTGAGAAGTTTACTAATCTCGTCAAAAGCTTCCTTAGTGAAGGTGATTTTTACTGGATAATAAACTATGTCGTTTCTAGTTACGGAATCTAAACAAACAGCATCAGCTATAACGTTCATATCCGTTAAAATTTTCTTATCCTCACCGGGGTCTGCAGCAGCATCGCCATAAAACTCAAGCTCACCAAAAGCGACTGCAACATTAACGTCCTTAGTTAACGCATCAACGTCTGATATTCCCCTTGAATTAAGTGGAGCCTTAGCAGTGATAACTAAATCGTAATCTACTACGCCCTCTTCAATGCTCTTTACTGCCTTAACTGAGAATACAGAATAACCTAATGCTTCCATTCTGTTTTCAACAGTTTTAATAACGTCGTCTATTTTATCGCCAACTTCTTCAATATTGTCTTTTGCAAGGGTTGCCACGTACGCTCTTCCCCCACCAATATCGTAATCAAGTTCGATTGCACCCAATGCCGAATTAAAGTTATATACTCCAACTTCAAAACGGGCAAAGGTTATTACTAACAAACAAGCCATTAAAATGCTTAAGATTGTAAGTAATGTAATTGACTTACCTTTCTTCATTTTATCCTCCATGCGAAAAGAAACTATCCTTTCTGCAATTTTAACCAAATATCGTTATAATCAAGCTCTAAAGCGAATTTATTATGCTATCTTTTTACTCAATGTCGTTGAGCTCTTCTAACATTTTAGCAAGGTCAGCACCGTGAACGCCTGCCGCTTCACCAACGGTTTCACCGTGAGCAAGCGCACAGCCTAAACAATGCATGCCGTGACTCATAAGAATATCTCCAGCCTTAGGATTGATTTGAAGCGCATCAAAAATTAAAGTGTTTTCGGTAATTTTCTTTTCCATTATAATTCTCCTATTAATTTTTTTACCACAACTGGGCTTATGCCCACAAATATACTTATATATTATATATCTTATCTAAAATAAAGTCAATATATAATTGAGATTTTTAACAACTTTAAGTAAAAAAATCGCTTATTTTTTTACAATTTCCACTCTTTTATTTCTAACACGATGTTGCAAATAAATAAAAAAGCTTTTTATACGGCAACTTAAGTAATATTTTAGATGCAGGTGATGGGAAGCATCTCCACTTCGTTACGATGGCAAAGCCGAACCGAGCTTCTTCCGTTACATCTATTCCAAAAGAAAAGGGCACCCCTAGTGCCCTTAATATTCTTGTCAAAACATTCTTTGCAGGTGATGGGAAGCATCTCCACTTCGTTACGATGGCAAAGCCGAACCAAGCTTCTTCCGTTACGTCTATTCCAAAAGAAAAGGGCACCCCTAGTGCCCTTTTCTTTTGGAGCAGGTGATGGGAATCGAACCCACCTCTCAAGCTTGGGAAGCTCGCATTCTACCGATGAACTACACCTGCATCATTTTTATTTTATCACAAATAGCAAAAAAATAAAAACGAATTTAACAAAAATATTGTAAAAAAATAATTTTCAAGTATCTTAAAATGGGTTAACCCAAAAGCCCATAGAAAAGCATTCCAAGAAGTGCCGAAATAATAATTAAAAGTATTGGCGAAACAGTCTTTTTCTTTAATCGCTTATATACTATATGAATAATTGCGACAATACTAAAAATCACAAGTGCACGCCAATCAAAAGCGACGGCATCTCCAATAATTGAAACAGCTAAAACACATTTGATTGCCATTAAAACACCAGTTGAAATAATAAGTGCAACGACTACCGGTCTAACGCCGTTTAAAAAGGCTTCCACACCTGCATATTTAAGCAAACCTGAAACAAGGGACGCAACAATTAATATTATTACAAACGCAGGTAGAACTACGCCAAGAGTAGTAGCAACAGCACCTAAAAAACCACCCTGCGATGCACCGATAAAGGTCGCCATATTAATAGCAACAGGCCCTGGAGTTGATTCCGAAACAGCGATAAAGTTTAAAATTTCCTCTTCACACATCCAGCCGTGAGCCAACACCTCGTCGGATATAATCGGTATCATAGCATATCCTCCACCAAAGGATACTGCGCCAATCTTTAGAAAAGTCAAAAACAAATCAAGAAGGATATGCATTATTTCCCCTCCTTTTTGCTTTTATCTTTCATATATTTAACTAAATATAAGGAAAGAGAAATTGCGCCACCAATCAATATTAAAAATATGGTCGAAAAGTTTACAGCTAGGAACTCAAGCGTCAAAAACACACCGACAGTTAAACCAACCATAACATAATTAAACCAATTTTTTTCAAGTTTAGTAAGCATTTTTATACCTGCTGAAACAATTAAAAACGCCACACACGCCTGAATGCCTGCAAAAGCATAACCAACGTACTCTAACCCTAGAAACCATTCGAAAAAGAAAGAAATTATATATATAACAATAAAAGACGGCAAAACAACGCCAAGCGTTGCAAAAATAGAGCCCCAAATTTTTTGAATTTTATACCCGACAAAAGTAGCAGTATTTATTGCAAGTGGACCTGGGGATGATTCTGCAATAGCTATAACATCAAGATACTCTTGAGGTGTTAACCAAGAGTTTTTTTCCACTATATCCTTTTCAATAACGGCAACCATTGCATAGCCACCACCAAAGGTAAATAGCCCAATCTTAAACATTGTAAAAAATAATTTTAACAGTTCTTTAATTCTTTTCATATAATCTTTCAATAATCTTTAATATTCAAGGAAAAAGACCGTAAAAAACGGTCTCACTTCTATATGCTCGGCTTAATAATGGTAACCGATGGCTCAGTATCAAAGTTATTCCAAGGCATAACGTCCTTCGGTGGCTGAACCCTAAAAACAAGCCTCTCTTTGCTTACAGGGTGCGAAAAAGAAAGATAATAAGCCCAAAGTGCTAGATAGCCTTTCTTAGCCTTTTCTCCACCATATCTCATATCACCGTAAACAGGACAGTTAATAGCATTCATCTGAACGCGAATTTGATGACTTCTTCCGGTATGGAGTGTAACCTCGTTTAATGATAAATCACCCTTAACTTGCAAGGTTTTATAAGCAAGTTCAGCATATTTTGCGCCGTTTTCTGTAGGTGCGCAAGCGTAAACCATATTGTTCACAGCATTCTTTTTAAGATAGTTTCTTAAAACGCCTTGGTCTTCTCTAGGCACACCAACGTTAACTGCATAATATTTTTTTTCAAAATCCCCGTCCTTCATTTGCTCTGAAAGACGAGCCGCAGCCTTACTGCTCTTTGCAAAAACCATAACGCCACCAGTAGGTCTATCAAGCCTATGCACAAGCCCTAGATAAACGTTGCCGGTTTTATTATACTTTCCCCTAATATATTCCTTAATCATAGAAAGCAAGTCAAGGTCCTTACTAGAATCCTCGCAAGATGGTATGTTTTGTGGCTTTAACACTACTATAATATGATTATCTTCGTGAAGTATATTTAACTCTTCCATAATTTTATCCATTAATCCAAATTCCACTATTTCCACAAGGTAAGATTACGCCTTCTTCTTCAGTTGGAAGTCCAACCTCGTAAGCTTCAACTCTGCCCTCTCTTCCCTTTGCAACGGTTAGTTCTAAAATGTTTTTTATTACTTGAGGCTGCAAGCCTGTAGTATAACTATTTATCAAAAAGAACAAAGGCTCGTCGCTTAAAACTTGTTCACATAACTTAACTAAGGGAAAGAGTTCAGCCTCTAATTTCCACATTTCTCCGTTAGGTCCTCTACCATAGCTTGGAGGGTCCATAATAACGGCATCGTATTTTCTGCCTCGCCTTATTTCTCTTTCAACAAACTTTTTACAGTCGTCTATTATATACCTAACCTTTGCATCCTTTAGATTAGAAAGCCTAATGTTTTCACCTGCTCTTTCAACCATTCCCTTGGAAGAGTCAACGTGGCACACGCTTGCCCCTGCAGATGCACAAGCAACAGTTGCACCACCCGTGTAAGCAAAGAGATTTAATACGTTAATTTCTCTACCAGATTTCTTGATTAAATCAATCATCAAATCCCAATTAACGGCTTGCTCAGGGAACAACCCCGTATGTTTAAAGCCCATAGGTTTAATCTTAAACCTTAAGTCTTTGTAACCGATTACCCATTCTTCAGGGAAGGATTTTTTATATTGCCACTTTCCACCACCTGTTTCGCTACGCACGTATTTAGCAGAAAGCCCCTCGTATTTATCAAGGTTTTGCCCCGTCCAAATAACTTGAGGGTCGGGGCGAAGAAGTACAACCTTGCCCCATCTCTCTAGCTTATAGCCGTCACTCGTTGCGATAACGGAATAGTCGTTCCAGTTAGGAGTTCTCATTATTTTACAACCTTGTTGATAACAACCGTGCAAGATACACCGTTGATATCCAATTCTTTTTTGAAGCCTTCTACTTCACAAGAAGAAATTTCATCAGCTAAAACGACATTCTTTAAGTCCTTGCCATTTTCAAAAGCGTTTATAATTGCCTTATCAGAGCTTGAATAGTTAACAGTGATTCTATCCGTAACCTCAAAACCAGCTTCCTTTCTCATAGATTGAATCTTAGATATTAGTTCTCTCTCAACGCCCTCAGCCTTGAGTTCCTCAGTAAGATTGGTGTCAAGAACAACGGTAACACCCATGTCCGATGCAGAAACAAAGCCTTCTGCACTTTCAGAAGAAATCAATAGGTCGTCAAGCGTAAATTCAAAGGAATCCCCCTCGAAATCAGCTTTATAGGTTTCGCCAACCTTTACGGTGTTTACAATAGCAGTAGCATCGCAAACCTCAAAGAATTTTCTAATTTTACCGAGTTTTGCACCATACCTAGGTCCAAGCGTCTTAAGTTGTGGCTTGAGCTTATAGGATACAAACCTACCTGCGTCTTTAAGATATTCAATTTCTTTAACGTTAAGCTCGTCTTTCGCAATTTCCAAAAGCCCCTCAGAGAGAGGTTTTTTATTCTCTGCGCAAACAAACACTTTAGATAAGGGTTGACGGTTTTTAATATTAGAACTATTTCTTGCAGCCCTTCCTAAAACCACGATATCAAGAACGTCCTGCATTCCCTCTTCAAGCTCAAGGTCGATAGCCTTTTCATCGAATTTCGGGAATTCGCAAAGATGAACTGACATAGGAGCGTCTTTATAGAATGCGGGAACGAGATTTTGATAAATTGCCTCTGCCATAAATGGTGTGAACGGTGCAGAAAGTTTAGCCATAGTTACAAGCACCGTATAGAGCGTGGTGTAAGCGGCAGCCTTATCTTCCGTCATATCATGTCCCCAGTATCTTTCTCTACCACGGCGAACGTACCAGTTAGAAAGATCGTCAGTAAAGGCTTGAAGTGCCCTTGCACTGTCGAAAATATTATATTTAGCAAGCCCTTCGTCAACAGTCTTAACAAGCGTATTTAGTTTAGAAAGCACCCACTTATCCATAAGTGAAAGTTTACAATCCTCAAGTTTGTAATCTGCAGGGTTATACTTGTCGATATCTGCATATAAAACGAAGAAAGCGTAAGTGTTCCAAAGAGTGCCCATAAACTTTCTCTGAGCCTCGGAAACAGCTTCTTCGTAGAATCTCGAGGGTAACCAAGGAGCTGAACCGGTATAGAAATACCACCTAACAGCGTCTGCACCCTGTTTATCGAGAATAGTCCAAGGGTCAACTACGTTACCCTTGTGTTTACTCATTTTAATACCGTTTTTATCGTTAACGTGACCTAAAACGATACAGTTTTTGAAAGGTGCCTTTTCAAAGAGAAGGGTAGAAATAGCAAGTAAGGTGTAGAACCAACCTCTCGTTTGGTCAATAGCTTCACTAATAAAATCTGCTGGGAAGTGACTTTCAAAAAGTTCTTTATTTTCAAAGGGATAATGATACTGAGCAAAAGGCATTGAGCCAGAGTCAAACCAACAGTCGATAACTTCTTTTTCACGAACGAATGTTCCACCACATTCACAGTCAAAAGTGCAATCGTCAATATAGGGACGATGAAGTTCTATATCTCCCTCTACCTTGCAAAGCTCTTTAAGTTCTGCCTTACTACCGATAACGTGAACTTTGCCACATTTATTACATACCCACACGGGAAGTGGCGTACCCCAATAACGTTCACGAGAAATACCCCAGTCTATAACGTTCTCTAAGAAATTGCCCATTCTGCCGTGTTTAATGGTTTCGGGCATCCAGTTAACGGAATTGTTTGCCTCGATAAGCTTATCCTTAACTGCCGTCATCTTAATAAACCAGCTCTGTCTAGCATAGTAAATGAGGGGCGTATCGCAACGCCAACAGAAAGGATAACTGTGCTCAAATGGTACTTCAGCAAATAAAAGCTCTCTTTCTTTTAAGTCCTTGATAATTTCCTTATCTGCATCCTTAACGAAAAGACCAGCGAATTTACCTGTAGTCTCCGTCATATTACCACGAGTATCAACGAGGTTAACGAAAGCAATGCCGTAATTTTGACAAACTCTCGCGTCATCCTCACCAAACGCAGGTGCATTATGTACGATACCCGTACCGTCTTCCATAGTAACGTAACCGTCGGTAACTACAACAAACACCTTTTTGTTCTTTTCAACTGCATCTGCAGTGAAATCAAACAATGGCTCGTATTCAGCAAACTGATACTCTGAACCCTTTTTAATGGAAAGAGTTTCGTATTCTTCAAAATATTTTGAAACGAGAGCCTCTGCAAGCACGTAAACAGTGCCGTCAGGAAGTTGAATCTCTGAATAGTTCTCGTCTGGATTCATACATAAGCAAACGTTTGAAGGAAGGGTCCACGGCGTAGTTGTCCACGCAAGGAAATATGCGTTTTCCCTATTCTTAATCTTAAATCTAACAACAACGGAAACTTCCTTTACGTCCTTATATCCTTGTGCAACTTCGTGAGAGGAAAGCGCAGTGCCACAACGGGGGCAATAAGGAACGATTTTGTAGCCCTTGTATAAAAGACCTTTATCGTTGATGGTTTTTATAGCCCACCATACAGATTCAATATCATTGTCATCGTAAGTAATATATGGGTCGTCCATATCAGCCCAGTAGCCAACACGGTCACTCATCTTTTCCCATTCACCTTTATACTTCCAAACGCTCTCTTTACATTTTTTGATAAAAGGCTCAATACCGTAATTTTCGATTTCTTGCTTACCGTCAATACCTAATAGTTTTTCAACCTCAAGTTCAACAGGAAGACCGTGGGTATCCCAACCTGCTTTCCTTAAGCAGTGTTCCCCTTTCATAACGTGATAACGCGGAATAATGTCTTTAATTACACGGGTGAGAATATGCCCAATATGGGGCTTACCGTTTGCAGTAGGTGGCCCATCGTAAAAAGTAAATTCGGTATTACCAGAATTTTCCTCAATATTCTTTTCAAAAATTTTGTTTTCCTTCCAAAATTTTAATACTTCTTTTTCCCTGTCAAGAAAGTTAAGTGACGTGTCTACTTTTTTGTACATAAGTTATCTCCCATAGTGCGCCTATTTTAAAATAATTACCTATATAGTATAAAGAACTTTGACGAATTTGTAAAGTTAATTTTTATCTTTTTTTGATTTTGAACTAAATAAACTTGATTTTAATCGATTTTTAGGTTAAAATATACTTACCGTGCTATGCGGGGAGTTAGCGATGCCCTGTTATCCGCAATTCGCTTAGCGGAGCAGAATGCTTTATAGAGGCTTACGTGGTGGGAGGCTGTGCCTTATAAGGGACGTTGATTTTAAGGTCTTATGCAACGTACCACCGCGAACCGTGTCAGAGCAGGAATGCAGCAGCACTAAACGGACCGGTCCGTGTGCCATAGGGTAGCTTTAGAGGAGTTACCTGTAGGGTTAACGCTCCGGCTTCGTATTCCAATTAAAGATGCACGGTTTTTTGATAAAAAAAGGACTTATCAATTTAGATAAGTCCTTTCCTTTTATTAAATTTACTTCCTCAGTTTTTAGTTATACTTTTTCAGGTTCAGGATAATCGGTGCCAAATGTTTCTACAGTAACGCTTTCCATAACTACAGTCTCTAATGGTTTATCACGAAAATCCGTTCTTACACAAGCGATTTTATCAACCACTTCTATCCCCTCTACAACCATTCCGAACCCAGCATACTGACCGTCTAAATGGGGAGATTTTTCATGCATAATAAAAAATTGGGAACCTGCAGAATCTGGATACATTGACCTTGCCATAGAAAGCACTCCTTTATCGTGCTTTAACTTATTATCAAACCTATTGTAAGCAAATTCGCCCTTAATGGAATATCCAGGTCCACCCATACCCGTACCGTCAGGACAGCCACCTTGAATCATAAACCCTTCAATGACTCTATGAAAAGTTAACCCGTTGTAAAAGCCTTTTTTCACAAGTGAAATAAAATTATTAACGGTGTTAGGGGCAATTTCAGGATAGAGCTCTGCCTTAATTTCCCCAAAGTTTTTAACGTTAAAAGTAACGATAGGATTTTTATTTTCCATACATAATTCTCCTATAATTTTTCTGAAATTATAATAGCATAAATCACATAAATAAGCAAGTATTCCCAAAAAGATTTTGAAAAACAAAAGATTTTTGGGAAAAAGGAGAAGCCCGCTGTCTGTCGTGCTGTTTGCAATATCAAACTGCTGACGTAAAGCGGTGCTTCGACGTGGTGGACTTGGGCGTGCGAAATACGCACCGAGGACACCAAGTATTATTAGGGCTCCCGAAAAGATTTTGCATAGCAAAAGATTTTTGGGAAAAAGGAAGGGCAGGCTCATAGGTCAAGCCGTTGCAGTAGCAACGGTGGACGAAATAGCCTTGCCCTGACGTGGTGGAGATGCGGAGACTTGCACTCCGGTCTTGAACGCTTAAATAAAGTCTTCTACATACTTATCCGACGGTTAATCTTGTATGCGCACGGTCATCGGATACCAAGACGCACAACATGACAGCTAAATACCGAATAAACGCCACTGTCAAAACTTTTAATCGGTTCCCGTCTAGTTGACGCCTTTATTCCCCCGACGGGGAGAGAAATAAAGACGTACGCTTAAATTAAGCAGCGTATGCTAATCTATCAGTTTTAGCATTTAAATTTAAGTTTCCTTTTTAACGAAGCAGGAACTTCGGTATGCTTACACCTCACCTCGGTCGCCCAATCGAATCTAGAACATCCCCAGGCAAACGGCAATTTGCCGTTAATTAAATTTTATCAATATCATAAGGCGTGCTCTGGTAAACGTAGTGATTTAGCCAGTTCATATAGATTAAGTTTGCAGTTGAAACCCAGCACATTTTTATTTCCCCGCTATTCCCCTCTACGTAATAATTTTCGGGAGGATCAATGGGAAGCCCTTTTTCTAAATCTCTCTTGTACTCAAGCTCTAGCGTATCCCTGTCATATTCAGCGTGACCAGTTATGAAAATAAATTTATTATCTTTGCTACGAATTATGCTTGCTCCTGCTTCTTTTGAAGAAGAAATAAGCACTAAATCGGGGCATTTTTTTATATCCTTTTCATAAACGGTAGTGTGTCTTGAATGCGGCATAAAAAACCTATCGTCAGTACCCTTTAAGAGCCTTTCATAGTTAACAAGTTTTTTATGTTTGTAAACGCCGAAAAGTTTTTTATCGAGCTTATGCTTTTCAATTCCATAAAAATAGTGAAGTGCAGCTTGCGCTCCCCAACAAATAAACAGAGTACTAGTTACACTCTTTTTAGCAAAATCAAAAATTTCCTTTAACTCATCCCAATATTTTACTTCTTCAAACTCCATTTCCTCAACGGGCGCACCGGTAATAATCATACCATCGAACTTTCTGTTCTTCACCTCGGAAAAAGACTTGTAAAAGCGTTGAAGATGCTCAAGCGAAGTATTCTTGCCAACGTACGTTTCAGTAGAAATAAGGGTTATATTTACTTGCAAAGGAGAGTTACTCAATAATCTCATAAGTTGGGTTTCAGTAACAATCTTTGTCGGCATTAAGTTAATTATAGCAATTTCTAGAGGTCTAATGTCTTGACTCATTGCCCTTTTATCATTCATAACAAAGATATTCTCCGACTGCAAAATTTTTGCCGCAGGTATATCCTTAGGTACAATTATAGGCATATTCCCCCTCCTTTTAACGTGTTTTTTATACTTTTTCCAATGCTTGAGCTAAGTCCTCAATCAAGTCCTCAGCATTTTCAATACCACAAGAATATCTAATTAGCGTAGCAGGAATACCACAAGCTTCAAGCTGAGCTTCATTCATTTGTCTATGCGTTGCGTTTGCAGGGTGCAAACAGCAAGTTCTAGCGTCTGCAACGTGTGTTTCGACAGCTGCCACCTTAAGGTTTTTCATTAGGGTTTCAGCATCTTTTCTAGTTCCTTTAACAGCAAACGAAAGAACACCACAAGAACCGTTTGGCAAATATTTTTTACCAAGCTCGTAATATTTATCGTTTTCTAGTCCACAGTATCTAACCCATTCCACCTTGGGGTGGTTATTTAAGAAGGTTGCAACTGCAAGTCCGTTTTCGCAGTGACGTTTCATTCTAACGTGCAAGCTTTCCAAACCTAAATTAATATAGAAAGCGTTTTGAGGAGACTGAATGGACCCAAAATCCCTCATAAGTTGAGCCGTAGCCTTAGTAATAAATGCCCCACCTAAGCCAAACCTTTCAGTATAAGTTACCCCGTGATAACTTTCATCTGGAGTAGTTAACCCTGGGAATTTGTCTGCATACTTATTCCAATCGAATTTACCACCGTCGATTATGGCACCACCAACAGATACACCGTGCCCGTCTATATATTTCGTTGTAGAATGCGTAACGATATCTGCACCCCATTCAATTGGTCTACAGTTTACAGGGGTTGCGAACGTATTGTCTATGATTAGTGGAACGCCGTGCTTATGCGCAACCTTTGCAAAGAGCTCGATATCTAAAACTGAACACGCAGGGTTTGCAATAGTTTCACCAAACAATGCCTTTGTGTTGGGACGGAATGCCCTGTCGAGCTCTTCCTCCGTTGCGTCGGGAGAAACAAAGGTAAATTCAATGCCCATTTTCTTCATCGTAACTTCAAAAAGGTTAAATGTGCCACCGTATATTGCTGCAGAAGACACAACGTGGTCACCACAGTTTGCAATATTGAATATCGAATAAAAGTTTGCGGCTTGACCTGAAGAAGTAAGCATTGCGGCAGTTCCCCCCTCAAGCTCACAAAGCTTTCCAGCAACGTAGTCGTTAGTGGGGTTTTGAAGCCTAGTGTAAAAATATCCTGAAGCTTCAAGGTCAAAAAGCTTGCCCATATCCTCGCTTGTGTCATACTTAAAGGTCGTGCTCTGTATTATTGGTATTTGGCGTGGTTCGCCATTGCCCGGTGTATAGCCACCTTGAACACAAACTGTTTCTATTCTCTTTTTATCTGACATAATTAGTCTCCTTTTCACAAGTAAATTACTTGTAGTTTTTTATTTCACGCTCTTTTGCGCGATTTAAATCTTTTTCCATTTTATCACGTTTCTTATCGTAAGTATGTTTACCTTGGCAAACACCCAATTCTACTTTAATTAGCGCCTCCTTAAAATACATTCTCAATGGCACGATAGTAAACCCCTTTTGCTCCACTTTTTGTTTAAGCCTTAAAATTTCCATCTTTTTTAGCAGAAGTTTTCTATCCCTTTTAGAGTCTCTAGAATTAAAGGCACCCGATTTATCATACAAAGGTATATGCATATTTTTAATATACATTTCACCGTTATAAATTACACAAAAACTATCCTTTAGATTGCAAGAGCCTCTCCTTAGAGATTTAACCTCCGCCCCCTCAAGAACTATTCCCACTTCAATTCTGTCAAGAATAAAATATTCGTGCGAAGCCACACGGTTTGTACATATCGTCTTTTCTTCCATTATTACTCTTAATATTGTACTACCTTTTTAACTTTTTTGCAATAGTTATAGAGTATTATACTAAAATAAATTCAGCCCTTTTATCGGCAAGGTCAACACCTGCAACCATTATTTTCACTTTTTGTCCGAGCTTAAAGCTTCTCTTTCCGTTAGAAAGTGAAAACTTGTTTTTGTCGTACTCGTAGCCTTTACCGGGAAGCGTCTCTACTTTAATCAAACCCTCAATCGCATTATCAAGTTCAACAAACACACCAAAACTCATAACCCCACTCACAACACCTTCGAACTCCTCGCCCTCGTATTCGCTAATATATACGAGTTTATAGTAGTCGTCAACGGCCATTTCAGCATCCTGAGCAATTCTTTCTCTTTCCGAAGATTTTTTAGATGCCTCTATAACAAAATTACCGTATTTTTGCTCAAGCTTTTCCGTGCCATTTCTAAGAAAATTTTTAATTATCCTATGAATAGCCAGGTCGGGATATCTGCGTATTGGCGAAGTGAAATGACAATAGAATTTTTCTGACAAACCAAAGTGCCCTTCAGAAGCTTGACAATACTTTGCCTTTTGCATTGACCTTAGCATCACCCTATTAATTAGTGGTGCAACTTTTTCGTTTGCACTTTTTAGTATCGTTTGAAAGTCTTTTGGAAAAATTTCATCCTTTCTTCTCTTATATCTAACTGATAAGCCATCCAAGAAAGCGTAGAAATTCTCTAACCTTTCTTCAGTAGGCTTAGCGTGAACACGGTAGACAAAAGGCACTTCAAGATAGTAAAAATATTCAGCAACCGTAACGTTTGCTAAAATCATAAATTCTTCTATAATCTTATGTGATTTACACCTTTTTGCACCTTCCACATTTATTTCACCGTCAATAACAGAAATCGCACTCTCCTTAATGTCTAAATTAATGCTTCCCTTCTCGTCCCTTTTTTTAATGAGAATATCGGTAAGCTCGTTCATCAATTTCAAGGAATTGTTTAATTCATTATTAGGACAATCCACCTTTCCATCTAGAATATCTTGAACAAAATTATAGGTCAATCTAAACTTGCTATTTATAACAGAAGTTACTATTTCGCTATCGACAACCTCTCCCTTATAATTGATTTTCATTATACAAGAAAGCGTAAGCCTATCTTCATTTGGCTTTAATGAACATAAATCATTGCAAAGTCTCTCTGGGAGCATAGGAATTACACTTTCTGGAAAATAAACGCTAGTCCCCCTATTGAAGGCCTCTGCGTCAATAAATCCACCCTCCTTAACGTAATGGGTAACGTCTGCAATATGAACGCCTAAAAGGTAACCGTCTTGTAATTTTTCTATAGAAACGGCATCGTCAAAATCCTTTGCCGTTTCACCATCGATAGTAAAAGTTAAAGAGCTTCTTAAGTCCTTGCGATTTTTAATCTCTTCAGAAGTAATTTCACCAATCAAATTATTGCTATCCTTAACAACGTTATCGGGAAAGCTCTCTGGCAATTTATAAGCATAGAGTATGCTCTTTAATTCTGCAGATTTTTCAAACTGCTTGCCTAGAATTTTACATATTAACCCCTCAGGACATTTCTTTTTTGGATATGCCAAAATTTTACAAACGACTTTATCGCGATTTTTAGCCCTAAGTCCACTTCCCTGAGGAATAAAAACGTCGTTAAAATATTTGTCATCGTCAGGCGTTACAAAACCACCGTTTCTATAAGAATAATAGGTACCGACAACCTCTTTTATCCCACGCTCCAAAACTTTTAAAACCCTAGCAGTAGTACGTTCTCCAACCCCGTCCGTAGTTTCAGCAAGCACAGTATCGCCGTGCATTGCACCACGAAGGTCGGAATGTGGAATAAAATAATCCACCCCCGTACTTTCAGTAGGTATTAAAAAGGCGTACCCTCTACGGTTACCTTGAATTTTTCCTTCAATAACTTCTCTTTTCATATTCAACAAAAAAAGTTCTGTCCTAAAAGGACAGAACTTATAGTTTAACCTTAAATTAAATTAAGTAAATTTTAGCAAGTGATGCAATAATTGCATAAACTACACACAAAACACCAAAAATGATACCACTTATAACAGTAAGCTTTTTCATTTGATGTTCAAAAGTTTTACTTTTATTTTTAGTTAAAAAAGTTTCACTCTGTCCACCGAGTGCGCCAACACCTGAAGAATTACCAGGCTGAAACATGACAACAAGGATAATAAAAACTGCACAAACAAACATTATCCCAAGCACAACAAACCTAATATAAAACCAAATACTCCAAAAATATGGAGCGAGCATATTTAATACGTTCATAATTATCTCCTTAAACGTTTAAAATCATTCATTACTATTGAATTATAACACACTAATTATTTTTTTACAACTGTTTTTTGGCGTTATTTTCTATTTGAGAAGAGATTTTCCCGTCATTTCTTCAGGAACAGGAAGATTCATCATAGTAAGGAAGGTCGGTGCAACGTCACAAAGCTTGCCGTCGTTAACAAGTTCCTTGCCCACAAATTCTTCTCCTACAATGATAAATGGAACGAGGTTTGTGGTATGTGCAGTAAAGGGTTTGCCACATTCATCGCACATTTTATCTGCATTGCCGTGGTCAGCAGTAACTATAGCACTGCCACCTATCGATAAAATTTTATCAATAACCTTGCCAACACATTCATCAACCGTTTTAACAGTCTTAACGGTAGCATCAAACACGCCCGTATGTCCTACCATATCGCAGTTTGCAAAGTTCAATATAACAACGTCATAAACTCCCTCGTCGAGCTTTTCAATTACCTTTTCAGTAACCTCGTAAGCACTCATTTCTGGTTTAAGGTCGTAAGTTGCAACCTTTGGTGAAGGAATTAAAACTCTATCCTCGTTAGCATTAGGAGTTTCCACGCCACCGTTAAAGAAGAAAGTTACGTGCGCATATTTTTCCGTTTCTGCAATACGGAGCTGTTTTAGACCAAGGGAAGCAATATATTCGCCTAAAGTATTAGTTAAGGTTTGAGGCTTAAATGCAATCCTTACGTTTGTAAGCGAATCATCATACCTAGTAAAGCAAACGTAAACAGGGTTAATAAAACCTGTTCTTCTTTCAAAACCGTTAAACTCCTTTTCGCTCATCGCCCTAGTAATTTGCCTTGCTCTGTCAGGACGGAAATTGAAGAAAATAATTCCGTCACCCCCCTCGATAAGTGCGACTGGTTTGCCATTCTTAACTACGCTTGCAGGAACAACAAACTCGTCGGTTACGTTTGCAAGATAAGAATTTCTAACGTATTCTTCAGCGTTTTCGGTAGTTTCACCTATTCCAGCCGTCATCATATCGTAAGCTTTTTGCACTCTTTCCCAACGGTTATCTCTATCCATTACGTAGTATCTGCCACCAACAGATGCAATCTCACCAAAAGAAAGCTCGTCAAGTTTATTTTGTAGAGTTTTAATAAAATCTGCACCACTGGTTGGAGAAACGTCTCTACCGTCTAAAAAGCAGTGGACATAAACGTTGTCAAGTCCTTTCTTTTTTGCAAGCTCAACGAGTGCATAAACGTGGGAAATATGACTGTGAACGCCACCATCGGATAAAAGTCCGTAAAGGTGAAGTTTTTTCCCCGATTTTTTAACTTGTTCGCAAACGTAATTAAATTCCTCGTTCTCAAAGAAATCTCCATCTTTTATAGACTTGGTAATTCTAGTAAGCTCTTGATAAACGATTCTGCCTGCGCCCATATTGAGGTGCCCAACCTCAGAATTGCCCATCTGCCCTTCTGGAAGACCTACGTCCATACCACTTGCACCGATTAAGGTGGAAGGATATCTTTCCATTAGAGATTTTATTACTTTACTGTCAGCGTGGAAAATAGCGTTACCCTCTTTGGTTGCGTTTATTCCATAACCGTCCATTATGATAATACAACTAGGTTTTTTCATTTAAATACTTCCTTGTTTTTTGTACTTTATCAAAAGTTAAGGCAAGCTTTATACTTGCCCTAACCCTTAAGAATAATCAATTAACCTTT
Source organism: Christensenellaceae bacterium (assembly GCA_045637865.1). Classification (GTDB taxonomy): domain Bacteria; phylum Bacillota; class Clostridia; order Christensenellales; family Borkfalkiaceae; genus UBA1259. The sequence continues at coordinate 62,482 of JAZUAF010000023.1, forward strand.
GTAGTTTACGATGCCTGCAAAATCTTCTGCCTTAAGTGCTGCGCCACCGATTAAACCACCGTCAATATTTCTCATTGCCATAAGTTCTTTTGCGTTTGAGGGTTTCATACTTCCACCGTACTGAATACGTAGAGCCTTAGCAACCTCTGCACCCCAAGTCTTTTTAATAAGACTTCTGATATAGCCGATAGTTTTGTTAGCGTCCTCAGCCGTAGCCGTTTTACCCGTGCCGATTGCCCAAACAGGTTCGTAAGCAATAACGATAGAAGCAAAATCTTCTGCTGCAACGTCCTTAAAACCTTCTAAAATTTGCTTTTTCAAAACCTTTTTGGTTTTATTCTTTTCTCTCTCCGTAAGAGTTTCACCAACACAAACGATGGGTTTTAACTCCTTTTTAAGAGCTTGTTTAAGTCTTGCATTAACGCTTTCATCAGTTTCGCCAAAGTATTGTCTTCTTTCGCTATGTCCAATGATAACGTATTCAACACCGATTTCCTTTAACATATCAGCAGAAATCTCACCGGTAAAAGCACCACTATCAGCCCAAGCAACGTTCTCTGCGCCGAGCTTAATTTTGCTACCCTTAATAGCTTCTGCAACAACCCAAAGGTCAGTATAAGGAACACATACAACAACTTCGGGTTTAGATTTAGCAACAAGTGGCTTTAAGTTATTGATAAGCTCGATAGCCTCTTTTGCCGTTTTGTTCATCTTCCAGTTACCTGCGATAATAGGTTTTCTCATAATTAGGGTCTCCTCTTTTTGTATTTTATTATCATTTATTATTTGTCGTTTAAGCACTCGATACCAGGAAGTTTCTTACCTTCGAAAAGTTCTAAGGATGCACCACCACCGGTAGAAATATGAGTCATTTTATCAGCAAAACCGAGATTGGTTACAGCAGCAGCTGAATCTCCACCACCAATAATAGTAGTTGCGTCAGTTTCAGCAAGAGCTTTAGCAACGGAAATAGTACCGTTAGCAAAACAAGGGTTTTCCGAAACGCCCATAGGTCCGTTCCAAATAACCGTTTTAGCACTCTTAACAGCTTCTGCAAATTTTTCAGCAGACTTCGGTCCAATATCAAGAGCCTCTTTATCCTTTGCAATACTTTCGATATCGTAGGTGAAAGTATCAACGATTTTGTCAATAGGATTGGGGAATTCTTGAGCTGCAACTACATCGATGGGAAGATAGATGTTTTTGCCGAGTTCTTCTGCTTTTTTCATCATATTAGCGCAGTATTCAATTTTTTCGTTATCAACTAAGGAGTTGCCTACTTCATATCCTTTAGCTTTTAAGAAGGTGTAAGCCATTCCACCACCGATGATGAGCGTATCACATTTTTCTAAAAGGTTGTCAATTACTTTTAGTTTATCTGCAACCTTTGCACCACCGAGAATTGCCACGAAAGGACGAACTGGGTTTTCTAGAGCATTAGCCATTACGGAAAGCTCCTTTTCAATCAAGAAACCACAAACTGCAGTTTTAACAAATCCATATTCAACGATTGCAGCAGTAGTTGCATGCGAACGGTGCGCAGTACCGAAAGCGTCGTTAACGTAAATATCACAGTAGGATGCAAGCTTTTTGCAAAGCGCTTCGTCTCTCTTCTCCTCCCCTGCTTCGAAACGGGTATTTTCAAGAAGAACAACTTCGCCGTCCATAACTTCTGCAACAGCCTTATCAGCAGATGCACCAACAACGTCTTCTGCAAAAACAACGGGTTTTCCAAGTTTTTCAGAAAGCCTCTCTGCTACGGGACGAAGGGTGAATTTTTCCTTATCCTTAAGTGCCTTTTTAAGATATTCAGCCTTAGCAGCCTCTCTGTCGCTTTCGGGAAGTGCTTCTACTGCTTTCTTTTCTTTTTTAGTAAGACCAAATCCCTCGGTAAAGATATTGTGTGGCTTACCCATGTGTGAGCAGAGAATAACTTTTGCACCGTTATCAACAAGATATTTAATGGTAGGAAGTGCACCGTTTATACGAGTTTCATCAGTAATTGCGCCATCTTTCATGGGCACGTTGAAGTCTACTCTAACGAGACACCTTTTTCCCTTTACGTCTACGTCTTTGATTGACATTTTGTTCATAGTGAAAAACCTCCGTAAAAATATGTATATAAAATTATTTTACCCAAAAAAACATGTCCTTAAAAGTATATAAAAAAAACTGCCGTTTGTCAACAAGAAAACGGCAGTATAATATTATAAATTATGTATTTTTGATTAATTTTGTTACTTTTCAGAGTTTGCAACCTTCTTGCAGTATTCTCCGTACTTTTTAATACTGTTACCTACGTTAAACACGTGGTCGGCAACACGCTCAAGGTTAGAAATGGTTTGAAGGTAGGTTGAACCGGACTGAGCATTACATAATCCGTTTTTAAGCCTTTCAATATGCATTTCACCGAGAGAATCACAAATGTCGTCAATTTCTTCTTCAATACGTTCAACTTCCGTTAAAAGTCCTAAATCTCTTTGGTCAAATGCTTTTAGCGCCACGTCGAAAAGTTCGTTTATTTTTTCCGTCATATTCTTGAGTTCTTTCACGGCTTCAGCAGATAGCGAAAGATTTTCGGAACGGAGCTTAGCAGAATATTCCATTATGTTCTCAGCATAGTCACCAACCCTCTCAAGGTCGGAAACAACGTGATAATAAGAACCAATCTTCCTATCGTCAGTTGCAGATAAATCCTTGCCCATAAGTTTTGTTAAAAAGGTTGTTATTGCTTTATTTAAGAAGTTTAACTTTTCTTCATTTTTACGAACAATTTCCTCTTTGTCAATATCAGGATTTAAAAGCATTTCCACAGTGTGATTGATATTCTCTTTTGCAAGGTCGGCCATTGCAACCACTTCCAGTCTAATATTGCTAACTGCAAGCGCAGGCGTGCCAAGCATAAGGTCGTCAACGTAGGAGAGACGGTTTACCCCATCCTCACTGTCCTTCTTATCAGGGATAATTTTTGAAACAAACCTAACCAAAACGTTAGTTAAGGGCAATAAAATTAAAGTAGTAGCAATGTTAAAGAGGGTATGGAATATTGCAAGCTGTTGCCCGACATCGCCAGAGATTGCTTCAAAGAAAACCTTAACATTTTCGCTCCAAATCCACAAGGGAGCAAGTAATATTAAACAGCCGAAAGTGTTAAAAGTGAGGTGCACCATTGCCGTTCTCTTTGCGTTTGTTGAAGTTCCGATAGACGACATAATCGAAGTTATACAAGTACCAATGTTTGAACCTAGTGCTAAAAACATAGCGTTTTCAAACGGTAGAACACCTATGCTACATAAAACTACCATTAAACTGGTGATGGTTGAAGAGCTATGTACGAGGGCAGTTACCACAATACCTATTAAAATTAAGAGTAATGGGAAGTGGTCACCAGCAAATACGCTTATTGCCCACGGCTGTATTATCTTTTCCTCCGGATTAACCATCATTATGCTTGACGCATAGGATGAGATAAATTCAAGTCCGATAAATATTAAACCAAGTCCAGTTAAAATATCACCGATATTAGCTACTTTTTGGTTTTTGCAGAGCATACTCATCATAACACCGATAAAACCAATCCCTGCAGCAAAAGCACCTATATCAACAACCCCTGAAAGCGAAACTATATGCGCAGTTATCGTAGTACCTATATTTGCACCCATTATAACATTAGTTGCCTGTATCAAAGTCAATAACCCGATATTAACGAAACCAACTAGCATAACCGTTGTTGCCGTTGAACTTTGAATAATACAAGTAACGCCAAGACCAACGCCAACACCTGCAAGCCTATTACTCGTAACCTTGCCGAGTAGCTTTTTCATTCCCCCACCGGCAACTTTTTCTAGCGATGCACCCATAAGCTTCATACCAATCATCATGACTGCTACGCCACCAAACATAAATAAAATGTTCCAAACAAAATTATCCATAATTTTCTCCTCTGTACTCCGAATCTGGATTGTTTTTCATTTTTATCAATATTAATTTTAACTTAAGTTAAATTCACGTGTCAACGTTTTTATACAAAAATTATTTTTCCGTTAAGTTTCCTTCGGTATTAAAGTTTTCATACCCTAACTGACGGAGTGCCTCGTACACGCCAACACACACGGAATTGGATAAATTAAGCGACCTTAACGTGCCCATCATAGGAATTCTGACACATTCGTCGTAATGTGCTTTTAGCAAGGATTCAGGAAGCCCTTTCGTCTCTTTCCCAAACACTAAAAAATCCCCGTCCTTATATTTAACGTCGGAGTGAACGTGTTTTGACTTTGTAGAATAAAACCAAAAGTTTGAGCCGTTATAATACTTGTCTATAACTTCTTCAATGCTATCGTAATATCTTATATCAAGATAATTCCAGTAATCGAGTCCAGCCCTTTTTAGTTGCTTGTCCGAAACCTCAAAGCCAAGAGGTCTTACCATATGTAAAACACTGCCGGTAACTGCACAAGTTCTTGCAATGTTTCCGGCATTTTGTGGAATTTCAGGCTCCACTAAAACAATATTTATTGCCATATCTTCTCCTTTAATATCCCGAATTAAAATCTCTATACAAGCCCCTTCTTCTTGAGCTTATTAGGTGATAGTCTTTTTCTAAATTTATTTTGCCGTCTACGATATCTGAGCTGCTTGCGAGCACTATCTCCCCTTTAATATCTGCAACGGAAATATAGTTTTTTCCACATAGTGCCATACACACACCGTTAGAAAACGCACCTGCACGAAGCATTATTTGAGGCATTGCCCCGTCAATTTTATTAAAAACACAAACTATAATGTCTGCATCACAAAGGGCTAAAACCCTAGCTGACTCAGGAAAAAACAAATCTTCTGCAACGATAATGCCAATTTTCCCAGCCGTAGTGTCATAAACCCTAAAATTTCCACCGGAGACAAATTCACTGTTATCGATGGAATGAGCCATATCGGACACACCTAGAATTCTTCCCCTATCGGCAATTACTGCAGAATGGCGAAACACACCGTAAGTATCAGTATCACACCCACAAACGACTACTGAAGATATTTGGCGAGAAAGCTTAGCTACATCACCAAAATATTCCGTCTCTCCGTCAAGCTCCTTTTTATAACTGACAAGTCCTAGTCCGTTGAAACCAAAGACTAGTAAATCGTGCCCACTAATTTTTCCAAGTTTATCCTGCCAAACACCGTTTAAACTACTTCCTGTAACAAAACAAACCTTCATTAAACACCCCAAAAAACACTTTATATCATTGTATTAGAGGGGATAGTTTTTTGTTAAAGATTTTCTTCTATTAAACTTAGAATTTCTTGCGTGCTATTAGCCGTTAAAAGTTTAATCCTTCTCTCCTTTACGTTGGGTATACCCTTGAGATATCCACCGACGAATTTTCTAAACTCGAGGCTCGCTCTCTTTTCTCCAAAATTATCTCTAAGCTTAAGCAAATGCTTTATCACAAATTGCTTAAAAGAGCACGGGGGCTCATTACCTAATATTTCACAGGGTAAGAAAGGATTTTGAAAGGCGCCTCTAGCAATCATAACACCGTCGGCACCAGTTTCGTTAATCATTTTATCAGCATCTTCTCTACTGAAAATTCCACCGTTAGCAATGACTGGAATAGAAACGGATTTTTTTGCTTTATATATAGCGTTATAATCGGGCTCCCCTGAATAATAACTCTCTCTAACCCTACCGTGAATAGTAATTAAACTTGCACCCGCACTCTCTGCCATTTTAGCAAAATCTGATGCAATATCATCGCCAACCTTTAGCCCTGTTCTTATTTTAACCGTGATAATTTTACCACTTTTAACACACTCCGACACTATTTCCTCAGCCTTTTTTATATCGTTAAGAAGCGCACTGCCCTCACCATTTTTATAGACCTTTGGAACGGGACACCCCATATTGATATCAATTACATCAAAATTCCTAAGATACTCCCCTTCACAGGCAGAACGCATATAATAAGGCTCCGAACCAAAAATTTGCGCCGCAGTGTTTTTATAATCATCCGTACGAAGCAAAAGCTCCGAGCCCTTGCTTTTATAGGCAAGCCCTTTAGCTGAAACAAGTTCAGTGAAGACAAGCCCGTATCCCAATGAAAGAGCTAGCGTTCTAAACCCATATTCAGTGTAACCTGCCATAGGTGCTAGAAAAACATTATTGGATATTAACTTGTCTTGAAGTGAGAGTGTTTTTATTTGCATTAACGTAAACCCTTTTTATTACTATAATAGAGTTTACCAAAAACGCCGTAAAATAGCAAGCGATTGACGATATTGCACTTCCATAAATATTAATTTGGGGATTAGATACGAGCACTATACTTACAATAATTTTAGTTATTACACCCAAAACCATCCCTAAAAGGGCCGGATAAATTCGCCCCTCCCCAATAAGAACACCGTTAACCGTCTGAAGCAAAGTATGGAATACTATAGAAACAGCAGAAAGTCTTAAAAGCTTTATACAAAGTTCAAGCTCCCATTCCATAAGATTTCCAAACAGTATTCTTAAAACCTGTGGAGCAAATACCACGCAAAAAACGGTAGCAACTACCGATAAAAGAATAGTAATAACAACACTTTTTTTAACACTTTGCCATTTTTCTTCTTTACTTCTCGCCCCCGAAACGACGGGGATAACAGAGGCTGAAATCCCATAACAGATGGAAACGGGAAGATGAATAATCGTAAGCACTACTCCAGAAAAAAGTCCGTATAGCGTTGTGGCATAGTCCGTATATCGGCTAAGAATATTAATGGTTATAAAGCTATCGAATACTTGAGATAAAGGCAAAGTTATACCTATTAAAGTTATTGGAATCACTAGCCTTAAAAGTGTTTTGGTTCCTGAAAAATATTTGCTCTCTTCTACGCCAAACCTAACTCCTTTATTTTTAAGCTTAAAAGTTACATAAAGATACAAAAAAGCAATAATTTCAGAGATAGTAATAGCAAGCGTTGCGCCAGCCACTGCAAGAGGAATATTTGGAAGTAATATCTGGCAAAAAATAAGACCAAAAATTAGTTTCACTCCTTGTTCAACAATTTGCGAAATAGCCGTTGGAATCATATTCATTTTGCCTTGAAAATATCCCCTATACGAAGATATTAAGCAAACAAATAATACTGCTGGAGCTAAAGTGATATAAGAGTAAAAGGCATTAGCGTCTCCCTGTGCTTTTGAAACAATGCCTGATAGCGTAGCCATTAACAGCCCTGAAGCTAAGCCAAAAATAAAAAAAAGCCTCTTACTAAGCCTCAAATAGCTATATGATTCATTATCGCCCCCATTAGACGAGGCAATTAATTTTGAAAGGGCACTTGGCACCCCTGCACCTGAAAAGTCAAGAAGTACGGTGTATATAGGAAAAACCATTTGATAAAGTCCAATCCCATATCCACCGATAAATCTTGTCAAAAAAATCCTATATAACGCTCCAATGACTTTTGCGCCAAAAGCGCCTAACCCAAGAAAAAACGAACCTTTAAGTAATGAAGAAAATTTGCCTTTCATATGTAAAAAATAAATGCCACCACAATTAGTGACATTTATCATTTGTTGCTTTCTATAATTCAAATTGTGCCGATAAAAACGATGCACACAGCATAACTAATTTTTCATCGTTTGAAGAGAATCTTTTTCCCTTTTCTTTATCATAAACCACTATTGCGCCAAATAAATCACCACCAGATAAGATTGGCACAACCATTTGATTTTCATATTCATTCTCATCACCCTTGTAAATTTTAACAGGGAAACTTCCGTCCCCAGTTGAGGCGATAAAATTACGACGATTACTTATGATTTTACTCATTTGGTCTGACATAATCGCACCAATAATCCCTTTATTTTTACTGTCTGAAACGCAAATCACACTATCAGTGTCAAGCACTACACATTCTCGCCCTGAAAAGCGTGACAGCTCCCCTGCAACAAGCAACGCATTTGCCCTTAAGGAAGCCATTGGAGAGAATTTCCTAAAGACCAGCTCCTCTTTATTTGTGTATATTTCTAAAGGGTCCCCCTCCTTAATTCTTAATGTTTTTCTTATTTCCTTTGGGATAACAACTCTTCCCAAATCGTCAATACGTCTAACTATTCCTGTAGTTTGCATACTTCCTCCTATGATTAAGTATGTAAAAAGCCCGTAAAATTATACGGGCTTAAACTTCTTTATTAAGGGTTATCTCCACTCTAGTGGACAAGATCTATTTTCCTTAAACCAATCGGTATCCTTTAAGAGTGTATCATTATTAGAACACTTAGCGTAAACTTCCTTTCCTCCCTCGGAAATTATAACTATATTTCCGTTAAGAATCTTAAATTCTCCGTCGTTAACGTAATCGGGTTCGCCAGACTCAGACTCTCCCCTTTGCTTAACGTCAATAGTTACAGAAACATAAAATTTTTTAGTATATTTTGCAATCCTATTTATAACTAATTGAGCCGGAAAGGTGTTATGCAAATTATCCGTATATTCAACACTGCCAGCACAACAACAAGCAACGCAAATTTCTGGCTTAATTTCAGAGAGCAATGCGTCCGTCGATGCCGTGTACGAACCGTGATGCCCCGCCTTAAATAATTTCACCTGAGAAAAATCGTATTTTTCTGCAAGTTTTTCTTCACCATCTTCTTCTAAGTCGCCAGTAAACAAAAACTGCCTGTCACCGTGGTGAAACATTACACACACCGAATTATCATTCTCGTTAGAAGTATTGTGGTCGTAATAGTAATTGTATAGAATTTCCAGTTTAACGTTGCCGTCTTCAGTGAGGTCGTAAACTCTTTTAGCCCCGTTTTCCTCGTTGTAGCACTCTAACGCAGTATAATGCACGGTATTCCCATCGTCAATTTCACTCTGCCTCTTTGAAAGATATCTATTGTAAACGCCAGAGTTGGTTTTTGCTTTGGGAAAATCAATAATCGTACTCACCTCGTAAAGGTCGAAAAGGCTTTGGTTAGAGTTGTTTCCTGCAAGGCAAGCAATGTGGTCCTCATGGGCGTGGGTAACGATAAGATATTCAAGCGTATCGTCAGCTACATATTGATTCACGTAAGATTCTATATCATCCACACTGTCGTAGTAACTGCCAGCATCGATTAAAATATCATTGTCGCCTGCTTTAATATAAACGCAATCACCAGCTTTTTCGTTGCCGAGCATCATGAAATGAAAGGACAATTCCCCTACAGCATCAACCCCATTCTTTTTCATATAATTGTCATAGACGTAATATCCTGCAACTATGATAAACAGAAAAATTATACTCAGTATTATTGAGGTTGTACTTTTAGTTTTTTTATTTTTCTTAGCCATAATTCACTCTTTTTACGTTATTAAAGGAGGCTAGCTCTCAACTCTTCTTCAGACAGTGGTGACAAAAGTTTTAGTGGAATATCAAATACGGTAAACACTCCTTTTTCACCCTTTTTAGCAAGTCTATAAACAGCTCTAGCGTAAGAAGTTAATACACTGCCTGTAAATTCTGGATTAGAATCAAGCTTTAAGGAAAGTTCTAACACTTGACTATTTGTCTCGGTTGTATTGCCCGTTCTAATTACAAAACCACCATGTGGAAGCTTTGAATGTTTTTCTTTTAATTCTTCTTCGGTAATGAAATTAACTATAGTATCGTAATCTGCAAAGTAATTAGGCATTTCCTTAATCTGCTTTTCAATAATAGCTTTATCTGCGCCCTCTTTGAGCACGACAAAACATTCTCTAAGATGCTTCTCTCTTACTGAAAGTTCTGGATTATTACCACTTCTAACGGAAGAGAGCGCCGTCTCCTTTGGAATAGTGTACTGAATAGCGCCTTTTACTCCTTCAATCCTCCTTATAGCATCACTGTGCCCTTGAGACACACCCTTGCCCCAAAAGGTATAATCCTTGCCATCTGGAAGAACGCTTGAAAAAAGCAACCTTGAAAGAGAGAAAATACCAGGGTCCCACCCAATACTGATAGCAGAAACCTTTCCACTGAGAGTTGCAACCTCTGAAAGTTTATTATAATATTCGGGAATTTTAGCGTGTGTATCAAACGAATCAACAGTATTAAAGTCTTTTAAATATTCTGCAGTCGTTTCGGGAAGGTCCGTTGCACTTCCACCACAAAGAATCAACACGTCAACTTCATCCTTAAACCTTGCCAGCTCACTTACGTTATAAACTTTAGCGTCGATAACCGGCTTAACACTTTCAGGACTTCTTCTTGTAAAAACGCCAACACATTCCATATCGGGCGCCTTTTCCACAGCATAACAAACGCCTCTCCCGAGATTACCATACCCAACGATTCCAACTTTTATCATTTTACAGTCTCCATTTTTAAGTTACTTATATTTTACTACAAATCTCACGTATACGCAACGCCATTTCATAATTTTTTTCTCAGTTTTCCTTTTTTTTACAAAAATTGCTAAACACAAACAAATTTTTATAGGCAATAAATTATACAATTAATTTAATTATTAACGAGGTCCACTATGAGAAATAATAGCAAAGCTTTCGATTACCTTAACGTGATTAAATATCTTATTGTTTTTTTCTCCTTTCTATGCTTAAACAAGCTAGAATCAGCAGTATATCCATATTCAACGGCAGTATATTCTTCACTCCTAGCAATTGGTGGAAATTTTATATCAACTTCCATTCTATATGTTACGTCCTTTATACTACTTGGAAGACCTGGGCTTTTAGCAAGCGCAGCTATTTCTCTTGGCGCAATGTTAATAATAACGTTGTTTAGGCTAAAATTTAAATCAAAAACGGGTTTAGAATACACTTTCTACACTGCAATTTCACTTTTAGGATTCCTTTTTCTTGGAGACACGCAGATAGAAACGCAAATAGAAAAAAGACTATTATGCCTAATTATTTCCACTTGCTTAACCTTTGTTTTCATTATAGCCATATCTGCACTAGAAAAAAAAGGGCTTAAATACAAAATGAACACTGAAGACTACACTGCAATAATTGTTTGCATTGTAATCTTAGGCATAGGAATTTGCAACCTTATTTCCCCTCTTTTTTGGAAGGGCTTATCGTTATTTATTATATTGGTTACCATATATTTTTTCAAAACGGGTGTTGGCGTAACGGTCGGTTCGAGCCTTGGCGTAAGCCTAGCCGTTTATTACGGAAACATTAACTACCTTGCGTGCTTTATAATTATAGCACTGGTTGCTGAAGGACTGTTTAGCGTATCAATGTATTTAAGTGCAATCGCCTTGATATTTACCGACTATTTAATACAAGCAATATTTAACGTATACCCGTCATACGGCGTACACGATATTATCCCAGTTATTATCGCCTCTCTGCTATTTTGTATTCTGCCCACAAAGTTAATAGCTAACTACAAGGATAAATTTTGCCTATTTAGAGAAAAGCAACTAGTTAGACAAACAATAAATCGCAACAGAATTATGCTTTCAAACAAACTGTTCGAGCTATCGAACGCATTCACCGAGATGGCAAACGCCTTTAACCTTTTTAAGCAATGCGAAACTTCCATAGATAAGGTCAAAGAAAGGACAATTTATGATATAAACGAAAAGCTTTGCAAAGCTTGTGAAGGCTATACTCGTTGCAAAAGCAAGGAAAAGAGTAAGAATATCGGATTAAACAAAATGTTTGATATTGGGCTTGCAAAAGGAAAACTTTCTTTAATAGACCTGCCAGAAGAACTCGGAAACGTTTGCATCCACCCTACCGATATCATTTATTACACGAACAGATTTTTAGCAGAATACAGAAACTATAAATTATCCACGATGAATTTAACAAGTAGTAGGGCGATAATCTCAAAAGAGGCTGAGGGCGTTGCAGAAATATTAAAGGGATTAGCGCTTGAATCGGGCACACAACTAAAATATCAATCAAAGCTAGAAAAAACGCTCTCAGAAGAACTGTTTAAGAACGGTTTTTTAGTTTCCGAAATCTTAATTTACGGTGAAGAAAAGAGAATAAACGTCAGTTTAATACTGAATATGAAAGAATTCAACTTACATAATCTACAAAGCATAATAGGAAAAAACTTAAACACTTCAGTTATCTTATGCGAAAAAACCAATATTAACGAAGAGAAAATCTATTTATCTTTCAAAAGACGAGTTGAATACGATGCAGTTTTCGGAGTTTCTAAGGTAAAGAAAGATGGCTCTGAGGTCTCCGGAGACACACACTCCGTACTGAGAATATCTGATGAAAAGTTCCTGGTTGCACTCTCCGATGGGATGGGAAGTGGTGAAAAAGCCGAAACAGTTTCTTCAATTTCCCTTTCTCTTATCGAAAGCTTTTACAAAGCTGGAATGAATAGTAATTTAATACTTAGCACCGTAAACAAATTGTTATCCATTAACACCGAAGATTCTTTTACAGCACTTGACGTTTCAGTTGTAAACCTAAAGGATAGAAAGGTAGACTTTATAAAATACGGTGCGCCATACGGCTTTATCGTAAATGAGGGTGCCGTAAAAATAATCGAGGGCAATACCTTGCCATTAGGCATTTTAGAGGAGCTAGCCCCCTCGGTTGCGCAAACAGACGTATACGATGGAGATATGATTGTTTTACTTACCGACGGAATATCGGACGCATTTGGCTCTTCTTCTGCAATAATAGATTTTTTACGAACAGTTCCAGCAAAAAACCCTCAAACCCTAACCAATCAATTACTTGCAAAAGCCGTATCACTAACAGGAGGAAAACATAACGACGACATGACTGCACTTGCTGTTAGAATATTTAAAAATAAACAATAAGAAAAAACCACTTCACACAAGTGGTTTTTTTGCTATTTTACACTGTTTCTCTCCCAAAACACCCCGTCTTTATATCCTTGAATGGAAGCGTCTTTTTCAGCCCTTTCAAGTCTATATTCTGCCCAAGCACAATACAGAGGGTTTTGCTCTATCATAATATATTTTCTATTTAGCTTTTTTGCGACGACACCAGTGGTGCCACTCCCTGCAAAAATATCCAAAACAACTTCCCCTTCTTTGGAACTTGCCAAGATGAGTTTTGCCATTAATTTTTCCGGTTTTTGGGTCGGATGTGCCGTATTTTCCGGCATTGACCAATACGGAACGGAAATATCCCCCCAAAAATTTGACGGGCAGGTATATCTATAGTTTCCCTTTTCAGTAGCCTCCCAATCCTTAGGCTCTCCGTTCTCTTTATACGGTGCAACAACCCTTTTTCGCTGTTTAACAGCGTCAAGATTAAAGGTGTATTCCTCACCTACCGTGCAAAAGAAAATATCCTCCATTGAATTTTTCCAGTTGTTTTTTGCACCTCTGCCCTTTTCTCTTTCCCAAGTTATTCTATTGCGAAGATGAAAATGTCTTTCAAGAACAGGAGCTAGCGCAACAGCGCTTCTCCAATCACAGCAAACATAAACACTTGCATTATCTTTTAATTTAGGCTTAACTGCCTTTATCCACTCGTCGGTATATTCCGAATAATTTTCTGAAGTCGTCTCCTTAAACATTTTACCGTGAAAATTTTTAGTAAGGTTATACGGAGGGTCAACGACAAGTAAATCAATCGATTTATCCTTTACCCCTTTTATAGCCGTATAGAAATCTCCGAGCACGGTAACGCAAACGTCACCCTCTTTAATGTCGTTTGCGCTTACACACCTATCTAGATATTTCCTTGCCTCCTCAAGAGGAAAATCAATTGTTTTGTTTCTTTCCGATTTCATACTATCCTTTATATTGAGCAAGAACTGTATCTATGTTTTTTACAAGCTCCTCAGTCGACGAACATTTATCAAGTATGTTAAACGCAATACTCGTTGAATCCTTTTTATCACACAGAACTCTCCTGAGTTTGTTCACTGCCTCTAGTTCCTCGTTAGAGAACAATAACTCTTCGCGTCTTGTGCCCGATTTATTAATATCTATCGCGGGAAATATACGTTTATCGCTTAATTCTCTAGAAAGATGAATCTCCATATTTCCAGTACCTTTTAGTTCTTCGTAAACGATATCCTCAAACCTACCACCAGTTTGTGGCATTGCCGTTGCAATAATCGTTAAGCTTCCACCCTCGACAATATTTCTAGCGGCACCAAAAAACTTTTTCACTTTTTTTAGAGCCTCAGACTCTATTCCACCCGTTAAAGTTTTTCCAGTTGACTCAACCTTGTCGTTATACGCTCTAGTTAATCGAGTTAGCGAATCTAGAAAGATTACAACGTCATTTCCTGTTTCAGCGATACGTTTAGCACGATTTAACACCATTTCAGCAGCCCTAACGTGATGGTCTGCACTCTCATCAAAGGTAGAGTGAACAATTTCAGAATGAAGGCTCATCTGCAAATCGGTAACCTCTTCAGGTCTTTCATCAATCAATAAAACGAAAACTTTCATTCCGTTATAATTATCCTCAAGACTCTTCGCAAGTTTTTTAATTATCGAAGTTTTTCCCGTTTTAGGTGGTGCAACGATTATCCCCCTTTGACCCTTTCCTATTGGGGAAAAGACATCTATACATTTTAAGGTCAAATCATCGTCTTTGCCAAACTGGAACCTCTTTGTAGGATAACACGAGGTCAACTCATCAAAATCTCGCCTTTCAACGTATAGGTCGATGGGATAATTATTGATAGCCGTTATCTCGATAACGCTCGGCGCTTTTTGTTCAATGCCTTTCTTTGCACGCCCCTTAACCTTATCTCCTGCGCGAAGTCCAAGTTTATTTATCATTTCAGAAGTAATATAACTATCACTATCCGAACATTCGTATTCTCTAGTCCTTACAAAACCGTATCCTGCAGGGAAAATCTCAATTCTACCCTCCATTTCAAAAACAGGCTCGCTATCAGCACAGACAAGGCTAGAGCCAAGGCACATTCCTTGATACGCCTTGGAGACATAGTCCATTCCCATACTGTCATCGTAGTTTAATTCAGGGATATCGTCGTTAACGTAAAAATCAGAAAGGTCCACCTTTGATTTAACCGGGGCACCCTTATTACTCTTCACAAAGCAAATGCCTGTTTCCTGTCTTAAAAGTATTTCCTCAATAAGCTGACCCTTTGATTTTGACGTTGGTGATTTCACCCCAATCACTCTACCAAGCACGCGAAGCGTACCGAGCGCGTGTTTACTAAGCATTTCCTTTGAAAGCTTAATTAATCTTGCCATAAGCTTATTTCTCCTTTGTGCAACGCATTTTTATATTCTTAGCAGAAGCAATTCCGCTAACGAATGCAAAAGTGAGATTATATCCACCACAATCCCCATCAATTGCAAGAAGTTCACCCGTAAGATATAAGTTTTTCACAAGTTTACTTTGGAAGGTAAACGGGTTTACAGAATTTGTATCAATTCCCCCCCTAGTTACTTGTGCATAGTTAAAACCGAGAGTACCTGTAATTTCCAACCTAAAATCCTTGAGTTTGTCAGCTATCTCCTCTGATGAACGAGCGTCTCTTGTAATTATTTTACCTATTTGTTTATTTACAATTCCCGTTAAAACTTCCGTTCGGTCTATGTGCTCTAAAGAGAGTTTCTTATCTAGCATTTCAACGAGTTTATCTTTAGAATAGTCTGGCAAAAACTCAATACTAACTTGAGCGTTACGCTCCCCCTGTACCATTCCGGAAATCTTAAACACGGCAGAACCTGAAATGCCGTAATCGGTAAAGAGCAAATCGCCTTCTGCAGAAGATAGAATACCCTCATCTGAGATAGCTTTAATCCTAACCCTTTCCTTTACCCCTTTCAAGTTTTTAAATTGATTTAAGTTTGCCTTAAGTTGAACAAGAGAGGGATAGAGCCTAGTAGTTTTATGCCCAAACTTTTCTAAAAGTTTATACGAACTTCCATCAGTGCCGTATTGCTTACCTGCCGAGCCACCAAAAGCACAAACGACGTTTTCAGCTATAATCTCTCCTGTTGTAGAAGAAAGAATAAATCTGCCATTATCATAACCGATATCACTCACGTAAAAATCAGTTATAATATTACAACCTTTATAATACAAATAACTTCTAAAAATATCTAAAACTGCGCCTGCCTGAAAGGATGTGGGGAACATTTTACCATCATCTCCTTCAGTTAAAAAAACGCCTAAATTCTCTAAATATTTGTTCAAATCTGCCTTTTCGAGCACACCAAAAAAAGCCCTGATAAACCCTTTATCTCCATGATAGTTTTCTGGCAAAATAACTTTGTTTGTAAGATTACCTTGCCCATTACCTGTAGCTTTCAGCTTCTTACCCACTCTGTCGTTGCGCTCTAAAACAACTACCTCCTCACCGAGCAGTGCACTGTCACCGGAAAGCAGTTCGATAGCACATAAAAGCCCTGCCGAACCACCTCCGACAATAGCTACCTTAAAAGTGTTATTCAATTTTGTTCTCCTTAAAACACGCGAAAAATCTCGCTAAAAAATAAAGTAAAAAAGTAAAAATTAAAAAGTTAAAAAATTTTGTACAAAAATATAAATTTTGTAAATTATTTATTAAATCATTAAATCTAGTAAAGCCTTAGGATTGTCGATAAAAAGGTTTGCACTAGCCTCTTCTAAATCCTTTCTATCCCTATATCCCCATAGAACGGAAATGCTTTTAACCCCAGCGTTTTTCGCCGTCAAACAATCAGTTTCACCGTCGCCTATAAAAAAGGCGTTTTCCTTTGGAACGTTAAATTTATCTAGCAAATATAAAGTAGAAGTTGGGTCAGGCTTTCTTTTCACGCCCTCTTTTTGCCCAATAACAGCGTCAAAGGAAATATCGGAAAAATAATTTTCCATAACGTTATCGGTGGTCATTTGAGGTTTATTTGTAATAACGGCAGTATAATAACCCCTTTCTTTGAGCTTTGAGATAATTTCTTTCATTCCGTCGTAAACTTTAGTTTTAGGACTGCCTGAATTAGTATAGAGATTATTATAATAATTTAGCCTTTTTAGAAGTTCTTCCTCGGAAAGAGCCTCTCCTATACTTTTCTCCACTAGAACTCTCGCACCGTTACCTATAAATTTACGAATATCAGCATACTCCCTTTTTGCGTGCCCAAATTTTTCAAGCGTTTCGTTTACGCAGTCAATTATATCGGGAAGGGAATCAATTATAGTTCCGTCAAGGTCAAAAATTGCAAGCTTGTTTAGATTTTGCATTATTACATTTCCTCAACGGTTTCTATTCCAAGAAGTGTTAAGGCGTTAGTGAGGGTAATTTTAACTGCCTTAGTAATTGCAAGCCTAAACTTTTTAAGGTTATCATCTTCACAATTAATTTTGCAGTTCATATAGAACTTATTAAACGCACCAGAAAGTTCTAGGGCATATCTAGTAACGAGCGAAGGCTCGTAATTTTTAGCAGCCGACGCTATAACTTCACTAAATTTTGAAATGGTAGAAATAACGTCGTATTCTTCACCTGAAAGCTCGGGAATTTTGTATTCACCCTCAACGTAAAATTTGTTGAGAACGCTATTACAACGAGCAACCGTATATTGAACGTAAGGGCAAGTTTCCCCCTCGAAGCTCAACACTCTATCGTAACTGAACACTATATCCTTAATTTTATTATTACACAGTGCGCCGAAAATTACTGCACCAGTACCAACGGCACGAGCTGTGTGGTCCTTATCCTTGATATTGGGGTTCTTCTCCTCAATAACCTTGTATGCTTTTTCGATAGTCTTATTGATAACGTCCTCTAAAAGAACAACATTCCCTGCCCTAGTACTCATAGAGCCAGACTCTAAAGACACCATGCCGTATGCAACGTGCACAAGGTCTTTCGCCCACTCCTTACCCATCAATTCCACAACCTTGAAAAATTGCTTAAAGTGAAGATTCTGTTGATATGCAACTACGTATAGGCACTTATCAAAATCGTAAGTTTTCTTTCTGTACATAGCTGCAGCCATATCACGAGTAGCGTATAAAGTGGAGCCATCAGACTTTAGTATCAAACAGGGTGGCATTCCGTACTCTTCAAGGTCAACGATAGAAGCACCTTCTGATATTCTTAAAAGGTTTTTCTCCTTAAGCTCATCGACAACGGGTGCCATTTTATCGTTATAAAAGCTCTCCCCAGCATAGGAATCAAAGGTTACGTTTAGGAGTTTATAAATCTTTTCAACTTCTTCTAGAGTAATATCTTTAAACAAACGGAAAAGCTCGCTAGCTTCCTTATCCCCATCCTCAATAAGCTTAAAATAACGCCTTGCCTCGTCATCAAGAGTTGGGTCTAATTTAGCTTCCTCGTGGAATTTAACGTAAATTCTGGTAAGCTCCTTTAACCTGCCCTCTTTAACAGCTTCAGTGCTACTCCACTTTTTGAAAGCAACGATAAGTTTACCGAACTGAGTGCCGTAATCTCCAAGGTGGTTAATACCAACTACCTTATAGCCTAAGAACCTAAAAATTTTGCAAAGTGCACTACCTATAACGGTGGTGCTTAAGTGCCCTATATGAAAAGGCTTTGCAATGTTTATCGAAGAGTAATCGATACAAATAGTTTTGCCCCTTCCGGAATCAGCCGAACCATATTTATCCTTTAGTGAAAGCACGTCAGAGAGCACCTCGCTAGCTAGCGCATTTCTATTAACCTTAAAATTAAGGTAGCCGTTAACAGCAGAGCATTCCGAAATATACTCATCGATAGTAAAAGCGTTTTTTAGCTCTTCTGCAATTTTAACAGGAGAGGAACGCATAATTTTAGAAAGCTTAAAACAAGGAAGCGCGAAGTCCCCCATGTCGGTATTTGGTGGAACTTCGATATAAGATTCTAAAAGTTCGGTAGAAACAGTGTCTAAGTTAAGTTTTTTTGCAATATAATTTTTGTAATTCATATACTTTTCCTTCTATTTTATTTATAATAACATAATTTTTATAAAAAATGCAACCCAAAAACTTGTAATTTTATTTTTTTTAAATTATAATTATATAAAATAACTAAATAATGGAGAAAAGAATGAAACTAGGAGTCGTAGGTCTTCCAAACGTTGGTAAATCAACCCTATTCAACGCAATTACTAAAGCTGGGGCAGAATGTGCAAACTATCCCTTCTGCACAATTGAACCAAACGTTGGCATTGTAGCAGTTCCTGACGAGAGATTAAACGTTCTAGGAAAAATGTATAATACAAAAAAAATAACCCCTGCAGTAGTTGAATTTGTAGATATAGCAGGCTTAGTTAAGGGTGCAAGCAAGGGTGAAGGACTTGGCAACAAATTCCTTGCTAATATTAGAGAGACTGACGCTATCGTGCACGTTGTTAGATGCTTTGAAGATGAAAACGTTACCCACGTTGATAGTGTAATTGACCCACTTCGCGATATTGAAACAATAAATTTAGAGCTTATTTTTGCCGATATCGAGGCAGTAAAAAAACGCCACGACAAAGCTCTAAACATGACCAAAACGGGCGACAAGAAGTACAAAATTGAAGCTGAATTTTTAGCGAGACTCTTAAACCATTTAGACGAGTTGAAACCAGCGAGAACTCTCCCCTGTTCGGACGAAGAAAAAGAATACTTAAAAGAGCTTTTCTTAATTACTGCAAAACCCGTTATATACACGGCAAACATAAGCGAAAAGGACATGGGAAGGGCAGACGAGGATATTCCCCTCGCTAAAAAAGTTATTGATTTTGCTAAAAGCGAAAACGCTGAATATATGGTAATTTCAGCTAAAACTGAAGAAGAACTTTCCGAACTTGAGGACGACGAAAAGGAAATATTCTTAGAAGAGCTCGGTTTAACGGAAAGTGGACTAGACAAGCTCGTTAGAACTTCCTACAAACTCTTAGGTCTTATCAGCTACCTCACTGCCGGTGAAAAGGAAGTTAGAGCGTGGACTATTGAAAATGGCACCAAAGCTCCCCAAGCGGCAGGCAAAATCCATTCTGATTTTGAAAAAGGATTTATTAGAGCTGAAATAGTTGATTACGATATTTTGGTTGAACTAGGCAGTTTTAACGCTGCAAAAGAAAAAGGCAAGGTTAGGTCTGAAGGTAAAGAATACGTTATGAGAGATAGCGACGTAGTTTTATTTAGATTTAACGTTTAATATTAAACACAAAAAAAAGATTGCTTAAAGACTTTAAGCAATCTTTTTTATTTTAATAAATCTTAAACACTTTTTCGGGGCTACGTTTTTTGTTTTCGTTCTTTAAGGTCTTGCCCTTAGTTGTTCTGTTTTCAATAGACAAGTCCTCAGTGTTTACGGTAAAGGCAACGCCAAAATTATCTATCACTGCAAAGTCAAAAGGTTCTTTAACGATATCTGCATAGACGAGCTTGTTTATTTTACCTAGCTCGCAAACCTTAATACCCTTTCCATTTCTGCCTTGAGGCTCAATCTCAGAGGTTATAACCCTCTTATAAAATCCAGTTTCAGTTACAAGAACGTACTCTCCCTCGCCATCGTTTTGCGTAACCATTACGATTCTATCACCCTTGCCAAGATTTATACCTTTAACGCCGCCTGCCACTCTGCCTTGAACGGGAATATCGTCCTTTACAGCAGAAAGCACCAAGCCCTTTTCCGTTATATAGGATATGGTAGTATCGGACAAATCTTGTTCAACAGAGATAAGCTCGTCTCCCTCTTTCAATTTAATTGCCTGATAGTAAGGTTTAATGAGATTATACTCAGTCCATTCCGTTCTCTTAATCAAGCCGTCCTTAGTAAAGAACAATATTGCACCGTTTGGAATTTGACCTTTTTCACACGCAAAGAAAGCAACTGGATATTCGTTTCTTGCAGCCTCTCTAGCAACTTCAGTAAATTTAACACCTTTATCTCTGTATCTGCATTCACCCATATCTTCAACGTTAATTCTACAGCAATTACCTTGATTTGTAAACGCAAACAATACGTAGTTGCTCTTAGCCTTCACCTTAACCTTAATAAAGTCTGATTCGGTTGCATTATCCTTAACACTCTTATCGCTATTGTTAAAGTTCTTCTCGGGAATCTTCTTAAAGGTGTTGCCGTGCGTATAAACTAGAACGAAGTCCTCAATAGGCTTAAGCTCGGCTTCAATGTTTTCCTTGCTCTCCATTTCCTTGCCACGAGCAATTATAGTGCTTCTTCTTTGCTCTTTATACTTTTTCTTAATTTCTAGAAGCTCTTTTTTAACAAGTTCCATCTGCTTTGCCTTGCTTGCAATAATGGCAGTTAACACTTCTATTCTTTCCTTTAATTCTTTTAATTCCTCTTGAAGCTTGGTAACTTCAAGCTTAGTGAGTCTTGCAAGCCTTAAATCTAAAATGGCGTTTGCTTGTGCCTCAGAAAGAGAAAATCTTTCTCTAAGCTTTGCCCTAGCGTCTGCAGTGTTATCAGCTGACTTAATAATTTTAACAACCTCGTCAATATTCTTTACGGCAATAATAAGCCCCTCTAAAATATGAGCGCGTTCCTTTGCCTTATCTAGCTCGTACTTAGAACGGCGAAGTATAACATCTCTTTGATAATTAACGTAATATGAAATTATGTCTAGAAGTCCTAATTGGCAAGGTTTTCCGTGAGCGATTGCCACCATATTTATACCGAACGAGGTCTCAAGCGATGTGCTCTTATATAAGTATTTTAAGATTGCCTCGGCATCAGCATCTTTTTTAAGCTTTATAACGGCACGCATTCCGTTTCTATCAGACTCATCAACTACGTCTGCAATGCCACCTAAAATATCCTTTTTATCCTCTCTAAGGTCTGATATTTTTACTAAAAGCTCTGCTTTATTTACTTGATAAGGAAGTTCGGAAATAACAAGGTTTTGTTTGCCACCGGCATCCTTTTCTATGGTAACTCTTGCTTTAATTTTAATTTTGCCCCTACCCGTTTTATAGGCTTCTTCAAGCTCCTCCCCTGCAATAATGTGCCCACCAGTTGGGAAATCGGGACCTGGGATATATTTCATCATTTCTTTTAGAGAAATTTTGGGGTTATCTATATAAGCAACTGTGCCGTTAATAACCTCTGCAAGGTTATGAGTCGGAATATTTGTTGCAAGACCTACTGCAATACCAGTTGCACCGTTTACTAAAAGGTTTGGAAAACGCCCAGGAAGAGTGTCTGGCTCTTCTTGAGTATCGTCAAAATTAAGACTAAAGTTAACGGTATCCTTGTCGATATCGCGAACGAGCTCTAACGCCAAAGCTTCTAGTCTAGCTTCCGTATAACGATATGCAGCGGCAGAGTCTCCGTCAACAGTACCGAAGTTACCTTGCCCATCAACCAACGGATTTCTCATATTAAAATCTTGCGCAAGGTGAACAAGCGCTCCGTAAACGGAACTGTCCCCGTGAGGGTGATATTTACCTAATACTTCACCTACGATTTTAGCGCATTTTTTATGTGGCTTATCAGGAGTTAAACCCATTTCGTACATAGCGTAGAGAATACGCCTTTGAACAGGCTTTAATCCATCCTCTACACGGGGAAGCGCACGGTCCAAAATAACGTTCTCAGCGTATGGTATCATTGAATTTTTCAACACTTCGTCAAGTGAAGAATAAATTATTCCCTTTTCCTTTTCCATATCTCCCCTCCCTTACGAACGTTTCATCTTTGCAAACTTATCTTCTTTATTAAAGTTTGCGTGCTCGAAAATATATTTCTTTCTTTCGCCAACCTCATCACCCATCAAAACAGTTATGAGTCTATCAGCTTCAGCAGCGTCCTCTATAGTAACTTGCATTAGCGAACGTGTTTCAGGGTTCATCGTAGTATCCCAAAGCTGACTGGGGTTCATTTCACCAAGACCTTTGTATCGCTGAATCAAAGCTCCTCTGCCAACCTTGTTTTTCTTTTCTTCAAGTTCTCTATCGTCATAAGCGTATTCCTCAGTATTCCCTTTGTGCACCTTGTATAGTGGTGGCATACCGATATATACGTGACCGGCATTGACAAGTTCACGCATATACCTAAAGAAAAAGGTTAATAAAATTGCTCTTATGTGTGCACCGTCTTGGTCGGCATCGGATAGGATAATAACTTTATGGAATTTCAAACTATCAAGGTCAAATTCCGAGCCGATACCAGTACCGAGTGCAGAAATTATCGTTCTGATTTCTTCGTTTTGAAGAATTTGGTCAATCTTTTTCTTCTCTACATTAAGAGGTTTACCTCTAAGAGGTAAAATAGCTTGATATTGCCTTACTCTCGCCTGCTTAGCACTTCCACCTGCAGAATCGCCCTCAACTATGAAAAGTTCGTTAAGCTCAGCCTTACGCCCGGAGCAAGCCGCCAGTTTTCCAACTAGATTTTGTGATTCTATACTCTTAGACGCCCTTGCAATTTCCTTAGCCTTTCTAGCAGCAAGCCTTGCTTTTGCGGCATTCATAGCCTTTTCTAAAATCTTTTCAAATACCTTTGATAGCTTTTTATTTGCCATTAAAGCAGAAAGCTCGTTTACGGTAACGTATTCTACGGCAGGGCGAGCCTCAGGGTTGCCGAGTTTGGTTTTAGTTTGTCCTTCAAACTGAACGTTTTTCATTTTAACGGATAAAATCGCCGTTAAACCTTCCTTAAAATCGTCCCCAAGTAGGTTTTCATCCTTATCTTTTAAGATGTTTTTGCTTCTAGCAAAATCATTAAGCACCCTAGTTACGCCAGAACGGAACCCCGTTTCGTGCATTCCTCCCTCTGCTGTAGGGATATTGTTAACGTAGGAGTAGATACTGTCAACGTAAGCGTCGGTATGCTGAATTGCAAATTCAACCACTATGCCGTCCTTTTCAGACGAAGCGTAAAGAGGCTCTCCATAGAGAGTGCTCTTACTCTCGTTTAGATATTTAACAAAGTCAACCAATCCTCCGTCGTACTTATAAACCCTATGATAGTCGGTTTTCTCGTCGTAAAAATCTATCTCTAAACCCTTGTTTAAAAAGGCAATTTCTTTTAACCTTTTAAGAATGGTTTCAACGGAAAATTCCGTTGTTTCAAACACGCTCTTATCGGGCATAAACCTAACGAAAGTACCTTTTTTCTTAGTTTTAACTTTAGTATCTTTTAACGGAGCAACAGGCACGCCCGATTTAACCTTGCCCGTTTTTTCATCAAAATAACTGTGGAATTCCATTGAATAGATTGTGTTTTTATACACCTCAACCTTGAGCCACTCTGAAAGTGCGTTAGTAACCGAAGCGCCAACGCCGTGCAAACCACCTGAGTAATTATAGTTATCCGAATCAAACTTACCACCAGCATGGAGCTGAGTAAATACTACCTGAACGCCCGAAACACCAGCTTTAGAGTGAATATCGGTAGGAATACCCCTGCCATTATCTTCAACAGAGGCACTGCCGTCTTTATACAGTTTAACCTCCACTCTATTAGCAAAGCCGTTTGCAGCCTCGTCAACAGCATTATCTACTATTTCCCACAAAATATGGTGAAGCCCCTTCACTGAAGTAGTACCTATATACATGCCAGGGCGAAGCCTTACAGCATCAAGCCCCTCTATGATTTTTATGTCTTCTGCATTGTAATTAGTTTTTGCCATTTTACCTCCAATAGTATAGGTTAGCATTATACATTTTAATATTCTACCATATATTGTGTTTTTCTACAAGCACAAAACACAATTTTTTTGATTTTTATCAAAATAAAAAACTCCTTAGACAAAAAAACATCTAGGAGTTTTTATATTCTCGTTTAGTTTTTGGTTATTTTTTTATTACCGTGGTTTGGCCAGCTTTAGCCACAACCTCTACACCAATATAGTTGAGATAAACGTCAATGGCAGAGGGATTATAAACGTAGTCGGCTTCTACGCTAAACTGAAGTCTATCGTACGCATTAACGTATTCAAAAATTTCACCGTTAGTAGCATAATACACGTCGTCTCGCCCACTCACCTTTTTAGCAAATTCTTCAATTCTATCCCAGTTATCCTTTTGGTTAAACTCGCTACTATGTCCCCAAACGTATAAAACTCTAGGCGTATGCGCCCAATAATACGACCTAGTTACGGGAGCGAAAAATTCATCTGCTATCTCAAAAAGTTCTGGGTCGTTGTGATGGCATGTGGGTTTCCACTCAAGCCAGTCTTTAGGAACAGCAAATTTAGGCTCTGCTTTGCCCGTAGCCCTTGCATAATTGATTCCACACATTTTTAATATGTTTTTCACGTCGTCAGTATAGTTTCCGTTAGCATAAGCCATTCCCTTAACTACTCTACCGAAAGCTTTTTCTAAGCCTATTCTATCCATAAGTACGTCCTTTACTGCGTGTTCAGGATGAAGCTCGCCAAGTGAACGGTGCTTTTCGCCGTGTACAGCAACCTCGTGACCACCTGCATCGTAAACCTCTTTTAACCTTTCGGGAGAAGGTTTATTTGCCCCACCAAAACCACCCGAGCACACGTTGAAGGTACACTTCAAGCCGTACTTAGTAAAAATTTCTGCAAGTCTTATATCGGTTATCGTACCGTCGTCATAACTAAAAGTAATTGCTTTATCCTTAAAACCAGGAAAACGCAATAAAGTGTGATGATTTAACGTTAAACTCATAACATATTCTCCAATGAATTTATTTTTTTACACCCTTGAAAACGTAGCCGGCTTCGTTAATAAATTCCTTAGCCCTTTCAAGGTCTACCTCACCGTCAACTACAGCAAGCTTTTTCTTAAGGTTAATTTCAACGCTCTTAACACCGTCAATTCCAAGAAGAATTTCTTTTACTTTGCCTGCACAATGATTACACATCATGCCCTCAATTACTATTTTCATTTTTTCGCCCTTTGAAAAATCAAATTTTTTATATTTTCTAATCCTCAAAGCGTTTTGCACCACGAAGATTGAAGACAAACACATACAAACAGATGCAATAGCAGGAGTTAATGAAATACCCAAAAAGGATAGCGCACCCCCTGCAACAGGTATTGCAAGAATGTTATAAAAAAACGCCCAAAACAAGTTACCCTTTATTATTGATGAAGCTTTTTTAGCAATACCAACAGCATCAACTAAAGAAGATAATTTTCCACTAACAAGAACAACGTCAGAACACTCTATCGCAACGTCTGTTCCCGTGCCTATTGCGATGCCAACGTCTGCAGTTTTTAAGGCGGGAGAATCATTTATTCCGTCACCGACGAATGCAGTAATTTTATTTCCCTTATTAGCTAAAAGAATGCTGGCTTTATTCTCAGGAAGCACTTCAGAAAAATATCCGTCAAGAGGCAAACTTTCAGCCGTTTTCTTTGCAGAACCTTCGTTATCACCAGTAACCATATAAGTTTTAACGCCCTGTTTACTTAATGAAGATACTGCAGAAACACTGTCATCCTTAAGCTCGTCAAAAATAACAAATATTGCTAGAACATTGCCATTTGTGTCAGACATAATAACAAGAGTTTTACCAATAAACTCCTCATGAATTTGAGGTTTAACAAAATTGCCTAGGTAATAGAGTTCTCCACCTACTTGCCCTTTAAGTCCCTTTCCAACAACATACTCAAAATTGTTGACAATAAGGTTTTTATTTATACAAAAATTCTTGATACAGCTAGCTAGTGGGTGATTTGACTTATCCTCTATCGCATACGCAATAGCCCTAACATAATCATCCTTCATAAAAGTTAGATTAATAAAATCTACAACCTTTGGCTTACCTTCCGTCAGCGTTGCAGTTTTATCCAAAAATATAGCCCCTACCTTGCCTAAATTATCAATCGCATCAGCGTCTTTAAAGAGCACGCCAAGTGATGCAGATTTTCCTGTTGCCGCCATTACTGCAACAGGGGTTGCTAAACCTAGCGCACAGGGACAAGAAACAACTAAAACACTTATAGCGTGCTTAAAGGAAAGGTAGATATTCCCCGTTGGTAAAAGCCATATAAAAAATACAACAATAGCTATTAATGTTACAATAGGCACAAAAACGCCTGCAATTTTATCAGCCAGTTTTTGTTGTGGAGCCTTGCTTTCTTCTGCATTTTTTACAATTTCTATAATTTTAGAAAAAACCGAAGCCGCTCTATCCCCTGAAGCCCTATACAAAACGTAGCCAGTTTTTAGAACACTGCCTGAAACTATTTCTTCGCCTACTACAACTTCCACGGGAATGCTTTCACCTGTTATAGCAGATTTATCGGCAGAACCAATTCCGTCTATAACAACTCCATCAACACAAGCAAAGTCACCGGTTCTTAGAATTATTACGTCACCACTTTTAACGCTATCAACGCCTACTTGTCTTTCCTCACCGTCAACCATAATAGAAACAATGTTTGGAACTATTGAGGAGAGTTTTTCTACTTCGTTACTAGTTTTCTTCTTTGAAATCTCCTCTATCCACTTACCCAAAGTAACTAAAACCAAAACCATTGCAGAAGATTCATAAAACAAGTGCACGCTATTTTTAGAGATAAATACGTTTATACTAGTAACGACACTATAAATTAAAGCAGCTGCAGAGCCTAGCGACACAAGTGTATCCATATTCGCAACGCCGGAAAGAACAGCCTTTACACCACTTGTATAGAATTTGAAATTAATAATAATTATTGAGACTGCAAGAAAGAACTGTATAGGAAGATTTATCTTGTAATTAGGCACAGGAAGAAAAAACATTTCCCCCATTGAAAAATACATTAGGGGAATCAAAAAGATTAGCGACAAAATAAATCTATCTTTCAGCTTCATAGTAGCGTCATCATTTTGCCCTTTACTATATTCGTTTGCCGTGTAACCTATTTTTTTTACGAGTAAACAAATTTTTTCAGAGGAAATTAAGTTCTCATCGAACTCTACTGTCATAGATTTCCCCATGAGAGAAACCTTTGCGCTGATAACACCATCTTCTTTATTTAAGTTTTTTTCAATAGCGAGAGCACAAGCAGAACAAGACATTCCTCCCACTGAAAATTTCTTTACCATAACATTTCCTTATATTTACAAAGTATTTTAACACACTTAATAATAAAATTCAAGTCCTAAGCATAACCCTCGCAAAAAATTGCGAGGGTTACACTAGAAAAAATGGTTTTTTATTTAGTCCTTATGGTCTACTTCATCGTTACGTTTATAGTATGCACAACCCTTGCACCCCGAGCAGTCACAACCACAAGAGGTTTTACCTTTCTTTTTATTTATAATGGACGAAGCTATTACTCCACCAACTATAAGAACACAAGCCATTATAACAACAATCTCAATCAATTTCATAACTTAATTTTCTTTCACTTTCCTTTTTGCATTTATAAACCTAATCACAAAGATAGCAACTATTGCCACTGCAAGGTAGATAAACAAAGTCCACCATGCCGTTCCAATCAAATATATTGCTGAAGCAACGATATAAGAGGTAGCTATCCAGAATAGTAACGTAAAGTTAAAGGTCTTTTTATCAGCCATTTCACCTCTAGCAGCAGCAACTGCGGCAAAACAAGGAATGGTCGTCATATTAAACGCTATAAACGCTAGAAGCGCAGGTAAGGTAATAGCAGTATTTTGAATCATCATGCCAACTGCACTTACACCACCGTCTAACTCAATATCTATAGCCGTTCCAATACAAGCCGCAAGAGTACCGAGTGTAGAAACAACGTTCTCCTTTGCGATTAAGCCGGTTAAAGCGGCAACTGCAAATACCCAGCCCATGCCTTTAAGTTGAGAACCAAAACCGAGAGGTGTAAATAAGGGTTGAATCAACTGCCCAATACCACCTAAAATACTGCTTTCCATTTGGTCATCAGTAAGGTATTGCCAAGAAAAACTAAAGTGGCTAATTACCCAAACAACTATAGTAGAAGCAAGAATAATCGTAAATGCCTTTTCAATAAAGTGTTTAGCTTTATCCCATAAAAGCATAACCAAATTTCTAAACTGAGGAGCGTGATATGCAGGTAATTCCATAATGAAAGGAGGCGTATCACCTTTAAGAGTAGTTTCTCTCATTAAAACTACAGCAACTAAAGCAGTAATAACACCGATTAGGTACATTCCATAAGTAATAAGGTCAACGTTACCAACGTTAAAGCTGGAAACAATTGCACCTGCTACAGCAGTTAAAATGGGAAGTTTTGCACCACAACTGAAGAAAGGAATTACCCTAACCGTTGCGATTTTTTCCTTTTCGTCAGCAAGAGTTCTAGTATTTATCATTGCGGGAACGGAACAACCAAAACCCATTATCATTGGCAAAAATGCTCTACCTGAAAGCCCAAATTTTCTAAGCGCTCTATCTAAAATGAAGGCAATTCTAGCCATATAGCCACTGTCTTCTAAAATAGAGAAGAAAAGGAAAAGCACGAGAATTTGTGGCAAGAAACCTAATATTGCAAATATTCCACCGAGAACACCGTCACAAATGAGTCCACTAACCCATTCAGGTGACGAAGTAAGCAGTCCTGCAATAAATTCAGACACAAAGCCTGTCAGCACCTCTACAAGTCCCATAAGCATTACACCTGGAGAGTTTATACCACCATCGCCAAACACCCCTTCAAACGCCGTTCCTTTAAGCGAAATCCAGTTCTCAGGAAACAATCCACCAAGGAAAAACAAGTTTTCCGAGAACGTCAAGTGGAATATAACAAAAAGAACTGCAAGAAATATTGGTATACCCCAAATCCTATGCGTTAAAATCTTATCTGCCTTATCAGAAGGTGTTACAACAAATTTTTCTTCGTTTTTCCTCTTTAGCGTAGGCGAAAAATATTTGGTTATGTATTTATATCTAGCATCAGCAACGAGCGCCTCAAAGTCGTCACCAAAATTTTCGTCTTTGTGAGTTTTCTTAAAGGCTTCAACCATATTTACAGCTTGCTTATGCATCAATACTTCAAGCTCGTCAAGTTCAGCAAGCTTAACCGCGTGAAAGGTTGGATTAAGAACACCTTGCCCCTCGAGAGCAATTTTAATATCTCCAATCAGATGCTTTAATGCAGAATCTTCAATAACAGTTTTACCCTTTCTCTCTTTTAGACTTGCCTCGTGCGCCCTCTCCATAAGCTTATCAAGCCCCGTTCCTTTAAGCGCAGAAATTTTCACCACTGGAATTCCAAGCCTTTTTTCTAGCTCCTTTTCGTCAATATAATCCCCACGTTTTTCCACAGCATCCATCATGTTTAGTGCAAGCACGACAGGAACGTCAATTTCTAAAATTTGTGTAGTTAAATATAAGTTTCTCTCTAAATTGGTTGCGTCTATAATATTGATAACGCAATCGGGCTTCTCGTCTAGAATGTAATTTCTAGCTATAACCTCTTCAGAGGTGTAAGGAGACAATGAATAAATACCAGGAAGGTCAATTATAGCAATTGGCTCACTCCCCTTTTTATACACGCCCTCTTTTTTATCCACCGTTACACCTGGCCAGTTGCCAACGTGGGCAGTTGACCCTGTAAGTCCGTTAAATAAAGTAGTCTTTCCACTGTTGGGATTTCCTGCTAAAGCAAATCTACGCATTAGGATTTACCTCCAAAGTTATACACGCCGCTTCACTATTTCTAAGCGAAAGTTCATAACTTCTAACCGTTACCTCAATAGGGTCGCCTAGGGGGGCTTTCTTTCTTAAATAAATCTCTGCCCCATTAGTAATTCCCATATCGTATAAACGGCGTTTAATTCTCCTTTCGCCACTAACAGCTTTTACTACTCCACTTTCACCTATCTTAAATTTATCAAGTGTTTTTACCATAGCTCCTCCTGAATGTGAAATTTGTTTCATATTTTACGATATTATATTACCATTTATATGCAAACTTGTCAATCAAAATGTGAAATATTTTTCATATTATTAAAAATTTTTTACTTGATTTTTATAATGTTTTATTATATAATGATAATATGAAATCAGAAAAGAGAGAACCTAGACAAGAGAGGTCCATTGAGAAAAAGAATAAGATTATTGAAGCCAGCTACGAGCTTTTTTCAGAAGTAGGATACTACG
Source organism: Christensenellaceae bacterium (assembly GCA_045637865.1). Classification (GTDB taxonomy): domain Bacteria; phylum Bacillota; class Clostridia; order Christensenellales; family Borkfalkiaceae; genus UBA1259. Next base: position 93,365 of record JAZUAF010000023.1, read on the forward strand.
GCACCAACACTGCTGAAATTGCAAAAAAAGCAGGCGTTTCCACGGGAATAGTGTATGGATATTTTAGAGACAAAAGGGATATACTGATATCCGTTTTAGATATCTATACCGAAAGAGCGTTTGCAGGGCTTTTCAAGATGATTGATAAGCTTTCTGCCCCGATTGATATAGAAGCTTTTGTGACCCAATTTATTGAAATCATTATAAAATCGCATAAAAACAATGCAAAAATGCACGAAGCGCTGCACTCCCTCACCTCTACTGACGAGGCAGTTAATAACGAATTTATGAGCATTGAGGACGATTTAACGCTTAAAATCACCGAAAAACTTTCTGCACTCGGTTGGGCGTTGGATGACTCAACGGAAAAGGTTCATTTAGCTCTCGATATCGTTCAAACCTTTGCACACGAACTCATATTTGACAAACACGATTATATCAATTACGAAACAATGAAAAATCTTGTTAAAAAGATTTTAATAGATTTATTTAAGAATTGATTATATATTTGCAACATCATAAAAGCTCGGATAGTTCCGAGCTTTTTTTATATCTTCATTCTTAAAATATCACCTTTTCGTAAAGGCAAATCGGTGGATAAAAGTATTTTTTGCTGAACAAGTTTAGCGTCTTCGATGGAATTTCCTTTTTCATCAAGCATTTTTTGAACGACTATTTCTTTGTTAAAGGTATAGTTTGGCGATAAAACTTGCAACACGTCACCGACCTTAAACCTATTGCGCATTTCAACTAATGCAAAGCCCTCCTTTTGGTCGTCTATTACCGAAGCAATGAATTTGTAGGTTCCCCTACTTTGGCTGTCGTCAAAATTTTCCGTTCTGTCGTTTTCGCCTAAAAGGTATGCCGTGGTAAACTCTCTGTGCGCAGTCTTTTCGAGTTCTTCGTTAAAGAGAGGATTCTTTTTATATTCTGCCCCAACCCTATAATACTCGTCGATAGCACGGCGATAAGCGTTTATAACGGTGGCAAGATAATATTCAGATTTCATTCTGCCCTCAACCTTAAAAGAGCACACGCCAGCTTTATCAAGTTCTGCTATGTAATCTATTAGGTTAAGGTCTTTACTGTTCAGAATATAGGTGCCACGCTCGTCCTCTTGCATTTCCATAAACGCACCGTTAGAGCCCTTTTCTCTAATCTCGTAGTTCCACCTACACGCTTGCACACACTCTCCCTTATTACTGCTTCTCCCAGTTCTATAATCGGAAAGCAGGCATCTGCCACTGTATGAAATACACATTGCACCGTGGATAAAGGTTTCAATTTCAATATCAGGCACCTTTTGGTGAATTTCTTTAATCTCGGCGAGGGATAATTCCCTTGCCAAAATAACCCTTTGAGCACCATAGTTTTTCCAAAATTCTACTGCCTTATAGTTTAAGGTGTTTGCTTGAGTGGAAATATTAATGGGTAAATCTTTAGCACACTCTCTAGCAAGCGCAATTAAACCAACGTCAGAAATAATTGCCCCGTCAACCTTCGCGCTCTCCAAGAACTTAAAGTATTTTTTAGCCTCTTCAATATCGTAATTTCTTGCTAGAACGTTTACAGTAACGTACACCTTTTTATTTAAGGAATGTGAATATTTTACTGCCTCAAGTATCTCATCTTCTGTAAAATTTCCAGCGAGCGCCCTTAAGCTTAACGATTTCCCACCAATATAAACTGCGTCTGCCCCATAATAAAAAGCTGTTTTTAGTTTATTCATATCGCCTGCCGGCGAAAGTAATTCAATTCTATTCATAAATTTTTTCAGTAATGCTTACGCCATCCTCCATATCGTAAAGAGTAGTTTTGTATCCTGGTGTTTCAGTTATTGTCTTCAAAAATTTTTCCATACTATGCTTGGTAGTCATAAACCGATGTGGAGTTTTAACCTTGCCGAGAGTGTACCCACGAAACAGTACGTTATCTGCAAAAAGTATTCCACCCTCGTTTAGAATTGGAAGCAAATTGAGTAAAAATTCATAATAATGCCCCTTAGGGCCGTCTAAAAATATAAAATCATATTTTCCTGTAAGAATAGGGATAATCTCCCCTGCATCTCCTAGAAAAATTTTTGCCCTATCGTCAACTGCAAACCTCTTGTAGTTCTCTTTTGCAAGTTTTGCCTTTTTTTCGTCAATCTCTATACCCGAAAGCTGGCTGTTTTCCGAGGTTAGAAGCATAGCAATCCCGGATAGCCCAAGGTTTACGCCTATCTCAAGAATTTTTTTAGGCTTTTTTTTCTTTACTGTTTCGAGTAAAAGGTCAAACGACTTATCCCTAAGCACGGGCTCGCCTTGAGCTTTTGCCTTTTCCCTTAAAGTCTTTATTTCTTCTATCAAATTATACCACCACTACAACGGGAACAATAACGGGATTTTTCTTTGTTGCCTTAAGCACGTAATTTTTTATACTGCGCTTAGCAAATGCCGACAATTCGTTCTCATCCTTTATCTTTCGTAAATCAATTTGTTTGAACCCACTTATGAGGTGAGCCCTAATTTCGTTTACAACGTTATCTGAAAGCACAAGCCCCTTGCTTTGTATTTCAACACTTCTAAGTTCAGCGCTATACTCGTCAATACCAATTGCAACAACTAAGAGTCCGTCCTCTGCAAGATGAACCCTATCTCTTATAACCACACTGTCGGCATCGTCAATACCTACTCCGTCAACAAAGCGTGAACCGGCAGAGAATTTTTCACCAAACCTTGCACTGTTTGAAGTAAATTCAACGGTGTCTCCAATTTCTGCAATCATAATATTGCTCTCTCTGCACCCAACGCTCTCGGCAAGCTTTGCGTGTTTTTTAAGGTGCCTATACTCCCCGTGAACAGGAATAAAGAATTTTGGTTTAACCAAAGAATGCAATATTCTAAGCTCATCACGGCAGGCGTGTCCCGAAACGTGAATTGGCTCTAGCGAGGAATAAATTACCTCAGCTCCTAAACGGTAGAGATTGTTTATAACCCCGTAAATCATTTTCTCGTTGCCAGGGATAACGGATGCACTTATTACAACGGTATCGTTCGAACCGATTTTAACCCTATTAAATTCACCACTCGCCATGCGAGTAAGCGCACTCATAGGTTCCCCTTGCGTACCCGTAGAAACTATAACGATTTCTCCATCACGGTAATTTTTAACTTTATCGATATCAACGATGAGACCATCTTTGATATAAAGCTCGCCTATTTTTGATGCGGCTTCAGCTATGTTTATCATACTTCTACCGGAAAAAGCAACCTTTCTTTTGTACTTTACCGCAAGGTCTAATATCTGCTGAAGTCTATGCACGTTAGAAGCAAACGTAGCAATAATTAAGCGCCTATCTACATTATCTCCAAAAACGTGGTCTAAGGTATCTTTAACCACCGATTCAGACATAGTCGTTCCATCAATCTCAATATTTGTGGAATCTGCCATCATTAATAGCACGCCCTTTTTACCTATTTCAGCAATTCTAGTTAAATCCATCGTCTCGCCGTTTACAGGAGTGTAATCAATCTTAAAATCACCCGAGTGAAAAACTACGCCAACAGGTGTGGTTATAGCTAGCCCCACTGCCCCTGCTATAGAATGATTAACGTTAATAAATTCTATGGAGAATGCACCGAGCTTTACTGTGTTTCCAGGCTTTATGCAATTAAGATATGCATCGGTTATTTTGTGCTCTTTTATTTTATTTTCAATTAAGGTTAATGTAAGCTTTGTTCCGTAAACGGGAATCTTAAAATCCTTAAGAAAATACGGCACGCTTCCGATATGGTCCTCGTGCCCGTGAGTTATAACTAAACCTCTTATTTTGTTTTTATTTTGTTCTAAAAAGCTAACGTCGGGTATAACAACATCAACCCCTGGCATACTTTCATTTGGGAAGGTTATACCGGCATCAATAATTATAATATCTTTGCCGTATTCAAGAACGGTCATGTTTTTCCCAATTTCACCTACGCCACCAAGAAACCTGACCTTTAGACTTTTTACATTATCTTTAGTTTGTTTTGATAGGTTTTTTTGGGGCACGGTCGATGGCTTAACAACTAAATCTTTCCTTTTTGGAGCCGTTACCTTAACCTGCTTTTTTACACTTACGCTTCGCTTAGTTTTTTTAGCGTTTTTTTGCTTCTTGTCGCTAGAATTTTTTTGAGTTGAGTTTTTTACTTTTTGTCTTTTATCATTATCTCTTTCAATTCTCTTAAAATTTTGTTCCTTCAATTTATTCTCCTAAAACGCCTAAATTACTTGGCGCATTATAATCATTTTTATAATTATACACTTTTTTTGTTAAAATGTAAACAGAAAAAATAAATACATTAAACAAAATAGTAGATATGCCGTGCATTTTGCTTGAAAAAAAAGTCGGAAAAAGGTATAATGGTATTTAATAATCTAAGAATAAAATTTTTATAAAGGAGTACATTATGCGAGTATTTAATTTTGCAGCAGGCCCATCAACTCTACCCCTTCCCGTTCTTGAAATTGCACAAAAAGAGCTTTTGAATTACCAAGGCACGGGAATGAGTATCACCGAAATGAGTCACCGTAGTAAACCGTTTATGGCTGTCAATGACGAAGCCAACGCTCTACTCCGTGAGCTCATGAACATTCCTGAAGATTATTCAGTTCTTTTCGTTCAAGGTGGAGCCTCCCAACAGTTCGCGGCTGTGCCCCTCAATTTACTTCAAAAAGGAAAGGCTGACTATATTCTTACTGGTAACTTTGCTTCTAAGGCTTATGAAGAAGGATTAAAATATGGCGATATGGCTGTAGCAGCTTCTTCAAAGGAAGCAAAATACACCTACATTCCAGACATGGATAATGTTACCTTCCGTGACGGCATTGACTACGTTCACATGACCTATAACAATACTATTTTCGGAACAAGGTTTACAAAACTTCCCAAAACCTCGGCAACTCTAGTTACCGATATGAGTTCCAATATCCTAAGCGAGGTTGTTGACGTTAGCAAGTTTGGTCTTATCTATGCTGGTGCACAAAAAAACATTGCGCCTGCAGGCGTTACTATTGTTATCGTTAAAAAGGACTTGCTTGGCAAGGCTTCCCCCATCTGCCCCACCATGCTCAACTACGCTATCCACGATAAAAACGACAGCCTCTACAATACTCCACCCTGTTTCCCCATTTACGTTGCACTCTTAGTGTTCAGATGGTTAAAAGAGCTCGGTGGGGTTTCTGCAATGCAGAAAATAAACGAGGAAAAAGCTAAGCTTTTATATGATTTCATTGACAATTCGTCTTTCTACACCAATAACGTTAATAAAAATGACCGTTCACTTATGAACGTTCCCTTTATCGCACCAACTGAGGAACTAAACGATAAGTTTATTAAAGAAGCTACTGCCAACGGATTAGTATCCCTTAAAGGGCACAGAATCGTTGGTGGTATGAGGGCTTCCATATACAATGCTATGCCCATTGAAGGCGTTAAAGCGCTTATCGAATTTATGAAGAAATTTGAAATGGAGAACAAATAATGAAAAATATATTGACACTTAATTCTATCAGCAACGTTATTGACGACGTTTTTAGTAAGGATTATAACGTGGGAGGAGACGTAGAAGCACCTATTGGTATTCTTCTCCGTTCCTTTAAGATGCACGACTACACCTTAAGCAACGAGACTATTGCCGTTGCAAGAGCAGGTGCAGGCGTAAACAATATCCCAATCGATGAATATGCTGAAAAAGGCGTTGTAGTTTTCAACACTCCAGGTGCTAACGCTAACGCTGTTAAGGAGCTCGTTTTAACTAGTCTATTCCTCGGTTCAAGAAAGATTATTCCAGCTATCGACTGGGTTAACACCCTTAAAGGCAAGGGCGAAGAGGTTGGCAAACTAATAGAAAAAGGTAAATCAAACTATGCAGGCAGAGAGATTTTAGGAAAAACCTTAGGCGTAATTGGTTTAGGTGCAATAGGCGCACTTGTTGCAAATTCTGCTATTGAGCTTGGAATGAACGTTGTAGGTTACGACCCATTCCTTTCCGTTAACAGTGCACTGAGGTTATCCTCGGCAGTTAAGATTGTTAACGATTTAACTGAACTTTGCAAGAAATGTGATTATATCACCATTCATATCCCCTACATTGCAAACGAAAATAAGGGAATTATTAATGCAGGACTCATTAGAAAAATGAAAGACGGCGCAGTTTTAATCAACTGTGCAAGAGGCGAGCTTGTTAACAATACGGATATTATTAAGTATATTGAAAACGGCAAGATCGCAAGATACGTTGTTGACTTCCCTGCAGATGAACTTATAGGCGTTGAAAACGTAATTTGCATTCCTCACCTCGGTGCTTCAACAGAGGAGGCTGAAGAAAATTGTGCAATTATGGCTTCTAAACAGCTTATTGACTACATTGAAAACGGCAACATTACAAATTCTGTAAACTACCCATCTTGTTCACTTCCCAGAAGCACTGATACGAGAGTTGTTATTCTTCATAAAAACAGCAACAATATTCTCGCCCACATAACGGGTACGCTTGGAAAGGAAGGCATCAATATTGCAACACTTGCAAACAAGAGCAAAGGAAATTATGCCGTTTCTATTCTTGACCTTGACTCAGATATCCCCGAAAAAGCAGTAGAGCACATATTAAAAGTTGAAGATATTATCAGAGTTAGAGTAATTAGGAAATAACTTAGTATAAATAAAAACCCCCAAGGCGTTTAATTCGCCTCGGGGGTTTTCTGTTAAAAATTTTTAACCTTGGAAAACCACTGGTTTCCCATCCTTGCCTATATATTCTCCAATCTCGTTATAACCACGATAAATCTTGCCCCAAGTATTTTTATCATATAATCTATTTGTAAAACAGTACTTTGTGGTTGGGTTTTTGAAATTTCTAAAATATTCAAAAGTGGTCGTATAGGTTATAGAAGATTCCTCACCAGTTAAATCGTCATAACTGAGAATTTTTTTAAGATAGAAAAATCTACTATCCTTACTTCCCCCCTCAAAATAATTAAAGGTAGCACTATCCTCTTCATCTGGTGTAGTGTTTCCAATAAAGGTAAACGTATCCGACGCTAAATACACGATATCTGCTGAATACATTACTTGCTCTAACGACGCATAATAGTCTGACCTATCATACATATCAAAAAGAGTAAAATCATACTTAAAGTCTTTTCTAAAACCGGTATTTGAAGTGTAATAATTACACTCAAGCTCAGTGCATAAAAACTTTAAAAAATCCTTGCACGCATCAATTTTTGCCGAATTTTTTCTAACCTGATTTGCTAGTATTAAATAGGTTGGGTTAACTTGTTGATAAGTTTGTTTAGTTCTCTCTAGAGCATAATCTTCACTTCCGTCAAACAAGGTTGGCATACTCATCCACATTAGCCGTCTTTCCCTATCATACTTTGAATTATATAGCTCATTATAGTAATCTAACTGACCGTTTTCCTCTACGCTTTTAATCCAAGCTGAAGATTCGCAAAGCATTAAAGCTTCTTGCGTTGACATATCGTAACCGGAAAAAATAAAATCGTAATGAGTTTCTTGGGCAGTTGCAGTCCTCCTATACGAGCAGTCAGCCCACCAGTCCATCTTAACCGAAAGTTCCATAAACGCCTCAGCATAGTACTTAGCAAGCGCCCAAGACGCATAATAGCCACAGTTTTCAGAAAGCTCAACCTTTTCTACCTTGGGTTTATAAATTTGCCCGTATGATTTATTAAGTCCCTTAAATAGTGGTTCATTTGTAAAGCCTGTAACGACTTGAAGTTCTCCATCAAGATTCATACAAGCCCTTGCCTCGTCAACCCCCATTAAAGAATACATTAGTGCTTGAACAAGATAATCTGCCTTATAAATATCCTTACCTGCAGACATAAACGGATATCTGTCGTCATACCTTATGCGTTCACAAAGCGCAACAAACTCGTTTATAGTTTTGGGAAGTCCATCATCTTCCGTATTAAAGACACCGTCAACGCCAGCCGATTTGTTTGTTGCTTTTTCCGTGTCATCCCCTGTCGGTTTTGTAAAATAATAGATTTCTTCAGTCAGTTCTGAATAAAAATCAATAGCCTCATTCTCGTCGTCAGCAAGGAAATATCCGTATTTATCAAAAGCGTTTACGTCATAAACCAAACCGACAATCTCAGATGAGTTCGGAAGCGCACAATACTCATAATAATCATTCGTGTACGCAGGAAGTGCTTGTTCTTCAATTTTATCCTTAATAGACACTGAAGTATCGTTAACCACGTCTGAACCAACAGTAAACACGTCGTCTAGTCCATACAAATAACCTTTTCTGGACCAATTTTTAACATATGGTCCCATTTTTTCCGTAGTTACGTAAATATCGTATCCGTTATATATTTGATTTTCAATTTTATATTCCGACTCTTCGCATAAAATAACGTTAACTAAAGCCCCCTCATAAAGTTCAGAATATCTGTGCCCCTCGGCTTGTTCCTCAAATCTTTGAGCTGCACCCATATAATATGAATTTTCAATAGTCCCTTCACACAAAGCTATATTAATAGTTATAGGTTCCAAGTATTCCTCACTAAGCAAACAGCCCGTGCCAAAAAATGACAGGGCAAACATCATAATTGATAGGAAAAATACAAAAAATTTCTTCACTTAACTCGGTCCTTAACAATAATCTATTAAAATTATATCATCTATAAAAAAACTTGTCAATAACTATTAAAAACAAATATCCCGAGGACTGTTTCCTCGGGATGTTATTTTGCTTTATTAAACGTTACCTTGTGCTTTCATTGCTTCTGCAACTTTAATAAAACCAGCAATGTTTGCACCTGCCATATAGTTGCCAGGCATTCCGTATTCTTTACTTGCCTTATCACAAGAAGCAAAAATGCTCTTCATTATTGCTTTGAGCTTTTCATCAACCTCTTCAAAGCTCCAAGAAAGCCTTATGCTGTTTTGGCTCATTTCAAGACCACTCGTTGCAACGCCACCGGCGTTAGCAGCTTTAGCAGGTCCGTAAATTATGCCGTTTGCAAAGTACTCGTCAATAGCTTCTGGAGTAGATGGCATGTTTGCGCCCTCTGAAACGACCTTACAGCCGTTTTTAGCAAGAGCCCTTGCACTTTCTCCGTCAATCTCGTTTTGAGTTGCACAAGGAAGCGCAATGTCGCAAGGAATGGTCCAAATACCCTTGCAACCCTCATGATATTCAGCTTCGGGACGGAAATTAACGTATTCTTTAATTCTTTTTCTCTCCACTTCCTTAAGTCTCTTTACAAGGTCTAAATCAATGCCGTTTTTATCGTAAACGTAACCGTTACTGTCAGACATTGCAACAACTTTTGCTCCAAATTCCGTTGCCTTTTGACAAGCGTAGATTGCAACGTTGCCAGAACCGGATACTAACACTGTTTTACCCTCAAAGCTCATACCATTTGCTTCAAGCATTTCTTTAGTAAAATAGCAAAGACCAAAACCAGTTGCTTCTTTTCTTGCAAGAGAACCACCATAGGTTAAGCCCTTACCCGTAAACACTCCAACCCATTCGTTTCTAATTCTCTTATACTGTCCAAACATATAGCCAACTTCTCTTGCTCCAGTTCCGATATCGCCAGCAGGAACGTCAAGGTCAGCACCGATATGACGGCTGAGCTCGGTCATAAAGCTTTGGCAGAAGTTCATAATTTCATTATCTGATTTACCCTTAGGGTCAAAATCCGAACCACCCTTTGCACCCCCCATTGGAAGGGTAGTTAAGCTGTTTTTGAAAACTTGTTCGAAACCTAGGAATTTAATAATTCCAAGATATACTGAAGGATGAAGTCTAATTCCACCCTTGTATGGGCCAATAGCAGAGTTGAACTGAACTCTAAAGCCCCTATTAACTTGTATTTTGCCATTATCGTCAACCCAAGGTACTCTGAAGATAATTTGTCTTTCAGGCTCAACTATTCTCTCCAAAACACCAGCCTCAATAAGGTCGGGTCTTTGTTCAACGACAGGCTCTAAAGATGTGAAAACCTCAGTTACTGCCTGAATAAACTCCGGCTCACCAGGATTTCTCTTTTTTGTTCTTTCTAAAAGGTCAAGTAAATATTCGTTTTTGATTGCCATATTTTTATCCTCCGTCTTTATCTCTTATATTTTATCACAAATATTAAAAATGAAAAGCATTTTTAATGCATATAATTAAATTTTTCTTAATTTTTTTAAAAACATTGATTCAAATCTATTATTATAGCGAACAACAAAATAACAATAAGTCCAACAGTGTGTATAATGCCCTCAACACGCCTATTGATAGGTTTTTTTCTTATCCATTCTATAGCAGTGAACACCACTCTAGAGCCGTCAAGCGCAGGTATTGGCAACAAATTAAAAAGCGCTAGATTTACGCCTATCAAGGCTGAAATATTAAGCAAGCTCCAAAGTCCACCCGTTTTAACAGCCTGTGCCGTTACTGAAATAGTTGTAACCGTGCCACCGACTGAACTAAGACCCAAGCTTCCCGTTAAGAGCTGACCTAGTACGACGAAAACCGAACCTGCTAGCTTAAAGGAATATTCAAAGGTTCTACCGATAGTTTGAAAAAAGCCTAAATGAATTCCCGTCGTCCTAAAGCCTGTAGCAATTTCACCAGTTTCGCTATTTTTATTAACAGCAACCCCAAGCGCACTACACAACTTTTCCACGTCCTCAACGCTTGAAAAATTAGTGTCTGACAAAAGCTTAATATCAAGGTTTTGCTTATGCCCTTCTCTAATTATTACAAAGGATACGGTTTCTCCTTGTTCTCTATCCTTAATTGAATCCATTAAATCGGTTAAAAGATAGACGTTTTTGCCGTTTGCTTTAACTATAACGTCTCTATCCTCAAAAGTGTATTCCGACACCACCGAGTTTCCACTCATCTCATAGGTCATAATAGCACTGTGCCCATACACACCAAACATTAAGGCAATAATTAAGAGTGCAGTAATATAGTTCATCAACGCACCTGAAATAAGCACGATTATGCGTTGCCAAGGCTTTCTATTGTTGAAAGCACTCTCATCGTCACTTTCTTCATCCTCGCCCTTAAACGCACAAAACCCCCCAAGTGGGAAAAGACGAACGGAAAAAACTTCCCCGTTCTTCTTTTGCTTACTGTATATTTTAGGCCCAAAACCTATTGAAAACTCCTCTATCCCGAATCCTAAGGCCTTACCTGCTATATAATGTCCAAGTTCGTGCACGGTTATCATTAGAAGCAACACTAAAATAGCAAGCAAAACGTACAGCACGTAACTCATAACTTCGCCAAACGTGGCAAGTAATAATATTTCCATTATCCTCCAAACTTTTGCTTAACGAATTCCTTTGCAAAGGTGTTTGCCCTATCTAGGTCACCAAACTCTCCATTATAACAGCCGTCAAAGGCGTTAAGCGCACCGTCAATTCCACGGTAAATATCATTGTAAGAAATTTTATCCTTTAAGAAAAGGTCTACAAGCGCATCGTTTGCACCGTTTGCAACGGCAGGATACGCCCCACCTTTTTTAGCCGAGCCAACGACTAAATCAAAACAGGGAAACTTATCTCTATCAAGCTCCTCAAAACTTAGTTTGCGAAGATTATTAAAATCTAATCTCGGCAAATCAAATTTCACCCTATCAGGACATAAAAGAGCAAGTTGAATGGGAAGCTCCATCGTTGGATAACTCATCTGTGCCATAGTGGACCCGTCTACGTATTCCACCATAGAGTGTATGATGCTTTCTCTATGAATTATAACGTCAATCTTACTAAAATCAGTATTGTAGAGCCATTTCGCTTCAGTAACTTCAAACGCCTTATTTACAAGAGTCGCACAGTCAACCGTTATTTTTGCGCCCATTTGCCAATTTGGATGAGCTAGAGCATCCTTTGCTTTCACCAATTTTAACTGTTCTTTAGATAAATCTCTAAAAGCGCCACCTGATGCTGTTAAAATAATTCTGTTAAACTCTTTATTAAAATCAAAACCGAGTGCTTGCCAAACGGCAGAATGCTCACTGTCTACAGGGTAAATATTAACGCCCTTTTCTTTGGCTTTTTTTACCACTATATCTCCACCGACAACAAGACTTTCCTTGTTTGCTAGTGCTATATCAACACCTTTATTTATGGAGTCGAGCACAGCAATTATGCCCTCGTATCCCACTAATGATACGAGTGCAACGTCGCAAAAATCACCTATAGCATTCTTATAGGCGCCCTCTCCAAAGAAAAACTCCGTTTCAGGAAATTCACTTTTATCAAAATTAGCCTCCGATTTAAGCGTGGCAACCAGTGGCTTAAATTCCTTAACCTGTTCTAGAAAAAGTTGAACGTTTTCCCCTGCTGAAATAGAAACAATCTTAAGTTTATCGGGATTTCTTCTAATGACCTCTATCGTCTGTTTCCCTATTGACCCCGTACTTCCGATTAGTGCAACTTTTTTCATTATTAAATAAATATAAATGCAACATACACTAGTATAGTAGTGAACAAAATACCGTCGATTCTATCCATTACTCCACCGTGACCAGGCATAATATTGCCCATATCCTTAATGTTTAGCGAGCGTTTAATATAACTTTCAAATAAATCTCCCGCCTGAGCGGAAACTGCACCAAGCAAGCCGATGATTGCAAATATTAAGATTGAATTTTTGGGGCAGAAAAATGTTACGGTGGTCTTAAAGATTACAGCAACTAAAATAGCGCCTATAACTCCACCAATTAAACCACCAATTGCACCTGCAACAGTTTTTTTAGGGCTAATTTTTGGACAAAGCTTTTTTGCATTCCCCTTTCTTATTTTATTGTAAAGCATGCCAACTAAATACGCTAATGTATCAGTAAGCGCACAAATTACAAAGATAAGTAAAAGTGCAATAAGGCTTTTCTTTGATTGAAGCGAAGAGCTACACTCAACCATAAAAAGAAGTGCAACGTTTGGATAAAAGAAGGTTTTAAAATCGTTTTCAACGCCTTTGCCGTTCAAGCCCTTTTTATTTCTAATTGAGGTAACAATAAGACATAACACTAAAATCAATAATACGTAACCAAGTGAAATGGTAAACGCATAATTAACCAACTTAAGCACGTATGACAAAAGAGCATACAAAGGAATCAAAGTAATTCCTAGGAAGATGCTTAAAAAATATTCTCCTTTGTCAATTTTTCCCTTTAATGCATTTGTCATTTCAATGCTTCCAATAATAGCAAATAACCACGGAAGCAAAGCAAAAATATAAAAATGTACAAATTCTCTCAAAAGGAAAAATCCCACAATTATGGCTACGTAAACTGCGCCACTTAACGTTCTTTTCAACATATGTCACCTACACCTTGCCAAATCTTCTGTTTCTCTTTGAGAAACTAGATAAGGCTTTTTCAAATTCTTCTTCATTAAAGTCGGGCCACAACACGTCAGTAAAATATAATTCGCTATACGCGCCTTGATATAGCATAAAGTTAGAAAGTCTAAACTCCCCACCAGTCCTTATAATCAAATCGGGCTCACCAAACTGTGCCGTATAAAGCTTTTCTGAAATACTGTCTACGCTAACTTCCCTTTTCTCCTTAATAAGAAGGTTTACAGCATTCACAATTTCCTGTCTTCCACCGTAATTGATTCCGAGATTAAGAATGTGTTCGGTATTAACTTTACTAATCTCCTCACCCTCTATTAAAATCTTTTGAAGTTTTTCAGAAAGGGCTGTTTTATCACCCATAACATTAAGGCGAACACCCTCTTTAACGAGTTTTTTTATAAACTTCTTAAAATACACCTCTAAAAGGCGCATAAGCTCGTCAACTTCTTCTTTAGGTCTTGCCCAATTTTCAGAGGAAAAAGCATACAAAGAAAGAGTTCTTACGCCTCTGTTAAAAGCGTAAGAAGCTATTCTCTCCACGTTATCCGACCCGATTCTGTGCCCGTACGAACGGTTTTTTCCCCTCGCCTTTGCCCATCTTCCGTTGCCGTCCATTATTATCCCGATATGAGATGGCGTTTTTTCCATTATACAGACATTATATCCTTTTCTTTTTCTACGGCAAGCTTTTCAACTTTTTCAATGGCTTCAGCAATAACCTTATCAATCTCCTTTTCGCAAACTGCGTGCTCATCCTCAGAAAGCTCTTTATTGTTTTTCATCTTCTTAATAGCATCCATCGAATCTCTACGGATATTTCTGATAGCAACCTTAGAATCTTCTGCCATTTTCTTAACCTGTTTAGAAAGTTCTTTTCTTCTTTCCTCAGTAAGCGCAGGGAAAACTAAACGAATTACCTTGCCGTCGTTAGAGGGCGTAATTCCGATATTATCGGCAAAAAGTTGCTTTTCAATAACCTTAAGCATACTAGCATCCCAAGGAGCTATAACAAGGCATCTACCCTCTGAAACGGAAATATTTCCCACCTGATTAATAGGCGTTGGAGTTCCGTAGTAATCAACTAAAACCTTATCTAAAATGTGGGGGTTTGCCCTACCTGCTCTAATAGTTATATATTCAGAATTGAGCACGGAAACGGTTTTTTCCGTTCTCTCTAAAGTTTCCATCATAATAATTTCATACTGTTCGTTTTCAATAGCCATAATACAATCTCCTTATCCTTTTATTTTATTAACGTACCGATTTCTTCACCGGTAACAGCTCTTAAGAGAGCCTTATCCTCAAACAAGCCGAAGGCAAGTACGGGGATATTATTTTCCATACATATAGTAATAGCTGTAGTATCCATTGCTCTAAGCCCCTTTGCGATAAAGTCTCTATACGAAACATCTTTAAGTTTTTTAGCATCTGGATTAACCTTGGGGTCAGAATCATAAATACCGTCAACATTTTTAGCAAGAAGCAATACGTCTGCATTAATCTCGGCAGCCCTTAAAGCAGCACCAGTATCAGTAGTAAAATACGGGTTACCCGTACCACAAGCAAAGATGACTACCCTGCCTTTACGTAGATGAGACATAGCTTTTCTCAATATGTAAGGCTCTGCAACTCTAGTTATTGTCAATGCAGTTTGAACCCTTGTAGGCGTTCCCTTTCTTTCTAAGGCATCTTGAATAGCAAGCGCGTTAATAATGGTAGCTAGCATACCCATGTGGTCTGCGGTAGTTCTATCCATTTCCGTACCCTGTCTGCCCCTCCAGAAATTACCTGCGCCAACAATAATTCCTATTTCAACTCCAAGATTTTTAACCTCGATAATTTGATTAACTACGCTGTCCAACACCTTTTCGTCAATACCGTGACCTTTTTCACCTGCGAGCGCTTCACCCGAAAGCTTTATAATTACCCTTTTGTAAACTGATTTTGACATAAATGACTCCTTACTTTAACAGTTATAATAATTATATACTAAAATCTTCCTTTTGTCCATAGCAAAAATAATTTAAGTTAAAATATTTGGGTTTTTTAAGAAAATTTTTTTATTGATTGTTTTTTCACATTAGAAAACCCCGTGTAAAAACACGGGGCTTCAAAGCTAAAATGATTATTTCTTCATTTGAGCAGCAACTTCTTCTGCAAAGTTGTCGCTTCTCTTTTCGAGACCTTCACCCATTTCAAAACGTACAAAACGCTTAATAGAAAGCTCTTTACCCATTTTTGCAGATGCATCCTTAACAACCTTAGCGATAGTAAAAGAAGGGTCCTTAACGAAAGCTTGGTTCATAAGACAGTTTTCGTCGTAGTACTTGCCTACCTTACCTTCAACCATCTTAACTTTAACCATTTCAGGCTTGCTCTTAAGTTTTTCATCGTTTTCAATTTGAGCAAGAAGAATTTCTTTTTCTTTTTCGATTACTTCAGCAGGAACCTCATCAGCAGTGAGATATAAGGGCTTGCTTGCAGCAACCTGAAGTGCAATATCGTGAGCGAGCTCTTTAGCTCCGTCACAAGTGCAACCTTCAAGCTCTACGAGTACGCCAACCTTACCACCCATGTGGATGTAGCTGGTAACAACACCAGTTTCAGTGGTGAATTTTGCAAAACGACGAATAGCAATCTTTTCACCGATTTTTGCAGTTGCAGCGATGGTTTCTTCGCTCTTAGCGTTTGCTAATTCCTCATCAGAAGCAACGTCGTTTGCCATTACGTATTCTGCTACGCCGTTTACGAATGCAACGAATTGTTCACCCTTTGCAACGAAGTCAGTTTCACAGTTAACTTCTACTAACACACCCGTATTGCCTTCAATTTTAGCGGCAACAATACCTTCTGCAGCGATTCTGGAAGCCTTTTTAGCAGCAGTAGCAATACCTTTTTCTCTCAAGAAATCTACTGCTTTTTCCATATTGCCTTCGGTTTCTCTTAAAGCTTTCTGGCAATCAGCAACGCCCGCACCGGTTTTTTTACGGAGTTCCATTACCTCTTTACTTGTAAACATATCTATTCCTCCAAATTATTCAGCATCGTCAGCTTTTTCAGCTTCTTCTGCTTCTACTTTTTCAGCTACAACCTGTTCGCCCTGCTTAGCTTCAATTACAGCGTCTGCAACAACAGATGCAATGAGTTTTACTGCTCTAATAGCGTCATCGTTACCGGGAATAACGTAATCAATCATATCGGGGTCACAGTTAGTATCAGTAATAGCAACGATTGGGATATTGAGTTTTCTTGCTTCTAATACAGCAATATCTTCTTGGTCGGGGTCAACAACGAACATTACACCGGGAAGACCTCTCATATCTTTAATACCACCGAGGTTGGTTTCAAGTTTATCTCTTTCAGCCTTGAGACCAATTACTTCCTTTTTGGGAAGAAGTTCAAATTCGCCCATCTTTTCCATATTGTTGAGTTTGTTTAATCTATCAACTCTGGACCTAATGGTTTTGAAGTTAGTAAGCATACCTCCGAGCCATCTGGAATTAACGTAATACATTCCGCATCTTTCAGCTTCTTCCTTAATAGCGTCTTGAGCCTGCTTCTTGGTACCTACGAAAAGAATATTTTTGCCCTGTTTAACCTGCTCAACGATGAAAGGATAAACTTCGTTTTCGATGATTTCAACGGTTTGCTCTAAGTTGATAATGTGAATACCGTTTCTCTCGCCGAAAATATACTTCTTCATTTTTGGATTCCAACGTCTGGTCTGGTGACCAAAGTGTACTCCCGTTTCAAGGAGCTGTTTCATAGTAATTACTGCCATAAAAAATTTCCTCCGTTTTTCCTCCTTGCCACTTTTTTTATTAAGGGCTACACCGTAAATTAAAAGATTTTTTACGGCACGAAAGCCTTAAAGACGGCAAGTGTGAATTTTTTAGCCTGTTTATTTTAGCACAAATATTTTATATTTGCAAGAATTTTACGCCCATTTTCCTTTATTTAGAAAAAAACTTCCCAATTTTTATTTTTGGGAAGCTTTTTTGCTAGAAAAATGAATTTTTTACTTAAAACAAACATAGATTGTTGCGGCGTTACTAGTTTCAACACCTAAACATTCTCTTTTTAGATTTTTTACTGCAGCACGATTTTTAACTTTTCTGCACGCCTTATCAAGCACTCTCTTTAGGGTTGCACCATTCCTTAGTTGTGAAGATACGTATCTTGCAAGAGCTAAGTCGTGGCATCTAAAACCAACCGTGAACGAGCCCATTTCCTTTTCGTCATAAGTAGATGCTGCAGAAGCAAAAACGTTAACAATAGCTTCTTCATCATATCTAACGAGGTATGCCTTTCTAAAACGGAAGTATTCGTGGTTGGTATCCTTAAACTCCTCCAATTCAGGGTAAAGCCTAGAGTTTGGGCTATGGAACACCTCTTGAGATTTATCCGTCATTAAAAACTCTCTCAAAGGCACACAACAGTAATCGTACCTAATATCGTTTTTGCCAAAATCGCCAGTGTTCGTGTTGGACCTGTCCCCCCAAGTTGCATCTAGATAATAGCAATACTTACCTATCTTAAGTGCGTTGAATGCGTGTCCACTTCCACCAGCTCTATTACTTGAAACGTAACCACAGCTTATACCTACCGATTGCAATAAATACTGCATTGCAACAGCGTATCCGGCACAAACCACCTTGTGTTCAACGATAGCACTATATAGAGAACGCAACCTATCGTCCTTTGTAATATCCTCGTCCACTCTAGCCTGAAGCCCTCTGCCGTCATAGTCAAGAGTGAGAACTAGTCTTCGATAAATAGTTAACAAAGCGTCGTACGGCTTAGTCTTTCTAGTGATACCTTTTGTAAACTGCTTAGAAGCTTTTTTTAGAGCCTCCCTCTTTCTATCAATCTGTTTTACGTCAAGATTGCCGTCCTCGTCAACACACCTGTAGTTGAGTTGAATTCCTTCGGGGTTATAACGATACCCATCTAACCAGAAAATCTCCGGATAGTCACCTAAAACATAGCTATAAATTTTTTCAAGCTCGCCATCGTCGGTTACTCCACATCTAGAGAAGAACTCTACGTCGTACGCCATTGCGTGGCGTACGATTTCGTTATAGAGTTTTACTTTTGGATTAGAATCCTCGTCCTTTTCTTTAGGAAGAATTTTGTACATTTTCTTTTGCAAAGAGAGGGCTGCCTTGTTTTCTTTCTCTTGCTGTTTGTCCAGCTTCTTTTTATCTTTCAAAACAATTCCTCCTTACTCCTCCGTTTCATCCGTTGAAGCAACTTCTTCGGACTCCTCGGGTATTTCTTCCTCTGAAGATTCCTCTGCAATTATTTCTGGGTCGTCTTCCTCGACTCTTTCGTCTGAGGATAGTTTATCCTCGCCTTCGGTAACCGATTCACCCCTCAGGAATCTCTTCCAGAATCTAGGTATCTTATTCGGGTCGTATAATCCCACGGGGTCTGAATTACCAGTCGGGTCGTCTACTTCGCTCTCTGCAGAAATTTCAGAATATCTTTCTCTCATGAACGAGAAGCTCGTTTTCTTTTCTTCCTCGGTCGAACCTGCAACGTAGGTCTTAATCTCATCGATGTCAACCTTGAGATATCCCTCATAGCTTTCAAGCAATGCTTCAAGTTTTTCGTTAAGTCCTTCCTGCTCAAGGAAGCAAATTTCCTCGTAACAAGTTTGTGCATCAGCATAGGAAATTAATAGCTCGTTATCACGTTGCCACAATTCCACCATTGCCCTTAATATTGACCTTTCAACACTTGCTTCGGGAGTTTCGTGTTCAACGTATATTATACGGTTATCGTAATCAACCTTGTAGTAAACGTTGGAAACAGCCTCATCCTGCTCGTTAAATTTACCGTTGTAGAATTCAACCTCGGAAACACCAAACATTACTTCAGGATATTTCTCAGCAAGATAGTTTCTAACCTTTTCAGTAGCCTTGTCAAGCTCCTCTTTTTCTCTAACGCTAGTCTTATCACATTCGGTACAAACAAGTCTACCGTCGTCAAATCTACTGTATCTTCCACTCTCCAAGATTCTTCCACAGAAAGAGCAACGTTTGGGCTTTTCTTCGTTAAGAAGAGCACTTGCCGTTTCAAAGTCTTGTTCGCCACTCTCTGAAAGAATAATGTTGTAATCGGAAAGAAGTTCACAGCATCCATCTAAGTCAAAGCACTCGGGAAGAGTATCTTCACCAAAATAAATATAGTGCTTGAGATTTGGACGAAGCTTTAACCAGTTGAGATATGAATAAACGTTTGCAAGAAATTCGTGCATATAATGCCCAAGTCTATCGTAGAACCAATCGAGCGCACCAACGTCCTCCATACAGTCGTTTATAAAGAGGAATTGCATTCTATTCTTTTCAGTCTCCTGTTCCTCACTCATAAGATATGGATAAAGAGCAGTTACCCTTTCAAGATAATTCTTAGGTTCATTTTCATTATTGAACTGAAGGGGTTTTTCAAGTACGGGACATATAGCAATTTGGCGATACGCTTTAGGGAACATTGTACGGATAAACTCGTTAAAGACTGCACTCATTAAAAGCCTCATCTTGTCGTTACATTCCATACGAGCCTTAAGTGAAACTCTTAAAAGCTTTCCACCCTTAACGTTTCTTGCGTTAGCATCTACGATACTCTCTGCAAGGTGTGGGTTGCCCACTGCGCCGTTCTTAAAATCTAACGTCTGACAGTTGGAGAGTAAACTGTAGAAACCGTAGGTTTCACCACGGAAATCTGCATTTCTCATTCCAACCTTAATTTCCTCAAGATTGCCGTGCGTTTTATTGAACACGCCGTCCTCTCCAATAACTTTCTCCCCATCAATTTTATATCTTCTGAGGAAAATAGTATCAAGGCAATTCTTGAACGTAACGTTTTCGTGACGGAGGAAAATAATTCTTCTGTCGTCAGAAATTTGTCCAATTTCATATTCAGTGTTGTTGAAAAGAATGCTTTGACCAACAACGTATTCAAGGTCTACCCTAGACGGGAAGGTATCTAACTCACCAATAATTTCATCATTGATGCAGAGCTTAACCCTTTCGTTACACTCAAATACTTTATCGAAAACCTCTTTTACTCTCTTAAAGGTTATGCGCTTGTCACGAATAGTATTGTAGCCGTCCTGCTCGGTCGCATCAACAATAAGATAGTAATCCTTAATGTTTTTTGCAACGCTAAGTTTTTCTGGAGTATCGGGCTTGTCGCAAAGAGCAGCAAGTAAATATGAAGCAAGAATTTCCACGTTAAGTTCAGAGTATTCACCAAGTTTGAGTTCCTTTTGACAGTATGGACAAAGTGGAGCATCCCCTCTCTTTTCAGCAACGGAAATAACCGTTTTCATCCTTTCTTCAAAATCGTAAATACTCATGCCCTCGCTAGAAGTTGCGTCACAGAAAATTCTAAGGAAACTAAGCTTTGATTTTTCAGCGTGTTCAGTTACTCTCGGCTGAATAAACGAAGAACGATTGATATATTCTTCAGAGAGCATTCTGTCCATAAAATATTCACGGAGCAAATAAGGATTGCTTATGATATGTACTAACGATTTCTTATTGCCTCTAAACCTTGTAGTCACGTAAAGTGCTGCAGAAAGGTTTGCTCTTTCATCCGAATAAATAATATAGTTTATATCTGGAGTAGCCTTGTAAAACTCATTAATTTCTATATTGTGCTCGGCAAGAATGTCCTTATCTGCCCTATCTAAAGCCGACGAGGTTATAATTCTAACGCCGTCAACCCCGTGAAGAACAGCCTGCTCGGCAATAATCGTTTCTAGCCCTGAAAGAGTCTGCCCGTGTTTATTGTAAACAACGTTTCTTTTGCTCTCTTTATTCCAAAGGGTAAACGCAACCGATTCGTTTTCGTTTGCAGAGGAGAAGCTAAACACCTCGTCAACACAGAAAAATCTTGGCAAGCTTGCCTGTGCAAAACCCCTGTAAATAGCTTGAGTTAAGAATATGAAGCGCACTCTATCAGAAGTAGCTTTCTTAAGTCTTAACGCCATTACTGGGCAAAGGTAACTTTCTAGTTCAACTATTCTGTCAGCATCAATAAATACTACATTGCAAACTTCCTCGAAGAAGGTTGGGAAGTTTTCCACAAGATTATCGTCTTTAAAATCATCAGGCGTTGCAATAAGCACATCTGCTTGGTCAAGACGTTCTGCACTAGTATATACACGCCAAGTACAATCAACGCTTGCCCCCGTAAGCTTCATAAGTTCATCTGAAATGAACTGTCTTAAAGCTTGCACTCTGCTTCTGTCCGAAAGAACGAATATTAACCTTGAGCCAGCTAAGAGCCTAGTATAGGTATAATGAATAAGATATTCGCCCAATTCCGAATAGAAAGACGCACAGAAATACACGTGTTTATCGTTGTAAGCAGAGTCTAAGCATTCCATATAGCTTTGAACGATTCTGCCCGATTTTTCCTTCATTCTTGCCTGGATAAAACCAAGTGAACTTGCGTAAGGACGGTTAGTACAAACGTACTCAATAGCCGCATCCTTTCCTGCCTCAGGATAATAACGGAGACAGTGCTCGGCATCAAAACGACGCTGAAGTTCTAAATGCAAGGTGCGAAGTCTATCTTCTAGTTCCTTTTCTTCCTCAGCTTCGGTCTTTTCCTCCTCAGCCTCCTCTTTTGCTTCCGGCTTTTTGATTTTCGTATGGAAAACGTTACAGATTTCTTGCAAGAAGATTAATGAAATAAAGGGATAAACGTACCATTCTTTAATTTGAAGAACGTTTACTATAAACCCAAACATTCCCTCTGAAACGGGAAAGAAAACCATATACAATAATACGAAGAACAATAATGCATACAAGATTTGTGCAAAGTAAATAAAGCCTTGCAACACCTTTTCTGCACGAACTACCCAACCCTTAGCATATTCGAGATTGGGACCCTCAAAGAAAAGTGACCAGAAGCCAACGTGAACCATTTCGCCAAGTTGTTTAACTTCATCATTCCCCTTCGTCTTTTCCTCCTGTTTTTCACTAGAGGTACGAACAGGCACTCTTCTTTCTTCTTCACTTTGGGGCTGTTCGGGAGTTTCGCTCTCGCTAGGCTCCTTCTCTTCTTCGCCCTTTTTATTCTTCTTTTTCTTCTTTTTTTCTTTTTTTGCAAAACCGAACGCAGGGTCTAAAATACTCTTTTTAAGGAATGCTTTTAAGATTGCGTATAGGTAAATAGCAAGTAGGTTAAGCACCACTGCAAAGAACACGAAGGACACGAAGTCAAAGGTATTTGAAGTACTCTGCGCTATCCCACTAATTAAATTGTTGATAAAATCAATGGATAAAATCCCCTGAACTATGCCGTTGATTAAGCTTACAAGCCCCAAAAAGAGTAGACATTCAACAAGCGCAAGCAGAATATACCAACCGTTTTTTCTATTGTGTGGTTCGGTATATTTGAGTGCGTGAATTGTAGAAACCTTTTTAGTTCTTGCGGCAAAAGGCATCATCGGGAAAAGAAGTATGAAGGTTATAGCAATAATCAATAAAATCTTAATGACGTCCATAATTATTCAACCTCCGAATCACTTCTCACTAGCACTGATTCAATAGCATCAAGCGAGAAGATTTTATACACCTTGTTCTCGTTAGCGCGAATAGGCTTCAAGAGATTAAATTCGCCATCCACCGTTTCCGACTCATCCACTACGGGACGAATACCAAGATTGTTAAGTATTCCACTGAGGCAGTTTTCCACTTCCTCTAAAACTACTCTGTGTTTGTTTACGTTTTTATCCTTTTGAAGGTTTGCTTCATAAAGAATAGTTAGCTGTCTTATTTCGTATCTAAACTCCTCAATATTGATAAGTTCAACTTCATAACGTCTCTTTAACTGTTTTAGGGCAACCTTGCGTTTTGCAAGACAGTCTTTATAGCATTCTAACATCTTTCTCTTAACAGCTTTCATTTTTTGTATCCAAGGAAGCAACGTTAAGAAAAGAGATATGATAAATAAGCCGGCAAATACACCTGCAGAAATAACGTAACCGATAATGGTACCAATATTACCACCTATTATCGATTTCAACACTATAAAGGGAACAATCATAATTGCAACGGTTAAAAATAGGAATAAAATATCCCCTGCAATGTTACGGTTTAGCACCCTTTTTACTTCAAGGTATTCTTCATAACATTTCTTTGCAGCGTTTTGCTCCTTTTCAAAGGTTTCAACAGTGTATTCTGCCTGAAGAGTGTTACCCATAAGCTTGGAAATTTCATCGTGCTTTTCGCCGATAATGAAATCAAATTCCTGTTTCGAGGGGCACTGGTCAGTCATTTCAAGCGAACCTGAACGCATAAGGTCACGGAACCTAATATCAACTTCCTTTTCGCTCATTTCGTCACGTTTTTTAAGATATTCTGATAAAATACGGTTAAACTCTTCCTTGTCTTGGTCAACGTACGCACCATCGCCATTTTTACCCATATTCATTATATCTTTATACTGAAGCTCAACGGATTTTTTAACGGTAGCGTTATCAACGGTGATTTTAGCCCTCTCCATTCTTAGGCTTTCCTCATCGTTTTCTCTTTCTTTAAATTCCGTCTTTATTTCCTTTTCGGTTATTACTTTCAAAGCATAATAGAGCGACTTATTCTCCTTAGAAACTTTTCTTGCACAAACGATTTTGTTCCAAGCAGTAATAAGAAGATTTTTTAAGCCTTCGGTATCTACGCCACCGATTTCAACGTCACCCTCGTCCATAATTCTATCTTCACGCTCGTAAAGTCTTATGAGATGAAGTGATAATGCTAGGTTATCGAAAGCAGCCCTTGCTACGCTTCCACCAATACTAGTGTGGTAGAAGTGTCTGCGAATTTTTCTGCTCTTTCCAGCCCTTTCACAAAAGGCTCTGAAAAACTCACGCCAAGAAGCAGCCATAACCTCTTTTTCTTCAATTCCGTATGGGAAATCCTTAACGTTAAACTCTAAGCTTAAATTTCTAGTGCAGTAAAGACTAAATTTAGTATAAGTCTTTTCTTCTACAACCGTTCTAACCGATTTAACGTTGGGGCGAAGGTCGCTAACAAAATCAATCTTTTCTTGAAGCACTTCTAAAACTTCATTCTTAGCCTTTTTCGTTTCAGCCTCGATTAAGCGATGATTTAGTTCATCAATTTCTTCTTTTGCCTTGAGATAATCTTCTTCTTGATAAATTTTGCCGTTTTCATCAACGTAAACCTTTTTATCTTCTAGAAGATAATTTTTAACCTCTTCGTGAAAAGAATCCTCCACTTCGGAAACGATAAGCCTTACTTGGTCTTCCATATTATCAATGTTTTCAATAACCTCAAAGTTACCACTCTTAATATAGAAAACGTCACATTCTGCAGCATAATATTCCTGTTTTTCAAGCGCATAAAGGAGATTATCTTTAAGATACGCTTCAATATAAGGCAAATAAATGCTACATTCAACGCCCTCGTCCTTGCCATATCCCTTTCTGCCGTAAGGTGAACGAATACGGTCAAACCCGAGGAAATCTACTAAGACTGCAATACGAAATTCCTCAGCTTCAATTGCGCCCTGTTTGTTTTTAATAAAGTCCACGCACTCGCCAACCTTATTCAAGCTACAGTTAAGCCATTGGATTTTGTTATATCCAACTAACCTGAAAAGCTGGTCGCTATCAAAAGTTTTATTCTCTGACGTGTTAATTACGTACGTTACCATAATCTTCCCTTTACTTTTTGGTGTGTATGTTTAATAGTTTTTGCCTATTTTTAGCAACAATTATATTTTATCACTTAATCGCTACTAAATCAATACCATTTTTACAATCAAATATATGTGGATTCCACATTGGCGTCTCATATTTTTTAATATTTTCTAACGCCTTTTCATATTCGTTTTTGTAAATGGAGATATCCTTTTCCCCATTCATCTTAGAAAGTGATGAAATTTTAATTCCACCCCTCTCGCTTGTCGCATAAGCTTTTTTATTTGAAAGCCCTTCAAAAATCTTTATCTCCGTTTCATATTCGCCTATACTTACTAAGAATTCGTCTACTGCTTCTTCAGGAGTTTCTGCCCTAAGCATTAATTCTTTTTTGAGCGATAAAACGTATTCTGCCGTATCTCTTGAAACAAAGAGCGTTTTCTTCTCCACTTCCTCCGTAGGATTAACGGTGACGAGTGTAGGCTTAATCATTAAAGCTGTTTTAAGGTAAGTCTTTTCATGCTTCCCTTTAGCCGATTCAAGCATTGCCCTGAAAACGTTTTTACTCTCTAGCTCACTAAAGAATTCAGATTTTTTTATTCTCTCTCTAGAGTCGCTTATAAATGTTTTTACAAGTTCCTCAGTATATTTCAACGATTCGGTTTTTTCTCTGCTTAGTGCACTGTACGAATACTCGAAAACCCTTTTCCCGAGGGCGTTGTCACTATCAAAGTGTTTGTTTGGGTAAATTTCCTCTGCATAGGTCTTAACAGCGTTTGTTCTTTGCCATTCATCGGTCGCAACACCGTAATAAACGCCCTGCGTTACCCTCTCTTTTTTTGCTTCCGCAACCTCAGTTTCCAAATGATACTGAAGTAGCGAAATCTCTTTGATAGTTCTTCTGTATTCGTTTAGTAAGCTTGCAACTATAACGCCAAGTTTATTAAAATAATAGCCCTTTCTTTCTAGCGCGACGTTTTCTAATACGCCCTTAAAATCGGAACAGATAAGCTTTTCATCTTCAGGTTTTTTTATAACGTATCTCTTTTTATTCTTAAGATAAGCTTTAAGTTCTTTTTTGGAAAGCTTTTTTTCGTCAACCCATTTTTCCCTTTTTGCAATTAATTTAATAAACCTATCAGAGGGAAGCGCACCGTATCCCGTTGCTTCCATAGTGGGATTATCAAGAGCTAACAGCTTCTCGGGAATAAGCTTTTCCTTTTCTGCTTTTTCCAGCTCGTCCTCGGTTAGCTTAGAATAGATTTTAACCCTCTTTTTAATTTGAAGATATAAGAGCGAAAGCCTTATGAGAGCCAGTGTTGGATGAATGAATCTTCCGTCCTCAATAAGCACGTTTTCTATTAACGAATATTCCTTTTCTTCCCCGTAAAAAAGCCCATTATAATCTTCGTTCTTTATACTCTCTTCGGTAGAAAAATAATAGTCGTTTAATTTCTTATAAAGAGATTCAATCTTTTCATTCAACCTAGATAAACCCTCTTTTTTGGAAAGCTTTTCTCCTTTTTCCACGGCTAATTCACTGTAAACTGAAGTGTAAGCACTAGTGCAAAGTCTTTCCTCTAAAGCGTTTGAAAGGTTTTCTAAATAAGATTTAAGCCAATATTCATCGTCAATGGTTAAAGCCATATCATTTTCTTCAAGTCTACCTAGAACGTAAGAGGTCTTCTCGTCCCTGCCCACTTCAAGGTTTTCTATATAGCTTTTAACCTTTCTGGCGTATTCTTCCGTCTCGTCAGTTATAACCTTTTTTGAACTACCTATTGAATAAGAGCTTTCCGACCTTTCAATCTCGCTAAAAGGCTTTAACATTTCCTTCTTTAAGTCCCTTTCAACTCCGAATTTTGCCACATAATCAGCAATATCTTCGGTGTCTAGAGAAATCTCACTCGCAGTATACGCCTTTATAATTGCACAATTTTTAACTGTGTTCTCTGCAGTGAGCCCTGAGTTTTGGTAGTAAATGTAATCGGATAGAATACTTAAATGCAATTCCGTTGAAAAAATACCCGGCAATCTATCAAATAGATAAACCTTATTGAAAGGCATTCTCTCTTTATTGTGGAATTCTTTATCATTGCCGTCGAACAAAAGCCCAACGGAAGTATTTTCATAACCTATTTTTATGTTTGATTGGTTCTTTCGAAGTGCCACGCAGTTAATAGTATTTAACTCTGATAAACTTGCGTATGCATTTGCGTATGCTTTAGCTTTTAATTCACGGTTAAGTCCCTCTGCAAATATATCGGGGCAAGCACCGTAAAGGATAAATTCTATTTTATTACAACCCTTTTCTTTAAGGAATTTCTTAATATAAAGTGAAAGGGGGATAAACAACGCACTTCCCGTTCCTCCTGCTAAAGAGGTGAAAACGTTAAACACGTAGCTATCATCTGCGCTAAATGAAAAACTATCTAAAAACTCATCGAATTTTTGTTTATTTTCCACGTCGCTCATATAGGTGATGAAGGATGCCATCGCCTTTATGCGCCACGAATTTGCGCCTTTGTCCATAGGAAGAGTCTTAACGTAACCGAGAGTGGAAATTTCCTCTGAAAATATCCTTACGTTTTCATTTTCCAAACGCTCCAACGTGTCTGAAAATCTTTCGGGTACTGACAAATCTAATTTATAATCGCAAGTTATTTCATTGATTTCAGAAAAATCGGAATCAATGGCAATAAAAGTTACCGATGCGCCGTTTCCCCTCATTTTACGGGTAACTTCGCTCGATAGCCTAGCACCAAATCCTCCTATTCCTATATTGAATAAATTACGTTTCATAAATTCTTCCCTTTTTTAAGTTATCCTCGCCGTCGCCGATTAAAGCGACGGCGATAACTTAATTTTTAATTTAATCTTTTTTTAAGATTACTTCTTTAATGAAGGTCTGCCTCTACCCCTTTTCACTTCTTGAACGGGTTCTGCTTCAGCTTCTGAACCTTCATCTTCGGTTGTTGCAACCTCTTCGGCAACTTCTTCAGTCACCACGGGTTTAACTTGTGCAACGGGTGCAACTACGGGCTTGCCAACCAAGATTTTATTAACCTTTTCCATTATATTGCCAGCTTCTTCATAATCAAACTTATCGCTGATGTTGAGGTTACCTGAATCATCTAAGGGAAGCGCATCGGAAATATCTTGGAATACTTTACAGCTGTTGAACCATGCTGCAAACTGTTCGAGATAAGACTTGCAGTTCTGTTCTTCAGAAAGAACCATCTTGGTAGAGAGAATTCCTTCGAACACCTTGGAGAGTTCCCATCTATAAATCTTGATAAATCTATCGAGGAAGATTTCAGGGTTAGCACGGAACTTACAAATATCAAGGAATACTTCGTATGCAACGGAGATAATTCTCTCTGCGTCGTCGCAGTCACGGAGTGACTCTTCGCTCGTTTTAACGAGGTATGCAAACTCAATAATGCTAGGACCTTTCTTCTTAGAGGGAACGCCTAAAACTTTGCCCTCGCCACTACCAATGTAGCTGTCTTCCTTGAATAAGGTCATATTGAGGAGGTCCATAAATTCGCAAGAAGTAATCTTTTGCTCTAACTTATGGTACTGAGAATCGCTAGGAATATTGGGGAGAGAGTTCTTTAACGCATTGATTTCGTCATCAAACTTCTTGCTCCACTCTTGAATAAGGTCATCCTGATTTCTGAGCCATTTAATAAGCTGAGCTGCGTTTTCAAGGTTAATATCTATACCGTCGGGAGTTTTAATAGCAATCTTTCTGCCCTCACCGTCAATATGATAGAACACGTTCTTAGTGGTCTTTCTTCCAACTCTAGGTGCAGAAATGAGGTTATTAAACCAGAAGCCGTAGAACAACGCTTTAATCATCTTGTCGTCGTAGATTTTCTCCATCTTTTCATTCATATAAGGGAGATATCCACGCAAGTGGAGGTTGTTGCCAAGGTGGGGGTTCCACATTTCCGTTTCATAGTGCTTCCAATTATAGATAGCCTTTTGATAGTGTGTAAAGTAGAGGTTGTCCTCACCAAGCTCGTTGAATTTTGCAACTCTTAAGGGTGAAATATCCATAATCTCACCGGTGCAATATAACACGTTATCGTTCATTGAAGATACAACGGCAACTCTAGCAGTATCATCTCCAGAATAAGCTCTGATAAATTGTTCAGCGCAAGCTTCAATAATCTTGCCTTCCTTACTTTGGTCTGCAGGAAGTCTAATATCGAACACGTCTGCATTTCTCTTAATGTATCTACCGGTATTTTCACTCATCATAAATACGGTTACGTTAGAGGGTGCAACTACGTCGCCAAGCTCTTCCCTGTTATCAATCTTGATGGAGGGTTTAGCCGTTTCGCAAGCAGTAGAGAAGTAATTTTTGAGTCTGTCTCTAAGCTTTTCAGGGCTATCACCACAAGAAGCTTTAATTGCCTCAACAACGTTGTAGTTGTTGATTTCAGCAAAAGCATCGCTAACTAAGATAGCCTTTTTGTTTGCCTCAATCATATTGCTGAATAACGACCTAATTGCGCCTGCATCCTTATCGTTGAATTCCTGACCTTGATTAACTTCGGCACAAGCAGATGCAAATACGTTTGCAAATACGCCCTTACCTACGATATCGTTTGTTTCAGTGATTTCTCTATCAGTTGCAGGACCTGCAGCGTTCAATACGTTGTCTAAAATCTTTTCTTTATCTTCCTTAGAAGAATAAATATTGATAACACTGTCGATAATTCCACAATCTCTTCTCAAAACGTCCTTAGTTGCTTCAATGAGGTTGATTTTTTCCTTGTCGAATCTAACGAAGAACGCACGATACTTTGAAATAAGAACGTCAACTGCTCTAGATATAGCAGAGAAGATTATGAACTTAAGTTCTTTAACTGCTGCGCTCTTGATGTTTTCGAGAATAGCTAAAGCGTCTGCCTTAAGTGCATAAGCGTCTGCATTCTTATCCGTCTTACCAGCTTCTCTATATTCATCGGGATTAGAGCAGATGTTGGTGAAACGGAGTTCCTTCATTCCAACGTATGCGCTCTTTTTGAAGTTCATTTTCTTCTTCTTTGCATCGCCTTCTTCACCACCCTCGATAAAGTCTGCGCCTAAAGTCATGAACTTAGCAGGAACGTCTGCAATTTCACGTTTTTTAAGCATTTCTGCAAAATCAACGTCCTCTTTTTTAATTGCGGCAGCGAGTTTTACTTTAATTCTAGCAAGCTGAACCATTGCTGCTACTGGGTGTAAATATTTTCCACCGTTCATTAAGATTCCGTTTACTAAAGAAAGGTCTTTATTTGCAAGGAAGTCCTTTTTCTTGTCAAGGCTAATGATAGAATCGCTCAAAGAAGTTTTCATTCTCTTGATTGACTCAATACATTCACTAAAGTAGCCTAGGATTTCTTTCTTTGATTCTAAAGCGAGGTCACAAACCGATTCAATGTCGGTGATATCTGCTTCTGAGAAAGCCTTTTCAACGTTTTCCCTCTTAATTAAAGTTGCGGGAATCTTTTTGCCAATTACTCTATTTAACTTTTCAAAGTAAACTTCAGCAGTGTTAGTGGTGGAATCTTTATTTCCTTCCTCATCATAAACGCTGGTACCTTTTTCAACGATATCGTTGATTTTGCCATCGTTGTTTTCGATGTCGTTTTCAAGTTCCTCAAGCACGATGTTTGCATATCCTGCGTCACCCATCGTGTATGCTCTACCCATTTCTTTTGCCTGAAGCTCGTTTTCACGAATCTTAGCTTCTACTGCATTGTGGAGAGTAAGCCATTCGCCTTCGCAAGACATAACAGTTTTCTTGTGAGCAACGTAATCTAATATGGTTTCTTTGGGGAAACGAATTTCCGAAGTAGAAATACCTGCATATATTGCGCCACTACCATTGTTTTGAGAGTGTAAAAGTTCGTGGTTAGAAATTTCACTATCAAACTTATCGCCGATATCAGTACAAATAAGGCTGTAAAGCGAGTTAGCAAGAACGATATTGTGTGCAGTAACGGAGGTTACGTTGGGAATTTTGTCAAGCACGAAAACCTGAGTAAAGGGAGCTGCTTCGGGAGTCCAGAAAGACTTGTCCAAAGAGTCGAAAAGTACGCCAACGTTGGGTTCATCGGGGTTACCGATTCTGAACTTAATGGGGGTTTTCTTCTTTAATTGGTCGCCCTTGTTGTAGCCTCTTGAAACGAGGTTAATAGCGTTAAGCTCACGGAAAATTGCGTAAGCGTTAGCATAAATCTTAGTGTTGTTTTCAGGAGTCTGGCTCTCAGAATAGATATCTGGAAGAGCAATCATCGCGTTGATAATTGGGCTCTTGCCAAGATTCTTACGAAGATATCTCTTTGCAAAGAGTGCAATTGGAATAAACGAACCTGAACCGGTACCACCTGCAACGGATGAAATAATGTAAACTTCACAGGGTGCGCTGGGGTCTAGAGTCATTTTTTCCAAAGTGCTAACAAATGCAGAACGGAATTTGGGTTTGTTCATAAGGTTTAAGAAAGCGAGATATGATTTCTTTCTCCACTGAGATGCGCCCCTGAACATTTCCTGTGAACGAATTGCTTTATCTCCACAGGGGAACCATTCCTTTATGTATTCGGTACCGATTCTATCACAAATGGTACCTACGCTTGCGTTATCTGCCATAGGAATTGGCACTGCACATTCAATCTTTTTAATATCGCCTGCGTCAGTGTCAAAAACGATTGCAGAAATGTTGTTGTCGTTTTGACGACCAAGTTCTTTTACCTTTTGGAATAAGGTATCAACGGTTTTACTACCTGTTCCACCTACACCGATTAAAAGTATATTTTTCATATTTTTTCTCCTTAATTTTTTCTATAATCAGTTTTACATTTTTATTTCGTTTGAATAAAGAACGTGATATTTACAATTCGTCCCTTTTCATCCCTCGTAGTGTAACAGGTTTCGTTAACACCGA
Organism: Christensenellaceae bacterium; assembly: GCA_045637865.1. GTDB lineage: Bacteria > Bacillota > Clostridia > Christensenellales > Borkfalkiaceae > UBA1259. The sequence goes on from JAZUAF010000023.1 coordinate 125,352, forward strand.
GGATTTTGCCTGCCTTATGCTCTTTGTCCCTATCTTCTAACAGATAGTTGAACTTCTTAGTAGAGAAACTTGCTAGCTTCGGCTTTTTGTTGCCGTTAACGTAATTTCTCCACTTTCTCTTATATTCTATAAAATCGAGATACGTCTTGTCTTCATCGTCTGCAAGAACTACGACCTCGCCCATTGTTCTACTTAAGCAAAGTCTGCGTTCTCTATCGCTAGTAACCATTAGCTTAATGCCGTAAAGAGTAACCTCCTCTTGGTTCATAAACTCCTTAAATGGTATAAACCTCTTTAAGTGCCACTTAACCTTTTCTTTATTGGTCATATTGACACTCTTTGTGGTTGCGCTTACTGCTTGAGTGGGCATCACTTGGTTTAAGGTAATTCTCACCATTACGCCCCTAGGCAAGCTCTTAGCGACTGCAAAGCCGATTAACCACAACACAATATGTACGATAATATATACTGTAACGATTATTACTATCCAGCGCCATAATCTTGACACAAAGGAAACGGGTGTTAAATTAAATACACCATTGCCCTCGGCACCTCCGTATTTCAAAGTTACCGTCTTATCCCCTGTGGATATGAACGACGCCATTAACGAATCTAACGGAGAAAACCATCCTGTCCCTATCGACACGCAAACTATCGCATTGCCGTTAACAGTCTCAACAGTAGTAGTTGCCTCCGTCGGCAAGAGAAGTATCCAACCAAACGGATGTGTATCCACTGTTAACGACTTATCTTCTAGGGCGACGTTTAGTTGCTCTTCGTTTAGCCATTCACCGTCAATTCCTACCTTATAATAGATTTTAGCACTACAATTTTTCAAATCGTAAATATCTACTTCGGTAGTTTGGGGCATTGTTTCAATAACGTAAACGGAATTTGCTAAATCAAGTTTTCCACTCAAGGAGGTCTTTACCGAATTATCTTCTGCCGACCAAACCTCAAGTTTCACTTCTTTCTCCCCAACGTTGCCAAGACTTCCAGTCATTGTCGTCGTATCGGGTATAAAGGAAATTAAGTTTCCGTTAACGGTAGCTAAAGTCGTCACGTCCGTTCCGGCAATAGTCAGCTTGTATTTAACTACTCCTGAATCAAAGCTTATTGGATAACCTCTAGAATCTAAAGCAAATTCGAACTTCTCCGTGTTTGTCTTTAACTTGTTTAGGGTTAAGCTCATCTCCGTTTTGGATTTAGCTTCAAGGCTCAATGCCGTTGGATAATACTTAACTGCTTCAGTACTTGTCCTCGAGCGTCTAGTTTCAATATTTATAACCTTCAGCTTAGCCGTGTACGCACCGTACTCACCTTGCTTGGTCGAGAACACTACCGATATCGTTCCGTTATCGTTGAGATTTACGCTATCAGGTGTAACGTTTTGTCCTGCTGGGTTAGTTAGTCCAAGGAAATTCCAACTAAGCGTTGCCTTGCTTCCCTCGAAGTCAGCCTTTGCGACCTTTGCGTTATCATAATATATTGTGTAATCGATTTTTACCTTTTCGGAATTTCCACCGTAGTCCTTAGTCGTCTTGGTCTCAATTCTGAAAGTAGTTGGGTTTTCATCAATATAACAAATCCACGAATTGTATAAGGTGTAACTTGAACCACTTATATTCACCTTAACGGAAAGAGCCACTTCCTTCTTGCCCGTCTCTAAAACGAAGCCTTGTTCGTATGGAGTAATCTGTCCGTTGTATGAAACCGTTGCCGTAACGTCACTCAATATATCGGTTAGGTCCTTTCCTGTAAGCTTATCGACGAGTTTATATTTAGTTCTAAGTTGAGCCCCTTTCTTTAAGGTGGTGTTAACCGTCTCCTCGTCAATATCCTTCCAGGCTCCACCATCATAGTGTTGCAAGGTTGACGACATAGTGATTGCCGGCTCTAAGAGAATTGTGACACTCCCCGGAACAGAGTTGAACGTTAACTTAAGTTTATCACCACTCAAGTAACCAGTGCTGTTGTTTGGCAGAATCATTGCAGAGTATCCAGAAATGTTAACAGTGCTGGAAGCCATCGAACACGGTCTAGACAATATTACGTCGGTGGAAGCACATTCAACCTTTGTTAAGTTTACGGCTTCACCACTGCCCTGCGCAAGTACTGCAACGCTCACCACTGAGAATCCACAGGTTGAGAGGTCCACTTCCATCGTCGTGCCACTTTGCGTTATCCCCGTCGTCATCGTGTACCTTCCAGTAGTCCTGTTAGTGATATCCTGCATCGCACTGATTATCTCTGTTGCGTTGTAGGTATAGTACGCCGATACTGCCGAGTTCTCTGCAACGAGGTCGTCGATTTTCATATTGTCGCTTGCACAGATGCCGAAGTATACTGTCTGAAGTCCAACGTAGCCGGAAATGCTTTCCCTTATAATTTCGCTCGTCGGCTTCTTCACACCATTCACGGCATCGAATTCTCCATCGGACAAAATTACTAGCCAGAATTCTTTCCCCTCTAAAACTTCATCTTTGTTTAAGCCTTGACTTGAAAGCCAACTCACTGCCCTGCCAACTGCGGCAGATGGAGTTCCGTCACCCGATTCAAAATTGTCGTTAGCTATAACGCTTTGCACAACAGAATTTCTATCCGAGTTTTCTAGGTCAACAAATATCCCCTTGTTAGCAGCCGACCCACTGTAGTTTAGTGGGAACACGTACATCATATCTTTTGAGTCAAGCACCGACATTAAGCCTTGCATCGCATAGGTCGCATAACCATCACGAGAACCTATCATCATTGAGCCGGAGTTGTCATAGACGACGGCAACAATTTTTTTATTGTATCCCGGGCTCTCAGCTCTTGCCTCAAAAAATAAGAGGAATGAAGTTATGAAGGAAAGAAACATGAGTGGAACAAGAACCAGCGAAATTAAAAATTTAATACGCCATTTCATTTTGCTCATTTTTCCTTCTATTAAATTTTTTCAAAAAATAACAAAAATAATTTTCAACCCTCGTTAATGAAACTACTCGTTCCCCGAAAAAAGAAACGCTATTTTTTCATTTAAGAAATTTAAAATAATTTTCGCCATTTTTCGAATTGGATAAAAAGTATAGAATAATTTTTTTCATTTGTCAACAGTTTTTTAAAACTTTTTTTAACGTTTTTCAAAATTAAAAAAACA